>NZ_JBIUXR010000002.1:0-796780 GCF_044744085.1 Streptomyces sp. NPDC087428
GGCGCGGGGTGCGCGGGGCGCGCCCACCCCCCCACGGGTTACCCCGGCGGGGGGGGGGGGCCGCCCCCCCCGGCCCCCCCGGGGCGGGGGGGGGGGGGGGGGGGGGGGCCACCCCCCCGCCCCCCCCACCACCCGGGCCGGGCGGCCGGGAGTGCCCGGCCGCCCGGCTCACGGCTTGATGAGGACCTTCAGCGCGGTGCGCTCGTCCATCGCCCGGTAGCCGGCCGGGACCTCGTCGAGGCCGATGGCCAGGTCGAAGACGGGCGACGGGTCGATGGTGCCGGACAGGACGTCGGGGAGCAGCTCCGGTATGTAGCTGCGCACGGGGGCGACCCCGCCGCGCAGGGCGATGTTCCGGTCGAACATCACGCCGAGGTCCAGTCCGGTGCCGCTGCCGTGCGGTACGCCGACGTAGCCGATCGAGCCGCCGTCGCGGGTGATGCCGACGGCCGTGCGCATCGACTGCTCGGTGCCGACGGCCTCGATCACCGCGTGGGCGCCCTCGCCGCCGAGCAGTTCCCGTACGGCGGCGACGGCCGCGTCGCCGCGCTCGGCGACCACGTCGGTGGCGCCGAAGGTGCGGGCGATGTCGGTGCGCGCGGTGTGGCGGCCGAGCGCGATGATCCGCTCGGCGCCGAGCCGTTTGGCGGCCATGACGCCGCACAGGCCGACGGCGCCGTCACCGACGACGGCGACCGTGGTGCCGGGCTTCACACCGGCGCCGACGGCCGCGTGGTGGCCGGTGCCGAGGACGTCGGAGAGGGCCAGCAGCGCGGTGAGCAGGCGGTCGTCGGAGGCCGCGGCGGAGGGCAGCTTGACGAGTGTGCCGTCGGCGAAGGGGACGCGTACGGCCTCGCCCTGCCCGCCGTCGGAGCCGACCGAGCCCCAGAAGCCGCCCTGCGGGCACGAGGTGGTGAGGCCCTCGGCGCAGTAGGCGCAGGTGCCGTCGGACCAGACGAAGGGGGCGACGACCAGGTCGCCGACGGCGAAGCCGTTGACCCCGGAGCCGGCCTCCTCGACGATACCGAGGAACTCGTGGCCGATGCGCTGGCCGGGCTGGCGGGCGGACTCACCGCGGTAGGCCCACAGGTCGCTGCCGCAGATGCAGGCCCGCAGGACCCGGAGCACCACATCGGTGGGCTGCTGGATCTCCGGGTCCGGGACCTCCTGCACGCGGATGTCGTGGGGGGCGTGGATGACGGTGGCGCGCATGCGTGGGGTCCTTGCCGATCTCAGATGCTGATACCGCGTCCACGGTACGCCCCGGGGCCGGCACCGGGCCGTCGCGCACCGGGGGCGAGCACTCCGAGGGTCAGCAGGAGCTGGGCCGCCACGTAGGTGAGCATGACCCAGAAGTCGGGTGCGGGCAGTTGCGGCCGGTCGGCGATGCCGGTGGCGATCAGGGCGTCGGAGAGCAGGAAGAGCGCGCCGCCGGTGGCCACGTACCGGCCGAGGACGCCGGACCGGCAGGCCATGGCGGTGAGCAGCAGGCTGTAGCCCACCAGCGGGAGCCGTAGCCCGGCCGGCAGCCCGCCCCAGATCAGGGCGGTGAAGGCGGCCAGGGCGGCCGCGTACAGGAGCGCGGGCAGCAGGGCGCCGCGGGCCCGTCCGAAGAGCGTGAGGTAGCAGAGGTGCCCGGCGGCGAAGCCGCCCATCCCGAGGAGGAAGGCGAGGTCGGCGTCGGCCAGCAGGAACACGTCACCCACCCAGCCGCAGAGCAGTGCCGCGATCAGGAGCCGGGGCCCGCGCCGGGCGGCGGCGTACCCGGCCAGCAGCGGCATCAGCAGCGGCTTGGCGACGAGGTGCGCGGTACCGCTGTCGGCGAGGACCGCGACGAGGTCGGCGGCGCAGACGGCGAGGAAGGCGATGAGCAGGGGGCGTACGAGACGCTCCCGCCGGCCGGGGAAGGGTCCGGCGTTCGTCAGCCCGGCGCTCATCCGGTGCGCTCGCGTGCGGGAGCGGTGGCAGGGGCAGCGGTGGCAGGGCTAGCCGTCCGGCCCTGCGGCTGCCAGCCGGGCCCGCGGAAGACCCGCCCGGCCCGTTCGCCCCAGCTGCCCGCCGCGCGTACGTCGCGGGCGATGGCGGCGTACTCGTGGGTGGCGACCCGCAGCGGGTTGAACGTGTCGATGTTCTTGGTGAGCCCGAACACGGGCCGCTGCGTCTCCGCCGTGAAGGAGCCGAACCACCGGTCCCACACGATCAGGATGCCGCCGAAGTTCCGGTCGAGGTAGCCGCCCTGGGAGGCGTGGTGCACCCGGTGGTGGGAGGGCGTGTTCAGCACGTACTCGAAGGGCCGGGGCAGCTTGTCGATGCGTTCGGTGTGCACCCAGAACTGGTAGACGAGGTTGGCCGAGGAGCAGAAGGCGAGCGCCGCCGGGTGGACACCGCAGGCGATCAGCGGGAGGTAGAACGGCCAGACGGTCAGCGAGGTCCAGGGCTGGCGCAGCGCGGTGGAGAGGTTGAACTTCCGGCTGGAGTGGTGCACCACGTGGCAGGCCCAGAGGATCCGGATGACGTGGTGGCCCCGGTGGGACCAGTAGTAGAGGAAGTCCTGCCCCAGCAGCATCAGCGGAACGGTCCACCACAGGACGGGCACGCGCAGCGGCGTCAGCTCGTACACCGCCGAGTAGACGGCGACGATGGGCACCTTCCACAGCAGGTCGAAGGCCAGGCTGCCCAGCCCCATGGTGATGCTGGTGGCGGCGTCCTTCGCCTCGTAACCGGCGGCCTCCTCGTCGGGGTGGAAGTGGTGGAGCGCCATTTCCAGGACGGTGAGCAGGACGAAGGCCGGTATGGACCAGAGCACTACATCGGGCAGGTTCGTCGGCATGTCAGCACCGTAGAGCCGCAGGTCGGCCCGCGACCAGACGTTGTTACCAACAAGTATGCGAGACGGGCTGTCAGCAATCTTTGGTGACTTCTGACAGCGAGGCCGTCGTACGATCCCTCCACCAGGGTCCGACCGGGGGAGGAACTGCGGTGGCGGGTATGGAAGTTGCACTGGTCCGGCTCGCGACGACGGTGCTCGGCACGGTGGCCAGGTCACTGCTCGCACCGAAGCCCGGCGCGGGCCTGGTTCCGGACCCGGTGCGCCCGCTCCCCCGCCCGGCGAAGCCGGACCGGCTGGCGAAGGTGCTCGGCGGCCGGCTGGAGGCGTCGTACGCCGGCCTCCCGGAGCACGAACGGCTGGCGGCCGTGGAGGCGGTCAAGGACACCTTCACGGCGGCGGACGCGCTGACGGCGGACCGGCTGTTCGCCGTGAACCTCGATCCGGAGCGGCTGGCGGCCGGGTTGTCGGCGCCCCCGGCGGGGCTGTCGGAGCGGGCGGCCGGGCTGTACGGGGAGCTCCTGGGCCGGTGCTGCGCCCATGTGGTGGAGCAGCTGACCGCCGAGCCGTCCTTCATGGCACGGACGGCGGTGGAGCAGGTGCGCGAGGCCGGGCGGACGCGGGAGCTGGTGGAGGACGTACGGGACCGGCTCGGCCCGCGCCCGGACGCGGCGGCGCTGGACTTCGAGCGGCGGTACACGGAGTTCATGGCCGCGACGCACAGCCGGATGGGGCTGTTCGGGCTGACGCTGGGGCGGTCTGCGGGCGAGTGGCCGCTGGAGACGGCTTACATCAGTCTGGCGGTGAGTTCCGAGGAGACCGGCCCACAGCGATGGGAGGGATCCGTGCCGGACCAGCTGGTCGTCAAGGCCGAGCAGGCTCTCGCGGAGACCAACCGGCTGCTGCTGCGCGGACCGGCCGGTTCCGGCAAAAGCACCCTGGTGCAGTGGCTGGCGGTGAATGCCGCCCGGCAGACGTTCGGCGGAGATCTGGCGGACTGGAACCGCTGTGTGCCGTTCGTCCTGCGGCTGCGCGCGTTCACGTCGGACGAGAAACTGCCGGATCCGGAGGACTTCCTGCGCGCGACGGGCATCCCGCTGCACGGCGCCGCACCGGCCGGGTGGGCGGACAGGCTGCTGTCCGAGGGCCGGGCCCTCGTCCTGGTCGACGGTGTCGACGAGGTCCCGATGCGGCTGCGCAGCCGGACGGAGCGCTGGCTCAAGGACCTGATCACGGCATACCCGCAGGCCCGCTACGTGATGACGACCCGGCCGTCCGCGGTTCCCGACGGCTGGCTCGGACAGCAGGGGTTCGTCGCCCACTCGCTGCTGCCGATGGAGCGGGACGGCATCCGCGCGTTCATCCGGCACTGGCACGACGCGGCCCGGCTGGAGTGTCCGAGCCCGGAGGAGCGCGAGCAACTGAACGTGTACGAGAAGTCGTTGCGCCGCGCGGTCGGACTGCGCCGGGACCTCGGCCGGCTGGCGACCAACCCGCTGATGTGCGCCCTGCTGTGCGCCCTGAACCGGGACCGGCGGATGCAACTGCCGCGCGCCCGCAAGGAGCTGTACGACGCCGCGCTGGACATGCTGCTGGTACGTCGGGACACGGAACGCGAGATCGTGAACGTCGAGGGGGTCGACCTCACCCGGGAGGAGCAGACGGCCCTGCTCCAGCGGCTGGCGTACTGGCTGATCCGCAACGGTCAGTTGCAGGCCGATCGCGAGGAGGCGATCGGAAGGGTGACGCAGTGGCTGCAGGCGATGCCGCAGATCCGGGGGACGGCGGAGCAGGTCTTCTCGCATCTGCTGATCAGGAGCGGCCTCCTGCGCGAACCCTCTCCGGGCGCCGTCGACTTCGTGCACAGGACGTTCCTCGACTATCTGGGCGCGAAGGCCGCTGTGGAAGCGCGCGACTTCGGTGTCCTGGTGCGCAACGCGCACGACGACGGCTGGGACGACGTGGTCCAGATGGCGGTGGGGCATGCCCGGGTGGACGAACGCCGGCTGATTCTGCACAAGTTGCTGCAACGCTCCGAGGAGGAACCGGAACACCGCAATCGCCTGGTGCTGCTGGCGGCGTCGAGCCTGGACCACGCGCCGGAGCTTCATCCCGACATGCGCTCCGAGGTCCAGATGCGGACGGAGGAACTCCTGCCGCCGCTGTATCCGGAGGACGCCGACGAACTCGCCAAGGCGGGCGAGCTGGTACTGGAACTGCTTCCGCGGCCGGGCACGCTGAGCGAGGGCACCGCGGCCGCGATCGTACGGACGGCGTCACTGATCGGGGGAGACGCCGCGTTCGAGGTGATGGCCGGGTTCCGAGAGGACAAGCGTCCGGAGGTCTCCCGTCAACTGGCCCAGGGCTGGAGCGCCTTCGCGGCCGAGGAGTACGCCCGGGAGGTACTCTCCGCCCATTCCTGGGACACCTCGTATCTGTACGTACGCAGAGCCGATCAGCTCGGAGCTCTGCGTCACCTGCGCGGGGCCCGACGGATCCACGTGAGCGGTGACCACTCCGATCTCGGCCCCCTGCTCCAGCTGGACGCTCCGGAAGCGCTCTTCCTGTACGACAACTACGCGCTCCGGGACCTGTCCCTCCTCGCCTCCATGCCCTCGTTGACCGACGTGGGGGTCAGTCGCTGTCCGCGGGTACAAGACCTCAGCCCGCTGGCCGGCCCCGGGCTGACGAGCCTTCTGCTGTACGACATCAACCCCGGTGTGTCCCTCGATCCGCTGCGCGACATGACGGGGCTCAGGGACTTCACGGCCCAGCACCCCCTGCTCATCGACAACGTGGGCGAACTGCCCATCGGCCCTCAGCTCGTCAACCTCGGGTTATCCCGGCAGACCCGGTATCTGAGCCTCGACGGCATCGAGCGCTGGCCACGCCTGGCCTCGCTCACGGTCGGGGGCCGGACTCAGCTGCGCGAGCTGGAACGGCACCCGTCCCTCTCCAGGCTCAGGGGGCTGGGTGTACACGAGGTCGATCACTTCGACCCCCGGACGATTCCTGTCCTCACGGGGCTGGAGCGGCTCTTCCTGTTCCGCTGCGGGACCGTCGCCGATCTGGCTCCCCTGCGCGAACTGCCCCAGCTCACCTCGCTCAGGCTGAGCCACTGCGCCCTGGACTCTCCTCCGATTGATCTGAGCCCACTGGCCGGCGTCGAACGCCTCACTGTCACTCTGCTGGGCGGCACCCTGGCCATCGGCACCGACCTCTTCCCGCCCGACCGGATCATCCGCCTCCGCTGACGGGACAGGCCTTAGACTCCCGCCGCCCCCAGCAACTCCCCCGCCGCGTACGTCACCGCCATCGCCAGCGCTCCCCCGCCCATGTTCCGCAGCACCGCCGGGCCCACCGCCGCCTCGCCCAGCCGGGCGCTCCACCAGCCCGTCAGGGCCAGTGCGGCGAGCACCGAGAGCACGGTCACCAGCAGCCGCAGCGAGATCGGGGGCAGCACAATCGCCAGCAGGGGCAGCAGCGCGCCCACCGTGAACGCGAGGAAGCTCGCGCCCGCGGCGTGCCAGGGGTTCGTCAGGTCGTCCGGGTCGATGCCCAGCTCGACCTCCGCGTGGGCGCGCAGCGCGTCGCGTTCGGTGAGCTGGACAGCGGCCTCGCGGGCGACCTCGTGGCTCAGCCCCTTGCCCTCCAGCAGTCCGGTGAGTTCGGCGAGTTCCGCCTCCGGCATCTCCTGGAGCTCGCGCTTCTCCGTGGCGAGTGCGGCCTTCTCCGAGTCGCGCTGGGTGGAGACCGACACGTACTCGCCCGCGGCCATCGACATGGACCCGGCCAGCAGCCCGGCCAGGCCGGCGGTCAGCAGGGTGCCGCGGTCGTCGGTGGCCCCGGCGACGCCGACGACGAGACCGGCGGTGGAGACCACACCGTCGTTGGCCCCGAGCACGGCGGCGCGCAGCCAGTTCAGCCGTGCTCCCATGCCCGTGCTGTGCGGTTCGTGGTGCGCCTGGGGATCGCTCATCCGGGGATGGTCTCACCTCGTGGTGTCACCAGACGCGTACCGACCCGCCCCGGGCGAACGCGGGACTGGTCGCGCCCGCGGGGACCTCCTTCAGGGGTTCCGCGATCTCCTGGACCGTCGGGCCGACGCGGGCGGCGATCCGGTCCAGGGCCGCCAGGTCGAATCCGTAGACGCGGGCGGCGTTGCCGCCGGTCATGGCGGCGACCTCGGCGGGCGGCAGCCCGGCGTACGCGATCCGCAGGCCTTCGCGTGAGTACGGGGCGGTGCCCTCGTCGTGCGGGTAGTCGCTGCCCCACATGATCTTGTCGAGGCCGATCCGGTCGCGCAGCGGTACCTCGTGGGGGCGCATGAAGCTGGCGCCCACGTAGCAGTTCTCGCGCCATACCTCGCTGGGGCTCGCGCCCATCGAACCGGCCAGCCCCGCGCCGAACTTCGACTCCGCCGTGGCCGCGCGGGAGGCCGACGCGACCAGTCGGCCGTGGTAGTAGTCGAGCATCTCCATGATGCCCGGGATCCAGCCGGAGCCCTGTTCGGTGAGGACGAGCCTCAGCCCGGGGTGACGGCGGAACGCTCCGCCGAAGATCAGGTGCCACAGGGCCCGGTGCGAGAACCAGGTGGTCTCCACCATGAAGACGGCGCGGGCCGCCGGTTCGTCGCCCAGCGGCGGGGACGCGGAGCCGCCGTGGTGGTTGACCGGTACGTCCAGCTCGGCGCAGACCGCCCAGAGCGGGTCGTACGCCGGGGAGTGCAGCTCCGGAACGCCGGAGCCGGGTGGGGCGCCGGGCAGCAGGATGCCGCCGGTGAGTCCGGCCTCCTTGGTGCGGCGGACCTCGCGGGCCGCCTCCTCCGGGTCGTTGAGGAGGATCTGCGCGACGCCCGCGCGCCGGCCGGGCGCGGCCGCGCAGAAGTCGGCGAGCCAGCGGTTGTGGGCGCGCAGCCCGGCCCAGCGCTGTTCATACTCCGCCCGGGAGGGTGCGGGTGCCATCAGGGAGGCGGAGGGGAAGAAGGGCGGGATGGTGTTGGGGAAGACGACCTCGGCGACGATGCCGTCCGCCTCCTGGTCGGCGAGCCTGCGGTCCGAGTTCCAGTTGCGGTCGGCGGTGTCGGCCACCAGGTCCTCGTACGGGTTGACGTAGGTGGCCGCCCAGGCGTCGAAGTCGTCGTGGTGCTCCGACTCCAGGTACGGCCGGTAGTCGAGGAGGTCGGCGCCGGCGTGGCAGTCGGCGGAGATGACGGTGTAGCGGTCCGCCACGGAGCCCTCAGTACCTGACATCGCACGCTCAGGACCCGTCGTGGGGCCCTCTGAACCCGTCACCGCGCCCTCGGGGCCCGTCATGACGTCCCCAGGACCGGGAAGTCGTGCTCCGTCAGCCAGTGCCTGCCGACCTCGCGCGAGCGGGCCCAGGAGGCCTCGACCGCGCTCTGGTCGGCGCTCTGGCCCAGATCGGCGGGGGTGGGACCGATGCGGGCGGCTACGGGTGCGAGCTTGTCCGTGTCGAAGCCGAAGACCTCGGCGGCGGCCAGGCCCAGCATCCGGCGGGTCTCGGCGACGGGGATGTCGTGGAAGGTGTCGCGCAGCCAGTTCGCGGTGTTCGGCCAGGTGCCCTCGGGGTGCGGGAAGTCGCTGCCCCAGAGGATGTTGTCGACGCCGATCTCGTACCGCTGGGCGAGCTCGCGGCGTTTGGTGTTGGTGGCGCAGATGAACACCTGGCGGTCGAGGTACTCGTGCGGCGGGCGCTTCAGTTCGGCGAACGGGGAGAGCTTCTTGCCGCCGTGGGCGCCGAGGTAGAGGCGGTCCATGAACCAGAGCAGGTTGGGCAGCCACCAGCAGCCGGACTCGGCGACGCCGAACCTGAGCCCGGGGTGGCGTTCGAAGGCGCCCGACCAGAGGAGGAACCAGAGCGGGCGCGACGGCCACCAGGTGACCTCGGAGACGTAGATCCCGAGGTGGTCGCCGTACTCGTGGCGGGGCGCCGCGCCCGAGTGGGTGACGATCGGCATCCCGGTCTCGGCGGCGGCCGCCCAGACGGGGTCGTACCGGCGGTCGTGGTAGGGGGCCTTGTCCACCCACATGGAGGGGATCATCAGGGCGCCGAGCCCGGACTCCTTCGCCCGGTGGATCTCGGCGACGACCCGGCCGGTCTCACCGGTGACGGGCAGCAGGGCGACGCCGCAGTGGCGTTCGGGGTGCTGCGAGACGAAGTCGGCGAGCCAGCGGTTGTGGGCCTGCGCGCCGGCCATGCCCAGGTCCGGGTCCTGGTCGCCGGAGAGGCCGAGGCCGACGCCGAAGGGGGCGGCGGTGCGGCTGTCGACGGCGTCCGCGTCGGGGAAGACGACCTCGGCCGCCACCCCGTCGCCGTCGAGCTCCTTGAGCCGCTGGGTGACGTCCCAGCCGCCCCTGAGGCCCTCCTCGTTGTCCTGGAACCACTTGTCGGCGAAGGCCTCGTTGCGGACCCCGAGGCGGGTCATCTCCTCGCGGCGGCGGTCGCGGCCGGCGAGGAAGTCGTCGAACTCCCGGTGGAAGCGGCTGTCGAGGTAGGGCCGGTACTCCTCGGTGGGCAGTCCGGCGTGGCAGTCGGAGGAGATGATCAGGTACGGGTCGTCGTCGGTCATCGCTCACTCCTCAGTCGAGTACGAACTTCTCCAGGTACGACGGGTTGGCCCGGTCGAGCATCGACTGCGACCTGGCGCGGATCTGCCGGTCGCTGTGCTCGCTGTCCGGCAGCATCCAGAAGCGGCCGGCGAGGATGCCGTCCACGACGGTCTGCGCGACCTCCTCCACCGGGGTGAACTCCACGTCGTGGCCCGCCGCTCTCATCGCCGCCTCCCACTGGCCGAGGCTGCGGTACGGGGTCCGGCGCGGGCGCTCCTTCGCGTACCGCTCGGGGCGGTTGCGGTGCGACTCCCACAGTCCGGTGCGGAGCATGTGCGGGCCGGGGAAGAGGACAGAGGCGCCGACCGCCGCGTCCTCCGCCCGCAGGTGTGCGTAGAGCGATTCGGTCATGGTGACGACGGCGGACTTGGTGACCGCGTACACGGAGGCGGTGGGCAGCGGGGCGATCCCGCCGTCGCCGGACGAGGTGTTGACGACGTGGCCGGGGGCGCCGCCCGCGAGCATGCGCGGCACGAAGGCCTGGATGCCGTGGAAGACACCCCACACGTTGACCGCGAAGGCCCACTTCCAGTCGTTCGGCTCGTGCTCCCACATCCGGCCCTCCGCGCCCGATCCGACGCCGGCGTTGTTGCACAGCACGTGCACGGCGCCGAAGGCGTCGTAGGCGGCCTCTGCCAGTTCCCGTACGGAGTCGCGTTCGCTGACGTCGACGGGCCGGGCCAGCACCCGTGCGCCGTCCTCGCGCAGTCCGGCGGCGGCCCTGCCGAGCGCGTCCTCCTCCACGTCGGCGAGCACGACGTTCAGCCCCTCGGCCGCGAACCGGCGGGCCATGGCGAGGCCGATGCCGCTCGCGGCCCCGGTGACGACGGCGGTCTGGCCCTCCTCCAGCCTCATCGGACGCTCCCCTCGGGCGGTCCGTCGTGGATCTGCTGGGGATCGTCGTAGCGCTGGTGGACGTACGGCAGCAGCGCGTCGGCGCTGACCCGCTCCACGGCCCTGCCCTGCTGGTCGCTGGTCTTCTCGCCGATGGTGAGGCCGATCAGTCTGCGGACGGGGAGGTCGGCGACCGGGTCGTACATCGACTCGCGCAGCACCACGTCACCGGTGATCCGCTCCAGCTTGCGGACCTTCTCGTGCCGGGTGCAGTGGATCAGTACGGGGCCGGAGTCGAAGCCCTCGCCGTCCACGGCGGGCAGGAACTTGAAGTAGAAGTCGAGCTTCGTCACCGGTTCGGGCAGCGGGAGCGGGCCGTCGACCGCGCCGCGGATCTCGACGAACGCGATGCCGTGGCGGACCAGGCGGGCCCGCACGACGAGGCCCTCGCGTTCGACGCTCACCTCACCGAGCTTCTTCGGTTCGCCGAACACCTCGCGGCCGCCGGTCAGCGCCCGTTCGTGGGTCATCGGCATGACCAGCGGGTACCAGCCCTCGTGGCCGTCGTGGACGGCGGCGACGGCGACGGAGCCCGCGCCGAGCGGATAGCCGGGGAGGTCGACCTTGCTGATGCTCGCCCGGACGAGCGGGCGCCCCGAGGGTTTCAGCGGCGGCGGGAGGACGGCCGCCACCGCGTCGGGGTCGCTCTCCCAGACGGCGGTGACGCCGGTGGACCAGATGTCGGGGAGCCTGGAGCGGGCCTCGCGGGATGCCGCGATCTCGGCCTCGGTGCGCGCGCCGTACCGTACCCGTGCCATGCGGTGCCACCCTTCTCGGTCGTCCGTGGCCCGGCCCTCCGCCGGGCTCTGTAACACAGTTACACCGACGAAGATGAAGGGTAAATAGGCGTGCGTGTAACGGAGTTCTGGAATCTGGAGGAGCTGTGGCGCGATCGGCGCTGACCCGCGAGGAGGTCCTCGCGACCGCTGCCGCACTGGTGCGGCGGCACGGTCCGCAGACCCTCACCATGCGCAGACTGGCCGCCGAACTGGGCACCGCCGTCACGTCGATCTACTGGCACGTCGGCAACCGCGAGTCGCTGCTGGACGCCCTCGTCGAGCGCACCGTCCAGGAGATGGGCACCCTGCGCCCCACCGGCCGGACCCCTGCCGCCCGGATCGTCTCCGTGGCCCGCGGGCTGCGCCGCGAACTGCGCGCCCGGCCGCATCTGATCGCGATGGTCCACGAACGGGGACTGACGGAACGGATGTTCCTGCCGGCGCAGCGGGCGCTGGTCCACGAGGTGCACGCCGCCGGGCTCCGGGGCGCGCGGGCGGCGGCCGCGGTCCGGGCGGTGCAGTTCCACACCGTCGGCTTCCTGCTGGTGGAGCGCAACCGGGAGCGGTCCCCCGTCCAGTCACCGGCCGAGGGCGATCTGTGGAGCGGGTCGACGGCCGGCGGCGATCCGGCGCTGGCCCGCGCGCTGGCCCGGCCCGCCGACCCGGACCGGCTGTTCACCGCCTCCGTACGGGCGCTGGTGGACGGGCTGCTGGCGGGCTCCGCGCGGGAGCGCCGATCGGCCGGAAAGGGCCCGGGGGTGACGGCCGAATAGGGGACTGTCGGTCGTGGCCCGTATTCTCTGTGACCATGCTCGACGACCGCCAGACCGCAGCACCGTGGCCGACCGCCTACCCGCAGGGGTACGCGGTCGTCGACGTGGAGACCACCGGCCTCGCACGGGACGACCGGATAATCTCCGCCGCCGTCTACCGCCTGGACGCACAGGGCAATGTCGAGGACCACTGGTACACCCTGGTCAACCCGGAGCGGGACCCCGGCCCCGTGTGGATCCACGGGCTGACCAGTGACGTGCTCGAAGGCGCCCCGCTCTTCCCGGAGGTCGCCGCTCAGCTCTCCGAGCGGCTCGCCGACCGCGTGCTGGTCGCGCACAACGCGGCCTTCGACTGGTCGATGCTCGCCCGGGAGTACGCGCGGGCCTCGGTGATCGCCCCGGTCCAGCAGCGGCTGTGCACCATCGCGCTCTCCAAGGAGCTGCGGCTGCCGCTGCCCAACCACAAGCTGGAGTCACTGGCCGCGCACTTCGGGGTCGTGCAGCAGCGCGCGCACCACGCGCTGGACGATGCCCGGGTGCTGGCCGAGGCGTTCCGCCCGAGTCTGCACGCGGCGGCGGACGGCGGGCTGCGGCTGCCGCTGCTGGAGTGCCGGCCGCTGACCGAGTGGTCGGACTCCCCCGTCGCCCCGCGGGTCGGCCACCAGGCCCCGTACGGCGGCGGCCAGGCGAGCTGGCGCCCCTCGCGCAAGCGTCCGGCCTGCCCCTATCCGAACCCGGGGCGTTACGACAAGGACAAACCCCTCATGCAGGGGATGCGGGTGGCGTTCTCCGGGGACACCTCGATCGACCGTGAGCTGCTGGAGGACCGGGCGGTGGAGGCCGGACTGCACGTGGCGACCAGCGTGTCCCGGCTGACCAGCCTGCTCGTCACCAACGACCCGGACGCGGCGACGTCCAAGACGGTGAAGGCCAAGTCGTTCGGCACCCCGATCCTGGAGGAGAGCGCGTTCACCCATCTCCTGAGGGACGTGGCCGCGGCGTCGAAGGGGCCGTCGGCGGCGCCGTCATCGGAGTGAACCGGGGGCGACTCGCCCGCCCACCGCTCGCCCGCCGCCGCCCTCGCGTCCCACCCTGTGGCGCATGGCACGTTGCGAGGTATGCGGAAACGACTACGGGATGTCCTTCGAAGTGCACGCGCAGGGCGCGGTGCACGTCTTCGACTGCTTCTCCTGCGCGATTCACCGGATGGCGCCGATCTGTGAGCACTGCCGGGTCCAGGTCATCGGCCAGGGGGTCGAGGTCGACGGGCACTGGTTCTGCGGCGGTCACTGCGCCCGCGCGGAGGGGAAGGCGGGCATCATCGACAAGGTCTGAGCACCGGGCGCCGCCCCCCTTCCCCCACCCCCTGCGTGATGCACCCCATGCCACGGTTGTACCGTCATGGGGTGTACCGCTTCCTGTTGACCCGGCAGTGGCTGATCCTCGCCCTCCTCGCCCTCGTCATGATTCCCACGATGGTCGAGCTGGGTTTCTGGCAGCTGCACCGGCATGAGCACAAGGTCGCGCAGAACTCCCTGATCTCGCACAACCTCAAGGCGAAACCGGTGCCGGTCGCCGCGCTCACCTCGCCCGGCCACACCGTTCCGCGCTCCGACTACTGGCGTGCGGTGAAGGCCACCGGGACGTACGACGAGAAGCACGAGGTCGTGGTGCGGCGCAGGACCTCCACCGACGGCAGCATCGGCTACCACGTGCTGGTCCCGTTCGACCTCAAGGGCGGCGGCACGGTCATGATCAACCGTGGCTGGATCGCCACCGCCGACGACCAGCACGCCTTCCCCGACGTACCGGCCGCGCCGAAGGGCGAAGTGACCGTCACCGGGCGGCTCAAGGCCGACGAGACGACGGGCAGCAGCGGCATCAAGGACCTCTCGGACCTGCCGGACCGCCAGGTGATGCTGATCAACAGCGCCGAGCAGGCCAAGCTGCTCTCCCGGCCGGTGCTCGGCGGCTACCTGGAGCAGACCGGGCCCGTGCCGTCCGGCGACACCCCCGAGCTGATCGAGGCTCCCGACGACAGCTCCATCGGCCCGCACATGGCGTACGCCGTGCAGTGGTGGCTGTTCGCCGCCGGTGTTCCGGTCGGCTACGTGGTGCTGGCCCGCCGGGAGAAGCGCGACCTGGTGGCGGCCGCGGCCGCCGCCGCCGAAGCGCGGGACGCCGCGGCGGAGCCCGGGAAGCCCGAGCCCGCGAAGGCCTGACGGCGTGTCCGCACCTCGCCCGCCGGGGTGACTCCCGCCTCACGTCGGACAACGGCTGCTTAGCGAGGGCCAGGTTCGGGAACACGCCAGAGCGTGACACCACTCATCGAGGACTACGCCCTCATCGGCGATCTCCAGACAGCGGCCCTGGTCGGGAAGAACGGTTCCGTCGACTGGCTCTGCCTGCCCCGCTTCGACTCGGGCGCCTGTTTCGCCGCCCTGCTCGGTGACGAGGACAACGGCCACTGGCGCATCGCGCCGAAGGGTGCGGACACCTGCACCCGGCGCGCCTATGCGGGCGACTCCCTCGTCCTGGAGACGTTCTGGGAGACGCGCACCGGCACGGTCAAGGTCATCGACTTCATGCCGCAGCGCGACCAGGAACCCGATGTGATGCGGATCATCGAGGGGGTCAGCGGCACCGTCGACATGGCCTCCGTGCTCCGGCTGCGCTTCGACTTCGGCTCGGTCGTGCCCTGGGTGCGCCGTTCGGAGGGCCACCGGGTGGCGGTCGCGGGGCCGGACTCCGCTTGGCTGCGCAGCGAACCGCCGGTCAAGACCTGGGGCCAGCAGTTCTCCACCTGCTCCTCGTTCAGCGTCTCCGCGGGCGACCAGGTGGCGTTCGTCCTGACCTGGCACCCCTCGCACTCGCCCCGGCCCGATCTCGTCGACCCGTACGAGGCGCTGAAGAACACCCTGTCCGACTGGGCCGAGTGGTCCGCCCGCTGCAAGTACCAGGGGCCCTACCGGGAGGCCGTGATCCGTTCGCTGATCACCCTGAAGGCGCTCACCTTCGGCCCGACCGGCGGCATCGTGGCGGCCCCCACCACCTCGCTGCCCGAGGAGATCGGCGGCGTACGGAACTGGGACTACCGCTTCTGCTGGCTGCGGGACTCCACGCTCACCCTCGGCGCGCTGATCTCGGCCGGCTATCTGGAGGAGGCCGGCGCCTGGCGGGACTGGCTGCTGCGCGCCGTCGCCGGGGACCCGGCCGATCTGCAGATCATGTACGGGCTCGCGGGCGAGCGCAGACTGCCCGAGTCGGAGCTGACGTGGCTGCGCGGGTACGAGAACTCCGCCCCGGTCCGGATCGGCAACGCCGCGGTCCGCCAGCGTCAGCTCGACGTGTACGGGGAGGTCATCGACTCGCTGCGGCTGGCCCACGACGCGGGTCTGGGCGACAAGCCGCACGCCTGGAACCTCCAGCTCAGCCTGCTCGGCTTCCTGGAGTCGACCTGGCGCGAGCCGGACGAGGGGCTGTGGGAGATCCGCGGTCAGCGCCGCCACTTCGTGCACTCCAAGGTGATGGCGTGGGTGGCGGCGGACCGGGCCGTGCGCAGTCTGGAGGAGGACCCGTCGCTGACCGGCGACGCCGACCGCTGGCGGGCGATGCGGGACGCCGTGCACCGGGAGGTGTGCGAGAAGGGGTACGACCCGGTGCGCAACACCTTCACCCAGTCCTACGGGTCACGGGACCTGGACGCCGCGACACTCCTGATCGCCAGGACCGGGTTCCTGCCGCCGGACGACCCGCGGCTCATCGGGACGGTGGACGCGGTCCGCGACGAGCTGGGCAGCGACGGACTGGTGCGCCGCTACAGCACCGACGGCCCCTCGATCGACGGGCTGCCCGGCGGTGAGGGCGCGTTCCTGGCCTGCTCGTTCTGGCTCGCGGACGCGCTGCGGATGACCGGGCGCACCGAGGAGGCCACCGAACTGTTCGAGCGGCTGCTGGCGCTCCGCAACGACGTGGGGCTGCTGGCCGAGGAGTACGACACCGCCGGACAGCGTCAGCTGGGCAACTTCCCGCAGGCCTTCAGCCACGTCGGGCTGGTCGGTACGGCAGTGGCCCTGGCGGAGGCGCGGGCCCCCGAGGACACGGCAACGGGCGAAGCGGCAGGATAGAGCCATGGATCTTGGACTGAAGGACCGTGTGTACATCGTCACCGGGGCGACCCGGGGACTGGGCAACGCCGCGGCGCGGGCGCTGGTGGACGACGGCGCGAAGGTGATCATCACCGGCCGGGACGAATCGAGCGTCCGGGCCGCCGCCGAGGAGCTGGGCCCGGACGCCGTCGGGCTCGCCGCCGACAACGCGGACCCGGCCGTGGCGCAGCGGCTGGTGGACACCGCGCTGGAGGGGTGCGGCCGGCTCGACGGCATCCTCATCAGCGTCGGCGGTCCGGCGCCCGGTTCCGCCGCCGACAACACCGACGAGCAGTGGCGGTCGGCCTTCGAGTCGGTCTTCCTGGGCGCGGTACGGCTGGCCCGTACGGCGGCCGCGGCGCTCGGCGAGGGCGGTGTCATCGGCTTCGTGCTCTCCGGCTCCGTCCACGAGCCGATCGACGGGCTGACCATCTCCAACGGTCTGCGCCCCGGCCTGGCCGGGTTCGCCAAGTCGCTGGCCAATGAGCTGGGCCCGCGCGGCATCCGGGTGGTCGGCGTGCTGCCGGCCCGGATCGACACGGACCGGGTCCGTGAACTGGACGCGCTCTCGGGCGACGCGGAGGCCTCGCGCACGGCCAACGAGGCGCGCATCCCGCTGCGCCGCTACGGCACCCCGAGGGAGTTCGGCCGCACCGCGGCCTTCCTGCTCTCGCCCGCCGCCTCGTACCTGACCGGAATCATGGTCCCGGTCGACGGCGGCTCCCGGCACGGCTTCTGAACCGTCGGGGGCGGAGGTGGACGACGCCGGGCGGAGCGCCCGGCGTGTCCGCACCCATGGGGCCTGTAGTGGGTTGTCCCGCGGCGTCACGGGGCCGGGCACGCACGCTCGCAGCGTTGCCGGCCCCGCTCCTCCTTCCGCGTGACAACCCACTACAGGCCCTGGTCAGCTCACCCGCTCCGCGCGGTGCTTGACCGCCTTCAGCCGGACCTCCGCGGGCAGCCGCGCCAGGCCCGCGGAGTCCCTGGCGTGGGCCAGCGCCTCGTCGGCCAGCCGGCCCAGCGTCTGCTCCGGCGCCGCGTGCGGTTCCATCAGCAGGCGGATCCTGGCCTGCGGTGTGCTGCGCTTCCCGGTCAGCACGACCTGGGCGCGGGCCACTCCGTCCAGCGCTCCCGCCTCCGCGGCGAGCACGCCCTCCAGGGCCCGGCCGCGCAGCAGTGCGCCCTCGCCGTCCCCGCTGTCCACCAGCACCTCGGAGAGACGGGCGCGGCGCAGCTGGGCCAGCAGCCACCACAGGGCGAGCACGACGAGGACGGCGAGGACCGCGATGACCGTCGGCCACCACCAGCCGTCCGAGCGCCAGCGGTCCCGGCCGGACTCGCTGAGCAGGACGTCGTTCTTGCCGGACCAGGGCCACCAGGACGGTACGGAGAGCCCGGTCGCGGCGGCCAGCACGCCGCCGCCCACGCAGACCAGTACCAGCCCGGCGAGCCCCAGCAGTACCCGGTTGACGGTCCTGAGCACGCCGCTCACCCCTTCCTCGCCGCACGGCGGACATGGACGGACAGGCTCGGCGGCCTGGCCAGGCCGAGTTCCCCGATGCCCCTGGAGAGCACGGTGTCCAGATCGGCCCGTACGTCGTCGAGTTCACGGAAGTGCGAGACGGCCCGCACCCCCACCTTCCTGCGGCCCATCCGGACCCGGACCGACTGCACGCCGGACACCTCGACGGCCCGGTCGCGCAGGAACGTCGCGGCCGCGGTCCGGTCGAGCGCGGCCCGTACGCCGGGCCGGTCTCGGCGCATCGGCAGCAGGTCACGGAGTCCGGGCGTGAGCGCGAGGACGATCAGCCACAGGCCGATCGCCGTCGCGACCGACGCGCCGGTCAGCACCCAGACGTCGTCCAGCGGCCGCCGGGCCAGCTCGTCGGCCAGCGAGCGGCGCCACTGCATCGCCGGACGGCCGGCCCGGACCGCCGCCACGTCGTACAGGAGGAGTCCGGAGCCGCCGAGGACCACCAGGGCGAGGATGCCGGCCGGAATGCGGCGGGCGGACCAGAAGCGGCCCGCGCCACCCTCGCCCCGCTCCTTGGCGGGCACCGGGTCGTAGGCGGCGGACGACGCGGACTGGTCGAGTTCGAGCACGTCCCCGTGCTCCACCGGCTGGACCGTGGGCAGCCGCTGCGTACTGCCGTGTTCCGGGTTCTGGGGCTCGGTCATCGGATCCTCCCCTGCGCCGCGAGGCTCGTTCCTGAGGGGTGCAGGCGCTCGACCTGTACGGCCACTTCGGGCACCTCCATCCCCGCCAACGCCTTTACCCGCATCGCGACCCGGTGACGCACCGCACCGCACTGGCGGCCGATGTCACTGGGATACCCGAGCTCCAGACTCACCCGTACCCGGGCGGTGTCACGGTGCACCGTGACCGTGGCGCGCGGCGACGCGCCGTCCTTCGCCGGCTCGTCGACCGCCTCCTTCGCCGCCTGCGCGGCGATCTTCGCGACCACCCGGTCGGCGATACGGGTCTCCCCGCGCTCTCCTGCGGCGACCCTGCCGCTCGCCCCCGACACGGCCGTCACCGCCGCCGGTCGCCGCGATCGCGACTCCGGAAGAAGTCGCCGGGTTCCAGGTCACCGTCGAGGAAGCGACCGGCGATGAAGCCGATCGCCCCCAGCGCGGCCACCAGCAGAAAGGCACCGAACCCGCCGAAATATCCGGCGAACCCGAGCGCCATGCCTGCCACCATGCCGACCACAGCCATGCTCATCGTGCGCTCCTCAACTACCTCGGACGGGAGTACTACTGGAGTCGTGGCTCGGGCTGATCGTCGTCGTCCTCCTCGTCGGGCAGCTTCACATCGCTCACCGCGATGTTGACCTCGACGACTTCGAGACCCGTCATCCGCTCGACCGAGGCGACCACGTTCTCCCGTACGTCACGGGCGACGTCGGCGATCGACACGCCGTAGTCCACGACGATCTCCAGGTCGAGGGCGGTCTGCGACTCCCCGACCTCCGCCTTCACGCCCCGGGTGACGGACTTGCCGCCGCCGGGCACCCGGTCGCGCACCGCGCCGAAGGTGCGGGAGAGGCCGCTGCCCATCGCGTGCACGCCGACCACGTCGCGTGCCGCCATTCCGGCGATCTTCTCGACCACGCCGTCGGCGATCGTCGTACGGCCGCGGGTGGCGGGGTCTCCGCCGCCGCGCTTGGTCAGTGGCGATGTCCTGCTGTCGCCACCCGCCGTGTCCTTGTCGGGGTTCTCGGGCCGGTTCCGCTGTGGGGTGTCGGTCATCGCCGTTCTTCCCTTCGGGGCAGGAATGGACTTCCTTGCCCACATTAAGTGCGCTTGCCCCGTCTCGCGCCGTGGATGCGGCAGGCTGGGGCAATGACGACGGCTGACAGCCCGAACAGGGCCGACGGATGGACAGCTGCGGTCCGCCAGCGACTCGGTCTGGGCAGACTGCTCCCTTTGGGCGGTCCCGCGGACGGGGCCTGGATTTCGGAGCGGGCCGCGGTCGCGGTGCTGCGCCGGGCGGTGCGCGGCCCAGCGACCGGGCCCGTGCTCGGTGAGCTGAGGATCGCGGTGGCCGATCCGGCGACGGCCCCCGGCCCCCAGGTGCCCCCACCTCCGAGTGCGTTGCCGCCGGGCCCGCTGAGGATCGAGGCGACCATGGCGGCGACGGCCGACCAGCCCCTGCCCACGGCCGCTGCGGCACTGCGCTCCGCGCTGCTGGCGGCGGCCTCGCGGCGGCTCGGCCTGGTGGTCACCGAGGTGGACCTCCAGGTGACGGAGCTGCTGGACACCGCACCGGAGCCGGACGAGCCGGAACCGGCCGGGGTACGGGCGGCGCAGCCGGAGGACGCTGCGGGCCGGGCGGCCGCCGGGGTGGCCGGTGTCGCGACGCTGACCCGGGTGCTGGGCGCGGCGGTGCACACGGGCGCGGACCACGTACGGGTCGAGCTGGCGACGGACGGCGGCCACCGCGCGCTCGACGTGGCACGCGCGGTGCGGGCTGCGGTGACGGAAGCGGTGGACGGGCATCCGCCGGTCGCGGTGCTGGTCACGGCGGTGACGGGGCAACCGGCGCCGGACGGCGCGCCGGAAGCCCCGGAGGACTGAACCGGGCGCGGCGGACGGCCGCACGCGGCGGTCCGGGTGCGCCGCGGGACCGGAGGCGGTGTGTGCCTCCGGCCGGGTGACGTGTCAGCGGGGTGACGTGTTCAGTCGGACAGGCCCGCGAGGTCGCGCAGCCGGCGGCCCTGCGCGGCCCGTTCCGCGGTGCGCTGCTCTTCGTACGGTCGGGTGACGGCACCGCTCAGCAGGGCCTTGGTCTCGACGAGGGCGTCGCGCGGGGCGGCCAGCAGGGCGCCGGCCAGGTCGCGGGCGGCGCCGTCGAGCTCCTCGGCGGGCACCACGAGGTTGGCGAGCCCGGTGCGCTCGGCCTCAGCGGCGTGCACGAAGCGGCCGGTGGCGCAGATTTCGAGCGCGCGTGCGTACCCCACCAGGTGCACCAGGGGGTGCGTGCCGGTGAGGTCGGGCACCAGACCGAGGCTGGTCTCGCGCATGGCGAACTGCACGTCCTCGGCGACGATCCGCAGATCACAGGCGAGAGCGAGCTGGAAGCCCGCGCCGATGGCATGTCCCTGGACGGCCGCGATCGACACGATGTCGTTGCGGCGCCACCAGGTGAACGCCTCCTGGTACTCCGCTATGACCGCGTCGAGCTCGGCCTCGGGGCCACGCCCCATGTCGAGGAACGACGGCTCGCCGTCGAAACCCTCCGGGGTGAACGCCTGCCGGTCGAGACCGGCGGAGAAGGACACACCTTCGCCGCGCAGCACGACGACCCGCACACTGCCGGGCAGAGCCCGTCCGGCCTCTGTCAACGCCCGCCACAGAGCGGGGGACTGAGCGTTGCGCTTGGCCGGGTTGGTGAGGGTCACCGTGGCAATCGCGTCATCGACGGTGAGTCGTACGCCGTCCTTGTCGAGCACGGAGTCGAGCGAGGTCATGGAGCGCCTCCGGTTCGGGTGCAGTCAGCACATGGAGCTAAGTGACTGAACAGTAACCACCCGGTCGACCGCACGACCGACCGGGTGGCCACCGCCGAAACCGGTGAGCCCCGGAGCAGGCCGAACGGCCTGCTCCGATCCGCCGACGGCTCTGTCAGGCCGTAGCGGCCTTCTTGCCTCGTGTCGCGCCGCCGCGTCCTCGCAGCGTCACTCCGGACTCGCTGAGCATCCGGTGGACGAATCCGTAGGAGCGGCCGGTTTCCTCGGCCAACGCCCGGATGCTCGCACCGGAGTCGTACTTCTTCTTCAGGTCTGCCGCGAGCTTGTCGCGCGCGGCGCCGGTTACCCGGCTGCCCTTCTTCAGAGTCTCGGCCACCCGTGCCTCCTCGTGGGAAGTGCGCTCTGGACTCTCATGATCACCCCTCCGGAGCTTCCTGGCCACCCATTCGGCAAGGTCCGTGCAACCGGATTCACGCCCCGAGAGTGCGCCGGACTGATCGGAATCTCGAATTCCGCAAGGCTCGGGAGGGTCCGTGGGGAGCACTCCGGAGGGAACGTCCAGGTCAGGGCCGCACAGCTGCCGCGCCCACAAATGAGTGCGCCCGGCAGCTATGTGCCGGGCGCCGCGCCGAGGTACGAGACGTACTCACGCAGATGATGGATCACGTGTAGGCCGAATGATCCAGTGGGAGTGGATCAGTGGGCGGGCGGTCCGGTCAGGCCAGCGAAACCAGGTCCCGGTAGTCCGCACCCCACAGGTCCTCGACGCCGTCCGGCAGCAGGATGATCCGCTCGGGCTGGAGCGCCTCGACCGCGCCCTCGTCGTGCGTGACGAGGACGACGGCGCCCTTGTACGTGCGCAGCGCGCCGAGGATCTCCTCGCGGCTGGCCGGGTCGAGGTTGTTGGTGGGCTCGTCGAGCAGGAGCACGTTGGCGGAGGAGACCACCAGCGTCGCCAGGGCGAGCCGGGTCTTCTCACCGCCGGAGAGCACTCCGGCGGGCTTGTCCACGTCGTCCCCGGAGAAGAGGAACGAGCCGAGCGTCTTGCGGACCGCGACGAGGTCGAGGTCGGGCGCCGCGGAGCGCATGTTCTCCAGGACGGTGCGGTTCGGGTCGAGGGTCTCGTGCTCCTGGGCGTAGTAGCCGAGCTTGAGTCCGTGGCCCTCGATGATGTCGCCCGTGTCGGGCTTCTCCGCGCCGCCGAGGAGCCGGAGCAGCGTGGTCTTGCCTGCGCCGTTGAGGCCGAGGATGACGACCCGGGAGCCCTTGTCGATGGCGAGGTCGACGTCGGTGAAGATCTCCAGCGACCCGTAGGACTTGGAGAGGCCCTCCGCCATCAGCGGGGTCCTGCCGCACGGCGAGGGGTCCGGGAAGCGCAGCTTGGCGACCTTGTCGGAGACCCGTACGGCCTCCAGGCCGGAGAGCAGCCGGTCGGCGCGCTTGGCCATGTTCTGCGCGGCCACGGTCTTGGTGGCCTTGGCGCGCATCTTGTCGGCCTGGGCGTTGAGCGTCGCGGCCTTCTTCTCGGCGTTCTGGCGCTCGCGCTTGCGGCGCTTCTCGTCGGCCTCGCGCTGCTGCTGGTAGAGCTTCCAGCCCATGTTGTAGACGTCGATCTGCGAGCGGTTGGCGTCGAGGTAGAAGACCTTGTTGACGACGGTCTCGACCAGCTCGACATCGTGGGAGATCACGATGAAGCCGCCTCGGTAGCTCCTGAGGTAGTCCCGCAGCCAGACGATGGAGTCGGCGTCGAGGTGGTTGGTGGGCTCGTCGAGGAGCAGGGTGTCGGCGTCCGAGAAGAGGATGCGGGCCAGCTCGACACGGCGGCGCTGACCGCCGGAGAGCGTGTGGAGCGGCTGGGCGAGCACCCGGTCGGGCAGGCTGAGGGCCGCGGCGATGGTGGCGGCCTCGGCCTCCGCGGCGTATCCGCCCTTGGTGAGGAACTCCGTCTCCAGGCGCTCGTACTTCTTCATCGCCTTCTCGCGGGTGGCGCCCTTGCCGTTCGCCATCCGCTCCTCGTTCTCCCGCATCTTGCGGAGGATCTCGTCGAGGCCGCGGGCGGAGAGGATGCGGTCCCGGGCGAGGACGTCGAGGTCGCCGGTGCGCGGGTCCTGCGGGAGGTAGCCGACCTCGCCGGAGCGGGTGATGGTGCCGGCGGCGGGGGTGCCCTCACCCGCGAGGCACTTGGTGAGGGTGGTCTTGCCCGCTCCGTTGCGGCCGACGAGGCCGATGCGGTCGCCCTTGGCGATGCGGAAGGAGGCGGATTCGATGAGCATGCGGGCGCCGGCGCGCAGCTCGATGCCGGAGGCGGTGATCACGGGTAAAACTCCAGGGCGGGATGGACGGCGGAGGTACGGATAGGGCCTGTCGTCTGCATCAGGCCGGATCAGGGGCGGTGCCGGGGCACGCGAGCCCGGCCTGATGCACACGACAGGCCCTGAGGGCTGATCCGCCAGGAATTGCGGGACAGCCCTCAGCGATTCACGACGCGAACGCCGCTACTCACGCACACGCACAAGGAGAGTTGCCATGAGGACCAGTCTACTGGCGGTGTCCAATCACTGTTCCGCCTGCTCCCGCCGCGGTCGCCGGAGGCCCGCCCGGCGCTCCTGACCGGCTCCGCACCGTGAACAACGGGGTGTTTCGGTGTGAACCATCCGGTACTCGGCGCAGGGCCGCGCGCAGCCGCGGGCCGAGCGGAGGGCGGTGCCATGCGGTTCGACGACGACGCCGGTCTGGACACGTCCGAGGTCCGGGACGGACTCGACGCGGCGGCGTCGGTCGGGGACGGCCGGATCCGGGAGAGGTTCGGGGGCCGGGTCACCCCGGAGTCCTGGACGCACGGTTCGGCGGCGCAGCGCCGGCAGTGGTTCACCACCGGGTTCCGCGGCGGTGACATGGCCGGCTGCGGCACCTTCCGCTGGCAGGCGCGGCGGGTCGAGGGCGGTCCGGCAGGTCCGGGGTCTCCCCCGGCCGGCCGGACCGCCCGGTCAGGCTCCGCCGGTGTGCACCTGGAACGCCGCCTTGCGGACGGCTTTGGCGAGCGCGGGGTCGGGGTGTGCGGCGGCCAGCGCCACCAGGACCTGGACGGTGCGCGGATGGCCGACGGCCCGTACCTCGTCGAGCAGGGCAGGGACGCTGCCCTGCACGGCCGAGTCGAGGTGGCGGACCAGCAGTCCGGTCTCGCCGTGGTCGGCCACGGCCGCCGCGGTGTCGACCCAGAGCCAGGTGGCCTCCTCGCGGCTGAGGACCTCCTGGGCGTCCTCGGGGTCGGCGCCGTCGTACTCGGCGAGCCAGAGCAGCGCGTAGGGGCGCAGCGACGGGTCGGCGACGACGGAGCGCACCTCGGGCTCCGCGGGTGCGCCGACGACGCGGAGTGCCTCGAAGGCGAGCCCGCGCAGCAGCGCGTCCTCGCCCCTGGCCACTCCGAGGAGTTCGGCGACGGCGCTGCCGACGGGGCGGGCGGCGAGCCAGGCGCGGTACTCGGCTCGGGCCGGTCCGGGGGTGAGCCGGGCGCAGCCGAGGAGCATGTCGGCGGCGGACTGCTCGATGTTCCCGGCCGGGCTCTGGGCGGCGACGCAGATCTGTTCCAGCTTGACCCAGACCGCCCAGTTGCCGAGCGGGGTGAGGGTGGCGTGCCCGGAGCCGAGGGTGAGCGCCCCGACGGCGGCCAGCCCCTCCAGGGCCCAGTCCAGCAGGAGGGCGACCAGCGCCTCCGGGTGGGCGGCGGGGGCCTCCTCCGCGGGGGCGGGCAGCGGCTGCGGCCCGTACGGCACCTCGCAGCGCTCCTCGTGGAGTTCGGCCACGCGCTGGCCGAGGAGGTCCAGGAGTGCGGGCACGGTGACCGGGCCCGCGGAGAGCTGGAGGAGGGAGAGCACCTGGGGCACGGCCTCGACCGCCTCGGCGACGGCGGTGGACTCGATGTCCTGCGGAGCGGGGTGGACGAGTGACCAGGCGTCGAAGAGCGCCACCCAGCCGCGGAGCACGGCGGAGTCGTCGCGGTCCCAGGCGCGCAGTCGCCAGCCGGGCCGTGCGGTGTCGCCGTGCAGTTCGACGAGACCGGCGAGCCTGGCCCGGTCCCAGCCGGAGCGCACCTGGGCCGGGGACAACTCCAGCTCCGAGGAGGCCCGTTCGAGGGCCGTGGTGGCCAGGGGTGGGGTGCCGGGGCGGGAGCCGCCGGCCGCCCAGCGGGCGATTCGCACGGCGTCGGCGAGGGCCGCCCTGGCCTGGCGGGCCAGTTCCGCCCGGGGCGGGGTGCCCTCGGGCGGGCGGGGCGCCGGCCTGGTGCGCCGGGTGATCACGGCCTTGCGAGCGGTGGCGAGGGGTCGCGGGCGGACAAGTCGCAGCCTGGAGTCGCGCGGGGTACGGGACGTCACGGGGAGCAGTCTTGCCTCTGACAGCCCGAAAGCCCAAACGGAACCCGGATCGCCGGTGTCCCGGGGCGTTCGCACGTCCGGGACCAACCGGCCGAAGCGGCACATCAGCTCACATCAGGGGCGTGAGGAAGCGTCGCAGCGTCTCTTCGTAGTGGGCCGGGCCGGCATTCCACATCGCCGCATGCGGAGCGTGCGGTACGGGGTGCAGGGCGACCAGGTCGGGGCGGCGGGCGGCGAGCGCCCGGGAGGGCTGCCAGGGCGCCAGGGTGTCGTCGGGCCCGTGGAAGATCAGCGTGGGTACGTGCAGGGTCCGGGGCAGCGAGGTGTCCAGGAGCCGGGCGCCGTGCAGTCCGGTCTGTCCCTGGGCGGCGCGGACGGCGAGGGGCAGCAGGGCGGAGGGGACCCCGCGGGCGGCGGCCAGGGCGCGCAGGGTGGTGGCCCAGTCCATGACCGGGGAGTCGAGGACGAGGCCGCAGATCCGGTCCCGGAGCGCGGAGTTGACGGAGGCGTGCAGGGCCATGGAGGCACCGGTGGACCAGCCGTGCAGCACGACCCGCTCGGCGCCGTAGCGCACGGCGAAGCGGATGGCCGCGTCCAGGTCGCGCCATTCGGACTCGCCGAGGTGGCTGAGGCCGTCCGGGGAGCGCGGGGCGCCGGCGTCGCCGCGGTAGGCGAGATCGAGCACCGGAAGCTGCTGTCCGTTCAGGAAGCCGAGCAGGTTCAGGGGGTGTTCCCGGGTGGTGCCGATGCCGTGCGCGGTGATGACCCAGGTGTCGCGGGGGGCGGGCACGAACCAGGCGGGAAGGACGCCGAGTTCGCCGGTGATCTCGACCTCGCGGTGGTCCAGGCCGAGGGCCGTGGTGGGGTCGCCGCTGTGCGTCTCGGGCGTGAGGCGGACCTTGGCCCCGGGGCGCAGGGTGCCGCGGTTGACGCGCTCCAGCCGGCGCACGACGGTGTCGGGGGCCTGGTGGGCCTGCTCGATCACCGGGCCGACGACGGCGTGGACGTCGTGACCGACCAGCCCGTAGGTGCCGGGCCGCAGCGCGGCGAAGGACCGGGTCAGGGTGACCTGTCCCGCCGCCGTCGCGTGCACGGTGAGTCTGCGGTCGGCGGGGAAGGGACGTCCGGACGGCGCCCGGAGGGCGACGTCGCCGGCGTACCGGCCGGCCGCGACCGCTGCCGCACCGGCGCCGAGGAGGGAGGTGACGACTGCTGCCGTCGCTTTGGCCTGGCGCACGGCTTCAGTCTCCTGGGCGCTCCCGGAGTCGGCCACCGGGCGGGGGCCGTTCGATGCCGGCCCGCCGTCCGGAGGGGCGCGGGATGCGTCACGGACGGCTCTGGTCCGGCTGCCCGTACCCCTTGAGCGCCTCCCGGACGTCACTCAGCTGGTCCGGGGTGAGCAGGGCCGGGGAACGGCCGGGGACGGCGCTCGCGGCGAGCCAGAGGCGGCAGAGCCATTCGAGCTGGGCGGTGCGGTCGTACGCCTCGTCGAGGGTGGCCCCGTAGGTGACGGTTCCGTGGTTGCCGAGCAGACAGCCGGTGCGGTCCCGCAGGGCCGTCAGCATGTTCGCGGCCAGCTCGTCGGTCCCGTACCGGGCGTAGGCGGCGACCCGGACGGGGCCGCCCAGCAGCGCGGCCGCGTAATGGATCGGCGGGACCTCCGCGACCAGCGTGGAGACGGCCGTGGCGTGCACCGCGTGGGTGTGCACGACGGCGGCGGCGGCCGTGTTCCGGTAGACCGCGAGATGGAGTGGGAGTTCGCTGGTCGGGGCCAGCTCGCCGAGGACCTGGTTGCCCTCCAGATCGACGCCGACCGCGTCCTGGGGGCGGAGCCGGTCGTAGGGCACGCCGCTCGGGGTGACCAGGACGGTGCCGCCGACCCGGGCCGACACATTGCCCGAGGTCCCGACGACCAGGCCGTCGGCCGCCGTCCTGCGGGCGGTGGCGACGACCGCGTGCCAGGTCTGTTCGATGTCCTCGGCCTGTTCGACCGGGCCTCGCCGCTGATCGCTCATACGAAGATCCTTTCCACTGATGAGCGGTCCATGTTTCCGCCCGCTCCGGAAGATCGTCCGGAGCCGGATTCGGGGCCCACACCGCCCCGCGACCGTTCAGCTCTGTCGGAGCACGGCCAAGTGGAGCGGCGGGCCTCCGATTGGAGTCACCACAACGCCCTGTTCAGTTCATCTTCCGTTCACCCAGGTTGCCTACGGTCCACGTGCCACTGACGTCGAACGATTGCCTGGGTAAATGGAACACATCACGCTGCTGCTCGCGATTGTGATCGTGACAGCTCTAGTGTTCGATTTCACGAACGGTTTCCACGACACCGCCAACGCGATGGCCACGACCATCTCGACCGGCGCACTCAAACCCAAGACAGCGGTGGCGATGTCCGCCGTTCTCAACCTCGTCGGCGCGTTCCTGTCGGTGGAGGTCGCCAAGACGATCTCCGGCGGGATCATCAATGAGAACGGCCTCAGAACCGAGGTCATCTTCGCGGCGCTCGTCGGCGCCATCCTGTGGAATCTGCTGACCTGGCTGGTCGGACTCCCGTCCAGCTCCTCCCACGCCCTCTTCGGCGGTCTGATCGGCGCCGCGGTGATGTCCGCGGGCTGGTCGTCGGTCGACGGCGGCACGGTCGTCACCAAGGTGCTGCTCCCCGCGGTCGCCGCCCCGGTCGTCGCCGGTCTGGCCGCGCTGCTGGCCACCAAGCTGACGTACCGGATCGGCGGGAAGATCCGTGACGGCGCCCAGGAGAAGGCGACCGCCAAGGGCTACCGCGCCGGGCAGATCGCCTCCGCCGGGCTGGTCTCCCTCGCCCACGGCACCAACGACGCGCAGAAGACCATGGGCATCATCACGCTCGCCCTGGTCACCGGCGGGGTGCTCTCCCCCGGTTCCAACCCGCCGGTCTGGGTGATCGTCAGCGCCGGCCTGGCCATCGCGCTCGGCACCTACCTGGGCGGCTGGCGCATCATCCGCACCATGGGCAGCGGCCTCACCGAGCTCAGGCCGCCGCAGGGCTTCGCCGCCCAGACCAGCGCGGCGACGGTCATCCTGGCCTCCTCGCACCTCGGCTTCTCCCTCTCCACCACCCAGTCCTGCTCCGGCGCCGTGATGGGCGCGGGCCTCGGCCGCCGGGGCGGTGTGGTCCGCTGGTCCACCGCCACCCGGATGTTCGTCGCCTGGGGCCTGACCCTGCCGGCCGCCGGTCTGGTCGGCGCGGGGGCGGAGTTCCTCACCAAGCAGGGCACCTGGGGCGTCGTGCTCGTCGCCGTGCTGCTGGTCGCGGGCTCCGGAGCGATCTGGGTCCTGTCGCGCCGCAAGCCGGTCGGCCAGGACGACGTCGCACCCGGCGGCCAGGACGGCACTCCCGGGGACGCCGAACCCGCGGGCGTCGTCACCACCGCCATCGCGGCCGTCAGCCCGCCGCCCACCGCGGCCCAGGCGCAGCAGGACCTCAAGACCACCATCCCGGCCCCGGCCGGACCCGTAGCCGACCCGGCGCGACCCGCCACGGTGTAAGGACACATCCCCATGAACATCGACTGGGCAGCCCTCGGCACCGTCTTCGGTGTCTCTCTCGTCGCCACCGTCGCCCTGGTGGGCCTCTTCACCCTGGGCATCGTCGGCCTCTCCAAGCAGCCGGAACCGGCCGCGCGGGGCGGGCAGGCCGGCGGGTCGCTGATGCTGGCCCGCGCGGGCGCGTACGTCTGCTTCGGGCTGTGCGCGGCGGCCGTGGCCTACGGGATCTACATGATCGTCGCCTGACGGCCCAAGGACCCCCCGGGGCCCTTCCCGCTCCCGCTCATCGGGCCGGACGCACCTCGTGCGCGTCCGGCCCGATGTGGGTCTCAGCACACTGCACCGTCGCAGGTCAACGGCAGGTTGACTGACGTTCGCGGAGCGTGGTGGACTGCCGGAGCCATTACGGCGACAGCAGAGGAAGCCGGTGCGAATCCGGCGCGGTCCCGCCACTGTCACCGGGGAGCAGTCCCCCACCACCGGAAGTCACGGTCCACGCCACGTGGACCGGAAGACCGGGGGAACTGCGGATCCGGGAGCCAGGAGACTCTCGTCGCCGTCACGTCGAACCAGGGCGCGGACCCTGAGTGAGGACATATCGCCATGCCCGGCCGCCGTGCGTCCGTATCTGCGCCGCCCCTTCCACCCATTGCCCGCACGAAGGTCCTTCGAGGCGTGACGGCCGGCTGAACCGTGCGTGCCGATCGCATCTTCGCGTACGGCGCCACGGCCGGTCTGATCGGCGATCTGCTGCTCGGTGATCCCCGCCGGGGACACCCGGTCGCCGCCTTCGGGCGGGCCGCGGCAGGCGTCGAACGCCGTCTGTGGCGCGACCACCGCGGGTGGGGCGCACTGCACACCCTGGTCTGCGCCGGAGGCGCCGCGGGGGGTGCCGCGTTGGCCGCCCGCGCGCTGCGCCGCAGTCCCGCCGCGTCCGTGGCCCTGACCGCCGCCACCACCTGGTCCGTCGTCGGCGGTACGTCGCTGGGGCGCGAGGCCCGGTCCATCGGCGGCGCCCTGGCCGCCGGGGACCTCGGCCTGGCCCGTGAGCGGCTGCCCCACCTGTGCGGCCGCGACCCGCAGTCCCTGGACGGACCGCAGATCGCCCGCGCCGTGGTGGAGTCCGTCGCCGAGAACACCTCGGACGCCGTGGTCGGCGCCCTGGTCTGGGGCGCGCTGGGCGGGGTCCCCGGACTCGTCGGCTTCCGGGCCGCCAACACCCTCGACGCCATGGTCGGCCACAAGTCGCCCCGCCATCTGCGCTACGGCTGGGCCTCGGCCCGCCTCGACGACCTCGCGGGCTGGCCGGGCGCCCGGCTGACGGCGCTGCTCGCCGTGGCCGCCGGCGGACGGCCCCGGGGGGCGCTGCGGGCCTGGCGGGCGGATGCGGCCAAGCACCCGAGCCCCAACGCGGGCCCCGTGGAGGCCTCCTTCGCGGGCGCCCTCGGCGTCCGCCTGGGCGGCACCCTCGCCTACGGCGGCCGGGTCGAGCACCGCCCCGTACTCAACGGGGAGACGGGCCGGGCCGTGGAGACCGAGGACATCGAACGCGCCGTACGGCTGTCGCGCCGGATCGGTGCGCTGGCCCTCGGCATGAGCGTGGCGGCCCGCCTGGGCGTCGGCGCGGCCGCACGCCGGATCACCTCGCCGCACGGCCCGGGGCCGCACGCCCCGGGTACGCGCGCCTCAGGACGGAGACCGACATGAGCGGCGGGCTGCTGGTCGCCGGGACCACCTCGGACGCGGGCAAGAGCGTCGTCACGGCGGGCATCTGCCGCTGGCTGGTGCGCCGGGGCGTGAAGGTCGCGCCGTTCAAGGCGCAGAACATGTCCCTGAACTCCTTCGTCACCCGCGAGGGCGCCGAGATCGGCCGCGCCCAGGCCATGCAGGCCCAGGCGGCCCGGGTGGAGCCGACCGCGCTGATGAACCCGGTGCTGCTCAAACCCGGCAGCGACCGCTCCAGCCAGGTCGTCCTGATGGGGCGCGCAGTCGGCGAGATGAGCGCCCGCGGCTACCACGGCGGCAGGCAGGAAGCGCTGCTGTCCACCGTCGTGGACTGCCTGGAGCAGCTTCGGGGCACGTATGACGCGGTGATCTGCGAGGGGGCGGGCAGTCCGGCCGAGATCAATCTGCGGCGCACGGACATCGTGAACATGGGCATCGCACGGGCGGCCCGCTTCCCGGTGGTGGTCGTCGGGGACATCGACCGCGGCGGGGTCTTCGCGTCGTTCTTCGGTACGACGGCGCTGCTCGCCGCCGAGGACCAGGCGCTGATCGCCGGCTATCTGGTCAACAAGTTCCGCGGTGACGTGTCGCTGCTCGAACCCGGTCTGGACATGCTGCGCGGTCTGACCGGACGGCCGACGTACGGGGTGCTGCCGTTCGCCCACGGCCTCGGCATCGACGAGGAGGACGGGCTGCGGGTCTCGCTGCGCGGCACCGTGCGGGAGTCGGCCGTCGCCCCGCCGCACGGCGAGGACGTCCTGCGCGTCGCGGTGTGCGCGGTGCCCCTGATGTCGAACTTCACCGATGTCGACGCGCTGGCCGCCGAACCGGGTGTCGTCGTGCGGTTCGTGGACCGCGCGGAGGAACTGTCCGACGCCGACCTCGTCATCGTGCCCGGCACCCGCGGCACCGTGAAGGCGCTGGCCTGGCTGCGCGAGCGCGGGCTCGCAGACGCGCTGCTGCGGCGCGCCGCGGAGGGCCGCCCGGTCCTCGGCATCTGCGGTGGCTACCAGATCCTCGGCGAGCACATCGAGGACGAGGTGGAGTCGCGCGCCGGGCGGGTCGACGCGCTCGGGCTGCTGCCCGTACGCGTCCGGTTCGCCCGCGAGAAGACCCTCGCCCGGCCGGCCGGCGAGGCGCTCGGCGCCCCCGTCGAGGGGTACGAGATCCACCACGGCGTCGCGGACGTGCGGGGCGGCGAGCCCTTCCTCACCGACGGACAGGGGCAGCGCCTCGACGGCTGCCGGTCCGGCGCCGTGTGGGGCACCCACTGGCACGGCTCCCTGGAGAGCGACGCGTTCCGCCGCCGCTTCCTGACCGAGATCGCGCGGGCCGCCGGCCGCCGCTTCGTGCCCGCCCCCGGCACCTGTTTCGCCGAGCTGCGCGAGGAGCAGCTCGACCGCCTCGGTGACCTCATCGAGGAGCACGCGGACACCGACGCGCTGTGGCGGCTCATCGAGTCGGGCGCACCGGCGGGACTCCCCTTCATCGCCCCCGGAGCACCCGCGGTCCCCGCAGCGCGCACAGTCCCCGGAGCGCCCGAACCGCTGGAAACCGCCGCCACCAAGGAGGCCTTGTGAGTACGCCGTACCCCTTCACCGCCATCGTCGGACAGGACGATCTCCGCCTCGGCCTGCTGCTCAACGCCGTCTCACCGGCCGTCGGCGGGGTGCTGGTGCGTGGCGAGAAGGGCACCGCCAAGTCCACCGCGGTGCGCGCGCTGGCCGCGCTCATGCCGGAGGTGTCCGTCGTCCCCGGGTGCCGGTTCTCCTGCGACCCCGTGGCGCCCGATCCGGCGTGTCCCGACGGCCCCCACGCGTCCGCGTCCGGCGTGTCGCGGGCGGCGCGGACGGTCGAGCTGCCCGTCGGCGCCTCGGAGGACCGGCTCGTCGGGGCGCTCGACATCGAACGGGCGCTCGCCGAGGGCGTGAAGGCCTTCGAGCCGGGGCTCCTCGCCGATGCCCACCGCGGAATCCTGTACGTGGACGAGGTCAACCTCCTCCACGACCATCTGGTGGACCTGCTGCTGGACGCGGCCGCCATGGGTGCCTCGTACGTGGAGCGCGAGGGCGTCTCCGTACGCCATGCCGCGCGCTTCCTGCTCGTCGGGACGATGAACCCCGAAGAGGGCGAGCTGCGGCCGCAGTTGCTCGACCGGTTCGGGCTGACCGTCGAGGTCGCCGCGTCCCGTGAGACCGATCTGCGGGTCGAGGTGGTGCGCCGGCGCCTCGCGTACGACGACGATCCGGCGGCCTTCGCCGCCCGGTGGGCGGACGAGGAGGGCGCGTTGCGGGCCCGGATCGCCGACGCGCGGGCGCTGCTGCCCGAAGTACGCCTCGGTGACGGGGCGTTGCGGCAGATCGCGGCCACCTGTGCGGCCTTCGAGGTGGACGGGATGCGGGCCGACATCGTGATGGCCAGGACCGCCACGGCGCTGGCCGCGTGGGCGGGGCGTACCGATGTGCTGGCCGAGGACGTCCGGCAGGCCGCCCTGCTCGCGCTCCCCCACAGGCGCCGGCGCAATCCGTTCGACGCGCCGGGGCTCGACGAGGACAAGCTGGACGACACGCTGGAGCAGAACAGCGGCGAGGACGACGATCCGGACCCGGACGGCCCCGGTGGCGGCGGCCCGCCGCCGCAGGGCGACGGCCCCGACACGCCGCCGCGGCCCGAGGGCGGCGCCGACGACACGCCCACGCCGTCCGTGCCCGAGCAGGGCGGGGAGCAAGGCGGGGAGCGGGAACCGGGGCAGCCCCGGCCGGGCGGGGGCGGCGAGCAGCAGCCCGTGCGGGCCGGTGAGCCGTTCCGGACGAGGATGCTGAGCGTGCCGGGCCTGGGCGAAGGCGCGGCGGGGCGGCGCTCCCGGGCGCGTACCGAGCACGGGCGTACCACCGGTGCGCGGCGTCCGAAGGGCGCGCTCACCAAGCTGCACCTGGCCGCCACCGTGCAGGCCGCCGCCCCGCACCAGCGGGCGCGGGGCCGGTCCGGACCCGGTCTGGTGGTGCGGCGGGACGATCTGCGGCAGGCGACGCGGGAGGGGCGCGAGGGGAACCTCGTGCTGTTCGTCGTGGACGCGTCGGGGTCGATGGCGGCCCGGCAGCGGATGGCCGCCGTGAAGGGTGCGGTCCTCTCCCTGCTGATGGATGCCTATCAGCGGCGGGACAAGGTCGGCCTGGTCACCTTCCGGGGCAAGGAGGCGGCCGTGGTGCTGCCGCCCACCTCGTCGGTGGACGCGGCGGCCGCGCGGCTGGAGACGCTGCCGACCGGTGGGCGTACCCCGCTGGCCGCCGGGCTGCTGAAGGCCCATGACGTACTGCGGGTGGAGCGGCTGCGCGATCCGTCGCGGCGGCCGCTGCTGGTCGTGGTGACCGACGGGCGGGCGACCGGGGGCCCGGAGCCGGTGGCACTGGCCGGGCGGGCCGCCCGGCTGCACGAGGCCGAGGGCACGGCGTCCGTGGTCGTGGACTGCGAGTCGGGTCCGGTGCGGCTCGGTCTCGCGGTGAGTCTCGCGGGCGAGCTGGGCGGCACCGCCGTCACGCTCGACGAGCTGCGGGCGGACTCGATCGCCGGGCTGGTCAAGGATGTTCGGGACAACAGCAGGAGGGCTGCTTGATGCCGCAGGGACAGCCGGTCAGTGTGCCGGACGACGGACTCACCACCCGGCAGCGCCGCAACCGGCCGCTGCTGATGGTGCACACCGGTATCGGCAAGGGCAAGTCGACGGCGGCCTTCGGGCTGGCGCTGCGCGCCTGGAACCAGGGGTGGCCGGTCGGGGTCTTCCAGTTCGTGAAGTCGGCGAAGTGGAAGGTCGGCGAGGAGAACGCGCTGAAGGTCCTCGGCGCGAGCGGCGAGGGCGGGCCCGTCGTCTGGCACAAGATGGGCGAGGGCTGGTCCTGGGTCCAGCGCGACCAGCAGCTGGACAACGAGGCCGCGGCCCGCGAGGGCTGGGAGCAGGTCAAGCGTGATCTCGCCGCCGAGACGCACCGGCTGTACGTGCTCGACGAGTTCGCCTACCCGATGCACTGGGGATGGGTCGACACCGACGAGGTCGTCGAGGTGCTGCGCGACCGGCCCGGTTCGCAGCATGTGGTGATCACCGGGCGCAACGCGCCCGCCGCGCTGCTGGACGCGGCGGATCTGGTGACCGACATGTCGAAGGTCAAGCACCCGATGGACGCCGGACAGAAGGGCCAGAGGGGCATCGAGTGGTGACGGTTCCCCGCCTGGTCGTCGCCGCGCCGTCGTCCGGCAGCGGCAAGACCACCGTCGCGACGGGTCTGCTGGCCGCCTTCGCCGGGCGGGGGCTCGCCGTGTCCGGGCACAAGGTCGGGCCCGACTACATCGACCCGGGCTACCACACCCTCGCCACGGGGCGGCCGGGGCGCAACCTCGACGCGTACATGTGCGGGCCGGAGCTGATCGCCCCGCTGTTCGCGCACGGTGCGCGGGGCTGCGACCTGGCGGTCGTCGAGGGGGTGATGGGGCTGTACGACGGGGCCTCCGGGCTCGGTGAGCTCGCGTCCACCGCACACGTCGCGAAGCTGCTGCGGGCGCCGGTGGTACTGGTCGTGGACGCGTCGTCGCAGTCGCGGTCGGTGGCGGCGCTGGTCCACGGTTTCGCCTCGTGGGACCCGCGGGTGCGGATCGGCGGGGTGATCCTGAACAAGGTCGGCTCCGACCGGCACGAGGAACTGCTCCGCGAGGCCCTGGACGAGTCCGGGGTGCCGGTCATGGGGGTGCTGCGGCGGGCCGAGCAGGTGGCGGTGCCCTCGCGGCACCTGGGGCTGGTGCCGGTGGCCGAGCGGCGGGGCGACGCGGTGGCGGCCGTCGCGGCGATGCGGGAGCAGGTGCTGGCGGGATGCGATCTGGACGCGCTGCTGGCGCTGGCCCGGTCCGCGCCGTCCGTGCCGAGCGAGGTGTGGGACGCGGCGGGGGCCGTGGCAGCCGGCGGCGGGCCCGTGCCGGGAGCGGGAGGGGTACGGGTCGCTGTCGCGTCCGGGGCCGCCTTCACCTTCTCCTACGCCGAGCACAGTGAGCTGCTCACCGCCGCCGGGGCCGAGGTGGTGCCGTTCGACCCGTTGCGGGACGAGGCGTTGCCCGAGGGGACCCGGGGGCTGGTCATCGGGGGCGGGTTCCCCGAGGTGTACGGGCCCGGCCTGTCCGCCAACGAGCCGTTGCGCGGGGCCGTCGCGGAGCTGGCGGCGTCCGGGGCACCGGTGGCCGCCGAGTGTGCGGGGCTGCTGTATCTGGCGCGGTCGCTGGACGGGCTGCCCATGTGCGGGGTGCTGAACGCCGAGGGGCGGATGTCCCAGCGGCTGACGCTCGGTTACCGGGACGCCGTGGCGCTCCGCGACAACGTGCTCGCGGCGGCCGGTACGCGGATGCGCGGGCACGAGTTCCACCGCACCGTGCTGGAGCCGGGCGCCGGGGACGAGCCGGCCTGGGGCATGCACCGGCCGGAGCGGCGTGTGGAGGGGTTCGTGCAGGGGGGCGTGCACGCGAGCTATCTGCATACGCACTGGGCCTCCGCGCCCGGTACGGCCCGCCGGTTCGTCGAGCGGTGCGCGGAATGAACGCCGGGCACCGCACGGGGCGGGAAGCGGTGGGCCGGTCAGTCCGCGATGCCCACGACCAGCCAGATGAAGCCCACTCCGGCGACCGTGCAGAGCAGTGTGGAGCGGGCCGGGTGGTCGTGGTGCGCCTCGGGCAGGATCTCGGCGGCGGCGAGGTAGAGCAGCGCTCCGCCGAAGAAGCCGAGATAGCAGCCGAGGAGTTCCGCCGGAAGGGTGAACAGAAGCGTCGTCGCCGCGCCGACGACGGGCGCCGCCGCGTCCGCGTAGAGCATCGTGAGGGCCTTGCGGCGGGCGTTCCCGTACAGGCTGGTGATCGTGTACGTGTTGAAGCCGTCCGCGAAGTCGTGGGTGATGACGGCGAGGGCGACGGCCGCGCCCATGCCGCCGCCGACCTGGAAGGCGGCGCCGAGCGCCACGCCGTCCATCAGGCTGTGGCCGACCATCGCCGCCGCCGCCGTCAGCCCGACCTGGGGCACCCGTTCCTCGCCCGCGCCGTGTGCGGCCTGGCGTACCGCGAGCAGCCGCTCCACCAGGTGGGCGACCAGGAAGCCGCCGACGAACAGCAGCAGGGCCGCCGGTACGCCGAGGACGAGGCCGCCGGCGGCCTCGATCGCCTCCGGCAGCAGGTCCAGGCCGACCACGCCGAGCATCAGTCCGCCGGCGAAGCCGAGCACGAGGTGGCGGCGGTCGGTGACGCGCTGGGCGACCCAGCCGCCGGCCAGGGTCATCAGGAACGCGCCGAGCGCGACGAACACCGCCATGGGCTCTTGCTAGCCGATTGACCCCGGTGCCCGCATCTCAGATCGCCCCTGCCAGGCCCCGCTCCCTCACCCGTCCAGAAAGGCTCGCTCCATGACCGGAACAGTCACCGCGGCCGTGCCGGCGGCGACGGACGCGGTGGGGGGCCCGGTGGAGGGCGCCTCGCTCGCCGTCGGGGTCGGCGCGTCCAGGGGCGCGCCCCTGGACGAGGTGCTCGGGCTGATCAGGGACACCCTGGCCGGGGCGGGGCTCTCGCCGTCGGACGTCGCGGAGCTGGTGAGCGTCGACGCCAGGGCCGAGGAGCCGGGGATCGTGGCCGCCGCCGCACGGCTCGGTGTGCCGCTGCGCACGTATACGGCCGAGGAACTGGCCCGCGTCGAGGTGCCGCATCCGTCCGGCGCGCCGCTCGCCGCCGTCGGCACGCCCTCGGTGGCGGAGGCCGCGGCGCTCGCCGCCGGCGGCGAACTCCTGGTGCCGAAACGGAAGTCGCGGCCCAAAGGGCGCGCGGCGATGGTCACCTGCGCGGTGGCCCGCCTGCCGCGCACGGTGCACGGCAGGGCCTGGACCGTTGCGTGAAGCCGGGTGCGGGGCGCATAGTCGTTCTGCCGTACTTCCTCTGTACCGGCGGCGCCACCGGGAGGCCGTCAGGAGCGATCCGCGGATGAACGGCGACTCCTGCGTGTACCGATTCCACTGCCGGGCCTCTAGGACAAGGTGGGACCGCCGCACCAGCCGCGCTTCCACCCTGACGCCGACGGCCATCACCACCACCCCCCACCATGGCGGTCATGCACACTCCCACTGAGAGCCCCGACGCAACCGGCGCGGGCGCCCACGATCTGCGGCATCACGGTGACGCGGAGGTACGGGGACGGGGCCGGGATCTGACCGATCTCGCCGTCAACGTACGGGCCGGCACCCCACCGGCCTGGCTGAAGGAGCGGATAGCCGCGTCGCTGGGCGCGCTCTCCGCCTACCCGGACGGACGTCCGGCGCTCGCGGCGGTCGCCGCGCGCCACGGGCTGCCGCCCGAGCGGGTCCTGCTGACGGCGGGTGCGGCGGAGGCGTTCGTGCTGATCGCACGCGCGCTGCCGGCCCGGCGGCCGGTCGTGGTCCATCCGCAGTTCACCGAGCCCGAGGCCGCCCTGCGCGCGGCCGGGCACGAGGTGGGACGAGTGCTGTTGCGGGCCGAGGACGGCTTCCGGCTGGATCCGGCCGCCGTTCCGGCCGACGCGGATCTGGTGGTGGTCGGCAATCCGACCAACCCGACGTCCGTGCTGCACCCCGCGGCCGTGCTGGAGCGACTGGCGCGCCCCGGGCGGACCCTGGTGGTCGACGAGGCGTTCATGGACGCGGTGCCCGGTGAGCGGGAGGCGCTGTGCGGCCGCACCGACGTCCCCGGGCTCGTCGTCCTGCGCAGCCTCACCAAGACCTGGGGGCTCGCCGGGCTGCGGATCGGTTACGTCACGGCCGCGCCGGAGACCGTGCGCAGGCTGGCGGAGGCGCAGCCGCTGTGGCCGGTGTCGTCACCGGCACTGACGGCCGCGGAGGCGTGCATGGAGCCGAGGGCACTGGCCGAGGCGGCGGCCGCGGCGGACCGCATCGCGGTGGACCGGTGCCATCTGGTCGCGGGGCTCCGCGAGTTCACCGAGATCCAGGTGGTGGAGCCGGCCGAGGGGTCGTTCGTCCTGGTCCGGCTGGAGCGGGCCGCCGAGATACGGGAGCGGCTGCGGATGCTGGGCTTCGCGGCCCGGCGCGGCGATACGTTCCCGGGGCTCGGCACCGACTGGCTTCGGCTGGCCGTGCGCGACCGGACGACGACCAACCGCTTCCTCCAGGTGCTCGACCAGGCGCTCCAGGCGCTGACCGCCGTCAGCCGGTGACGGCCCCGCCCGGTCCGGTGTCGCGTCGGGGGCGGGGAGCGGTGCTCCACTCATGGAACACCGCTCCCCGCCCCCTGTTCTCCCTACGACCCCCCGGCCGCCCCCTCGGGCCCTGACGCGCTCCCCCGCGCGTCAGCCCCGCGCACGCCGCCGGGTCACGACCATCGCGCCGGCGCCGACAGCCAGCAGCAACGCCGCACCGCCCGCGATGTACGGGGTGCTGGAGCTGGAGCCCGTCTCGGCGAGATCGGCGCCGGAGGCCGCGGGTGCGTTGCCGGTGCCGGTCTGCGTCTTCACATCGCCGCCGGAGTCACCGGCCGTGGAGCCCCCGTTGCCGGAGCTGCCGGAACCGCTGGTGCCGCTGGTGCCGCTGGTGCCGCCGCCGTCGGTCGAACCGCCGTCGCCGGAGCCGCCGTCCGACGAACCGCCGTCGGTCGAACCGCCGTCCGACGAGCCGCCGGTGGAACCAGCCGGCGCGGGCGCCTTCGGCGTCTCGCAGGTGGCCTCGGCGAGCGTGACCTCGCCCCGCACGTCGGCGACGTTCAGCTTGAGCGGGTTCACCGAGACCTTCAGCTGAAGTGCCGAGGCCGCCGCGGTGCGCGAGGTGGTGTGCGTCTTCGACAGGTCGAGCGTCACCTCGCCGACGCCCGGCACCTTGACCTGGGTGGTGCCTGAGGCAGTGAGGGTGACGCGCTGGCCGAGGACCTTCACGTACCCCAGCACGTTCGATTCGGCGACCGGCTTGTGGCCCACCTCGCAGACCGCCCTGGACGTGATCTGCTCGACCTCGATCAGCGAGAGCAGCGGCAGACCGGGCAGGTGGAGCCGGGCCTTCGCGATGTTGGTGTGGCCCTCGGCACGACGCTTGTCGACGGTCGCGTTCGCCGTGGCGACATCGGCACGCAGCACGTGGACCGGCTGTCCTTCGTCCACACCGTCGAGCCGCACGCTGAGCGCGGTCTGCTTCGCGGTGGCCGGGGCGTGCACCTCGTTGAGCGTGGCCGTGAGCGGCACTTCGATCGACTTGTTCAGGAGCGAGACGTCGAGTGCGGTACGGAGCACTACCGCGCTCGCCTTCCCGTCGCCGGCGGTCGTGGCGGTGGTCGCGGTGGCGGCCTGCGCGGGGACGGCGACCAGCAGTGCGACGGGAGCGGCGGCGACCGCCAGGGCAGCGAGGCGGAAGGTGTTGCTGTTCAAGATGGTGGAACCCCCACAAGAGACTTTGGAGCCACCGGCGCCGTCCAATGGGGGACATCGCGGGCACCGGTGGCCTCGACTCCGTGAATCTTTACGCACAGAGGGTGAACTGGCGGACACCTGAGGTGAGTTCACCCCAAAGGGGGGTTTCCGTGTATGTATTCGAATATCTCGGCACGTGCGTTCCTCGGGTTCACCCGTTTCACCCGTTTCCCTGAGCGTGGGCGGCTCGAAGGCGACCGCCCCGGCGCACACGCGGAGATGCTCAACGAACGGGCCCACCCCCGGTAACTGCCGGTCAACACGGTGCACCCCGGGCCGGTCATGGCCCGGGGCCCGTCCGTCAGCCGATCACGCGCCCGTTCAGTACGACCCTGCGGGGCGCGGCCAGCACGCGCACGTCCGCCCGCGGGTCCTCGTCGTACACCACCAGGTCGGCCGGTGCGCCCTCCTCCAGTCCCGGCCTGCCGAGCCACGCGCGGGCGCCCCAGGTCGCGGCGGACAGCGCGGTCAGGGCCGGGATGCCCGCCTTCACCAGTTCGGCGACCTCGTCGGCCACCAGCCCGTGGGCGAGCACACCGCCCGCGTCGGTGCCGACGAAGACGGGGACACCGGCGTCATGGGCGGCGCCCACCGTGTCGTAGCGGCGCTCGTGCAGCCGGCGCATATGGGCCGACCACCGCGGGTACTTGGCGTCGCCGCCCTGTGCCAGCGCCGGGAAGGTGGCGATGTTGACCAGCGTCGGGACGATCGCGACCCCGCGCTCCGCGAAGAGCGGGATCGTCTCCTCGGTCAGCCCGGTCGCGTGCTCGACGCAGTCGATCCCGGCCTCGACGAGGTCGCGCAGCGAGTCCTCCGCGAAGCAGTGCGCGGTGACCCGGGCGCCCAGCCGGTGCGCCTCCGCGATGGCCGCCCCGACCGCCTCGCGCGGCCAGCACGCCGTCAGGTCGCCCACCTCCCGGTCGATCCAGTCGCCGACCAGCTTCACCCAGCCGTCGCCGCGGCGCGCCTCCTGCGCCACGTACGCCACCAGCTCGTCCGGCTCGATCTCGTACGCGTAGTTCCTGGTGTACCGCCGGGTCCTGGCGATGTGGCGGCCGGCCCTGATGATCTTCGGCAGGTCCTCGCGGTCGTCGATCCACCGGGTGTCGGCGGGCGAACCCGCGTCCCGCAGGAGCAGCGCGCCGGCCTCCCGGTCGTCGACGGCCTGCTTCTCCGTGGTCGCCGTGTCGACGGCCCCGTGGTGGTCGAGCCCGACGTGGCAGTGGGCGTCGACCAGCCCCGGCAGCGCCCATCCGCTGAGGACCGTCGCCCCGTCCGCACCGGCGGGCCGCTCGTACGTGACGCGTCCGCCGACCGCCCAGAGCTCGTCCCTGACCTCGTCGGGGCCGACGAGCACCCGCCCCTTCACATGCAGCACCCGCGGCGCCTCGTGATCACTCATGCACAGCACTGTACGAGGGACCCGCAAGGCCGTTCGCGAGGTGCTGGGTACCCTCGGTGCGGGCCCGGTCCGCAGGCCGGCCGCACACCGATCCGATCCCGAAGAGAGCACCACCGTGACGCACCCCTTCCTCGACCTCACCCCGCTCACCCCCGCGCATTTCGCGGCCGTCGAGCGGCGGGTGGCCGGTCTCCTCGCCACCGAGCAGGATGTCGTCATCATGCAGGGCGAGGCCCTGCTCCCCCTCGAAGGCTGCATCCGGGGCGGCGCCCGGCCCGGTTCGACCGCGCTGAACGTGGTGACGGGTCCGTACGGGCAGACCTTCGGCAACTGGCTGCGTGACTGCGGTGCCGAGGTCGTCGACCTGGCGGTGCCCTTCCACACGGCCGTCACCGCCGACCAGGTCGCACAGGCGCTGGCCGCGCACCCGGAGATCGACTTCGTCTCGCTGGTCCACGCGGAGGCGGCCACCGGCAACACCAACCCGGTCGCGGAGATCGGCGAGGTCGTGCGCGCGCACGGGGCGCTGTTCATGCTGGACGCCGTCGCCTCCGTGGGCGCGGAGCCGCTGCTGCCCGACGCGTGGGGCGTCGACCTGTGCGTGATCGGCGCGCAGAAGGCGATGGGCGGTCCGGCCGGGGTGTCCGCGGTGTCGGTGAGCGCCCGCGCCTGGGAGCGGCTCGCCGCCAACCCGCAGGCCCCGCGCCGCTCCTACCTCTCCCTGCTGGACTGGAAGGAGCGCTGGATCGACGGCGGCCGCAAGGCGCTGCCGCACGCGCCGGCCCAGCTGGAGATGCTGGCGCTGGAGGCCTGTGTGGAGCGGATCGAGGCGGAGGGCCCGGACGCCCTCATGGCCCGTCACTCCGCGGCGGCCGCGGCCACCCGGGCCGGGGCGCTCGCGCTGGGCGGCGGTCTGGCCCCGTATGTGCGCGAGGCGAAGGACGCGGCGCCGGTGGCGACCACGCTGCGCACCCCGGAGGGGGTGGACGCCGCGGGCCTGGTGGCACGGGCGCTCGCCGCGGACCCGTCGCTGCCGCTGATCGCGGGCGGCGGGGCGCTGTCCGGGGAGATGATCCGGGTCAATCACTACGGGGTGGACGCGACGCGGGGCGCGGTGCTCTCCTCGCTCGCGGCCCTGGGGGCGGCGATGGCCGATGCGGGATGTCAGGTCAATTTCGAAGCTGCCCGCAAGGCGGTTTCGGAAACCTGGCTCAGCGAATAAATCCGAAGACAATCCAATAATGCGGGGAGCCGCCTCATGGAGAGCAGCTCCCCGCATTCTTCTTCCCGCTTCTTCGAAGGCTAAACACCCCAGTTTTCACAGGTCCTCCTCACTCAATTCAGTGATGTCTCACGAGAGTTACCACCTTGTGACCGACTCCACACCGAGGGCGTTTTGCCGGATAAATGCGGGGCAAATCGGGAGGAAGGGTGAGCGATTCGCGCTGGGGCGCGCACCCGCGTGATAGCACAACAAGGCTCTTCACCCAACCCCTTTCCTCGATGCAATTTCGAAACTTGCTGGGTAAATTCAATTCCCATGACCGCCGCACCAGCAGATTTTGCACGTGCCCGAAGCGAATTCATCACCATCGACACCCCACGAGTGGAGGACGGAGCCGCGATCTGGCGCATAGCCCGCGACTCCAAGGTCCTGGACCTCAACTCCTCGTACAGTTACCTGCTGTGGTGCCGTGACTTCGCGGCGACCTCCGTGGTCGCCCGCGACGAGACCGGCAGCCCGGTCGCCTTCGTGACGGGGTACATCAGGCCAGACCGCCCCGAGACGCTCGTCGTCTGGCAGGTGGCCGTCGACCACGGCCACCGCGGCACCGGCCTGGCGGCGAAGCTGCTGGACGAGCTGACCGCACGGGTCGCCGCGAACCAGGGCCTCGCCTCGGTCGAGACGACCATCACGCCGGACAACACCGCATCGGACCGCCTGTTCACCTCCTACGCCCAGCGCCACGACGTGGCACTGGAACAAGAGGTGCTCTTCGACGGCGGCCTGTTCCCGGAGGGCACTCATCTGCCGGAAGTGCTCTACCGCATAGGCCCGTTCCACGCCTGAGCGCGCACTTCCGCCGACGGGCGCCGTACCCGTCGCGATCCCTTCACCGCCGCCCGTCACACCCCCCTCACGCAGGAGACCCGCTGTGACCATCACCCCGCCCGCCCTCAGTGTCTTCGAGACCCTGGAGTCCGAGGTACGTAGCTACTGCCGCGGCTGGCCCGCCGTGTTCGACCGCGCGCAGGGCGCCCGGCTGACGGACGAGGACGGCCACTCCTACCTCGACTTCTTCGCCGGAGCCGGCTCGCTCAACTACGGCCACAACAACCCGGTGCTGAAACGCGCGCTGATCGACTACATCGAGCGCGACGGGATCACGCACGGCCTCGACATGGCGACCACCGCCAAGCGGGCCTTCCTGGAGACCTTCCAGAACGTCATCCTGCGGCCGCGCGACCTGCCGTACAAGGTGATGTTCCCCGGCCCGACGGGCACCAACGCCGTCGAGTCGGCGCTGAAGCTGGCCCGCAAGGTGAAGGGCCGCGAGTCCGTGGTCTCGTTCACCAACGCCTTCCACGGCATGTCGCTCGGCTCGCTGGCCGTCACCGGCAACGCCTTCAAGCGGGCCGGCGCCGGTATCCCCCTGGTGCACGGCACGCCGATGCCGTTCGACAACTACTTCGACGGCACCGTCCCGGACTTCCTCTGGTTCGAGCGGCTGCTGGACGACCAGGGCTCCGGGCTCAACAAGCCCGCCGCCGTGATCGTGGAGACGGTCCAGGGCGAGGGCGGCATCAACGTCGCCCGCGCCGAGTGGCTCCGCGCGCTCCAGGAGCTGTGCCAACGCCAGGACATGCTGCTGATCGTCGACGACATCCAGATGGGCTGCGGCCGGACCGGCGGCTTCTTCTCCTTCGAGGAGGCCGGCATCACGCCGGACATCGTGACCCTGTCGAAGTCCATCAGCGGCTACGGGATGCCCATGTCGCTCTGCCTGTTCAAGCCCGAGCTGGACATCTGGGAGCCCGGCGAGCACAACGGCACCTTCCGCGGCAACAACCCGGCGTTCGTCACCGCGGCCGCCGCGCTCGACGCCTACTGGGCGGACGGCCAGATGGAGAAGCAGACGCTGGCCCGCGGCGAGCAGGTCGAGCAGGCGCTCCTGGCGATCTGCGGCGAGCACGACAGCGCGCAGTTCCGCGGCCGCGGACTCGTCTGGGGCATGGAGTTCAACGACCCGAAGCGCGCGTCGGCCATCTGCGCCCGCGCGTTCGAGCTGGGGCTGCTGCTGGAGACCTCCGGTCCGCAGAGCGAGGTCGTCAAGCTGCTGCCGCCGCTGACCATCACCCCCGAGGAGCTGGACGAGGGCCTGCGCACGCTGGCCCGCTGCGTCCGCGAGACCGCCTGACCCGGGGCCGCCCCGGGCGGGCCCGATGAGATACACCGCTGCAGAGAGAAAGGCACCGAACCACCGTGATTGTCCGATCGTTCAGTGACGTCGAGAACACCGACCGGCATGTGAAGTCCGCCTCCGGCACCTGGGAGAGCAAGCGCATCGTGCTCGCCAAGGAGAAGGTGGGCTTCTCGCTCCACGAGACCGTGCTGTACGCGGGCACGGAGACGTCGATGTGGTACGCCAACCACATCGAGGCCGTGCTCTGCACGGAGGGCGAGGCAGAACTCACCAACGACGACACCGGTGAAAAGCACTGGATCGCCCCCGGAACGATGTACCTGTTGAACGGGCACGAGCACCACACGCTGCGCCCCAAGACGGACTTCCGTTGCGTGTGCGTCTTCAACCCTCCCGTCACCGGACGGGAGGACCACGACGAGAACGGTGTCTACCCGCTGCTGACCGAGGAGGGCTGAACCATCATGACCGCTGATGCACGTGCCGACCTGTACCCATCGCGCGGCGCCGCCGAGATGACCACTCCCCGCCAGGACCCGGTCATCTGGTCCGCGCCCGGCGCACCGGGTCCGGTCGCCGCGAAGGACCTCCAGGGGTTCGAGCGCGACGGTTTCCTCACCGTCGACCAGCTGATCGCGCCGGACGAGGTGGCCGGCTACCACGCCGAACTGGAGCGGCTGATCGCCGATCCGGCGGTCCGCGCCGACGAGCGCTCGATCATCGAGCCGAAGTCGCAGAGCGTACGGTCGGTCTTCGAGGTCCACCGGCTCAGCGAGGTGTTCGCCCGGCTGGTCAGCGACGAGCGCGTGGTGGGCCGGGCCCGCCAGCTCCTGGGTTCGGACGTGTACGTCCACCAGTCCCGGATCAACGTCAAGCCGGGCTTCGGTGCCTCCGGGTTCTACTGGCACTCGGACTTCGAGACCTGGCACGCCGAGGACGGTCTGCCGAACATGCGGGCGGTGTCCGTCTCGATCGCGCTGACCGAGAACTACGACACCAACGGCGGGCTGATGATCATGCCCGGCTCGCACAAGTCGTTCCTCGGGTGTGCGGGCGAGACGCCGAAGGACAACTACAAGAAGTCGCTCCAGATGCAGGACGCGGGCACCCCGTCCGACGAGGCGCTGACGAAGATGGCCGACCGGCACGGCATCAAGCTCTTCACGGGCCGGGCGGGTTCGGCGACCTGGTTCGACTGCAACTGCATGCACGGCTCGGGGGACAACATCACCCCGTACCCGCGCAGCAATGTCTTCATCGTGTTCAACAGCGTGGAGAACAAGGCCGAGGAGCCCTTCGCGGCTCCGATCCGCCGCCCGGAGTTCATCGGGGCGCGGGACTTCACGCCGGTGAGGTAGGCCCGGTCCGCGGTGCGCAGGGGGTGGGACGGTGATGCCGTCCCACCCCTTTTGCCGTGTCCCGTGGCGGTGCCGCGCCGGGACACCGGCGTGCGGACGTCGGCCGAGCGGGCCGCTGGGTCTCACGCTCGCGGCGCCTCGGCCCGGGTGCGTGCCGGGCGCCGCTCAGGCCTCGGCGGATGTGCCCGTCGCCGCCGTGATCAGGGCGGTCGCCGCCGCGCGGGAGGCCGCGGCCACCGCGGGGTCGTGGTCCATCAGGGCGGAGATGCCCGCGCCGTCGTAGAGGAGCTGGAGCTGGTGGCCCAGGGCGCCGGGGTCGGCGGCGCCGGCTTCGGCGGCGAGGCGGGTGAAGAGCTCGCGCATCCAGCCGCGGAAGGTGTCCGCCGCCTCCTGGACCATCCCGCCGGGGTTGGCCTCCGCGCCGGCGCGGATGAAGGCGCAGCCGCGGAAGTCGGGCCGGTCGAACTGCCGCGCCTGGGACTCGAAGACCGCCAGCATCCGCTCGCGGGGCGTGTCGCGCTCCGCGACGGCCCGGGTGATCCGGTCGACGGTGCCCGCGTGCCGGGTGTCGAGGTACGCCCGGACGAGCTGCTCCTTGCCGCCGAAGGTGTTGTACAGCGACGCCTTGGCCACGCCCGCGTGCTCGATGACCCGGTCGATCCCGACGCTCTGCACGCCCTCGGCGTAGAACAGCTCGTTCGCGGAGGCGAGCAGGCGCTCACGCGCCGACGGCTTCGCGGTGCTCCGGACACTCGCCATGACGGTCACTCCTTCAGACAGATCTGTCTACATTATGCCCCGGCCGGCGCCCGCCCCTCAGGCGTTGCCGCCGACCCGCTCGCCCGGCAGGGCCACCGCCCCGTCCCGGCCGCCGCGCACCAGCCCGAGCAGCGCGAACGCCGCGAGGACGATCACGGCGACGCCGTACTCCTGCGCGGTGGCGGTCAGTCCGCCCGCGTGGACGACGAGGAACCCGGCGATCACGGCGGGCACCCCCATGCCCAGGTAGGAGACGACGAAGAGCAGCGACAGCACCCCGGAACTCTCGTGCGGCCGGGCCAGCGGCATCACCGTCCGGATGCCGCCCTGGAACCCGCTGCCGAAGCCGACGCCCGCGATGGCGGTGCCGGCGAAGAAGCCGGTGGGGGAGGATCCGTGGATCGAGACGAGGGTGAGGGCCACCCCGGCGATCAGCGCGAGGATGCCGGTGAGCATCACCGTCCGGGTCGCCGCCTTCCGCAGGACCAGCACCGAGACGACAGCCACCCCGGCGAGCACGAACAGGCTCAGCCCGCCGAGCACTTCGGACCTGGAACCGGTCAGCTGCCGCGCGAGGGACGGGCCGAGTGACCCGTACAGCCCGGCCAGCGCCCAGACGGCGAACAGCACCGGCGCGGCCACCAGCATCGGGCGGCGTACGGCGCGCGGCAGCTTGATCTCCGGCGCCAGGCTGGCCAGCGCCCCCGGCTTGCGGGTCACCGTCTCCGTCATCAGCGCGACGGCGACGGCCTGGAGGACGAAGACCGCCAGCAGTCCGAGGTAGACCAGATGCGTGGGGGCGGGCAGGAACTGGACGACGAGGCCGGAGACCAGCGCGCCGGTCGCCGTGCCGATGCCCGGGACGACCGCGTTGGTGATCGTGCCGCGCGGCCGGTCGATGTCCATCATCCCGGCCCCTATCGCGCCGAGCGCGGCGCCGGTGGACAGACCCTGGACGATCCGGGCGACCACCAGTCCCGACACGCCGTCGGCGGTGGCGAACACGACCATGGAGGCGGCCTGCGCCGCCAGCGCGGCCAGCAGCACCGGCCGCCTGCCGACGTGGTCGGAGAGCTTGCCCAGGGTGAGCAGCCCGAGCAGTACGGCCACCGCGTAGACGCCGAAGACCGCGGTGGTGGTGATCGGGTCGAAGCCCCATTCGGCCTGGTAGACCGCGTAGAGCGGGGTGGGCGCGCTGGAGGCCGCCAGGAACGAGATGGTGATCGAGGCGAGTACGTACAGCGCCACGTTGGGCGGCAGTCGCCTGACCCGCGCGGCTCCGGCGCCGGCGGACGCGTTCGAGGTGCGCGCCGGTTCGGACGCCGGAACGACCGAGAGATTCGTCATGACCGTTCCCGTCCGAAGCATGAGTAGACCTGTCTGTTCAATAGCGCCCCAGATTAGACAGACAGGTCTACTCAGGTCAAGCGGGGGCTACCGTTCCCCGGCGGGCTCCCCGCGGCGGGTGGCGTGCAGGCTGCCGAGCAGGGTGAGCGCCTGGGCGTCGGCGCTGTCCGGCTCGGCGTGGTAGATCACCAGCAGCTGTCCCGGCGCTCCGCGCACATCGAAGGACTGGTAGGTGAGCGAGAGGGGCCCGACGTCGGGGTGGTCGAGTTCCTTGGCGTCCTGGGTCTTCCCGTAGACGGTGTGCGAGGCCCAGAGCGCGGCGAAGTCCTCGCTCGCCCCGGTCAGGGTGTCGATCAGCTCGTACAGACGCGGGTAGTGGGGGCCGAGGCCCGTGGCGTGGCGCAGCCCGGCGACGACCGCCTCGGCCGATCTGTCCCAGCGGGTGAAGAATCCCCGTGCCGCCGGGTCGAGGAACGTCATGCGGGCGAGGTTGTCCACTGCTTCGAACGGGGAGAACAGCGCCTCGGCCAGGGCGTTGGCCGCCAGGAAGTCCTTCGCCGGATTCAGGACGAACGCCGGGGCGTTCGTGTAACCGTCGAGGAGCTGCCTCAGCGGTGTACCGACCGCCTCCCTCGGCAGGTCCCGGTTGTCCTCCCGTACCACGCCCGCCAGCCGGTACAGGTGCTCGCGCGCCGCGTCGTCCATGCGCAGGGCGCGGCCGATCGCGTCGAGGATCTGCGGGGAGGGGCCGCGCTCGCGGCCCTGTTCCAGCCGGGCGTAGTAGTCGCTGTTCATTCCGGCCAGGACGGCGACCTCCTCCCGTCGCAGCCCCGCCACCCGGCGCGCGCCGTACGAGGCGAGGCCGACGTCACCGGGTCGCAGGCGGGCACGGTGGGCGCGCAGGAAGTCTCCGAGATCGTTGCGGGTCACCCGTCCAGGCTATGCCGCCCCCCGGTGGTGTGCCTGGGTACGCCGTACCCAGGCACAGCCTGTCCTGGCTCCCGCTCCCGCCGCGGCACAGGCTGGCCCGAAGACACCTGCGGACGAAGGAGAACGTGATGGGCCAGCAGCCAGCAGCCCCGGCCGGTGAGCGGGCGGACGTGGTCGGTATGTGGGTGACCGCGGACGGACACATCCGCCAGGAACTGCGCGCCGACGGCCGCTACGACGAGGCCCGCGGCAACCGCCCCAGCGCCTACACCGGCCGGTACACGGTGACCGGCGACCACCTCGACTACGTCGACGACACCGGCTTCACCGCCACCGGCGACATCCGCGACGGCGTGCTCTTCCACGAGCACCTCGTCCTGCACAAGGAGGACCAGGCGTGACCCACACGGCCAAGACCATCCTGATCACCGGCGTCAGCGGCGGCCTCGGCCGCGCTTTCGCCACCGCGGCCCTGGCGGCCGGCCACACCGTCGTCGGCACCGTCCGCAACGGTACCGACGCGGCGGCCTTCACCGCCCTTCACCCGGAACGCGCCCACGCCCGCATCCTCGACGTGACCGACGACGAAGCCGTGTTCGCCGTGACGGGCGAGGTGGAGGAGGCCATCGGCCCCGTCGACGTGCTGATCGCGAACGCCGGCTACGGCCTGGAAGGGACCTTCGAGGAAACCTCCCTCGCCGACCTGCGCGCCCAGTTCGACGTCAACGTCTTCGGCGCCGCCGCCACCATCCAGGCCGTCCTGCCCTTCATGCGCCAACGGCGCCGCGGGCACATCCTGGCCGTCACCTCCATGGGCGGCCTGGCCGGCTTCCCCGGCGTCTCCGCCTACTGCGGCAGCAAGTACGCGGTCGAAGGCATCCTCGAAGCCATCGGCAAGGAAGTCGCCGCCTTCGGCATCCATGTCACCGCCATCGAGCCGGGCTCCTTCCGTACCGACTGGGCCGGGCGCTCGATGATCCGCGCACCGCGCACCATCCCCGACTACGACGACGTCTTCGAACCCATCCGCGCCGCCCGCCAGAAGGCCGACGGACACCAGCTCGGCGACCCGGCCCGCGCCGCGGAGGCGCTCCTGCGGATCCTCGGCACACCCGATCCGCCCGCCCACCTGGTCCTCGGCTCCGACGCGCTGCGCCTGGTCCGCGCCGGCCGCGAAGCCGTCGACCACGACCTCGACACCTGGAAGGACCTCACGCTCTCCACCGACTTCCCGCAGACCGGCCGGTAGGGGCCGGGGGCCTCCGCGGACAGACCACCTAGTCCTGCGGGAGATCCTCGAACTCCCAGGAGTGTCCGGGCTCGTGGCCGGTGAACAGCCAGCACGCCTGTCGCAGTCGGGGGGCGACGGCGGGGTCCACCTGTTCGCAGGGCGCGGCGCAGACGTAGGTGAATTCGCCCTCGTTCCAGCGCAGCCATACGTCAAAGGTGCCGCGTCCCATGCTGTCCAGGCAGTCGGCGTGCTCACCGGTATGGCCCTTGCCGAGTTCACAGGTGAGCCAGTCGGGGAGTTCCTCGGTCTCCGCGGTGTCCGCTCGGCGGTGTGCTTGCGCGGTCCGGAACCAGGGCGGGCGGACGGGTGAGTTGCAGTGGATCACCATGGGCTCTCCGGTTGAGGTGGACGGTCCCGGCCCGGACGGTCACGGGGTGGCTGTGGCGCGGCCGGCCGTCTGCGGCGCGGCGTGGGCGGAGCGGCCGTCCGGTGAGCGTCACCAGCAGGCCGACAGCGGGGTCGAGCACGGTGAGCACGTCGGGCCCACCGGCTTCCAGACGCGCTATCGCCTGCTCCTGCTGGTCCGGATCGTGTGCCCACGCCCGGAGTCCGTCCGGGGCGGCGGAACCCCGAAAGCCGATCGGCCGGACGTCCCGTGGGCCGCGGGGCGTGAGATCGGGGACGCCGGGCCCGTCCGCGAGCCGATGCGCCTGTCGTCGAAGCCACCGGAGCGCGAACCGGCGGTTCGCCACGGTCGCCCTGCCGAGCGAAACCGCCCTCCCGCCGGCCGTCGCCGTGACCTCCACCAGGTAGGCCGCGCCGGTCAGCGGGCTCACAGCACCTCACCCCGACTCCGCGCGTTGCGCCGTGCGTTCTCCGCTCGCAGCCGCTCTATGGCATCCGCGGGACGCAGGTGCTCGGGCCCGGCTTCCCACTCGGTCCCGCCGCAGACCGGCCGCAGCGACCAGTACGGGCCGGCGACTCCTCGGAACTCACCCACGCGGCCTTGACGGCTGGTGTCCACCAGGAGCGTTCCGGGGGCGGGAAGGTGGTGAGGTCGTCCGTTCAGAGAAACGTTTTCCGTGCACACGATCGTGCCTCTCCGTAGCCGTTCCACTACCAAGGCGGCCCAGCGTGGCCTACCGTCGGGCGGTACTCAACGTGGCAGGTACGGAGAACACATTGGTAAACATCAAGGAGTTGAACCCGGACGCGTCACCGGAAGCGGCGTACGGTGCCCGGTTACGCAGGGCACGAGAGGCGCGCGACTGGAAGCAGGACGACCTCGGCGGACGGATCGGGTACACCGGACGGCACGTCTCCGGCGTCGAGAATGGTCGTAAACCGCCAACCCGCAGGTTTTCGATCGGTGTTGATGCCGCACTGGGGCTCGAAGGAACAGCTGATTCCTTCGAGCGCGAGTGGCGGGACATCCGGCACGGCAGTCTGCTGGAAGGCTTCCCGGAGTACGTGGGATACGAGGGCAGGGCAGCGGAGATCCGGCTGTACGAGGTAGGCGTCCTGCCCGGTCTGCTCCAGACCCCGGAGTACGCGACAGTCCTCGCCGAGAGTGCCGTCAAGCGGAGAGCGATCAGCACCGAGCAGGCGCACGAGCGGATCAGCCTCGTCGCGGAGCGGCAAGCCGCGCTCGTACGGAAGTCCGCTCCGCCGCTTGTCCTGGTGGTGCTGGACGAGAGCTGCCTCCGCCGGCCCGTGGGTGGATCAGCCGTCATGGAGGCGCAGTTGGCGCGGCTGGTGGAATTCGCCGAGCTGCCGAACACCGTGCTCCAGATCGCCCCGTTCAGCATGGGGGAGCGCCGCCCGTTCAACCTGCCGCTGTACATCCTGACGCTCTCGGACCGCCAGCTCATGTCGTACGCGGAGTCCGCTCAGCAGGGCCACCTCGACCGGGAAAACACTTCCGTGGTGCCCCTGTTGACCGCCTACCATCAGTTGCAGGCTGAAGCGCTCTCACAAGCGGCATCCGTGGCCATGATCGAGCAGTTACGAAAGGGCACCCCGTGACAACCGACTCCCCCCGCTGGTTCAAGTCCTCCTACAGCGACAACGGCGGCGCCTGCGTCGAGGTTGCCGCCAACGTCGCCGCCTCGCGTGGCATGGTCCCCGTCCGTGACTCCAAGGATCTGAGCGGCCCCGTGCTGACCGTCCCCGCCAACGCCTTCGCCTCCTTCGTGGCAGGCGTCAAAGCCGGAGAGTTCGGCACCGTCTGACCGACCGGTTCAGCGGAGCCCCATCATGCGTCGCGTGGTGGGGCTCCGCCGTACCCGGAAGTCCCCCGCGTCGCCCGGACCCCAGGACAACTGGACCGAAAACCAGCATCCCTGCGACCGCGCGGGCGTCCTAGCATCAGCTACAGGCCGAATCGCTCTCCCAGGCGGCATCCGTGGCCATGTTCAAGCAGCTACGAAAGGGCACCCTGTGACGACTGAATACCCCCATTGGGCCAAGTCCTCCTACAGCAACAACGGCGGCGCCTGCGTCGAATGGGCCCCGTCCAACGCGTACGCGACCGGCACCGTCCCCGTCCGCGATTCCAAGCACCCGAGCGGCCCCGTGCTGACCGTCCCCGCCAACGCCTTCGCCTCCTTCGTGGCGGGCGTGAAGGCCGGGGAGTTCGGCACCGTCTGAACAACCGAGCACCCGGAGGCCCGTCACGCACCGCGTGGTGGGTCTCCGCGTATCTCGTTGGACCCGGCGGCGCTCACCGGCGACAGTGTGGCCCATGACTTCTCATGTACATCACGTCACCGTCGACTGCGCCGACGCCTACCAACTCGCCACGTTCTGGGCCGAGGTGCTGGGCGCCTCCCTCGCCGACGACGATTTCCCCGGTGACCCCGAGGCCCTCGTCGAGACCCCCGGTGCCGCGCTGCTGTTCATCACCGTGCCCGAACCGAAGAGCACCAAGAACCGAATTCACTTCGACATCCAGCCGGACGACCGCACCCGGGACGAGGAGGTCGAGCGGCTGCTCGCCCTCGGTGCCACGCTCGTCGCGGATCACCGCAAGCCCAACGGGCGGGGCTGGGCGACCCTGGCCGATCCGGAGGGCAACGAGTTCTGCGTGGAGTGCAGTGCGCGCGAGCGGGCGCTGCTGACCGGGACGCGGCTGCCGGTCACGGCGGACGACGTGACCTCTGCCGTGCGCCTGGCGGTGGCCGCACTCAAGGAGGCTCCGGCGGCCGGCTGGCACACCCCGGCGGGGACGCTCACCTGGACCTGCTGGGAGACCGTGGAACATCTGAGCGACGACCTCTTCTCGTACGCGGCCCAACTGGGGCCGCAGTCGCCGCCGTTGGACCAGGTTGTGCCGTTCCACTGGGCCGTGCGCCACGAGGGCGGGCCGGCCAACGCGATCTTCGCCGACCCCGCGGCCGGTACCGCGGGCCTCTTGCAGGCGCTGGAGGCCACCGGGGCCATGCTGGCGGCGATGGTCCGCTCGACGGCCCCGGAGGTCCGCGCCCACCACAGCTACGGGATCTCCGACGCGGAGGGATTCGCCGCGATGGGCATCGTGGAGACCCTGGTGCACACCCATGACCTCGCGGCGGGCCTCGGCGTCGGCTGGACGCCGCCCGCCGACCTCTGCGACCGGGTGCTGGCCCGGCTCTTCCCCGACGCCCCGGACGACAGCGACCGGTGGACCGTACTGCTGTGGTCCACCGGCCGCGCGGATCTGCCGGGGCGTGAGCGGGTCACCTCGTGGAAGTGGCACGGGGCGCCGCTGGAGGAGAAGCCGCAGCCGTAGCCCCGGACCGCCGCTGGTGGGGGAACCAGTTCGCCGCTCTCGCCTCCCGGCCGACGCTGCTGACGTTCCGTCACCGGTCAGCCGGCCGCGGCGGCCGGTCTCCGTTCGGGCCTCACGCGCCCAGCGCCGGGTAGTCCGTGTAGCCGCGGTGGTCGCCCCCGTAGAAGGTCGCCCGGTCCGCGGGGTTGTAGGGGCCGCCGGCCCGCAGCCGCTCCGGCAGGTCCGGGTTGGCCAGGAACAGCGCCCCGTACGAGATGACCGACGCCACGCCCTCCTCGACCAGGGCCAGCGCCTCGGGGCCGGTCGGGCCCTCGCTCGCCGGGTTGAGGACGAGCGTGCCGTTGAACTCCTTGCTCAGCGTGGCGGTCAGCGCCCGGTCGTCGGCCTTGGCCTCGACGATGTGCAGATAGGCGAGCCCGACCGGTTCGATGGCCTGCACCAGCGCCCGGTACGTGGCCTCCGGTGCGGGCTCGTCGATGTCGTTGAACGGGTTTCCGGGCGAGATCCGGATCGCGGTGCGCGCGGCTCCGATCCCGGCGGCGACGGCGCGCACGGTCTCGGCCGCGAACCGGACACGGCCCTCCACGGAGCCGCCCCATTCGTCGGTGCGCAGGTTGGAGTTGGGGGCCAGGAACTGGTGGATCAGGTAGCCGTTGGCGCCGTGCAGCTCCACGCCGTCGAACCCGGCGTCCACCGCGTTGCGCGCGGCGGTCACGAAGTCGGCGATCGTGGTCCGGATCTCGGTGCCGGTCAGCTCGCGCGGGGTGACGAAGTCCTTCGGGCCCTCCTGGGTGAAGACCTGGCCCGACGCGGCGACCGGGGAGGCGCCGACCGGGGTGAGCCCGTCGGGCAGCAGGACCGGGTGGCCGATGCGCCCGGCGTGCATGAGCTGCGCGAAGATCGTGCCGCCCCTGGCGTGCACGGCGTCGGTGACCGCGCGCCAGCCGGCGATCTGTGCGTCGCTGTGCAGCCCGGGGGTGCTGGGGTAGCCCTGTCCGACGGCGGAGGGCTGGACGCCCTCGGTGATGACGAGCCCGGCCGAGGCGCGCTGGGCGTAGTACTCGGCGGTCAGCTCCGTCGGTATGCCGCCCTCGCCCGCCCGGCTGCGGGTCATCGGGGCCAGGGCGATGCGGTTGGCGAGCCGCGTGCCGGCCAGGTCGAGCGGGTCGAATGCGGTGGTCATGGAGAGCCCCCAAGATTTATGTGGTCGGCCAAGCATCTGCGACGCGTGCCACTGTAACGCATTACTTGGCCGACCAAGGTAATGTTGCCGGGAAGTCTCCGGCACTCGCGGCGCGACCGCCCCGGGGCCCGCCGCGCACCACCCCGAGGAGTCCCGATGACGTCCGATCCCGCCTGTACCGAGCTGCCGAGCGCCGCCCGGGGCGGCCCGGTCAGCCATGCCGTCTCGCGGCTCGCGCGGCTCCACCGGATCGCGGCGGGGAAGCTGCTCAAGAGCGCGGGCCTCTACCCCGGCCAGGAGTTCCTGATGATGTACCTCTGGGACTCGGGTGCGGTGCGCCAGTCGGAGGTGATCAAGGCCGTCGACCTCGATCCGTCCACGGTCACCAAGATGCTTCAGCGCCTGGAGCAGTCCGGACACGTCCGCCGCAGCCCCGACCCGGCCGACCGCAGGGCCGTCCTGGTCGAGGCCACCGACAACAGCTGCGCCCTGCTCTCCGACGTGGAGCGGGCCTGGACGAATCTGGAGGAGCACACCCTCGCGGGCCTGGACAGGGGCGAGCGCGAGGAGCTGGCCCGGCTGCTGGCCCGGGTCGAGGAGAACCTCTGCCGGGAGACGGCGGACTGCCCGGAGAACCGCTGACCGCGCCCGCCCGCGCCGGGGGTCAGCCGGACAGCACGTCCAGCGCGCGGTCCACGTCGGCCTCGGTGTTGTACAGGTGGAAGGACGCCCGCAGATTTCCGGCCCGGTCGGAGACCATCACCCCGGCGCGCTCCAGGTCCGCCGCCCGGTCGCCGAGTCCGGGCGCCGCGACGACGGCCGTCGTCCCCGGCACCGGCTTGTGCCCCAGCCCGGTCAGCCCCGCCCGGAACCGGGCCGCGAGCCCGGTGGCGTGGTCATGGAGGGCGTCGACGCCGATCTCGTTCAGCAGCGCGAGGGAGTGCTCGGCGCCGTGGTACGGAAGGAACGCGGGCGCTTCGTCGTAGCGGCGGGCGCCGGGGGCGAGGGTCCGGACCGGTTCGTAGAGGCTGTTCCACGAGTCCGCCGCCGCGACCCAGCCGGGGAAGACCGGCGCCAGCGACCGCTGCGCCTCCTCGGTGACGGTGAGGAACGACGTGCCCCGGGGGCAGAGCAGGAATTTGAAACCGCCGGTGACCGTGTAGTCGTACGTCCCCGCGTCCAGGGGCAGCCAGCCCGCGGACTGGGTGGCGTCCAGCAGCGTACGGGCGCCGTGGGCGGCCGCAGCGGCCCGCACGGCGTCCAGGTCGGCGAGCCGGCCGTCGGCGGACTGCACCGAGGAGAAGGCGACGAGAGCGGTCTCCGCGCGCACCGCGTCGGCGAGGTCCGCCAGTGGGACGTACCGCGTCCTGAGGTCGCCGCGGACCGCGAACGGACTGGTGACCGAGCTGAACTCCCCCTCGGGCGCGAGCACTTCGGACCCGGCCGGCAGGGAGCAGGCGATCAGCCCCACATGGACGGCGACGGAGCTGCCGACCGCGACCCTTCCGGGGCCGACACCGGCGATCCGGGCGAATCCGTCCCTGGCCCGCTCCACCGCCTCCGCGTCACCCGCGCCGGCCCTGCGTCCGGTGGCGTTCTCCTCGGCGAGGGCCTTCACCGCGTCGACGGTCCGGCGGGGCAGCAGCCCGCAGCTGGAGGTGTTGAGGTAGGCGGTCTCCGGCGCGAACTCGGCGTCGACCGCACGGCTGAGCGAAGAGATCATCATGCGCCCAGCCTGAAGCCCCCTTGACTCATAGTCAATCACCAAGAGTTAAGGGGTGACCCCAAGCGATGCTTATGTATGCGGGTGACCGGAGGTCAGCCGTTGCCGCCGGCAGCCGGAACCTCGCACGCGCCGTCGGCGTCGCACGCCGCCGCGTCCCCGCCGATCGCGGTCAGCGGGCGGTCCTGCCACGCCTGTTCCAGCGCCTGTGCGAAGACCTCGGCGGGCTGGCCGCCGGAGATCCCGTACCGCCGGTCCAGCACGAAGAACGGCACCCCGTTGGCACCCAGTTCGGACGCCTCCCGCTCGTCGGCCCGCACCTCGGCCGCGTACGCCTGCGGGTCGGCGAGCACCGCACGCGCCTCGTCGGCGTCCAGACCGGCCTCGACGGCGAGCTCGATCAGCACGTCGCCGTCGAACACGGACCGCTCCTCGGCGAAGTTCGCCCGGTAGGCGAGGTCCAGCAGCTCGTCCTGCCGGCCGCGGGCCTTGGCCAGGTGCAGCAGCCGGTGGATGTCGAAGGTGCTGCCGTGGTCACGCCCCTCGGTGCGGTAGCCGAGCCCTTCGGCGTGCGCGTTGGCCGCGACGTTCGCCTCCATGGACCGGGCTTCCTCGGGGGTACGGCCGTACTTCTGCGCCAGCATGTCGATGACCTGCGCGGTGTCGCCCTTGGCGCGCCCGGGGTCGAGCTCGAAGGAGCGGTGCACCACCTCGACCTCGTCGCGGTGGGCGAACCCTGCCAGGCCCTTCTCGAAACGGGCCTTGCCGATGTAGCACCACGGGCAGGCGATGTCGCTCCAGATCTCGACGCGCATGACTCTTCTTCTCTCCAGGCTCTCGGGCGGCCGCTCACGCGGCACGGAGGGACCCTCCGCTCTCTCTGAACGCGTGTCCGGGCCCCGGTCATTCCCCGGGCTCGCCTCCGGCGCCCGGCACCGTCAGGCGCAGCACCAGATGGGTGCCCGCGCGGGGGTGCGCCGGGTCGGGGGTCCAGCCGTGGGCCACGTAGAACGACTGGGCGCGGCTGTTGTGGACGAAGACCTCCAGGCGGGCCTCCGCCACGCCGTCCCGCTGCCAGGCCGCCACACACGCGTCGTGCAGTTCCGTCCCGATGCCCCGGCGCCAGTGGGCCGGGGCGACATGGAGCTGGGTGAGGTGCATGACGCCGTCGCGCACGGCGTGGGCCGCGATGCCCGCGAGGACACCGTCCCGTTCGGCGCAGAGCACGGTGGACTCGGCCCGGCCGATGGCGCGCGCCCAGCCCTCCCGGCTGCGGCCGACCTCCTCGGAGCCCTGGTACTCCTCCTCCGGGAGGTGGCCCCGGTAGTAGGTGGCGCGTGCCTCGGTGTGCAGGTGGACTATCGCGTCGAGATCGGCGGGGGCCGCGGTTCTGATCATGGTGAAGGGGACGCGTCCGGCCGTCCGGAGGTTGCGGTCGTGTCCGCCCCTGACGAACGGGACGGCCGAGGCGGCGGAGGGTGTCCCGGCGGGGCGGGGCACCCTCCGCCGCTGATCGTCTAGATCTTGCCGGCGCCGGCCCCGCCGGTCACCGAGGAGACGACGGACGAGGCCGGTTCCGCGGTGTACGAGTACGGCACCTGGGTCAACGTGCCGACCTGCGAGATCTCGGTGGCCGCTCCGCCGAGGTCGTTGCCGCGCTCCACGACGTAGCCGTCCTTGTCGCTGTCACGGATGGTGGTGATGGCGACGCCGGTGCCGCGGAAGACGTTGTTCTCCACCAGCATCTGCGCGCCCATCCGGGAGTGCACGGCTGTCGAGGCGCCCACGACGTAGTTGTCGTAGAAGTGCCCGGTGCCGAAACGGAGGCTGGGGATACGGGAGTTGACGTTGTTGAAGTAGTTGTGGTGGTAGGTCACACGGAGGTGGCCGGTGTCCTCGCTCGCGTTGCTGTCGCTGTGGCCGACCAGGCTGCCCTTGTAGTGGTCCTTGAAGGTGTTCCAGGAGACGGTGACCTGGTCGGAGGCGTGGGTGATGTCGAGCAGGCCGTCGTAGTAGTCCTTGTCGTGGTCACGGTCGGCGGAGAAGGTGTTGTGGTCGATCCACACCTTGGTGGACTTCTGCACGGTGATCCCGTCGGCGGGGGCCACCGGCTTGCTGATGTTGAGATTGCGGATCACGATGTTCGTCGAGTTCTTCAGCCGCAGCCCGCCGCCGGTGAACCCGGAGGCCGAACCGACGCCGAGCACCGTGGTGTTGGACCCGACGTCGACCTGGCCGCTCAGCGAGATGATGCCGCTGACCTTGACCGTCTTGGCGGCGGTGCCGGTCACGGCCGTCTTGAACGCGGCGAGGCCGGTAACGGTCACGGCGGCGGAGCTGCCGCCGCCGGTCGTGCCGGCGCCGTAGCCCACGGGGGAGGATTCGGCGGCGCCGGCGGCGCCCGGAAGCAGGGCGACGGAGACGACGGCGACTGTCGCGGCGGCGAGGGCCGTGAGACTGCGGCTACGGGTGCGGAGGTGGGTGCGCATGATGTCCCTTCGGTACGACGACGTGCGGGAGGGTGCGGTGCTGGGCGGCTCGCGAGCGGTGCGGTGTCTGCGCTCGCGAGCCGCTGTCTCCCTGTTGTCGTCGCCGGGGAGCCGGGGGTTGCCGGGTCGGGGACGCAATTTCGCGGAGGGGCCGGCGGACGGGTCAGCGGAAGGCGTCGGCGTTCTCCGAGGCCCACTGCCGGAACGGGCGGGCCGGCGTTCCGGTGACCTGGGCGACCGTGTCGCGCACCCTGAGCAGCTCGTCGTTCACGTCTCCGCCGGTGACGTCCAGTACCGCGTCCGCGGCTTCGGCCCCGAACACGGCGGCCATCCGCGCGTGGGCCTCCTCGCGGCTGATCTCGGCGAAGGGCACCTCCCGGCCCAGTACGGCCGCGATGGCCTCGGCCTGCCCGCGGGCGCTCACCGGCTCCGGACCGGTCAGGGCGTACGCGCGGCCGCGGTGACCGGGCTCGGTCAGCGCCACCCGTGCCACCGACGCGATGTCCGCGGGGTGGATGGTCGGCAGCGCGGTCTGCGCGTACGGCGCGCGGACGGTCTCGTGGCCGCGGATGGAGGCGGCCCACATGAGGGCGTTGGAGGCGAACTGCGTCGGCCGCAGGATCGTCCAGGCCATGCCGCTCGCTCCGAGCAGTTCCTCCACCGCCAGGTTCTCACCGGCGGGACCGAGGCGGGGGTGGGTCAGGACGGTGATCGACGACACCAGCACGACGTGCTCCACACCCGCCCGCCGGGCGGCTTCGAGGATGTCGGCGTCCGGGCCGAGGCGCGACACGAGGAACATCGAGCGCACCCCTTCCAGCGCGGGCTTCAGGGACGCCGGCTCCGCGAAGTCGCCCTCCACGGCCTGGACCCCGTCGGGGAAGGTCACCCGTGAGGCGTCACGGGTGAGCCCCCTGAGCGGACCGGCGCCGGTTGCGTGCAGTTCCTTCAACAGCGCGGTGCCGATGTTTCCGGTGGCTCCGGTCACGAGGATCATGAGCGTGTCTCCCGTCGTCAGGTGATGAACCGGACCACACGCTAGAACCCCAAGCGGACTTCAGGTCAAGGCGCCGTTCGCGCCCGCCCCGTCGGCCCCACGCGTACGCGCCGTGACGACGGGCGTCACGGCGCGTACGCGCGGCGGGGCTTCGGTCAGCTGCCGTCGCGGAGGTCGGCGAGGCCCGTCGGGCGGAACACGATCCGGTCGAAGGAGGCCTCGCAGCCCTCCCCCGTGGGTGACTGGACCAGGAAGCCGACGGCCGCGGCCGCCGCCTGCTCCGGGGTGCCCAGGGCGAAGACGCGGACGAAGGTCCACTTCTCGCCGTCGGCGGAGGCGTGGCAGGCGAAGACGTTGCCGGTACGGCTCAGCCGCAGCCAGTGGCTGTCGCCGTCCACGACGGAGGAGTTGACGTCGTCGGAGTGGCCCCGGGTGACGACGGTGCAGATGGTGGGGTGGTCCGGGGAGAGTTCCAGGCAGAGCTTGGCCCACTCGCGGTCGCCGACGTGGAGGTAGAGGACCCCCGCGTCGAAGGCGGCGGCGAAACCGACCTTCACCCGGGCGATCAGCTGGAAGTCGCCCTCCGGGGCGGTGCCCAGCAGCCGGGGCGCGTCGCTCTCGGAGTCGAGGGCGGCGCCGCCCGGCGGGACGAAGCGGTCCTGCCGGGCGCCCGCGCGGGCGGTCAGGGTGCCGTCCTCGTAGTTCCACCCGGTGGCCGGGCCGAACGCTTCGAGGCCGAAGGGGAGTTCGGGGAGTCGCAGAGTCATGAGCGGCGTCCGTCCACCCGGCGGGGCAGGCCCTGCGGGTTGTCCTCGCGGAGCTCCGGCGGGAGCAGCGCATCGGGAGTGGTCTGGTAGCTGACCGGTCGCAGCCAGCGTTCGATCGCGGTGGCGCCGACCGAGGTGGAGGTGGAGGTGGTGGCGGGGTAGGGGCCGCCGTGGTGCTGGGCGGGGGCGACGGCGACGCCGGTCGGCCAGCCGTTGACCAGGACGCGTCCGGCCAGCGGGGTGAGCGCGGCGAGGAGGGCGGCGGCGCTGCCGTCGGCCTCCTCGGTGGCGATCTGGAGGGTGGCGGTGAGGTTGCCGGGCAGCCGGGAGAGGACCGCGGCGATCTCGTCCTCGGAGGTGTAACGGGCCACGACGGTGACCGGGCCGAAGCACTCCTCCAGGAGGGCGTCGTGCGGGCCCTCGGTGGTGAGGAGGCGGGCCGGTACGGTCAGGAAGCCGGCCGCGACGGTGTGTTCGCCGCCCGCGCCGGGGGTCACCGGGGCGTCCACGTCCGGGAGTTCGGCGCGCTCGCGCACTCCGGCGAGGAAGGCGTCGCGCATCCGGTGGTCGAGCAGGACGCCCGCCTCGGTGTCGCTGACCGCCTCGGTGAGCGCCTTCAGCAGCCGGTCGCCGGTCGGGCCTGCGGGGGCCAGGACGAACCCGGGCTTGGTGCAGAACTGGCCCGCGCCCATGGTCATCGAGCCCGCCAGTCCGGCACCGATCTGCTCGCCGCGCTCGGCGGCGGCCGCCTCGGTGACGACGACGGGGTTGAGGGAGCCGAGCTCGCCGTGGAACGGAATGGGAGCGGGCCGGGCCGCCGCCGCGTCGAAGAGGGCGCGGCCGCCGCGCACAGAGCCGGTGAAGCCGGCCGCGCTGACGAGCGGGTGGCGGACGAGCTCGACGCCCGCGTCGAAGCCGTGCACCAGGGTCAGGACGTCCTCGGGGAGTCCGACCTGGGCGGCGGCCCTGCGCAGCACGGAGGCGCAGAGTTCGGAGGTCGCCGGGTGGTCGGGGTGCGCCTTGACGACGACCGGGCAGCCGGCCGCGAGGGCGCTGGCGGTGTCGCCGCCGGGGACGGAGAACGCGAGCGGGAAGTTGCTGGCCGCGTAGACGGCGACGACGCCGAGCGGGATCTTGTAGCGCCGCAGGTCGGGCCACGGCGGGGTGCGGGTGGCGTCCTCGTGGTCGATGTGGATGTCGAGGAACGCACCCTCGTCCACGACCTCCGCGAAGGCCCTCAACTGGGCTGCGGTACGCGCGAGTTCGCCGGTGAGCCGGGCCGGGCCGAGTGCCGTCTCGGCGTCGGCGGCCTCGATGACGTGCTCACCGGCCTCGGCGAGCAGATCGGCCGCCGTGCGCAGGAACGCGGCGCGCACGGTGCGGTCGGCGAGCGAGGCGCGTACGGCGTGGGCGGCCCGCACCGCCCGGTCGACCTCCTCCGCTGTAGCCTCCACCGCAACCTGCTCACGCGGGTTCCCGGTGCGGGGGTCGACGCTCCAGACTGGTGCTGCTGCCACCGTGTTTCCTTCCGCTCCACTGCCACACATCAGAAGTTGTTCGGTATTCTGAACAGAGTTCCTGATCGTGAATATGAAGCGACTCTATTTCCGGGCGTTCGGTGTTGGCAAGAAGTCGCAGGTTTCGTAAGTGGGCTGGAAGGGGCGTAGGGCGATGTCGGTTGCCGAGTCTGGTGGGGCACAGGTCAAGTCCGCGGTACGGACGGTGGAACTGCTGGAGTACTTCGCCGGGCGGCCGGGCATGCACTCGCTCGCCGCGGTGCAGGAGGCTGTCGGATACCCCAAGTCCAGCCTCTACATGCTGTTGCGCACCCTGGTCGAGCTGGGCTGGGTGGAGACGGACGCGACGGGGACCCGGTACGGGATCGGCGTACGGGCGCTGCTGGTCGGCACCTCGTACATCGACGGCGACGAGGTGGTCGCGGCGTCCCGCCCCACCCTGGACCGGCTCTCGGACGACACCACGGAGACCATCCACCTGGCCCGTCTCGACGGGACGAACGTGGTGTACCTCGCCACCCGCCAGTCCCAGCACTATCTGCGCCCCTTCACCCGCGTCGGCCGCCGGCTGCCCGCGCACTCCACCTCGCTCGGCAAGGCGCTGCTGGCCACCCACAGCGACGAGCAGGTGCGCAAGATGCTGCCCGCGACGCTGCCCGCGCTGACCGAGCACACCCTGACCGACCGGGAGAAGCTCATCGAGGAGCTGCGCCTGATCCGCGAGCAGGGCTACGCGGTGGACCGCGAGGAGAACACCCTGGGACTGCGCTGCTTCGGTGTCGCGATCCCGTACCGCACCCCGGCCCGTGACGCCATCAGCTGCTCGGTGCCGGTCGCCCGGCTCACGCCCGCGCACGAACAGATGGTCAAGGACGCGCTGTTCGACGCGCGCGACCGGCTGACCCTCGCGACCCGGAGGCTCTGACCCGTGAATGTCTCGCTGCGACCGGTACAGGACGGCGACCTGCCGCTGTTCTTCGCGTGGATGGCCGACCCCGAGTCGGTCCGCGCGGCCGCCTTCACCGCCGAGGACCCCACCGACCGGCACGCGTTCGACGCCCACTGGACGCGCATCCTGGCCGACGGGTCGGTCGTGATGCGGACCGTGCTCGCCGACGGGGTGGCGGTCGGCAACGCCGGCGTCTACGGACCGCCGGACGACCGCGAGGTCACCTTCTGGATCGACCGCGCGCACTGGGGCCGCGGGCTGGCCACGGCTGCGCTGCGGGCGCTGCTCGGCTCCGTACCGGAGCGCCCGCTGTACGCGCGTGCCGCGACCGACAACGCGGGGTCCCGGCGGGTGCTGGAGAAGTGCGGGTTCACCGTGACGGGCAAGGACCACGGCTGGGCGCACGCCCGCGGCGAGGAGACGGACGAGCTGCTGTTCACCCTGCCCGGGTGAACCCGCGCGGCCGGCCGGTCATCCGTCCGGTGGTGTGCCTCCGCCGCGCGGCGGAGGCGGATCGTCGTCCGGCATGACGTGCGCGCGCGGGCCGCGCGGAAGCGTGGGCGGCATGACACCGACACCGCTCGCACCGGCCCCGGTCACCGGCCGCCTCCGCACCGGGCTCCGTACCCTCGCGATCCTCTCCTGCCTGCCCTACATCGCGATCAAGGCGGCCTGGATCTGCGGCAGTCGCCTCGGCATCCCCGCCGGCAGCTCGCTCCTCGACCACCGCACGACGATGATCGTCGCCAACAGCACATCGGTCCTGATGGACGGCGCGGTCGTGGTCATCGCCCTGCTGCTCACCCGGCCGCGGGGCCGGCGCCTGCCCGCCTGGCTGCTCGTGCCGCCGATCTGGGTGGCGACCGGTCTGCTGCTGCCGATCATGACCGGCTATCCCCTGCAACTGCTGGTCAGGGCCGGGGGCGGGAAGACCCTGGCCCACGACGCCGCCCGCCCCTTCCTCGACGCGTGGGTGTTCGGCGTCGTCTACACCGGATTCATCCTCCAGGGAGTGGCTCTGGGCACCCTGTTCGTCCTGTACGCCAAGGACCGCTGGGGCCACCTCTGGGCGGGCACGCTGCGCGGGCTGCCGGACACCCCCACCACGCCCGCCCTGCGCGCGGGCGCCGTCGCCGCCTCGCTCGCCGCCCTGGTGCCGGGCACCACGCACCTGCTCTGGGCCACGGGCTCGACCGCCGGGTTGAACGCGTCCCGGACCGCGGAACGGTCCAGCGACTTCTACGCCCTGGAGGCGGTCGATGTCCTCTTCGTCGTCCTCATGGTCGCGGGCGTCCTGCTCCTCGCCTTCCGCCGCGGCTCCGCGACTCCGCTGCGGGTGCCGCTCGCCCTGGCCTGGGCCGGCTCCGGCGCGACGGGCTGCTGGGGCGGCTGGCTGTGCCTCGCCTCGCTGGGCTCCGTCGCCGACATCGCCGATCGGCCCACCCCCGCCATGGTGCTGACCTACGCTGTGCAGATGCTGGCCGGGACACTGGTGGTGACCCTGGGCGCGTACTTCCTGGCGGAGCGCGCGGCCGGTGCGCGGCCGCCGTCCGGCCTCCGGGCGTGACGCCGCCGCTCGGGCGGCGGGCCCGGCTGCGCTGGCTGCATCTGATCCTCGGCGGCGCCCTGTTGATGCCGTACTTCCTGGTGGGCACGGTGATCGTCGGCTCCTACCGTACGGACACCACCGTCTTCGGCTCGCTCGTCAGCCAGTTGGCCGCCTTCGGCCTCGCCCTGCCGATGGCCGCCGTGACCGCGCTCTTCCCGCTCGCCCGGCCGCTGTCGGTGGCCGCCGCCCGCGCCCTGTGCGGCCTGCCGCCGGAGCGGCCCCTCGCGGACGGCCCGGCCAGGACCCGGCAGGCGCGGGTCCGCGCGGCGCTCTGGTACACCCTGCACGTGGCCCTCGGCGGCATCGTCAGCGGCATGACGCTGGCGCTGATCCCGTTCGCGGTGGGCGTGACGGTGCTGCCGTTCTTCGCGGACGCGCGCCACTCCCCGGTGATCGACGTGCCGGAGGCACTGGACCGGCCGTCGCTCCTGGCCCTCGCGCCGCTCGCCGGGATCGCGATGCTGGCGGCACTGGCCGGCTGCGCGGCGGCGGCCGGGGCGCTGCTGGCGGACCGGGCGCCGGTGCTGCTGGGGCCGACCCCCGACGACCGGCTCGCCGCCGCCGAACGCCGGGCGGCCGCTCTGGCGGTACGCAACCGGCTGGCCCGGGACCTGCACGACTCGGTCGGCCACGCGCTCAGCGCCGTCACCCTCCAGGCCGGCGCCGCCCGCAGGGTGCTGGACAGCGACCCGGAGTTCGTCCGCGAGGCGCTGGCCGCGATCGAGGAGACGACGCGGCGCACGGTCGGCGAGCTCGACTCGGTGCTCGGGCTGCTGCGGCGGGACGCCGAGGACGCAGCGGGCGGCGACGGCCCGGCGGGACCGGGGCTCGACGCGCTGGACGGACTGCTGGCCCACTGCGGGGTGCCCGTCGCCTACACCGCGGAGGGCGACCGGGGCACGGTGCCGGAGGCCGTGGCGCGCGAGGCGTACCGGATCGCGCAGGAGGGCCTGAGCAACGCGCTGCGGCACGGCGGGCGCGGTGCGCCGGTCCGGTTGCGGATCACCGTGCGCACGGAGGAACTGGAGATCGTCATGGACAGTCCGCTGCCCGAACGCCCGCCCGCGGTCCGCCCCGGTGGCGGCCACGGGCTGCGCGGCATCACCGAGCGCGCCGTACTCCTCGGCGGCCGTACCGGGGCCGGACCGCACGACGGAGGGTGGCGGCTGACCGCCTGCCTCCCCCTGCACACGCCCGGCGGGGCGCGGCCGTGAGCGCGACGGGTCGGATCGTCGTCGCGGACGACGAGCGCATGGTCCGTACCGCCCTGCGGGCCATCCTGGACGCCGAGACCGGGCTGGAGGTCGTCGGTGAGGCCTCGACCGGCGCGGAGGCCGTCTCCGTGGTGCGCGCGCTGCGCCCCGACGTGGTGCTGATGGATGTGCGGATGCCGGAGACCGACGGCATCCGGGCCACCGAGCGGATCCTGGCCGCCCTCGACCCGGCTCCGCGCGTCATCGTCGTCACCACCTTCGAGCACGACTCCTACGTGTACGAGGCGCTGCGCGCCGGGGCAGCCGGCTTCCTCCTCAAGCGGGCTGCGGCCGAGGACCTGGTGCAGGCGGTGCGGCTGGTGGCCCGGAGCGACTCGCTGCTCTTCCCCGCGGCGGTACGGGGCCTGGCGGCCGGGTACGGGAGGCGGCCGTCCGCCGCACCCGCCTGGGTGGCCCGGCTCACCGACCGGGAGGCGGACGTCCTGCGCCTGATGGCGGCCGGGCTCACCAACGCGGAGATCGCCGCCCGGCTGCGGGTGGGCGCGGCGACGGCGAAGACCCATGTGGCGGGCGTCCTCGCGAAGACCGGTTCCCGGGACCGCGCCCAGGCGGTCATCGCGGCCTACGAGTCGGGGTTCGTCACACCGGGCCGAGCCATGGGCACGGCGTGACGATGAGTAATGGGTGAGAAGCCGCACACCCGGGAACGACGCGCCGCGCCCCGCACGTCCCTTGTACGGGATGAACAAGACCATAAGGCGCGCCTCGGTCTTCTGCCTGCTGCTGGTCCTCGCCCTGCTGGGGCGGGCGACCTGGGTGCAGGCGTACCAGGCGAAGGCGCTCGCAGACAACGACCACAACCGGCGGAACACCATCGCGCAGTACGCGCGCCCGCTCGGGGACATCATCGTGGCCGGCTCGCCGGTCACCGGATCGAAGAGGACGGAGGGCAGCGATCTCGCGTACAAGCGCACCTACAAGCAGGGCGGCCTCTACACCGCCGTCACCGGATACAGCTCGCAGGCCTACGGCACCACCCAGCTCGAAGGGATCTACAGCCATGTGCTCGACGGCACCGACGACCGGCTGAAGAACCCCCTCGACGTGGTCACCGGCAAGAAGACCGCTCCCGGCAGTGTGCTCACCACGATCGACCCGGACGTGCAGAAGGCCGCGGCCGAGGCGCTCGGCGACGACAAGGGCGCGGCCGTGGCGATCGACCCGAAGAGCGGGCAGATCCTGGGGATGGTGTCCTCGCCGTCCTACGACCCGTCGGACACCAGCGGGACGGCGGACGGCGACACCTGGAAGAAGCTGCTCACCGACCCGGACAAGCCGCTGATCAACCGTGCGCTGCGGCAGCCGCTGGCGCCCGGTTCGACGTTCAAGCTGGTGGTGGCGTCCGCCGCGCTGGAGAACGGGCTGTACAGCTCGGTCGACGAGGCCACCAGGAGCCCGGTGCCGTACACCCTGCCCGGCACCAGCACCCCCCTGCCGAACGAGAGCGCCTCCGCCCCCTGCGAGAACGCGACGCTGCGGGTGGCGCTCCAGTACTCGTGCAACAACGTATTCGGCAAGGTCGCCGCCGACCTCGGCCAGGACAAGGTGCGGGCGATGGCCGAGAAGTTCGGCTTCAACACGAAGGACCTCGATGTGCCGGTCAGGGCCTACGAGAGCGTCTACCCGACCGGGATGGACAAGGCCCAGACGGCGCTGACGGGCATCGGCCAGTTCGAGGTCACCGCGACCCCGCTCCAGATGGCGATGGTCTCCGCGGCCCTCGCCAACGGCGGTGAACTGGCCGCACCGCACATGGTGTCCAAGGTGACGGACTCCGAGGGCGGCACGCTGGAGGACTTCGCGGACGGCGACATGAAGCGCGTCGTCTCCTCGTCCACGGCCAAGCAGCTGCGCAGCGCGATGGTGACCGTCGTGGAGCAGGGCACCGGCACCAACGCCAGGATCGGCGGGGCCGAGGTGGGCGGCAAGACGGGGACCGCCGAGAACGGTGTGGACAACAGCAACACCCCGTACGCCTGGTTCACCTCGTACGCGAAGGACAGCTCGAACGGCCGGGAGGTCGCGGTCGCCGTGATCGTGGAGGACTCGGGTTCGGCGGCGTCGGAGGTCAGCGGCAACGGCCTCGCGGCCCCGATCGCCCAGAAGATGATGAAGGCCGCGCTCCAGCGGTAACCGGAGGAACACGACGCCCCGGCACCCCGTTCCCGGGTGCCGGGGCGTTCGCCGTGTCCCGGCCCCTTCAGGTTTTCGCCGTGTTACGCCTTACTTGGTTACGCACCCGTGTCGAAGCGCTTCCGGGGTGCGCTGGTACGCTCTCGCCCCGCCCGCACACCGTGAGCGGGGTCCGGGAACGTACACAGCGGGGAACGTGCGCGGCCGGGGACCGGCACGCGCACCGGCCATCCGAGCGCAGGGACGAGGTAGCTGTGGGCACATCCACCGACGCCGACGATGCCGCCGCCGCGGAGTTCCACGCGTTCTTCGAGGCCCACTACGCCGAACTCGCCCGGCTCGCGCACCTGCTGACCGGTGAGGCCGATGCCGCCGACGATCTGGCCGCCGACGCCCTGCTGGCGCTCTGGCACCGCTGGGACCGGGTCAGGAACGCCGACCACCCGGTGGCGTACGCGCGCGGTGTGGTGGCCAACCTGGCCAGGACCCGGATCCGCAGCGCGGTGCGCGAGCGCCGCCGGATCGCCCTGTTCTGGGCGCCGCGCGGCGGCGGGGACGGGTACGCGGTCGACGATCCGGACGTGTCCGCGGTGGTCGACGTCCAGGGTGCGCTGCGCAGGCTGCCGTTCCGCAAGCGCGCCTGTGTGGTGCTGCGGCACGCCTTCGACCTCTCGGAGCGGGACACCTCGCTGGTGCTCGGGATCTCGGTGGGTACGGTGAAGAGCCAGACCTCGCGCGCCGTCGCGGAACTGCAACGGCTGCTCGGTCCCGATACGCCCGCCGCGCACGTACACGTGGCCGTCGCGGCGCAGCGCACCGGAGGAAGCCAGTGATGGACGAGGAGTTGCCCCGGCGGCTGCGGGACGCCGCCGGGGCGCACCGCCCCGACCGGGAGCGGATGCGGGCCCGGGTCGAGCGCGGGATGGCCGGGGGCCGCCCCTCGGCGCGGGCCGTGCGCCCGCCGCGCGCCGCGACGCCGTGGCTGCGGGTCGCGGGGGCGACGGCGGCGGTCTGCGGGGTGCTGGCGGTCGGCGCGTTCGCCGTCACCTCCGCGGGCGGCGACGAGCCGCGCGGGAAGCGGGTGGCGGCCCCGCCGTCCGCCACCGGGGCGCCGGCCGCGCCCGGCGGTGCGCCGCGCACCGAGGACGGCCCGCTGTGGACGGACGGCGCCGTCGACCCGCACAGCAACGCGTACTGGGCCCAGAGCAATGTGACGCTGCGGACGGCCGAGCCGCTCGCCTCGCTCACCGTCGAGCTGCGGATCGCGCTCACCGGCGGGGTGACCAGCACCGGTTCCTGGCGCTCGCTGCCCGAGCGGGACTTCACCGTGTCGGCGACCGAGGACGGCGGCTTCCTCGTCTACCGGTGGGTCCTGAGGCCGGGGCGCACCGTCCCGGCCGGCACGCACACGTTCGCCGGGCAGTACAACCACGCGGAGGGCGAACGGGACGCCTCGGGCGACTCCCTGACCGCGCACGCCGTCCGTTCCTCCGGTCAACGGGCAGCGGTGGGCGACTCCTTCGGCCGGGACCACTGACCGGCCCGGACGGGTCCGAAGGGCGAGAGCTCCTGGCCGCGGTGCCGGTCCTCACGCGTACGGGCACCAGTCCCCGAGGTAGGCGGCCGGGGTGTGCAGCCGCGCCTGGGCAGCGGTCAGCCGGGGGCGGTTGGCGGGCACGGTGGCCCGCGCTCCGGGTCCCGAGTTGCGGTACTCGGCGAAGCGCTGCTCCTGCCACGGGAAGCCCGCGGACATGGTCCCGTAGGGCTCGTCCGTGTCGATGCCCGCGCCGAGCCGGGTGTCGCGCACGGTCAGCATCGGGTGTGCGGTGAGGTCGGAGGAGGGCACCCAGGGGCGGGCCAGTTTGAAGTAGCCGTCCGGTGCGGTGCCGGTGACGCGGGAGCGCAGCACCAGATAGCCGTGCGGGTTGGCTCCGGCGGTGCTGGGCGCGAAGACGAAACCGTACGGGGCGGTGTCCAGGTCGGTGCGGGTCAGGGTGCGGAAGTGGCAGCGGTCCAGGACCGCTGTGGCGCGGCCGAAGACGAAGTCGACGTCTCCCTGAACGAAGCAGTCGCGGTAGTACTGGCGGGCGAAGTCGGTGAGAGCGGGGGAATCGGCGTACAGGGTGTCCTGGTGGCCCAGGAAGCGGCAGCCGTGGAACGCGGAACGGTCGCCCGTCACCTTGATGGCGACGGCCTGGGTGCCGGTGTACTCGGGGTGGTCGGCGCGCAGCCAGTCGTTGGCGAAGGTCAGCGCGTGCGCCGTGAGGCCGGCGGGCCGGGAGGTGACGGTGGCGGATCCGCTGGTGCCGTAGGTGCCCGAACCGTCGGGCAGGGGCGTGCCGTTGGCGTTGTCGTACACGATGGCGGTGTCGTGCGGGTCGCCGCTCGCCCCGATGAGGGTGAGGCCGGTCCGGGCGGCCGGGATGTCGACCGTCTCGCGGTAGGTGCCCGGGGCGATCACCAGGGTGCGGCCGGTGCCGGTCGCGGCGTCGACGGCGGCCTGGACGCCGGTGTGGTCGCCCCTTCCGTGCGCGTCGACGTACAGCGTCCCGCTGTCGAGGCGCCGGGACGGGGAGCCGTGGCGTCCGAAGGGGCGGTCGTGGGCGTGGGCCGCGGGGGCCGCGCCGAGGGCGAGGGCGGCGCCGCCCGCGAACAGGGTCAGGGCGCTGCGTCTGCTGGGCAGGGGTACGGGCATGGGCCGGCTTCCTTCTGCGGAGGGGCGCGGAGAGGGTGACGGGTCCGGGGGCTGCCCGGACCCGTCAGGCAGCGGTCAGTGTCAGGCGCCGGGAATCCGGCCGGCGCCCGCGCCGAGGCCGACGAGCAGCGGCACGAGCAGCGGGTGGTCGACCCTGCCGCGCAGGGCCGGGGTCCAGCCGGCGCCCGAGGTGAGCTGTTCCTCGGGAACGCCCGCGTTGTGGACGGCGATCAGGTCGGTCCGGCGGCCGTTGACGTAGTTGTCGGCGGCCGTCAGCGAGGACTCGGACCACTTCTTGAGGATCTTGGCCTTGTCGAACTCGCCGCTGAGGGTGAAGGCGTTGTGCTCGGCGACGAGGTGCGACTCGGCGCCGACCCCGTAGGAGTAGCCGTAGACGCTGCCCTTGGTGGCGACGAAGTGGTTGTTGTACGAGTCGACCTGGCCGAAGCGGACCCGGGGCGCGCGCTCGTTGACGTCCTTGAAGAGGTTGTGGTGCAGGGTGACGCGGAGCTTGCCGCGGTCGGTGGCCGCGGCGCCGTCGCTGTTGCCCAGGAGCATCGTCTTGTCGTGGTCCTTGAGGACGTTCCAGGACACGGTGACCAGGTCGGCGCCCTTGACGATGTCGAAGAGCCCGTCGTGCTGCTGGTACAGCTCGTCGAAGTAGCGGGGCTGGGCGGCGTCGGGGCGGTCCCCGTCGCTGAAGGTGTTGTGGTCGACCCAGACGTGGTCGGAGCCGTGGACGACGAGGTTGTCGTACTCGGAGTTCCAGTGGCCCGTCTCCCCGTCGGTGGGGTCCCACTGGGGGAAGCAGTCGTAGGTGTCCTCGAAGCCGATGTTGCGGACGATGACGTTGGAGACGCCCTGGATCTGGATGCTGGCGCCGATGACGGTGGCGTCCCTGCCGACGCCGATCAGTGTGGTGTTGGACGGGACGTAGACGTTCACCGCGGCCTTCTGGAGCTTCGCGGAGGCCAGCCGGGCGTCCTCCATGGGGCCGGACGGGACCTCGGTCCGGCCCCAGGTGGCCGGGTCGTAGGCGGCGAGGTAGCCGTCCAGGGTGTACCCGTCGGTCCGGTACGCGTCGCAGCCGATCGGGGTGCCCTCGGCGTCGGCGTTGCCGTGGACGGTGCCGTCGATCCTGACGATCTTCGGGGCGTCGCCCGCGTCCTCGAAGGCGGCGATGAGCTCGGCCCGGTCGCTCACGGTGTAGATGTGGTCGGGGGTGGCGGCGGCGCCCCCGGTGGTGGAGCCCTCCGCGGAGGCCCAGCCGTCGCCTGCGGGAAGCACCGAGCGCTCGGCTCCCTTCCCGCCGGGGTGCGTGGAGGCCTGGGCGGGGACGCCCAGGGCCAGGGCCAGCGAGGCGCAGCCCATCGCGACGGCGATGGCGCGGGTGCGGGATCTGCGTGCGGACATGACGAATCCTCAGCTCTCGTTCGGGTGTGCGGGATGCGGGGCGTGCGGCGGTGGGGCGGGCCGTGTCAGGCCTGCGGCCAGCTGATCCACGTCTCGGGGACGGGTTCGTCGGCGCGGCGGATGTCGCGCGCGGTGAGGACCCGGGTGTCCAGCAGGGCGCGGGCCGTCATGCGGGCGACCTCGATGGCGCCCCTGGGCCGGAAGTGGGTGTTGTCCTGCTGCCCGTCCGGGTAGTTCGGGAACTCCCCCGGCTCCAGCCGGTTGAAGTACGCCTCGGTCCCGTCGGGGCCGAGTTCCTGCCAGCGGGCGAGGGACAGTGCCTGTAGGTCGAGCAGCGGGACCCGTTCCCGGGCGGCCAGGGCGCGCATGGCGGCCGGGTAGTCGCCGTGGGTGGGCTTCGCGGTGCCGTCCTCGGCGAACCGGCGGCGTTCGACCGGGGTCATCAGCACGGGCCGGGCGCGGCGGGCCCGCGCCGCGGCGATGTACCGGCCCAGGCAGTCCTGGTAGGTGGTGTACGGATCGGTGCCGCGGGCCGGGTCTTCGGTCTTCTCGTCGTTGTGCCCGAACTGGATCAGCAGGAGGTCTCCGGCGCGGACGTCCTCCAGCAGGGCGTCGAGCAGGCCCTCGTCGATGAAGCTCTTCGAACTGCGGCCGTTCATCGCGTGGTTGGCGACGGCGAGGGGGTGGCTCAGGAAGAACGGCAGGGCCATGCCCCAGCCGGTCTCCGGGGCCGCGTCGGCGTACTTCCGGGCGGCCGTCGAATCGCCCGCGATGTGCACGGTGCGCGGGTGGCGGGCGGCGCCGCCGTGCGCGGCGGCGGGGGTGGTGGTCGCGAGGGCCAGTGGCAGCGCGGCGAGGGCGGCCGCGGTCTGCCTGCGGGTGAGTGACACGGTGGGACTTCCTCTCTCATGGATGCGTACGAGGCCGTACGGATGTGCGGGAGGAGAGGGGCCGGCGGCGGGACGCGGCACGTCCGCCGGCCCCCGGTCGCCGGGGCGTCGGCCTTGCGGGGGGCCGGATCAGCCGTTGCCGATCTCCTTCCACTCCGCCTGGGCCTTGTTCAGCTCTTCGGCGATCTTGTCCAGGAAGGCCTTGGCCGTGACCTTGCCGAGCAGCAGCTTCTGGAACTCCGGCTCGTTGTCGGCCTTGCTGATGTTGTTCCAGTCGGGCAGGTAGTACGGCAGCTGCACGATCTTGGTGGAGCCGTCGGTGAGGGCCTTCGCGGCGAGCTCGGTCGGCTCGGCCGCGCTGATCCACGGGTCCTTGGCGGCCTCGGTGTTGGCCGGGATGGCGCCCGCGGACTCGTTCCACTTGCTGTTCGACGCGTGCGAAGCGGCGAACTCGATGAACTTCCAGGCCGCGGTCTTGTTCTTGCTCGACCGGAACAGACCGAGGCCGTCGACCGGGTTGGAGACCTGGACCCGGGTGCCGCCGTCACCGATCGGGTTGGGGATACCGGCGAACTTCTCCTTGCCCAGCGCCTTCAGGTGGTCCTGGTAGGAGCCCAGGTTGTGGCTGAGCATTCCGATGGTGCCGGTGTCCCACTGGGCGACCATCTTGGTGAAGTCGTTGTTGACGTCGGCGGCGGGCGTCGACTTCTTGTAGAGCGCGGCGTACTTCTCCAGCGCGGCGACGTTCTTCGGGTCGTTGAGGGTCGTCCGGTCGCCGTTCCAGAACTCCGTGATGCCGGACTGGCCGTACGCCGCGTCCATGGCCTGGGCGATGGAGCCGGCGCCGCCGCGGATGGTGTAGCCGAACTTGTTCTTCTTGCTGTCGGTGAGCTTGTCGGCCGCCTTGTAGAAGTTGGCCCAGGTGGTGGGTGCTTCGAGGCCGGCGGACTTGAACAGGTCGGTGCGGTACCAGATCGCGCCGTTGTTCGCGGAGGTCGGCACGGCGAACATGTCGTCGCCCCGGCCGCCGGCGTCCTTGACGCTCTCGGCCATGCCCTCGACGAGCCTGCCCTTGAGGGCGGAGTCCTCGATCCGGTCGGTGAGCGGTTCGAGTGCCTCCTGCGAGACCATGTTGGCCAGGTAGGCCGTGCCCACGCCGCCCACGTCCGGCAGTCCGCCGCCCGCGATGGCCGTGTCGTACTTGGACTGCACGTCGGCGATCGGGATCGGCACGTACTTGACCTTGATGTCCGGGTTCGCCTTCTCGAAATCCTTGATGATCTCGGTCCAGACGGCGGTGCGCGGACCGCCGTTGTTGTCCCAGAAGGTGATGTCGCCCTTGCCGCTGCCCTCGGTGCCGCTCCCGCTGCCGTCGTCACCGCAGGCGGTGGCGGTCAGGGCGAGTACCGCCGCGACGGACACCGCTGCCGCGGCACGCCCCCGCTGCGTCTTCGAGATCTTCATGGTCGGCTCTTCTCTGTCGGTTGTCCGTGTGAAGGGGTGCTCTGCGTGGGGGGGGGCTTCGTGCGGTCAGGCGGTGGTGCGGAATCCGGTGAAGCAGGCCGTCCCGGCCGGCCCCGTCCCGGTGGGTGCGGTGGCGAACAGTCCGAGCAGGGCGCCGACCCAGCGCCACGGCTCCGCCGCGAAGACCTGGCCCGAGGGCCTGAACCCGGTCCCGTCCCCGGTGTCGGCGTGGAAGCGGCAGCGGGCCCCGGCCCCGACCTCGATCCGCAGCCGGGCCCGCCCCTCGGGGGCCGGTCTGCTGTGCTCGGCGTCCCGTTCGTGCTCGGCGACCGTCTCCGCGTACCGGTGCACGAGCCGTACGCCCCCGCCGTCCGACCGCTCCAGGCCGATCCAGCCGAACGCGTCCCCGAGCACGGCCAGCCCCGCCTTGGCGCCCGCCACCTCACTGCCGAGGCGGACCTCAACCTCGGCCGTGAACGTCTCGGCGGGCAGCCGCTGGACCAGCACATGGGGCAGGGCCCGCAGGTCGTGCGCGTAAGCGGTCCGTACGCAGCTGAGCCGCAGCCCGTCCCCGCCGTGCTCGACGGTCCAGCCGGGGCGGGGGTTGGCGGTCCACTGCCACTGCCGGCCGTACCGGCCGCCGGGGAAGCTGTCGCTGCTCGCCGGTGCCTCGGCGGGCTGGCGGGGCACGGCCGGCTTCGGGTGCACGGACACGGGTTCGCCCGCGTCACCGATGACCGGCCACCCGCCGTCGTCCCAGCGCATCGGCTGGAGGTGGACGACCCGCCCGTACGCGCCGCGCTCCTGGAAGTGCAGGAACCAGTCCTCGCCCGCCGCCGTGCGGACCCAGCCGCCCTGGTGCGGTCCGTTGACCCCGGTACGGCCCTGGGCGAGGACGACGCGTTCCTCGTACGGTCCGAAGAAGTCGCGGGAGCGGAAGGCGCCCTGCCAGCCCGTCGTCACCCCGCCGGCCGGGGCGAGGATCCAGAACTCGCCGTCGTGCCGGTAGAGCTTGGGGCCCTCCAGGGTGAACCAGCCGAGGATCGTGTCGGCGTCGACCAGGGTCCTGCCCTCGTCGAGCAGCTCCCGGCCGTCGGGGCTCATCCGGTGGCCGGTGAGCCGGTTCTTGATCCCGGAGCGGGACTTGGCCCAGGCGTGCACGAGATAGGCCTCGCCGGTCTCCTCGTCCCACAGCGGGCAGGCGTCGATCAGGCCCCTGCCCGCCTTCAGCAGATGGGGAGGGGTCCACGGGCCCCGGATGTCCACGGCGCTGATCTGCTGGATGCCGTGGTCGGGGTCGCCCCAGAAGATCCAGAACCGTCCGGCGTGGTGCCGCAGCGACGGCGCCCAGACCCCGCGGTCGTGGCGCGGCACCGCGAAGTCCGCGGCGGGTTCGAGGCGGTCCAGGGCGTGGCCGACGAGCGACCAGTTCACCAGGTCGCGCGAGTGCAGCAGCGGCAGTCCGGGGACCCGGCCGAAGCTGGAGGCGGTGAGGTAGAAGTCCTCGCCGACGCGCACCACGTCGGGGTCGGACCAGTCGGCGTTCAGCACCGGGTTGCGGTAGGTGCCGTCACCGAGGTCGGCGGTCCAGGGCCGTCCGCCGGAGGTGCTCACGCGGTCACCGCCCGGCGGACGTGGGCGGCGGCCGCCGCCCGGTCGAGCCGGCCGTCGGCGATGACGGTGACGACCCGGCGCACGACGGTGGCGCCCGCGGGGACGGGGAGCCGGTGGGCGGCGGCGAGGGACGAGCCGACGCCCGGGTACTCGGTGGTCCGCACGAACCACGGGTCCCGCCGGGTCTCCTCGGTCGCCCCCGCGAACACCAGCGTCCAGCCGTCGCCGCTCATCGCGATCCAGTCGGCGGGGCGTCCGTGTACCGCCTCCTCGCCGTCCCCGAGGCCGCTGAACACGGCGGGCGCGGAGGGCTCCTTGGGCGCCCGCCAGAAGAAGCCGCCGTATCCGGCGCCCGGCCGGCCGTTGGTGGCGGGGCTGCCGATGGAGAGGTCAGAGGCGCCGCGGTTGGTGAGGGAGAAGGAGAAGTCCAGCGCCCAGGCGGTGTCGGAGAGTGCGGCGGTGGCGACCGTGCGGTGTTCCCGCAGGAGTTCGGTGTCGCCGGCCTCCCAGCTCAGCTCCTCGACGAAGCCGTCCGGGTCGCGGAGCTTCCAGCCGAGGTGGCGCTGGACGCCGTGGTTGTCGAGCGCGGTGGGGCCCTGGTCGCGGACGAAGGTGCGGCCGCCCCAGAAGTTGTGCCCCGCCACGTCGGGCACGGCGACGGAGGTGCCGAGGTGGTGGAGGTGGTCGGCCGGGTGCTCCTCGGTGACCGGGGTGCCGCCGAGGGTGGTGACGGGGTGGAGGTAGGGGCGGCCGTCGGGGGCGGGGAGATAGGTGTAGCGGCCGACGGGGCGGCCGGCGCAGCTCAGGAGTGCGGTGGTCGTCACGGTGAACTCACCTCGGTGGGGAGCGCCCAGGGGACGCCGAGTTCGGAGAAGAGCGTGAGGGTGTCGGCGCCCGCCGCGACGGCCGCGTCGATGCCGCGCACCACCCGGCGGGTGCCGCCGCCGGTGAGGGCGGGGGCGGTGTGCCAGGCGCCGGGCGGCAGGGCGAGCGGTTCGGGGGCGGTCCGGACGGCTTCGACGACCTCCATGAACGCCCCGGTGCGGTGCGGCGGCACGAGCAGCGCCGTGCCGTGCGTCAGGTGGTCGACGAGGTTCTCCAGGAGGTCGGTCCGTCCGTGGACGGTCTCCTGCGGGCCGTGTCCGGCGCGCTGGACGAGGACCCGGTCCTGCTTGTACCAGAAGGTGATCCGGCCGCGGTCGCCGTGGACGATCACATAGGGTTCGCCGGCCTGTTCGGCGCAGAGGGTGACGGCGACGGTGACCGGCAGCCCGGACGTGGTGGTGACGCGTACGCAGGAGGTGTCGTCGGCCTCGATGTCGTGGGCGCGGAAGAGTTCGGTCTCGATCGATGCGATGTCCCGCGCCGTGGCACTGCCGGCGAGTTCGAGGGCGGTGGCGACGGCGTGCGCGAGCGGGTTGGTCAGCACCCCGTCGACCACGTCGGTGCCGCCGATCCGCCGCCGCCCGGCCCAGGACGCCCGCCGGTAGTAGGTGTCGTCGCGGACCCAGGCGCCCGCGGCCCCGTAGCCCCGCACGGTGCCGACGGCGCCGGTGCGGACGAGTTCCCGGACGGCGGGTACGGCGTGCGAGCCGAAGGACTGGAAGCCCACCTGGCAGGCGATGCCGGCGTCCCGTACCCCGGTCAGGATCCGCTCGAAGTCGGCCCGGGTCGCGGCGGGCGGCTTCTCCAGCAGGAGGTGGACGCCGCGTCCGGCGGCGGTGAGCGCCAGCTCCGTGTGGGTCTGGATGGGGGTGCAGATGATGGCGGCGCGGGCCCCGGTGGAGTCCAGGAGCGCCCCGAAGTCGGCTGACTGCTCGGGGAGTTCGGCGGCGAAGGCGGCGAGTTCGTCCGCGCGGAGCGGGTTGAGTTCGCAGACTCCGGCGAGCCGGACGAGGCCCTGGTCCTGGAGGCGGCGGATGTTGGCGAGGTGCCGGCGCCCGTGGCCGCGGGCGCCCGCGAGGACGATCGGCAGCGGGACGGGACGGGTGGGTGTGGGGCTCATGCGCGTCAGCCCTTCACGGCGCCGGCGCTGAAGCCGGTGATCAGCCACTTCTGGATGAAGGCGAAGACGATCACCACGGGGACCGCGGCGATCACACCGCCCGCGGCGAGCGCGCCCAGATCGACGCTGTCCGCGCCGATGAGGGTGTTCAGGCCGACCGGGATCGTCTGCTTGTCCTGCTCGCTGAGGAACATCAGGGCGAACAGGAAGTGGTTCCAGCTGTGCACGAAGGCGAACGAGCCGACCGCGATCAGCCCCGGCCGCAGCAGCGGCAGCACCACCGCGCAGAAGGCGCGGAAGCGCGAGCAGCCGTCCACCCAGGCGGCCTCCTCCAGCGAGACGGGCACGTTCTTGATGAATCCGCTGATCAGGATGATCGACAGCGGCAGCTGGAAGACGGTCTCCGCGATGACCACGCTCCCCAGGGAGTTGATCATCTGGAGGTTCTTGAAGATCTCGAAGAGCGGTACGAGCATCAGCGCGCCCGGGATGAACTGCGAGCAGAGCAGCGCCAGCATGAAGGCGTTCTTGATCTTGAAGTTGAACCGGGCGAGGGCGTAGCCGCCGGCCAGGGCGACGAGCGTGGTGGTGATCAGGGTGCAGACCCCGACGATCATGCTGTTCTGGAAGAAGACGGCGAAGCTGCGCTCGTTCCAGACCTTGTCGAAGTGCTCCCCGGTCATCGGCCACGGCACCAGCGAGGTGGACCCGGCGGGGCGCACCGCGAACAGGAACATCCAGTAGAACGGGATGAGGGTGAAGACCAGGTAGATGCCGAGCGGTACGTAGATCTGCCAGCGCGGCACCTCGTCGAAGGCGCGCTCGCGTCCGGGCTTGCGGCGCAGGTGCGCGGCGGCCGGCCGGCTGCTCGGGGCGGGCGGGTGTGCGGAGCCGGTGCCGTTCTTCTCGGCCAGTGCGGCAGTCACTTGTGGTCGCCTCCGAACTTGCTCAGGCGCAGATAGACGATCGAGCAGAAGAGGAGGATCACGAAGGCGACGGTGGTGAGCGCGGAGGCGTATCCGAAGTCGTGGCCCTCGATGCCGGTGTTGGCGACGTAGAGCGGGAGGGTGGTGGTCTCGCCCGCCGGTCCGCCCCCGGTGAGGGTGTAGAGCAGGTCGACGTTGTTGAACTCCCAGACGCCGCGCAGCAGGGTGGCGAGGATGATCGCGTCCCTCAGGTGCGGCAGCGTGATGTGGAAGAACTGGCGCATCCGCCCGGCCCCGTCGACGGACGCCGCCTCGTACAGCTCCTTGGAGACGGACTGGAGGTCGGCGAGGATGAGGATGGCGAAGAAGGGGACCCCGCGCCAGAGTTCGGCGACGGTCGCGGCCCAGAAGACGGTGCCGGTGTCGGAGAGCACGGAGGTGCCGTAGTCGCCGATGCCGGCGTCCGCGAGGTAACGGCTGAAGCCGGTCGAGGAGTTGTAGAGCAGGATCCAGATGGTGCTGGTCAGCACGCCGGAGACGGCCCAGGGCGAGAAGACCATGGCGCGGGAGATGCCGCGGCCGATGAAGGTCTGGTTGACGATCAGGGCGAGGGCGAGGCCCAGGGTGAGCTGGAGCGCGACCTGAGTGACCACCCACTGGGCGCTGAAGCCCAGGGTGGTCCAGAACTGGTCGTCCTCGGTGAAGATCCGGGTGAAGTTGTCGAGGCCCGCGAAGCCGTTCCGCCACGGCTTGGTGACGTTGTAGTTCTGCAGGCTGTAGTAGAAGACGCTGATCACCGGGTAGGCGATGAAGCCCAGCATCAGCAGCCCCGCGGGGGCGATCAGCAGGTACGGCAGTCGGCGGGGGCTCGCGGAGCGGCGCCTGGGCACCTTGGGCGGTGTGGCCACAGCGGCGGCTTGGGCCATGACACGTCTCCGTTCTCTGAGGTACTGGGGGTGCGGGCTGGTGCCGGGGCACTCGGCGGGGCCCGGTGATGCGTGTAGTGCGCAAGCGCTTCCCGCATGGTGTTCGGTGGGCCGGACATGCGGTGCGCGGAATTCCGGTGGGGCCGTTCAGCCGGCGTACGGGTCGGGCACTTCTCCCGGCCGGGCCAGGAAGGCGAAGTCGCAGCCGGTGTCGGCCTGGGTGATCTGGTCCTGGTAGAGCGCCCCGTAACCGCGCTCGTACCGGTTGGCCGGCGGCGTCCACTCGGCCGCGCGCCGCGTCAACTCCTCCTCGGTCACGTCGAGATGGAGCAGGCGCGCCTCGACGTCCAGGGTGATGAGGTCACCGCTGCGGACGAGGGCGAGGGGCCCGCCGACATAGGACTCGGGTGCGATGTGCAGCACGCAGGCCCCGTAGCTGGTGCCGCTCATCCGGGCGTCGGAGAGCCGCACCATGTCGCGTACGCCCTGCTTCAGCAGGTAGTCGGGGATCGGCAGCATGCCGTACTCGGGCATCCCGGGGCCGCCCTTGGGTCCGGCGTTGCGGAGCACCAGCACATGGTCCGGGGTGAGTGCCAGGGCCGGGTCGTTGATGGTGCGCTGCATCTCCCTGTAGTCGTCGAAGACGACCGCGGGACCGGTGTGGCGCAGCAGGTGCGGTTCTGCGGCGATGTGCTTGATGACGGCGCCGTCCGGGCAGAGGTTGCCGCGCAGCACCGCCACGCCGCCCTCGTCGGCGAGGGGGTTGTCGCGTTCCCGGATGACGTCGCTGTTGTGCACGAGCGCGCCGTCGAGCTGTGCGCGCAGGGTGTCGTGCGCGACGGTGGGCCGGTCCAGGTGGAGTACGTCGGTGAGCCGGGCCAGGAAGCCGGGGAGCCCGCCGGCGAAGTGGAAGTCCTCCATGAGGTACTTCCCGCCGGGGCGCAGATTGGCCAGGACCGGGACGGTGCGGGCGATGCGGTCGAAGTCGTCGAGGGTGAGCCTGATCCCGGAGCGGCCCGCCATCGCGATGAGGTGGATGACGGCGTTGGTGGAGCCGCCGAGCGCGAGGACCGTGGCGACGGCGTCCTCGTACGCGTCCGCCGTGAGGATGTCCGACAGTTTCCGCTGCTGCCAGACCAGTTCGACGATCGCGAGCCCGGACCGCGCGGCCATCCTGTCGTGGCCCGAGTCGACGGCCGGGATGGAGGAGGCGCCGGGGACGGTGACGCCGAGCGCCTCGGCCGCGGCCGTCAGGGTGGAGGCGGTGCCCATCGTCATGCAGTGGCCGGGCGAGCGGGCGAGCCCGTTCTCCAGTTCGGCCATCTCGCAGTCGCCGATGAGTCCGGCCCGCTTGTCGTCCCAGTACTTCCACATGTCGGTGCCGGAGCCGAGGACTTCGTCGCGCCAGTGCCCCGGCAGCATCGGCCCGGCCGGTACGAAGACGGCCGGCAGGTCGACGGAGGCGGCGCCCATCAGCAGCGCGGGCGTCGACTTGTCGCAGCCGCCGAGCAGCACCGCACCGTCGACGGGGTAGGAGCGCAGCAGCTCCTCCGTCTCCATCGCCAGCATGTTGCGGTAGAGCATCGGGGTCGGCTTCTGGAACGTCTCCGAGAGGGTGGAGACCGGGAACTCGAGCGGGAAGCCGCCGGCCTGCCAGACGCCCCGCTTGACCGCCTGGGCGCGGTCGCGCAGGTGGACGTGGCAGGGGTTGATGTCGGACCAGGTGTTGAGGATCGCGATGACGGGCTTGCCGAGGTGCTCCTCGGGGAGGTAGCCGAGCTGGCGGGTGCGGGCGCGGTGGCTGAAGGAGCGCAGCCCGTCCGTTCCGTACCACTGGTGGCTGCGCAGCTCCTCCGAGCTGATGCGGCCGGCCCCGGGGGTCATATGGACCACCTCGCGACCTGGTCGGCGACCTCGGCGCGCTGCGCCTCCGGCAGCACCCGGCTGGGCGGGCGGACGTCGCGGCCGCACAGGCCGAGCGAGGCCAGGGCCTCCTTGACGACCGTCACGTTGTTGGCGGACTGCCGGTCGGCGCGCAGTTCCTCGAAGCGGCGGATCTGCTCCCAGACCTTCATCGCGGCCGGGTGGTCGCCGGCCCGCAGCGCCTCCAGCATGGCGATCGAGACACCGGGGGCGACGTTGACGAGACCGGAGGTGAACCCGGTGGCGCCCGCGGAGAAGTAGGAGGGGGCGTACAGCTCGGCGAGGCCGGCGATCCAGACGAACCGGTCGAGACCCGCGTCCCGTGCGAACGCGGCGAAGCGGGCGGCGTCCGGGACGGCGTACTTGACGCCGATGACGTTGGGGCAGGCGTCCGCGAGCGCGGCCAGGGCATCGCCGTCCAGGTGCGGGTTGCGGATGTAGGGCACGACGCCGAGTCCGGGGACGGCCTCCGCGATGGCCCGGTGGTAGTCGATCCAGCCGTCCTGCGAGACGTACGGGTGGACGGGCTGGTGCACCATCACCATCTCGGCGCCGGTGTCCCCGGCGTGCTCGGCCGCGGCGACGGCGGTCGGCACGTCGTGCCCGACCCCGACCAGGATCGCGGCACGGCTGCCCGCCTCGTCGATGGTCAGCTCGGTGACGGCGCGCCGCTCCTCGGGGGTGAGCGCGTAGAACTCGCCGGTGTTGCCGTTCGGGGTGAGGATGCGTACGCCGCCGTCGAGGAGCCTGCGCAGCAGGGCGCGGTGCGCCGCCGTGTCGATGGTGCCGTCCGCGGCGAACGGGGTCACCGGGATCGCCACGACGTCTGCGAGGGCCGCCTTCAGCGGTGTGAGGTCCATACGGACAGGCCTTTCTTCGGTGTGCCGGTGGTTCACGCCGCACCGCCCCCGTCTTCGTCGTCGGGGAACGCGCGGCGGACGAACGACGCGATGTGGTCGTGCAGGGCCCCGGCCGCGGCGTCCGCGTCGTCGGCGAGCGCGAGCCGCAGGATCTCGCGGTGCTCGGCCGCCTCCCGCTCCCAGGACGGGATCGTCGCCCAGGCGACGGTCGAGACGAGGGCCGCCTGGTCGCGCACCTCGTCGAGCATCCGGGCCAGCAGCGGGTTGCCGCAGGGCAGGTAGAGCGCCCGGTGGAAGTCCCGGTTGGCGAGCGACCTGTCCGCCTTGTCGCCGGCCGAGTCGGCCCGCTCCAGGGCCTCCTGGGCCTCGTCGAGCGAGGCCTTGCGGGTGATGGAGCGGCGCAGCGCCTCCGGTTCGAGGAGCAGCCGCACGTCGTACACCTCCCGGGCCATCGTCGCGTCGACCAGGCGCACGATCGCGCCCTTGTACTGGCTCATGACGACGAGTCCGGTACCGGCGAGGGTCTTGAGCGCCTCGCGGACGGGGGTCTTGGAGACCCCGAACTGTGCGGCGAGCTCGGTCTCGACGAGCGCCTGCCCTGGTCTCAGCTGCGCCGTGAGGATCGCGTGCTTGATCGCCTCCAGCACGTACTGGGTGCGGGACGGAATCGGGGTGGGCGCAAAGGTCATGGGTGAAGGGCTCTCGCATCTCGCGTATCGCGTCTCATATATGACGTACGAAGTACGACGCGATGAAGCTAGAGGCGCCAGGAATGTTTCGTCAACGCTTCTGACAGAAGAACTTCACCGGACTACGACGTGTGCCGTACACGGACCGTGGCACCGGACCGTCCCGCCGAACGGCGTACGGCATCTTCCCGATGCCCCGCGAGGGCCTTAGCGGACAGCCTGGCCGCACAACACAGGCGCAGGTCAGGGAGGTTCGGTGGGCACGATGGCGGGGTCTGCGGCGGGGCGGGTACTGAGGGACCGGACGGCGGGGCAATTCCTGGCGGCGGTCGTCGTCTCCGGGTTCGGCAGCTCGGCGATGTCGCTGGCGGCCGGGATCTGGGTCAAGTCGCTGACGGGCTCGGACAGTCTGGCGGCGCTCGCCCTGTTCAGCGTCTGGATGCCGGTGCTCTTCGGTCCGGCCCTCGGGGCGGTGGCCGACCGGTTGCCCAGGAAGCCGCTGCTGGTCTGGTCGAACATCGTGACGGCCCTGCTGCTGACCACCCTGACCGCGGTGGATTCCGCGGGACGGATCTGGATCCTGTTCGCGGTGCTCCTGCTGTACGGGACGAGCTCCGTGCTGATGGACTCGGCGGAGTCGGCGCTGGTCGGGCGGGCGGTGGACGCACGGCTGCTGGGGGACTTCAACGGGCTGCGGATGACGGCGAACGAGGGCATGAAGCTGGTGGCGCCGCTCACCGGCGCGGCACTGTACGCGCGCTTCGGCGGCGTCTCCGTGGCCCTGCTGGACGCGGCCTCCTTCGCGCTGGCCGCCGGGCTCTACGGACTGCTGCGGGTACGGCGGCCCGCCCCGGCGGCGACCGGGGACACCGGGGACGGGGCGGGCGGCTGGACCGTGGGAATGCGGCAGGTGTGGGGGTCCCCGGTGCTGCGTCCGCTGGTGCTCGCCGGATCGGTCACGATGCTGTGCGCCGGGCTCAACGGGGCGACGCGGTACGCCGTCGTGGACAGGACACTGGGTCACTCCCCGGCGTACGCGGGAGTGCTCTCCGCGGTGCAGGGCGTCGGGTCCGTCGCCATCGGGCTGCTGGCCGGGCCGCTGCTGCGGCGGCTGCCGGAGCGGGTGTTCACGGCGGTGGGCATCGCCGTGTTCGGGCTGGCGGTGGGGCTGCGCGCGGTGCCGAACGACGCGGTGGCGCTGGTGGCGTGCGGGCTGATCGGGGCCGGGCTGCCGTGCGTGCTGATCGCCGCGATGACGGCGGTGCAGCGGGAGACGCCGGACGCGCTGCTGGGCCGGACGGCGGCGACCGCCAACACGCTGATGTTCGCGCCGAACGCGGTGGCGCTGGCGCTGGGCGCGGGGCTGGTGGCGGTGGTGGACGTCCAGGTGCTGCTGCCGTTGGTGGGCGCGGCGGCGCTGGCGGCCGCGCTGGTCCCGGTCACGGGCCGGCGGGGGCGGCTGACGGGCGCCCCCACCGGCCCGCTTCCGTCATCGACCGAGGCGTGAGAGCGCTCCGGCGACGGCTTCGAGGTCCGGGCCGGAGGCCAGCCCCGCGTGGTAGAGCCGCAGTTGGCCGGCGCCGAGCGAGGCCGCGTGCCGGGCGTCGCGCTCCAGGGTGTCCGGGCTTCCGCCCATCCCCCGCACCACGGTGAGGTTGGCCGCGAGCACGCCCTCGCGGCCGGCGAACGGGCCGAGCACGGCCTCGCGCGCCGCATCGGTGCCGGTGCACGGCAGCACCACCCCGTCCGCCACGGACAGGATGTGCTCCGGGTCGACGCCCACGTTCGCACCGGAGCGGTACGGCGCGGGGTCGGCGTGCAGCAGCACCTGGAAGTCCGGCGCCGCGGCCGCCCGCACCGCGGCGACCACCGACTCCTGGAGCCCGCGGGACACTTGGGCGCGCCACTGGAGGGTGGCGGCGGCGAGGCCCGCGCCGAGGAGCTTCCCGACGCCGGTCCAGCCGGTCTCCGGGGAGCCGGCACCGGCCCAGGCCGGCTCCAGCGCCCGGCGCACCGCTCGGCCCAGCTCGTCGGCGTCCAGCCCCTGGCCCGCGTACCCGGTCCGGCAGTCGGGGCAGAAGCAGAGCGACATCAGGTACTGCGCCGCGTCGCCGAGGCCGACGCCCGCGATCTTGTCGTGGGCGTGCAGATGTGCGAAGCCGTACCAGCCGCAGGACTCCAGCTCGGTGCCGTGCGTACCGCCGCGCACCGCCGCCTCCGCCGCCAGGTCCACCAGATGGGCGCGGACGCCGGGCTGCGCGATGCAGGGGGCCCACGGGTAGCGGTCGCCGTAGGCGTTGACCACGGCGATGTCCGGGTGCTCGGCGCCCAGCCGGGAGTTGTGCGCGAGGACCACCCAGCTGTGCACCTGGAGACCCGCGCCCGTCAGGGCCTCCGCGGCCTCCGCGTAGGGGTCGTCCGAGGCCACCCAGGACTGCGCGCGGGGCCGCAGCCCGTGCTCCGCCCACCGCACGGGGTCCGGCGGGTAGAGCACCGCGGCGTGCTCGGCCGTGACGATGCGGTGGCCGGGGTGGCGCGGGGTCAGTGCCCGGGTGGAGTGGTAGGCGGAGGCGAGCGTCACCTGCTGGACGCCGAGGTCCGCGACACGGGCGGCCGCGTCCGGGTCGCCGACGATGTCCCAGGGGTACAGGAAGGCGGAGGTCCTCACCCGCGCTCCCCGGTGTCGCCGCCGGCGCTCCGCTCCAGCAGCGCGCGGCCGCTGTCGATGATCGCGGTCAGCTCCTCGATGTGCGCGGCCGGCGGCTCGGTGAGCGGGCTGCGCACCTCGCCGACCTCCAGGCCCTGGAGCCGGACGGCCGCCTTGACCAGCGAGACCGCGTAGCCGCGGCCCTTGGCCCGCAGTTCGACCAGCGGCCGGTAGAAGTGGTCGAGCAGCGCGTTGACGAGGGCGTCGTCGCCCGCTTCGAGGGCCCGGTAGAAAGCCAGCGCGATATCGGGCGCGAAGGCGAAGACGGCGGAGGAGTAGAGCGTGACGCCGATCCCCCGGTAGGCGAGGCCGGTGAGCTCGGCGGTGGGCAGCCCGTTGAAGTACAGGAAGTCCCGGCCGGGCAGCCCGGTGCGGACGGCGCTGACGATGCGCTGCATCAGGTCGAGGTCGCCGTAGCCGTCCTTGAGGCCGATGATGCCCGGCGTCTGCGCCAGGGCGACCACGGTCTGCGGGGTGAAGACGGCGTTGTCGCGCTGGTAGACGATCGTCTCCAGGCCGGTGGCCGCGGCGAGTGCCGTGTAGTGGGCCAGCAGCCCCTCCTGGTCGGCCACGACCAGGTACGGCGGCATGGCGAGGAGCCCGTCCGCGCCCGCCTCCTCCGCGAGCTTCGCAAACTGGACGGCGAGGGCGGTGCCGTATCCGGCGCCCGCCACGACGGGCACCCGGCCGGCGGTCTCCTCGACGGCCGCGGCGACGACGAGACGGAACTCCTCGGGTGTCAGGGCGTGGAACTCGCCCGTCCCGCAGCAGGCGAAGACGGCCGCCGCACCGGCGTCGATGCCCTTGCGCACATGCGCGCGGAAGACATCGAGGTCGACGGAGCCGTCGGGTCCGTAGGCGGTGACGGGGAAGAAGAGCGGCCCGGCGACAGCGGTGAGTCGGGCGGCGAGTGGGGCTGAGGTCACGGGCGCTCCCTGAGCGGATTCAGGCGTGCACAATTCTGATCGACGTCCATACTTATGAACGGTGCTTACGCTAAGGCAGTGGCTCGGCGCGGGTCAAGGCGGGTTCGCACCCCGGTCCTGGGCGAGGGGTTCCGTCCTCAATCGCCGGACGGGCTTGAGAAGTGCGGGTGCCCCGCGGGGGCGCTCTGCCCGGTGGGTGGGGGTCCAGGGCCCCTCCGGGGCGTCTCCTCGAACGACGAACGTTCGGCGGGTACGCGAACGGACCCGGGTATCCGTTCGCCGTCCTGCGGGGACTCCCCTGCACGGCCCCGAACCCGGCCGCCCCACGTCTGCGGCAGTCGCAAAGCCGGCGTGCAGACGCGCACGATGCAGGGGTGGGGACGTGCAGGGGAGTCCCCGCAGGAAATGGCGTACGACCCGGGTCCCCCACGTACCCGGGTGAACACGCCATTTCTGAGGAGACGCCCCGGAGGGCCCCCCACCCACCGGACATGGCGCACCCTGCGGGGGCACCCGCACAATCAAGCCCGTCCGGCGATTGAGGACAAAGACCCGCACCCCGGAACCCCTCTTGACGCAACCCCACACCGCTCCATAACTTGTCCACGGATGTGAACCCCACCCAAGGACCCGGCGAGCGCAGCCGCCCCCGTACCGAGGAGATCCCGCGTATGCCCGCCCCCCGTACCGTCCTGCTCACCGGCGCCGCCGGCGGCCTCGGCACCCTGATGCGCGGACTGCTGCCCGCCCACGGCTACGAGCTCCGCCTCCTCGACATGGTCCCCGTCGAGGGCGAGCCGGACGCGATCACCGCCGACCTCGGCGACAAGGAGGCGCTGCGCGAGGCCGTACGGGGTGTCGACGCGATCATCCACCTCGCGGGGATCTCCCTGGAAGCCTCTTTCGACAAGATTCTCCGGGCGAACATCGAGGGCACGTACAACCTCTACGAGGCCGCGCTCGCGGAGGGCGTGCGGCGGATCGTCTTCGCCTCCTCCAACCATGCCGTCGGGTTCACCCCTCGCCCGCTCCCCGGCGACCCGCTGATTCCGATCGGGACCCCGCGCCGCCCTGACACGTTCTACGGTCTCTCCAAGTGCTTCGGTGAGGATCTCGCGCAGCTCTACTGGGACCGGCACGGGCTGGAGACCGTCTCCGTGCGCATCGGCTCCTGCTTCCCGGAGCCGACGTCCGTACGGATGCTCTCGGTCTGGATGAGCCCCGGCGACGGAGCCCGGCTCTTCGACGCCGCGCTCACCGCCGAGAACGTGGGGCACACCGTCGTCCACGGCTCCTCCGACAACACCCGGCTGTGGTGGGACCTCACGTCCGCGCGGGCCCTCGGCTACGAGCCGAGGGACGACTCGGAGCCGTACGCGGCGAAGCTCATCGCCGAGCAGGGCGAACTCGACCCGGCCAACCCGGACCACGCCCACCTCGGCGGCCACTTCTGTACCAACCCGCCCATCTGGCCGCACTGAGCAGGGAAAACACCCGCACTCGCACCGGCCGAGGTCGGGCGGGAGCGGGGGCGGACGGCCCTGCCGCCGTACGGGCGAAGCCGCCCAAAGGTAAGGGAACGGCAAAGCCGGGTCATTCGTTACCCCGTGCATGACCGCTATGACACCCGGCTCGAACATCCCTCTCTCCGCCCTCCGCGTGGCGGTGGACGTCGCCGCTCCGGTGCGGCTCGACGTGTCGGGCCTGCTGCTCACCGCCGACGGCAAGGTGCGCTCCGACGACGACTTCATCTTCTACAACCAGCCCACGGGCCCCGGTGTGACCTACCGCTCCGGCGGCGGCACCGCACCCGACGCGATCGTGGTCGACACCGCGGCCGTGCCGCCCGGCATCGAGAAGATCGTCGTCACCGCGAGCCCGGACGGAGCGGGTCAGACCTTCCAGGGCGTCGAGCCCACCGCCACCGTGCGCAACGCGGACGACGGCAGTGCGCTCGCCACCTTCACCCCGCCCCAGCTGGGCGCCGAGACCGCGCTCGTGGTCATCGAGGTCTACCGGCGGGGCGGCGCCTGGAAGGCCCGCGCGGTCGGCCAGGGCTATGCCGACGGGCTGGCGGGCATCGCCACCGACTTCGGCGTCTCGGTCGAGGACGAGCCCGCCGCCGCGCCGGCGCCGGTGGCGCCCCCGGTGACCGCCGCCGCCCCGGTGACCCCTCCCGCGCCCGCTGCTCCGCCGGCCCCGCCCGTCGCCCCTCCGACCGCCCAGGCCCCCGGCCGGATCAACCTGGACAAGGGCCGGGTCAGCCTGCGGAAGAACCAGACGGTGTCGCTGGTCAAGGGCGGCCGGCCGCTGCTCTCCCAGGTCAAGATGGGCCTCGGCTGGGAGCCCGCGTTCCGCGGCAAGGACATCGACCTGGACGCGTCGGTGATCGCCTACGGCCCGAACCGCAACCACCTGGACAGCTGCTACTTCGGCAAGCTCTCCATCCTGAACGGCGCCATCAAGCACTCGGGCGACAACCTCACGGGCGAGGGCGCCGGGGACGACGAGGTGATCGTCGTCGATCTGGGCCGGATTCCGGCGGAGGCGACCGGCCTGGTCTTCACGGTCAACTCGTTCACCGGCCAGAAGTTCACCGAGGTGGCGAAGGCCTACTGCCGGCTGATCGACGCGGCCACCGGCGACGAGCTGGTCCGTTTCGACCTGACGGGCGCCGAGCCGCAGACGGGCGTGATCATGGCCAAGCTGATCAAGCAGTTCTCCGGCGAGTGGGAGATGACCGCGGTGGGCGACTTCGTGAAGTCACGCACGGTCCGGGGCATGGTCAAGCCCGCCGCCCAGTCGCTGTAGGCCGTGTCCCCGGCCCGGGTCGCCCCGGACGCCGGTGAACGGCTTCAGGGGCACCCGGCTGGTGGCGGGTGCCCCTGAAGGCCGTCTGCGAGAGGAACAAGGCGGACACGTCGGACGCGGCGCGTGCTCGTCGCTTCTCTCAGAGCTTGGTCAGCTTGGAGTACGGGCTCAGAATCCTCCCCTGTCGCCCAGAGAAGTCGATGAGCACTGCGTCGTTGTCGCCCTCGACAGCAAGGACTCGCCCGAGTCCGAACTGGTCGTGCGACACCCTGTCGCCCACATCGAACAATTCGACCGGTGGGGCCGCCTGGGCCGGGCGGTTGAAGGGACTGGAAGGCAGGTGACGCCGGGATCCGGCTGACTGTTTCATTACCTTGAGTATGCGCCCTGGAAACGCCCGACGCCATGCCCGACCGCTCCTGGGGCCCCACTGATGCCGGATTCGTAATCAGCGATTCCGCCGCCGGCCGGCCTCCCGGCCCGCTTCCGACAAGGGCACCGCCCCGAAGCGCGGCGCCCGGCGGACCCCCGAGGTGTGGCGGTTATCGCTTTCCGACGGGGCGTGCCCGCCGCGTCGGCACGGGCCCGTGCCGACGCGGCGCGCCGGGCCGTCCCCCGGTCCGGCGTCCCCGGCCCGGCCGCACCATCACGCCCCCCTTTCGGGTGACATGCGTGCGACCGACCCGAACCACTCGTACGAGTTACTGACCCCGTCGCGGCTGACGCTTCCACGGGCCGGTGATGGCCACCATGATTCCCGGCGTCTGGATGTTGGCGAACAGCGTCTTCCCGTCGGGCGAGAAGGTGACTCCGGTGAACTCGCTGTACTCCGGCTCCTCCTCGGTCCCGGCGTTCAGCTCGTTGCGCGCGATGGGGTAGGTGCGGCCGCTCTCGGTGGCCCCGAACAGGTGCTGGACGCCCTCGCCGTCCTCGGCGATCACGAGGCCGCCGTACGGCGAGACGGTGATGTTGTCCGGGCCGTCGAAGGCACCGTCCACGGAGGGGTCGGCGTTGACGCCGAGAAGCACCTTCAGCGTCAGTGTGCGGCGCTTCGGGTCGTAGAACCAGACCTGGCCGTCGTGGTGGACCGGGCTCTCGTCACGGGCGAACGAGGAGACGATGTAGGCGCCGCCGTCTCCCCACCACATGCCTTCGAGCTTGCGGGCCCGGGTGACGGCCTTGTCGCCGAACTGCTTGCGCACCGAGACGGTCCTGGCGTCGCGGTCGGGGACGTCGACCCAGTCCACGCCGTAGACCGTGCCGATCTCCGTGGCGCGCGAGAGGTCGTCGACGAACGTGCCGCTGTGGTCGAAGCACTTGGTGGCCTGGAGGACACCGGCGTCGGCGGCGAGCGTGCGCAGCTTGCCCCGGCCGTGCCGGAAGCCGTGCGGCGGGACCCAGCGGTAGAGCAGCCCGTTGGGGCCGGACGCGTCCTCGGTGAGGTAGGCGTGGCCCTGCTTGGGGTCGATGACGACGGCCTCGTGGGCGTACCGGCCGAACGCCTTGACCGGGCGCGGGTCGCGGTTGGCGCGCTTGTCGTACGGGTCGACCTCGAAGACGTAGCCGTGGTCCTTGAGCAGCCCGTTCTTGCCGGCCTTGTCCTCGGTCTCCTCGCAGGTGAGCCAGGTGCCCCACGGGGTGGCTCCACCGGCGCAGTTGGTGGACGTGCCGGCGATGCCGACCCATTCGGCGGTGCGGCCGTCGCGGCGGGTCTCCACGACGGTGCAGCCGCCGCCCGCGACCGCGTCGTAGACGAGGCCCTCGGTGAGCGGGACCGGGTGCTCCCAGTCGGTGCGGACGCCGGCCAGCTCGTGGTTGTTCACCAGTAGGGTGACGCCGCGGGCGCCCTCGAAGGCGGCCGTGCCGTCGTGGTTGGAGGGGGTGTACTCGCCGCTCTCCAGCTTGGTGACACCACTGTGGGTGATGACCTTGTACGAGAATCCGGCGGGCAGCGCGAGTATGCCCTTCGGGTCGGGGAGCAGCGCGCCGTAGCCGGGCTCGTGGCTGTGCCCGTGGCCGTGTCCGTCGTGACCGTGGTCGTCGTGGCCGTGCTTCGGGTCACCGGCGGCGAGGGCGCCGGGCGCGGTGGCCAGCGCGGCTACGGTTCCGGTGAGGGCGATGCCTGCACCGGTGAGGGCGGACTGCCTGCTGAATTCCCTGCGCGTGAAGGCCATCACGTACTCCTGATGCGGCTGGGTCGGTTGTTGGCGGGATCACCGTCCCGCGCCGACGCCAACACCAGTTGAACTGAGGGCGACTTCCGGGGAATGCGTTCCGTGAACTTCCCCGGCGGCGGGGGCGGCCCGCCCCCGCCGCACCGCCCCCGCCCGGCTCAGCCGGCCGAGCCGCTCCGGGACCGGGCCTTGAACGCCGCCTTGCGGGCGTCCTTCGCCAGCTTCTTGTCGCTGTGCAGCCGGCCCATCGCCTCAAGGACGTCCGCCGTGGCCGGGTGGTCCACCCGCCACACCTCGTCGAAGAAGCCGCTGTGCTGGCCGGACAGCCCCTCGACCAGACCCTGGAGCTCGTCCAGGTCGCCGTCCGCCTCCAGTTGCGCCGCGATCGTGTCGACGGCGAGCCAGAAGATCATCGACTCCGGCGGTGCGGGCACACCGGCGGCGCCCAGCTCCGCGAGCCAGACCCGGGCGAGGCCGCCCAGCTCCGCGTCGTCGAGCACCGCGCGCACGGCGGGCTCCGCCTCCGCGCCGACCAGGGCGAGCGCCTGCTGGCAGTGCAGCCGGCGCAACGGTGCCTGCGGGTCCTCGCCGCGGGCCGCGTCCAGGAGCTCGGCGGCCGCTCCGCCCTCGCCGCGCCGGGCGAGCCACAGCTCGACCTCGCTGCGGGCCGCGTCCTCGGGGTAGTAGGCGATGCCGCCGAGGAGCGCGTCGGCGCCCTTGTCGAGGAGGTCCCCGATGGCGGGGGCCTCCACGCCCGCGTCCAGCATCCTGGCGCGGATGCCGTACAGGCCGAGCGGGGTCAGCTTCACCATCCCGTACCGGGTGACGTCGTCGTCGTCGGCGGGCGGGGTGGCGTCCTCGCCCTCCTCGGCGAGCAGCGCCTCGTCCACCGGCTGGTACTCGACGATGCCGATGGGCTCCAGGACCCGGAACTGGTCGTCGAGGCGCATCATCGCGTCCGACACCTGCTCCAGGATGTCGTCGGTGGGCTCGCCCATGTCGTCGGGCACGATCATCGACGCGGCGAGCGCGGGCAGCGGTACGGGTGCGTCGCCCGCGGCGCTGTCGGAGACGGTGAGCAGGTAGAGGTTGCCGAGCACGCCGTCGAGGAATTCGGCCTCGGTCTCCGGGTCCCAGTCCAGGGCGTCGAAGTCGATCGACCCGTCCTCGTTGACGAGGTCGGCGAAGTCGTCGAAAAAGGGGGCGGTGGCATCGGCGTGGGCGGCCTCCAGACCGTCGAGCCAGATCGCCAGGACGTCCTGCGGTGAGCCGCCGGTCAGCAGGGCCAGGTTCTCGCCCGCGGTGACGGTGCCCTCCGGCTCCTCACCGAAGCCGTCCTCCTCCCCAGGCTCCGTTCCAGGCTCCGCCTCTCCGTCCGCCGGGTCCTCGACCTCGACGAGCCCGGTGTCGACCGCGAGCCGCCAGGCCTCGCTGGCCTCCGCCGCGCCGTCCTCGTCCGCGGTGAGGCCGAGGTGCTCGGCCGCCGCGGGCAGTTGCGCTTCGACGAGCTCGCCGCCGGCGCCCACCCTGGTGCCGGGTCCGGCCCAGCGGGCGAGCCGGACGGCGCGGGCGAGCAGCGGCGCGGCAAGCGCGTCCCGTGCCAGCTCGGCCTCGGTGTGCAGCCGTACCGGCGGCAGGGTGGGGCGCTCTGCGGACATCAGGGGGGTCTCCTAGGAACGTACGGGGCGCACGCGTCGCCGGGGCCGTGGCTCCGGGCGCGTACGGGGACAGGCGGCCCAAGCGTAGACGCATTTCGCCGCACGCCGCCCGGGACCCGGGCAGGTCCACCGCCGCCCGCCCGCCGGGCCCCGGCGACGGGCGGCCGCACCCGCGCGATCACCGCCCGTGAACCACCGGTCGCAGGCTGAGCGCGGGGGTGTAGCGGCGCACACCGCCGCCGGTCACCCCGGGGTAGTCCTGCACCCGTTCCCACTGCGGTGTCCGCGACCCGACCCCGTTGCCGGGAGCGGCCAGCGCGTCGATGTGGGCCCGGGCGCTCACCCATTCCGCGTAATTGAGCACCCGGGTTCCGTCGGTGCTCACATGGAAGTGCCCGCCGATACCGCCCGGTGCGGGCGCCGGGTCCGTCCCCAGTGCCTCGAACACACCGTCCACCCAGTCGCGTTGGCGGGCCTTGTCCGCCCCCTCGAACTCCACGTCGACGATGACGACGCACCCCGGCTCCCGCCCGTCCGGACCGCCGAGCGACGCGGAGCGGTAGAGCTCGTACGTGTGCGGCGCGATCCGCTCGATCCCCGGCACGGCCGCGTCGATCTCGGCGTTGCGGGTGTCCCGGCCGGCCCGGACGAAGGCCCGGTAGCTCTCCTCGTCCGGCCACTGCGAGTAGTGGAAGAGCGTCCTGCCGTCCTCCCCCGCGTGGACGGTGTACGAGAGCGGGCCCGGCCGCGGCCACTCCCGGGCGGCCCAGGCGTCTCGGATGGCCTCGACGGCGAGCCGCTGCCGCTCCGGTGTGCCGACGTCCCAGGTACTGGCCTTGACGATGCCCGCGTCCGCTCGGGTGAAATCGGGCCTGGACACGAATTCGACGCTCATGGCTGCTCTCCTCACCGGCGCTCCCCTGCGGTGCGCCCGTGACAGCCACCCTGTGACGTCAAGCGCGCTTGAGGTCAACTGCGGCCCGAGCTGTCGTCGTTAGGCTGACGAATCGGACAACGAACGGAGTACCGGATGTCGCTGCGGGTCGAGGCCATCACGCGCGAACAGCACCTGGCGTTTGTCGCGGAGCGGGGCTCCGCGAGTCATATGCAGGTCCCCTCGTGGGGCGAGGTGAAGCCGGACTGGCGCGCGGAGAGCATCGGCTGGTCGCGGGACGGGCGGATCGTGGGCGCCGCGCTGGTGCTGTACCGGCCGATCCCCCGGGTGAAGCGGTATCTGGCCTATCTGCCGGAGGGGCCGGTCATCCCGTGGCACGAGGGCGATCTACGCCCCTGGCTGGATCCGCTGGTGGCCCATGTCAAGGCGCGGGGCGCGTTCACGGTACGGATGGGCCCGCCGGTGATCGCCCGCCGCTGGGAGGCGCAGACCGTCAAGGACGCCATCCCCGATCCGGCCGCGCGCAGGCTCCGCGACGTCGAGCCGGACGTGAGCGAACCGGGGGCCGCCGAACTGGTGGCCCAGCTGCGCCGGCTGGGCTGGCAGCAGGGCGAGGACCGCGGCACGGACGGCTTCAGCGCCGGACAGCCCCGGTACGTCTTCCAGGTGCCGTTCGCCGGACTGTCGCTGGAGGAGATCCGCGGCGGGCTGAACCAGCAGTGGCGGCGCAACATCAAGAAGGCGGAGAAGGCGGGCGTCAAGGTGGTCGAGGGCGACCACGACGACCTGCCGGCCTTCTACGAGCTGTACCGCGAAACGGCCGAGCGCGACCGTTTCATCCCCCGCCCGCTCGACTACTTCCAGCGCATGTGGACCGCGCTGCGCGCCGAGGATCCCGACCGGATGCGGCTGTACCTCGCGCACCACGACGGGGAGGTCCTCTCCGCGGCGACGATGCTGACGGTCGGTACGCACGTCTGGTACTCCTACGGCGCCTCCACCAGCCGCCGGCGCGAGGTGCAGCCCAACAACGCGATCCAGTGGCGGATGATGAGCGACGCGCACGAGCGGGGCGCGGCCGTCTACGACCTGCGCGGCATCACCGACACCCTCGACGAGGGCAACCACCTGATGGGCCTGCTGCGCTTCAAGGCGGGCACCGGCGGCCGGGCCGCCGAGTACGTCGGCGAGTGGGACTATCCGGTCAACAGGCTGCTGCACAAGGCGTTCGGCCTGTACATGGCCAGGCGTTAGGCCGGGTCCCACCGCGGGTGCGCGCGGGCGCCTGCGACCGTGTGACGGGCCTCCGGGCGGACGGCGACGCGCTGGGCCGCGGTGGTTGCCGCGCACCCCGGAGTGGTACGCGTGCCGGCCGGTCATGTCCACCGCCCGGTCACCGCCGCCTTCGCGGGCCGGCGGGTGCCGGCCACGCGCCCAGCACCCGCAGGCAGAGCGGCCCGGCATTGCGTGACGCCGTCCCCGGCCGTCTGCCCGAGCCGATGCCGTTCCTGCCGCATCTGCTCGCCGGCGGTGCGTGGGTGACCCACACCGTGCCGGTCGGCCATGGGGCCGGGGTGCTGTCCGGATACTGACGCTCCCGGCCACCGTGCCAGAATCCGGGGTGTGAACCTGCGTACCGCCACCCGCCAGGACCTGCCCGCCGTACTCGCCCTGCTCGCCGACGAGGACATGGTCGTCGACCCGGCCTCTGTCGTCGTGGACGAGGCCTACGAGAAGGCGTTCACCGACATAACGGACGATCCACGCAACGAGATCCTGGTGCTGGTGGACGGCGGCACGGTGATCGGCTGCCTCCAGGCGACCTATGTCCCGGGGCTCGGCAAGCACGGTGCCGAGCGGGCGCTGATCGAGGCCGTGCGGATCAGGCCGGACCGGCGGGGCGGTGGGCTCGGGCGGGAACTGATGGAGCGGGCCGTCGAGCGGGCCGAGCGGCGGGGTTGCGCGCTGGTCCAGCTGACCAGCGGCAAGAACCGGACGGATGCGCACCGGTTCTACGCCTCGCTGGGCTTCGCCGCCAGCCACGAGGGCTTCAAGCTCGCCCTCTGAACGGGCCCGTCCGCGAAGGTCACTCGGCCGTCGAGGTCCGCCAGCCCGTCATGTTGAACTCGTCGAGCAGCCGTACGTCGCTGCCCTCCAGCGGGAAGGTGCGCGCCTCCAGGCCGGGCGCCGGGGCGATCTCCAGCGCGTCGCCCTCGATCAGGTCGCCGCCGGTCGGGGTGGAGACCCAGGCAAGGAGCGACCGCATGGTCTTCCCCGGGGCCAGCATGACCTCTTCCGGGCCCTTGTCCTGGCCCATGTACGACGAGCCCGGGTTCACCTTCACCGGCAGCGCGTCACCGTTCTCGTCGAGGGCCTGGACCGAGGGGTAGCCGTCGACCCGGACGGGCTTGCCGCCGCAGTTGGTCAGGGTGAGCCCGACGGCACGGTGGCCGAGGGCCGCCTCCACCGGACCCATGTCCACGACGAGGCCCGAGTCCGGGCAGCCGGTGGCGGAGGGCGCCGGGGTCGGGCGGACGGGCGCGCCCGGACGCACGGCGGGCGGGGAGGCGATGTCCAGGGGGGACGGTGTGGTCACGTGCACCCCCGCGGAGGCGGTGTGCGACGGGCTCGGGCCCGCCTCCCCCTCCCCCGCAGGCACGAGGAATCCCGCGCACCCGGTCAGCGCGAGCGTTCCCGCCACGGTCAGCGCCGCCGGGACGGCTCTCCGCGTCCCCGTCCCCCACAGTGCCCGCACGCCCATGCGTCCGCCCCCCACGTCAGCCCGCCCCGATGTGCGGCCGATCATGCCAGAGCACCGGATTGTTGAGCCCTCCTTCAGCTTCACCCGAAGAAGAACTAAGTAGACCTTCACGGTCCGGTGGGCGGACACTCCGGACATGACGCCTCCCGCAGCACCCCGCCCGCGCCCCTTCGGCCGCGCCCTCTGCGCCATGATCACCCCGTTCACCGCCGAGGGAGCCCTCGATCCGGACGCGGCCGCCGGGCACGCCGCGGCACTGGTCGCGGCCGGCTGCGACGGCCTGGTGCTCAGCGGCACCACCGGCGAGTCCCCGACCACCTCCGACGCAGAGAAGACCGAGCTGCTGCGCGCGGTGCGGGAAGCGGTGGGCGCGCGGGTGCCGGTGGTCGCGGGTGTCGGCAGCGCCGACACCCGGCACACCGTGGAGCTGGCCCGGCAGGCGGAACGGGCGGGCGCAGACGGTCTGCTGGTGGTGACCCCGTACTACAGCCGGCCGCCGCAGGCCGCCGTCGAGGCGCACTTCCTGCGGGTCGCCGGGTCCACCGGCCTCCCGCTGATGCTGTACGACATCCCCGGCCGCACCGGCACCCGCATCGAACCGGACACGGTGCTGCGGCTGGCGGAGCACCCGCGCGTCGTGGCGGTGAAGGACTGCTCGCAGGACCTGCTGGGCGCGACGAGGGTGATCGCCGCCACCTCGCTCGCGTACTACTCGGGCTGCGAGGAGCTGAACCTGCCGCTGTACGCGGTGGGCGGCGCGGGCTACGTCAGTACCGTCGCCAACGTGGCGCCCCGCCGGCTGCGGGCCGTGCTGGACGCGTTCGACGCCGGGGACACCGCCGGGGCGGCGCGGCTGAACGGGCTCCTGGCGCCGCTCGTCGAGCTGATGATGGCGTCCGGGCTGCCCGGCACGGTGACGGCGAAGGCGCTGCTGGACGCGGGCCCGGTCCGGGAACCGCTGCAGCCCGCCGGGCGCGAGGCGGCCGACGGGCTGCGAGAGGCGTACGAGGAACTGCTCGTTGCCGGACGTTCTTAGTCGTTGCTGTGCAGGACGTCGTTGAGGCCGTCCCAGACCGCGTTGTTCGGGCGGGCCTCGACGGTGCCGGTCACCGAGTTGCGGCGGAAGAGGATGTTCGAGGCTCCGGAGAGCTCGCGCGCCTTGACGACCTGGCCGTCCGGCAGGGTGATCCGGGTACCGGCGGTGACGTACAGACCGGCCTCGACGACGCACTCGTCGCCGAGCGCGATCCCGACACCGGCCTCCGCGCCGACCAGGCAGCGCTCGCCGATCACGATGCGCTCCTTGCCGCCGCCGGAGAGGGTGCCCATCGTGGAGGCGCCGCCGCCGATGTCGGAGCCGTTGCCGACGACGACCCCCGCGGAGATGCGGCCCTCGACCATGGAGGTGCCGAGGGTGCCGGCGTTGAAGTTGACGAAGCCCTCGTGCATCACGGTGGTGCCGGAGGCGAGGTGCGCGCCGAGCCGCACCCGGTCGGCGTCGGCGATCCGGACGCCCTTCGGTGCGACGTAGTCCGTCATGCGCGGGAACTTGTCGACCGAGGTCACCTGGAGGTGCAGGCCCTCGGCGCGGGCGTTCAGCCGCACCTTCTCCAAGTCGTCGACGGCGACCGGCCCGAGCGAGGTCCAGGCCACGTTGGTGAGGAGACCGAAGAGGCCGTCCAGGTTCTGGCCGTGCGGCCGGACGAGGCGGTGCGAGAGCAGGTGCAGCCGCAGGTACGCGTCGTGCGCGTCGAGCGGCTTGTCGTCGAGCGAGCCGATGACCGTGCGCACGGCGACCACCTCGACCCCGCGGCGGGCGTCCACGCCGATGGCCTTGGCGGCGCCCTCGCCGAGCAGGTTGACGGCACGGTCGGGGGTGAGCCGCTCGGTTCCGGCCGGGCCGGGCTCCGCGGTGAGCTCGGGCGCGGGGAACCAGGTGTCGAGAACGGAACCGTCGCCGGCGATGGTGGCGAGGCCGGCGGCGACGGCGCCGGTGGTACGGGTGGAAGTCGTGTCGGTCATGACCAGAACCTAACCGGCCGGGGGCCGCCCCGGCGAACCGGTCTCGGCCTCCGGGCGTCGCGGCGTCCGGACTCCGGCACGGGAGCGGCGGCCGGGGCGCCGGCGGTCACGGCGTGACGATGGCGAAGTCGGGGTCGGGGGTGTCGAGCAGGCCCACCAGGGTGGCGAGGACCCGCGGGTCGCCCTGGACGCCCACGCCGTCCAGTCCCTGGCCGGCCAGGACTCCGAGCAGTTGCGGCTTGGTCAGGGTCAGGGCCAGATCGGCGGCCGGGTCAGGCCCGCCCGTGCCCTGGGCGGTACCGGTGCTGCGGTGGGTGAGTGCTCCGTTGGACAGCAGCAGGTGCCAGGTGCGGCCCTCGTCGGTGACGTTCCAGGTCATGGTCAGCTTCTCGTCCCATGCGCGGGGGCCGTCGACGCGGACGGCGAGCGAGTCGATGAGCATGTCGACGGTCAGGGCCATCGCCATCTCGGGGTTGGTCGTCTCCAGCGCGGTGTGCGCGATCGTGCCGCGCAGTTCCTGGGCGCCCATCAGGTAGAAGTTGCGCCAGGTACCGTTCTCCGCGCCGTGGCCGAGCTTCTCGTACACGGCGGCCAGCGCGTGCCTGGCGGCCGGGTCGTCGGGGGCGGCGAAGACCGCGTGCCCGAGCAGCGTCGCGGCGAAGCGCAGGTCACCGGAGGCGGCGTACTCCTCGCCCTTGGCGACCAGTGCGGGCACGCCGCCGTAGTCGGCGGCGAACCGCGCGGCCTGCTCGGCCGGCGGGTGCTCCCACAGGTGGGCGGGGTTGCCGTCGAACCAGCCCATGTAGCGCTGGTAGACGGCCTTCACGTTGTGGCTGACCGAGCCGTAGTAGCCGCGGTTGGCCCACCGGTTCGCGACCGCCGGCGGCAGTTCGAACCGCTCGGCGATCTCGGCCCCGGTCAGTCCCTGGTTGGTCATGCGCAGGGTCTGGTCGTGGAGGTACGCCCACATGTCCCGCTGGCCCGCCAGGTGTTCGACGATGCGTTCCCGGCCCCAGGTGGGCCAGTGGTGGGAGGCGAACGCGATCTCGGCCCGGTCGCCGAACAGTGTGATCGTCTCGCCCAGGTAGTGCGCCCAGACGCGGGTGTCGCGGACCACCGCACCGCGCAGGGTCAGGATGTTGTGCATGGTGTGCGTCGCGTTCTCCGCCATGCACAGGGCGCGCCGGTCGGGGAAGTAGAAATTCATCTCCGAGGGGGCCTCGGTGTCCGGTGTCATCTGGAAGACGATCCGTACCCCGTCGACGGTCTCCTCCTGGCCGGTGCGGGTGATGTCGACCGTCGGCGGCACGAGGGTGATCGTGCCCTTGGACGTCGTCATGCCCAGGCCCGCGCTGATCTGCCCGGCGGGTCCCTTCTCCAGTTCCGCGCCGTACATGTAGACGGCGCGGCGGGTCATCGCGCCGCCCGCGTACACGTTCTCCGCCACCGCGTGCTCCAGGAACCCGGCCGGGGCGAGCACCGGTACGGGTGCGTGGCCGTGCGGCAGAACCCCGCGGGAGCCGCCGAAGTGGTCGCCGTGCGAGTGGGTGTAGATCAGCCCGGTGACGGGGCGGTCGCCGCGGTGTTCGCGGTACAGGGCGAGCGCGGCGGCCGCCGTCTCCGCGGAGATCAGCGGGTCGATGACGACGACGCCGGTGGCGCCCTCGACCAGGGTCATGTTCGACAGGTCCAGGTTCCGGACCTGGTAGATCCCCTCGGTCACCTCGAACAGGCCCTGCTTGTTGCACAGTTGACTCTGCCGCCAGAGGCTGGGGTGCGCGGTGCGGGGGCAGTCCCCGTCGAGGAACGCGTACGCCTCCCCGTCCCAGATCACCCGGTCGTCGTCGGTACGGATGACCGCGGGCGAGAGGGCGGCGACGAAGCCCCGCTCGGCGTCCTCGAAGTCTGACCGGTCGGTGTAATCGAGATCACTCATAAGAAACAAATAGCCTAAAAGTGTTCAATTACCCATAACCGCATCGCGGATCGAGCGAGTTCTCTTTGGGAACGGACTGTGGCAGCATGTTCTCCGCAGGTCGATCCAGTTGAATGACCGTCCTACGTGACGGAGGAACCCCATGCCCCAGCGCACCAGCCTGGCCGACGCCGACTGCGCGATCGCCCAGGCGCTCGATGTGGTCGGCGACTGGTGGACCCTGCTGATCGTGCGGGACGCGGCGCGCGGGGTGCACCGTTTCGACGCCCTCCAGCATGAACTGGGCGTGTCCCGCAAGGTCCTGACCGAGCGGCTGCGGCTGCTGGTTGAGGCGGACGTGCTGTCCAGGGAGCCCTACCAGGACCGGCCCGCCCGGTACGAGTACCGGCTGACCCCGCGCGGCCGCGCCCTGCTGCCGGTACTGATCGCGCTCCAGGACTGGGGCGACGCCTGGGTGACGGGAGACGGAGCGACCATGGCGACCGCACAGGAGTCCTCGCGGGAGGCCGCACGGGTGCACGCACTGGTGGGCACCCGGCTGCCGGAGCTGAGCCTGCCGTTCCACACCGGCGGCGAGCACGACCCGGTCGCCGCGGCCACCCCGTACACCGTCCTGTACTTCTTCCCCGGCGCCTACGCCCGCCCGGAGTCGTATCCGCCGGACTGGTCCGGGATTCCCGGCGCCCGGGGCTGCACCCTCGAATCGTGCACCTACCGCGACCAGCTGGCCGAGTTCACGGCGGCGGGCGCGACGGTGCACGGCGTCTCCACCCAGCGCCCGGACGAGCAGCGGGCGTTCGCGGAGGCGGAGCGGCTGCGCTTCCCGCTCCTGTCGGACGCCGGGCTGGAGCTGACGGCGGCGCTGCGGCTGCCGACGTTCCGGGCCGCCGGGATCAGCCGGCTGAAACGGCTGACGCTGGTGGTGGACCGGGACCGCACGGTCCGCGAGGCGCTGTACCCGATCACCGACATCGAACAGAGCGTGCGGGCGGCGCTGGCGGCGGTCCGGGCCGCGGGATAGACGCTGATCCAGCAGTCCCGTCGGCCCGATCCCGCGCCGCACCGCCCCGGCCGCGTCCGCTCAGCCGGTGATGCGGCCCAGCATCTCCCGTGCGTACGCCTCGTCGTAGACCCCGCCGGTGAGCAGGACCTGGAGGCAGATCCCGTCCATCAGCGCGACCAGGGCCCGCGCGGTGGCCGGATCGGTACGTGCCGCGAGGAGTGCGGCCGTGTCGTCGGTCCACTCGGCGGCGACCGGCCGCAGCGCGGGCCTGCGCAGGGCGGCGAGGTAGAGCTCGTACTCCAGCTCCGCCCGGCCCCGCCCGCCGCCGAAGAACTCGCCCAGCAGACGGGCGAGTTCGGCCGCGAGGTCGGCGGCCGGGTCGGCGAGGGCGCGGCTCTCCCGCATGAGCCCGGCGAAGTTCTCGTTCGACCTGCGGAGCGCGGCGGTCAACAGCTCGTCCAGCGAGGCGAAGTGGTACGTCGTCGAGCCGAGCGGCACATCGGCCTCGGCCGCGACGGAGCGGTGACTGAGCCCGGCGATGCCCTTGGCGCCGACCACCCGGATCGCCGCGTCGATGATCCGGGTGCGCCGCTCGGGGTCGTACCGCCGTGCCATCAGTGCGCACCGCCCAGGTTGAGCACCACGACACCGGCGATGACCAGCGCGATGCCCGCGACCTTGACCAGGTTGCCGGACTCCCCCATGAACAGCATCCCGATGACGGCGACGGCGGCGGTGCCGATGCCGGCCCAGATCGCGTAGGCGGTGCCCATCGACATGGTCTTGAGGGTCTGGGCGAGCAGCGAGAAGGCGAGCAGATAGCCGACGACGGTGATCAGTGAGGGCCAGAGCCGGGTGAAACCCTCGCTGTACTTCATGGCGGTCGTCCCGGCCACCTCCGCCGCGATGGCCGCGGCCAGCAGTCCATATCCCATGTGTACGAGTGTACGCATCGGCCGGTGCGGAAAGCCCGGGGCCGTCCGGGCACCGGGGGCGATACGGTGGTCCGTCCATGTACATGACCGACTGACGGGCGGAGCAGCAGTGGCGCAGGACGCAGGGTGGGGCGGCGGGCCGTACGGAGGCGCGCCGTACGGGGGACCTCCCGGAGGGCCGCCCGGTTGGGGCGGCTGGGGCGGTGGCTGGCTGCCGCCCAAGCCCGGGGTGATACCCCTGGGGCCGCTGAGGCTCGGGGACATATTCAACGGCGCGTTCTCCACCGTGGGCCGTCACGGCAAGCAACTGTTCGGCGTCGGCGCGGCCGTGTACGGCGGGGCGTTGGCCGTGGTCGTGGCAGCGGTCGCGATCGCCTACTCGGCGACCTCCGACCACCTGCACCGGATGTTCTCGCTCAGCTACGACGAGAACCCCAGGCCCGATGACTGGGCACCGGTGGTGATCGCCCTCTGCGCGGTCGCGCTGGTGTGCCTGATCGCGGCCGTGCTCTCCACGGCCCTGATGTACGCGGCCGTACCCGCGGTCCTCCAGGAAGCGGTCCTGGGCCGGCCGACCACCTTCTCCGCCGTCTGGCGGCGGGCCTGGGCACGGGTGCCCGCGTTGATCGGGACGGTGTTCCTGAGCTGGGTGATCGCGATGATCCCCCTCATGCTGGCCTGGTCCGGCGTCGTCGCCCTCATCATCGGCCTGGCGAGCGCGGGCGGCGACGACGGTGTCTCGGTCACCCTGGTCGTCGTCGGCATGCTCGGCGCCCTGGCGACAGCGCCGCTGGCGGTCTGGCTCTGGGTGAAGTTCAGCCTGGCGCCCTCGGCCGTGGTCTTCGAGAACCAGGGCCCCATCGCGGCGCTGCGCCGCTCGTCCGTGCTGGTGCGCGGCGACTGGTGGCGGATCTTCGGCATCAGCCTGCTGGCGGGCGCCATCGCGGGGGTCGCGAGCTATCTGATCCAGCTGCCGTTCACGTTCCTCGGCATGTTCTCGGGGATGCTCGGCTCGGCGAACCTGGGCGACGACCCGAACCCGGCCTCGATCGTGGTCGCGATGAGCGGTTATCTGATCGCCGTCATGATCGGACAGCTCGTCAGCCAGCTGATCGTGGCCACCTTCCCGCCGCTGGTGACCGGACTGCTGTACGTGGACCGCCGCATCCGCGCCGAGAACCTGGGCCCGGTCCTCGCCGAGGCCGCCGCGGTACCGCCGCAGTACGCGGGCTGAGTCCGCCCGGTCCCCGCTCGGCGCCTCGCTCGCGGTGCCCGGCAGCCCCGCCGGAGCGACATCGGCCTTCCCAACCGACGGGCGGCGAGCGACAATGCGTGTCAGCGGCGGGACCGCAGCACGGTTCCGTCGGACATTACGGGGGGACACATGATCGTTGTCATCGCCATGGTGGCCGTGCTCGCGGCGGCCGTCTGCGGGTGCCTGGTCGTACTCCGGCGCAGAGGCGGTTCGGGGGAACGCGGCGCGCTGGAGCGCGGGGCGGCGCAGCAGGGGCTCGCGCAGGGTCTGGGGACAGGGAACGCCCAGAGGCAGAACACGGGCCCGTTCTGAACTCACGCACGTTCTGCACTCACGCCCGTTCTGGAACCCGTCCGGCGGATCGGGCCGGTGGATCGGGCCGGTGGATCGGGCCGGTTACCGGGTTACCGGGTCACTGCACCCCGCGCGGCCGGAACTGGACGCTGATGCGCCCTCCGGCGGACCGGGCCGACTTGGGGATGGCGTGCTCCCAGGTCCGCTGGCACGAGCCGCCCATCACGATCAGGTCGCCGTGCCCCAGCGGGCGGCGGACGGTAGCGCCGCCGTCGCGCGGGCGGAGCAGCAGGTCGCGGGGGGTGCCGACGGAGAGGATGGCGACCATCGTGTCCTCGCGGGCGCCCCGGCCGATGCGGTCGCCGTGCCAGGCCACGCTGTCGCGCCCGTCGCGGTAGTGACACAGCCCGGCCGTCGTGAACTCCTCGCCGAGTTCGGCGGCATAGTGCGCGGACAGGGCCCGGCGCGCCTCGTCGAGAACAGGGTGCGGCAGCGGTTCGCCGGCCCGGTAGAAGGCGAGCAGCCGGGGCACGTCCACGACCCGCTCGTACATCTCCCGGCGTTCCGCCTTCCACGGGACGTCCGCGGCCAGCCGCTCGAACAGCACCCCGGCGCCGCTGAGCCAGCCCGGCAGCAGGTCGATCCAGGCCCCGTCACCGAGGACGGTCCGCTGAATCCCGTCCAGCGGGCCCAGGCGCACGTCGTCGCTCTGGTCGAAGAGCGATCCCTGGAGCTGGTGCGTTGCCATGGGACCAGCCTACGCACGAATCGAACAGATGCACGAATCCGGCTCGCGCGGCTCCGCCCGGACGCAAGCGGACCGGTGCGGCGCAGAGGGCCTCACCCCTTCGCTCTCAGGGGTGAGGCCCTCCGTGTGCCGAGCGTGCGGCACTACCGCCGGTCGGTTCAGCCGGTGATGCCCTGACGCCTGCGGCGCATCCACCACATCAGGGCCGCGCCCGCGACGACGACCGCCGCGGCGACACCCGAGATCAGCCCGACCGGAGTGTCGGAGCCGGTGTCGGCGAGGCCGCCGTCCGGGTCCGGCCTGTTCGCCGGCGGCTGGGTGTTCCCGCCGGCGTGGGTCGGGGCCGGGGCCGAGGTCGACGGGTGGTCACCCGGCGTGCTCGGGTCGGGGCCGGGCTTCGTGGGTGTGGGGGTAGGAGTGGGCGTGGGCTCGGGGTTCTCGCCGTCGCCCTCCGTCGGCTTCCCGCCACCCAGGTAGAGGGTGTCGGTCTCCTGGTACGAGACGTCATCGGACTGGAGCGACGTCTTGGTGGTGGTGTCCAGGGTGCGGTGTTCGACGTTGAACCGGGTGCGGGAGATGTTCTGCTTGGGCTGCTTGGAGAAGTCCACGCCGCCGACCCCCAGGTTGTGGACCTGGCCGCCGTACTCCAGCTCGAACCACTCGATGCCCTCCTTGAGGGAGTCCATGTAGCGCTTGTGGACGCCTTCGCGGGTCCAGTTCTCGTTGGGCGCGCGCAGCGGCCACGCGGAGGCGTCGTTCGAGTCGATGATCTTGTGGAAGTCGGTCGGTGACTTCGCGTCCTGCTGGCGGACGTACTCGGCGGCGACGCGGGCGGTGTAGACGGCGCGCAGGTCGGCGTAGTCGGCGTCGGTGTTGACCCGCTCCTCCACCAACGGCAACACGTTCGCGCGGACGTTCGCCTCGATGGCGTGCTTCTGCGTGTCGGTCAGGTCCTTGCACTCGGCGGAGCCGGGTGCCTGCCACTCGACGTCCAGCCACTGGGTGGACACCTTCAGGGGCGCGTCGAGGATGTAGATCCCGCCGTCCTGCTCACGGACCTGGGCAGGCTTGGGCTCGATCCAGAAGCGCACGCCGGGGAAGCAGGGCATGCCGTTCTGTCGGGGCGCGGTGTCCCAGTACCGCTTGGCGCCGGCGTGCTTGTCCGGGTTGAGGGCCTCCGCGAAGTCGTGCTTCATCTCCAGGTCGGATTCGAGCAGGACCCGGCCCGCGTCGGTCTTGCCGAACGTGGCGTCCATGACCCGGTCGGGCTCGTCCGGGTTGAGGTTGACCCAGAACTTCTCCGGCGTGAGCGCGAGCCAGGTGAACAGCGCGTCGGAGGAGAGCTGCATCCGCGCCTCACCGCCGAACCCGGGGTTCTCGTCGGGGTCGGGCATCTGGTCGGCACGCATGGAGTACTGCATACCCTTGCCCTTGCCCAGGCCGCCGACGTAGCGCAGTTCCAGGGTGGTGAAGTCGACGCCGCCCGGACCGCCGCGCGGGAGGGTGCCCCGGGTGTCGAGCCGGCGGGCGTCGGCCTGGATCTTCTTGGCCTCCTCCAGGGTCTTCCCGGAGCCGTTGATGCGGTCGTTCAGCGGGCCGCGGGTACCGCAGTTGGAGGCGGCGGCGAGCCGTGTCCCGCCCTGGCCGCCCTGACAGCCGGGGGCGAACCACCTCTGGTGGTCGGAGTAGTCCTTGATGGGCTTGGTCCGCGGGACGGGGTTGTAGGTCCGCTGGTTGCCGCGGACCTGGTTCGTCAGGCCGGGCCGCAGCCGGTTGACGTACCGGTTCAGGTTGTCGATCTTCTTGCGCTGGGTCGCGGTGAACGCCTTGGCACCGGTGACACGGAACTTGTGGTCCGGCATGAGCCGGGCGACCTGCCGGTCCTTCGCGAGCTGCTTGTTCGTCAGCTCCGAGTTCGACTTGAACTCGTTGAACTCCTTGGTGCGCTTGTTGTAGGCGTCGTACCTGCGGGTGTCGACGACGTTGCCCTGGGCGTCGATGAGTTCGACGGTGACCTCGCACAGCCAGTCCGGCCCGACCAGGCGGAAGTCGCGGACGAGCTGGCGCTCGAACGACGATCCCTTGTGGTTGTTGATCTGGTTGCGGATGAACCGTTGCTCGAACCAGTGGTCGAAGGTCAGGCCCTCCTTGTTGTGGAAGTACCGGGCGTAGATCTCGAACCTGCGGTCCTCCGGGTCACCGGACCTGTCCGCGATCTTCTGCCACGCCTTGTAGTTCTTCTCGGTGTCGTTCGGCACCTTCGACATCGCCTCGGCCTTGTTGGCGGCCGTCGGCGGCTTCACCCCGTCGTACGCCCTGCCCGGCAGTTCGTAGTTGAAGTTCTTGGGCTTGCCCTGCCAGGCGGAGAAGTTCGAGCCGGTGGGGTCGTCGGGAAACCCCGAGTTCTTCGGCGTGCTCTGTTCCGCGCGCCCCAGGTTCTTCGTATCGCAGCGCTGGGCACCGGGCTTGATCCTGGCCGAGACGGCGCGCGGCGCGGCGGTGGCGGTGCCGGCCTCCATGCCGGGCAGCCCGGACATGGTGATCGCCGAGGCGATCCCGAACGCGGCCAGCACACGGCCGGCCAGACGCCGGCGCTCGGGTATCCGTAATGCGGTGTTCAAGGGTGACCTTCCCTCACGTGTGGGGCCTTGAGGGCATAGGGGCGACGCGTAAGGCCCCCGTGACGTGTACGCGTCGCCTATGCACCCTAGACCGAACCACCGGCAGGCAAAGAACGGTTAAAGGGCGTGTCGCCAAGCCAACTCACGCACTCATCACGGTCATTGACGATCACTCAGATACTGAAGTACAGGCTTTCCATGTGGCTGGTCGCGTGCTCGCTGTGCCGCACGCGCAGCGAGGAGGCGTCCAGATCGGCCCTGCCCCACGGGTCCGCGCCCCCGAGACATGCCGTGGCGAGGGCGCCCCAGTCGTTCTGGTTCGGCTCGTCGTCCGGGTCGAAGTACACATCGAGGTCTTCGAGGGCTTCCACGGTGATCCCGAGAGCGGACATCACCCCTTGCGGGTCGCCGGTCACGACGAACGGTTCGTCACCGGGCCAGCCGCAGGCATGGAACATGGTCCCGGCCGGCAGCCACACGAGATCCTCCGTGTGCTCGGCACCGCAGTGCACCTCCACCCGGCCCACGATCCGCGCGTCGGGGAACCGCTCACGCAGCCGGGTGGCCTCCGCGAGCAGCGGCATGTCGTTGCCGTCGTCCGCGAACGCCGGATCGGAGACCGACATGACACTCCCCCACACCCCCACCCGGACAACATCCAGATCGGCCCTCGTGGCGACCGTGACCGGGTCGCTCTGCCTACGGGGTCCGAGATCCTCGATCACGTCGTCGATCGTTCCCAGGGAGCGGGCGAACTCAGCTGCTCGGTCTGCGGAGTTGGCGGGCAGCTCACCGGCATCGACGGTGAACGGCGGCTGGAGGACGGTCAGTTCGTAGCGGCTGCCGCTGCCCTGGGTCATGCGCTCGGGAGGCAGGGTCCAGAAGTCGGTGTCAGACATGCCCGTCACCGTAACGGGTGGCTTCGGCGGGGAGCCCCTTCTCAGCTGCCGAGGCAATCGGATCGATCGTGAGGTGTTTGGGCCCACCTCCCCCCTCGGCACCCACCGGATCGACCTTCCGCACAGCGATGCGGAACCCGCTTGAGGACATCCACCGCCGGATCGCGGTCGCCCTGGCTCCACGCCCTTGAATCGGGCTGAAACCGCCAGGTCGAATTACTCACTCGAATGAGTGGTGACGCTTTGGCGCCGGCGCCCGGGAAGGGAATCACTGCCACCCTGACCTCACGAGTCATTACTCGTGGACCGGGTCGCGGTGGGTACTCGATTCGCCCACCGCACGAGAAAGTTCGAGGTCTTGATATGCCGGATAAATCCATCATCGACAGCAAGGCCCAGCATTACTACAACGTGTTCCATCACGAGCGCGACGGCTGGGTCAGCGTAACCGACGTGTACGCCTGGGTGGGCCGCACGACCCAGGAATTCAAGCTCACGCCAGGAACCGCCCCGGCCAGCGCACTGCAGAGATCCCTACTGGAGTACTGGAATAGATTGTTTGCCCCTATGGACACAGACGGGGACGGCGTCGTATCACGCGACGAATTCCTGGCCGGGTTTGTCAGCCTGGAGAACAAGCCGGATGATTACGCGCGGATCGTCACACCGTCCGCCAAGGTCTTCGTGGCCACTGCCGACGTCGACGGGGACGGCGAACTCGACAAGTCCGAGTTCAAGCGCCTGTTTCAGTCCTCTTTCGCACTGAGCGACGAAGACATCGACGTGTCGTTCGCCGACATCGACACCGACTGCTCCGGCTCCATCTCAACTGACGAGCTGAGAGCGGCCATTCGCGTGTTCCACAGCAGTACTGATCCGAACGACCGAGGTCACCGCCTCCTGGGAGCCCTGCGTTCCTGAGCCGACCGAACCGGACAGGCCCCTCTCGTCCAGAGCCCCTCGCCATCGGGGCGCTGATTTCCACTCGGCACCGGCGATCAGAGGGGTCCGCTGGTCCAGCGTCGAGCTGTGCTCAGGAACAACACGCCAGGAGAAACGACCGTGACCACCCATCTGGGGACAACCAAGGCGCCGCTAGTGACAGCGCACGCCAAGCGCATCGTGGCCGAGATCGGTGTGCTGAACAATCCGTACTTCCGAACGCTGGTGGACGGAAGCATGTCATTGGAGAGCTTCCGTACGAGCCAGGAGCAACTAGGTTTCGCCGTGACCTACTTCGCCCGTCCGATGGCTGTGCTGGTGTCCCGGATCGAGCACCCCGCGGATCGCGTCGGCATCCTGGGCAATGTCGTGGAAGAACACGGCGGATTCCGCCCTCAGGAATTCCACCACGAGACCTTCCGCGGATTTCTGGCCGGCATCGGCAGCGACACCGCACGGCTGAACAGCCTGAAGATGATACCGGCTGTCCACGCGTACAACAGCGTTCTCAGTGCGGTGTGCACGTGGGAGGACCCGCAGGTAGGAATTGGCTGCATGGGCGCGATCGAGTACGCATTCGCCTCGGTATCGGCCATCACGGGTAGCGCGGCGGTGAACCGCGGTTGGGTCGCACAAGCCGATCTGATGCACTACGGCCTCCACTCCGAAATCGACGAACAACACGCGGAGGACTTCTTCCTGCTGCTGGAACCCCACTACCAAGATCCAGCCGCCCGACGCCGAATCGACCAGGGCCTCGGCCTGGGCGCGTACGCACTGAACCGCCTCTACAGCGATCTGTCCGAACTGGGCCGTTCACAGCAGAACTGAACTGATCACGGCTGGGCAAGCAGGAAGGCTGCGAGCACGGTGAATTCGTCAACGCCGACGAGCAGCCGGCAAGCCGTCGATGTCGAGGCCACAGGGCCGAACACCTCTGCCTGGTCGCGCGCGGCCGAAGCGGTCTGAGCGCAGTGGGATCAGGGGATGCGAGAGACGTCATGATCCGGGAGACCCGGAGGGCTCAGGGGCCGTCGCGCCGACCGCAAGCAGAAGGCGGCACCACCGGTACGACTGGTGGTGCCGCCTTCTGGCGCGTCCAGGTACTCGCGCGAGGACGAACGGACCCACCCCAATGGAGCTTTTTTGTATGCCAGTTACCAAAAGCGGCCCGTGCGGCAGGGCCGTTCCCGGAGGTTCCTGTTGCCTTCAGGCCATCGCCGAACGTGACCGGCCCGGCCCGCACAGAGCGAGCAACGAGCGCGCGTCAGACGCCCTTCAGAACACGGTCAAGTGCCGCCCGGCCCGCAGGTCCCCAGTGCGGCTTGCCGCCGGGGAGGCCCTGATCTCCGTTCTGCCCCATGAGCATCAGGAAGAGGCTCTTCATGGCGGCCAGCCCGCGGGCACGCCGGATCGCCGCCTCGTCCGCACGCGCGTACGTGTCGAAGAACCGTGAGGCCGTGCCCGCGGGCAGCAGCACCCAGGCGGCGGCGAGGTCCCACGCCGGATCGCCGGCGAGCATGTCACCGAAGTCGACGATGCCCGAGAGCGTTCCGTCCGAGACGACGACGTTCGCGGGGTGGAGGTCGCCGTGCACCCACACCGGCGGGCCCTCCCACGCGGGGGCCGCGACGGCGTCGTCCCAGACGGCCCGGACGTCGGCGGCGATGCCGTCGAGGGCAACACCCCGGAAGAAGACCTCGAAGTCGTCCGTGCAGTTCCCGGGATGGCCACCGCGGCCCGTGGAGACCGGCGCCTCGGGCGGCGCCTCCACATGGAGCGCCCGGAGGAAACCCGCCAACGTGTCGGCCGCGTGGAAGCCGCGGCTGATCGAGCCGTGGTCCAGCGGCTCGCCGGGAACCCACGTCATCACGGTCCAGTGCTTGGGGAAGCGCTCGGACGGTTCACCGAACCGCACGGGGGTCGGCACCGGGAGCGGCAGGCGCGGGGCCAGCACGGGCAACCAGCGCCGCTCCTTGAGCTGAAGCTCCGGGGTGGGGTCCATGCGCTGCATACGCACGGCCAGCTCGTCCCCGAGGCGCCACATCTGGTTGCCCCAGCCGCCCGCCACCTCGCGGATGGCCAGCCCTGCAAGGTCTGGATGCTGCTCCCCCAGCAGGTCGCGGACCAGGTCTGCGGTGATCTCGATCTCGGTCATGCGAAGCCACAGTACCGAGGCGGAGGAAGATCCGTCGCCCCCGCCCACAACTGGCCGAGCCCTGGCGAGTGAGGCGTCCGAGGCGAGCGCGGGTGACGTTGACCGATGCCTCGGGCGCCGCGTTCTCAGCTGTGCGGCGGGAGGGACTTCACTCGATGAAGACCCTCACGGAGTCGGGGCTCCCGTTGTTCTGGTTGACGCCGACGAAGAAGTCGCTCCCAATGTGGGTGACATCTTCGATCTCGTCGGTCAATTCGTTCCCCGGGATTCCGATATCGCTCTCCACGTCGCCCCCGGACCAGTTGTACTGGTACACCCAGTTCCACCCGGTAGCGGGCGTTGAAGTGTTGATGGACTTGGTGTTCCAGATGTAGTTCTCAGAGCAGTCAATGCCTTGGTCGGAACGATTGCCGTGAGTCGTCAGGTTGCTCTTCACCAGCGTCCATCCGCTCGTCAGCGAACCGGCGCCGGGATGGGTCCACAGGTTGCCCGAGCGGCGGGCAGCATATTTGCCGGCTCCGTCGGCCGCCGTCGCGCTGTAGCAGAGGCCGCTGATGTTGCCGATGGGCAGATGGACCACCTCGCTCGCGCCAATAGATCCCGACGGGTCGAGGTGAGTGATCGTCACATCAGGGCTCGGGTAGGCCGATTGGCTTCCCTGGGTGGCAATCAAGGCGGGACCCTGGCCCCGATAGTTCGCGTGGTAGGCGAGGTCGTTACCGTGGCCGAGTGCGGGTATGGAGGTCGGCACCCCGGAGCAGATCCAGCTGGCACCGTCCCAGGTCGAGCCGTCGCGCAACCATCGGGACAGGACAGGCTCCGCCCCGCCCGCCTTGGTGAAAATGATGTAGAGCTGGCCGCCCGGCCCCGCGACCATGCCTTGCATGACGGTGCGGCCTGCCCTGCATGCACTGCTGTTCGGGATGTTGAGCCGTTCTGCCCCACTCCTGTCCCCAGCGGCGTAGGCAGACGTGGTCGAGGCAGTGGCGATTCCGGTCAAGAGTGCCACTACGGACGCGAAACTCAGCAGTTTCTTCACTCGGTGCCTCTCCTTTGTGGATGAGGAGGAGGCTAGCATCAGGCGCATACCCTGCATCCGAGGTGGCGTCAACCCGGCTGAAAAGTAACCGTTATGACCGATCGTCAATTCAAATCGCTGGGAGCCCGGTTCACGTTTCGGGGAAGTCGTGAGCGCGATCTCCCCGTCAGAAACCGACGGGCTACCAGTGAACCTTTTCCACCTTGATCAGCTGGCGAGTTCGAGGGCGACGACGGCTCGGACGACGGCTGTGATGCGGGTGGTGCTACAGCGGAGCTTCCGCAGAAGCCGCCAGGACTTGAGGATCGCCATGGCGCGTTCACCGAGGCTGCGGATCTTCGTGTGGTCCCGGTTGTGACGTCGGCGCCAGCCGCGCAGGTGCTTGCCACGGATCGGGACACGGATCGCGGGGCCGGCGCCCTGATACGCCTTGTCGGCCCAGCACTTGATGTCGTCTGCGGCGAGGGCGGCGGGAATGCCGTGGGCCCGCGCCGCGGTCAGGCCGTGTGTGGCTCCCGGCAGTGCGTCCGAGGCCCAGATCAGGCGTCCGGCGGGATCGGCGATGACCTGCACGTTCATCCCGTGACGCTTCTTCTTCCCGGAGTAGTACGGCCGGTCTGCGGCGATGCGGTCGATCGGCAGCACGGTGCCGTCGAGGATCACGTACGCCTTCTTCCGGACGGACGTCATGGCCTGTTCCAGCGTGGGCGCGAGGGCGGCCAGGAGATCGACGGCCTCGCGTATGTAGCGGTAGGCCGTGGCGATCCCGATTGCGGAAGCCCGCGGCGAGACGGGCGTAGGTGTCGCCGCAGCGCAGGTGGGCCAGGACGAGCAGGGCCTGCTGGGCCACAGGTGAGGCGACGCCACCGGGAGCCGATCCGACGGCGGTGACCTGCGAGGAGACCGGAGAGGTGCTGCAGGGCACGGCTGGACAGATCGATACCGGAAGGGTAGACAAGCACGCGAAAGCTCCTGGCGGACTGGTGATCTTGGTCGTGAACCCGTCTACCAGGAGCTTTCTTCATGCCCGCCGCCGGGGCTGCCGGTCCACCCACCCGTCAGGTTGGGGTAGCGCCGGGGTAAGCCCAAAGGCCACCAGTTCTTGATCTTGGTGGGTCTCTTCAGCTCTCAGGGTGGGCCGCGAGACCGTTGACGCGGTTCTCGTACTCGCGGCGGGCCTTGCGCTGGGCCGGGACTGCCGTGGTGCTGTCGAGGACCTGGCAGCGGTCCAGGAGTTGGCGATGAACCGCGGGTACGGCAGTGGCGCGAAGGGTGTAGCCCTGGCCGCGCCGTACGGCCTGGCCCTCGTCGAGCGAGGCTCGCTCGGCGTCGTCCAGCTCGGCGGCGCGGAGGAAGTCGGCGACCTTGCCCGGCATGTCGAGGACGACTGGCGTTTCCGGGGCTGGGGCGCCTGGGGCGGCGGCTGTGTAGTCGGGCAGGAGGTCGGCGACGGCGGTACGGATGGCGCCGCGGCTGACCTGGTGGTCGCGGGCGAGCGCGGCGATGGAGCGGCCTTCCAGGTATGCGGTGCGCACGGCTTCGGCCTTCGCGGCCGGGACGGCGGGGCGGCGCCCGCCCTTGTTGCCCTTCGCCTCGACGGCCCGCAGCCCGTCGTACGTCAGCTCCCGCTGGAGGTCGCGCTGGAGTCCGCCGGCGGCGGCGAGGGTCTGCACCATGAACTTCACGGTAGACAGCAGCTCTCCGGTCGCGGGTGGCGGGCGGTGAGGTCCATCGAGGAGAACGCGCCGTCGTGGATGCGCAGGGCGAGGCGGTCGCGGTGCAGGATATCGAGCACGTCGAGAATGTGGCCCGTGCCCCGGACCAGGCGGAACATCTCGGAGATGTGCACGGTGTCTCCCGCGCCGCGCGTACGCGAGGAGATCACCGAACTTCGTGCGCTCAAGCGGATGGAGGCGGCTGGAAGTGCCGGCCTCCTCCTCGAAGACGACCGGGTCCTCGATCCCGGCCTCGTCCAGGACGAGGTTCTGGCGGTCGGTCGACTGCTGGTCGGTCGACACCCGCTTGCAGACCAGGTTCGCCACCGAGAGGCCCCCTCCGTACGGAGGATCGGGCCCTATCTGTCGTCAAACCCTGTCAGCAATCACCATCGGATCTGATTGGATTCGCGCCGCCTCGAAGCCCCTGATTGCACGGGTTCATTGGACGCGTCGGCTGCCTGTCGTCAAACGTTTGTTTGACGACACCCGAGCGAGTCCGACGGGCACCAGCCTCGCGCTGCGGAGGTCTCCCTTGCCGAATGGGCGACTTAGAGAGCTATAGTGATAGGCAACTAGGTAAATGGAGGAACGGGTGATTGAGTTCCACCTGAACGGCCGGTCCGGCCTGTCTCCCTATCAGCAGCTGGTCCAGCAGGTCCGCCATGCGCTGCGCCTGGGCCTGCTGAAGGAGGGGGACAAGCTGCCCACGGTCAAGGACGTGGCAAAGCAGATCGCGGTCAACCCGAACACGGTGCTCAAGGCGTACCGCGAGCTGGAGCACGAGGGGCTGGTCGGCGCCCGTCCGGGCGTCGGGACTTTCGTGACCCGCACGCTGGCCGACGGCACGCTCGCCGCGCACGGCCCGCTGCGCAAGGACCTCCAGCGCTGGCTGACCAAGGCCCGTCTGGCCGGACTCGACGAGGAAAGCATCGAGGCACTGTTCATGAACACCTTTCGTAACGCAGCCGGAGAGGACGTAGCGTGAGCGCCGTCTTACGGGCCCAGGCACTGGGCAAGAAGTACAAGCAACGCTGGGCGCTGCAGAACTGCGATCTGGACGTTCCGGCCGGCCGGGTGGTGGGCCTGGTCGGGCCCAACGGGGCGGGCAAGTCCACCCTGCTGAACCTGGCCTCCGGCATGCTGACCCCGACCGCCGGCACCATCGAGGTGTGCGGAGGCCGTCCAGCCGAGGGCGTGGAACAGCTGGCCAAGGTCGGCTTCGTCGCCCAGGACACCCCGACCTATGCGTCCTTGAGCGTCGCCGACCACCTCGACTTCGGTCAGCGGCTTAATCCGAACTGGGACGACGCCGTGGCGCGGGACCGGATCCGTCGGCTCGGCCTGGACCCGAAACAGCGGGCCGGGAAACTGTCCGGGGGCCAGCGGGCGCAGCTCGCCCTCACCCTGGGCATCGCCAAGCGGCCCGAACTGCTCATCCTGGACGAGCCGGTCGCCGCCCTCGACCCGCTCGCCCGGCGAGAGTTCATGCAGGATCTGATGGAGGCAGTCGCCGAGCACGAGATGAGCGTCGTGCTCTCCTCGCATCTCGTCTCCGACGTGGAGCGGACCTGCGACTACGTCATCGTCCTGGTCGACTCCCAGGTGCAGGTGGCCGGCGACATCGACGACCTGGTCGTCTCGCACCACCGGCTCACCGGCCCGCGCCGTGACCCGGCCACGTTTCCCTCGGGCCAGCACGTCATCTCCGCCAGCCACACCGACCGGCAGACCACTCTCCTGGTGCGCACCGACACCGCGGTCCACGATCCTTCCTGGAGCGTGACCCCGCTCGGCCTGGAAGACATCGTCCTGGCCTACATGACGCGCCCCGCGGATGCCTTCCGCGACACCCGACCCACCCTTGAGGTGCTGCGATGATCTGGCTGACCTGGCGACAGTTCCGCACCCAAGCCACGGTCGTGTATCTCGCCCTGGCCTTCCTCGCCGTGCTCCTCGCGGTCACCGGCCCGCAGCTGGCCGACCTGTACGCCAGTGCCGGGGACGACCTGTTCGGCCGGATCACCAGCGCCGACCAGACCGTGTACTACCTCGGCCTCGTCATCGTCCTGCTCGTACCGGCCGTGATCGGCATGTTCTGGGGCGCACCGCTGATCACGCGTGAGCTGGAGACCGGCACGTACCGCCTGGCGTGGAACCAGAGCATCACCCGTACCCGCTGGCTCGCGACCAAACTCGTTCTCACCGGCGTGGCCACCATGGCCGCTGCCGCCCTGGCGTCTGTGGCGGTGACCTGGTGGAGCGGTCCGATCGACCAGGCCGTCAACAGCGGCGGGACCGGCGCAGATCCCTTCTACCCGCGCATCGATCCCCTGGTCTTCGGTGAGCGCGGCATCGTCCCGATCGGCTATGCCGCCTTCGCCTTCATGCTCGGCGTCACCCTTGGTGTGCTCATCCGTCGCACCGTGCCCGCGATGGCTGCCACCCTCGCCACGTACGCCGCCATCCAGATCGCCATGCCCCTGTGGGTCCGGCCGCACTTGGCCCCGTCCGTCGATGTCACCCTGTCGTTCACCCAGGCCAAGCCGGTGAACATCGGCATCGACGCCGTGCGCGAGGTGGACTTCGGCCAGCCGGGCGCCTGGGTCCTGTCCGAGCAGACCGTCAACGCCTCCGGCCGACCGGCCGCCCTGCCCGAGTCGCTCACCGACTGCTCCTCCATGTCGGACTGCGCCGCCAACCTCACCAAGGCCGGGTACCGGCAGCAGGTCTCCTACCAGCCCGCCGGCAATTTCTGGACCCTTCAGTGGGTCGAGACCGGGCTCTACCTCGGCCTCGGCCTCGCCCTGACTGGGTTCTGCGCCTGGTGGATCCGCCGCCGACTGACCTGACAGAGGCCAGTGCCACTACAGGAGTGACCGTGAGGGGCAACCGAGGCTGGCTGCCCCTCACGGTCGCCAGAGTCCTTTCACCGTTCAAGATCAATCTTGCCGATCCCGACTGTTCCGTTGGTCCCCGTACAGACCCGGTCTCGCCCAGTCAGGCCGCGGTCCCGAAGCCCTCGGCGCGCAGGTCCTGGTCGCGGAGCTGGGTGAAGTCGACGTCGAGTTTGGGGTCGTACGCCTCGGGCTGGATGCCGAGTTCGTGGGTGGAGTAATCACCAAACCGTTTAATGTGCTCGGTCAGGTACGGCGAGATATGCGCCAGGTCCTCCGGGTCGATCTCCCAGCCTTCCTCCAGGAGCTGCCGGACGATCTCCGCGATGTCCAGGGCGTTGTGAAAAATGACCGCGTTGGTGAGCAGGGCGTTGAACTTCATCGCCTTCTCCTGCTCGATGGGGTCGTTGTCGGCGAGGACGCCCTGGTTGCCGAAGCCGACCCACTGGGAGAACCGGTTGAACGACTCCACCTTGTTCGTCGCCGCGGTAACCCGCCGGCGAAGTGGTGCGTCCGAGAGGTAGCGCAACAGCTGCACCGTGCGTACCACACGGCCGACCTCGCGGAACGCGGTGTAGGTGGAGTTCTTGTGCGAGCCCGACCGCAGCCGCTTCAGCAGCGCCGAGGAGGAGATGGCGCCCTCACGTACGGACACGGCCACCCGCATCAGGTGCCGGAACTGGGACTCGATCAGATCCCAGTCGATGACGTTCTTGCCCACCTCCCCGAACAGGGAGTCGATGTGCACGTACTCGCTCTGCTTGGACGGGCGGTAGAAGGTCAGGCCCTTCCAGTTCCTGATCCTGGGCATCAGATCGAAGCCCAGCAGATGCGCCAAGGCGAAAACCGGCACGCTCTGGCCCTGGGTATCGGCGTGCACGGTGGTCGGTTTCACCTCGCTGGTGTTCTTGAGGAGGCCCTCAATGATGTACACGGCCTCCCACACCCCGCACGGGATGAAGTGCGTGAACAGCGCGATGCAGGTGTCCGAGATGTGGTGGTAGGCGATCCCGCCCGCCTTGTAGCGCACGCTCGTCTCGGCGAGCAGGTTGTTGAGGTACGTGTCCATGTGGGTGCCGTCCGCCGCCACAGCGGTGCCGTCGCCCCACGCCTGGGAGATGTCGAGGCGGGCATGCGCGTTGACCAGGTCAGCGACGGCTTCGTTCAGCAGCGCGATGGAGAAGTGCCGGTTGGCCACGTACGACAGCTCATGCCCGGACACCCCGGGGATGTGCTTGGCCGCCTCGTACGGGCCCATGTTGGTGCCCTTGACGAACGTGGTCAGCGCGTACCGGCCGAACGGGTCCTTGAGCTTCGGGTCGTTGCCCGAGGGCGGCCCGAAGCGGCGCCACCACTCCACCCAGTACGCGGTCCGGGCCACGATCCCCCTCAGCGTGCGTCCGGCATCCGGGCCTTGACCTCCTGCTCCAGGCGCTTCGCCGAAGGCCGCTGCCCCTCGGAACGGTGCGGCTTCAGGGACGGGATGCCGGTCTCCGGGTCGATAACCAGGCCCTCGCTGTCCGGGTACCCGGCATCCGCCGCCGCGGCGGCGCCGCGCAGCTTGTCCTCCAACTGCTGGCGGAAGGACGCCGCGTCGAAGGCACCGGCCTCGACCTCCTCGCACAGCCCGACCTCCACCAGGTAGTCGGCCGGCTTCTCCTGGATGTCCTCCCACGCGAGCAGCTGCTCGCTCCAGTCGGCGTACTCCTCCGAGCCGACCACCGCGACGTCCCCGGTGCGCAGCTCCTCGGCGAGGTGGGTGAGGACCATCGCCTCGAAGCGCTTGCGGACGAACCGGCCCGGCCTCGTCTTGTCGAGCACGGCCTTGCGCCAGTTCTGCGTGGCGAAGGAGATGTCGACGGTCTTGCCGTCCTCGCCGAGTGCGGTGATGTACTCGCCGCGGGCGCTCTCGTTGCGCATCGCGTGCGCGAGTGCGGCCAGCACCCGCCCGTCCTCGGACGTCGTGGTGAACTCCAGTTTCTCCGCCAGGTCGAACATCACCGACCGGTCCGGGCCGAGCTGCCCGTACAGCAGCACTTCCCAGAAGTTGCCGTGATGCGCGGAGACCTTCTCGATCTGCTCGTACTGCCCCGCCCCCGCGAACCCGCAGAAGCTCTCCACTGCCCTGGTAACCGCCCCCAGACCGCCGGCCTGCACCAACTGGGCCTTCGCCAGGGCGAGCACGGCTGGGAAGACCTCCCCGCCCGGGCGCCGGGCGACCTCTTCCACGGGCGCCGCCTCGTCCGGCTCGTCCAGGGCCTTCACGGCCTCGGCGGTCATCGCCGCGGCCTTCGCCAGCGCTTCTTGGGCGGGGCCGCCGTCGTCGAGGTTCTTGAGCACGGTGCGGTAGTTCCCGATCAAGGACTCGACGATCTCCCGCTCGGCGAGCCGGATCTCCTCCAGCTCCTCCTTGGCCTTCTTGATCTTCATGGCGACCCGTTTGCAGAACATCGTCGCCAGATCGTCCCGCACCCGCAGCCGGGCCTTGTGGGCGAGGCAGGCCAGCAGCGCGATCCGCTTGATGCCCGCGTAGTCCCGCAGCTCGGAAGCGTCCGCCGCATCCGCCTCCCCGGCGAAATCGGTGACCTTCGGCGCGGCAACACCGTCCACCCACACCGCGGTGTCGCCGAGCTCGTCCAGCCACTCCAGGTGCGTGAACAGGCGCTTGAAGTGCGACCAGCTCGGGCCCTGGGCGGTCTGCTTCAGCCGATTGAACTGCGTGGTGCCGTCGCTGTCGCACTCTTCCAGCAGCCGCAGCATCCCCGCCTGCTCGGCGAGGCTCATCCGGTCGTGGATGCCACAGCAGATCGCGGTGTTCACCTCGGTGCGAATCGTGGAAGCCATCGTGTCGAAGGTGGAAAACGCCGGCAGTTCCAGCCCGGCCGCCACCACCTTCTCCAGCGCGATATTGATCAGGTCGGCGGGGCGGTTCTTCGACGCGGCCTCCTTGCGGATCGCCGCCTCAGCGATGGGCCGTGCCTGGGACTGCTTGTACTTCGGCGCTACCCCAGGTTGGAAACGGCTCAGTCATCGGCAACGAAATGGGCCACCGACTCCGTCGGCAGCCCATCACGAAAGATCGAGGTTAAATAACTCTTGCCTGGCAATGTCCCGCCGTGCAAAGGTTAGGGAAAGGATTGCAGATCTATTGCAATCGGCAACCTTGGGGGATGTTTCAACGAATATCGAGCACAAGAACCGGCGGTTTCGCACCATTTGGGACAGTTTCGGCGCTAATGGGGCTACTGTTGGCCGCCCCTTCGGCGAGTTCGGCCAGTGGGCCTGAAACTCCCGTCGAAGTGTCCGCCTTCCTCAACTCTGAGAAGCAAAACGTCGATTTCAGCAGCCCCACACTGGACAGGATAAAGAAATCTGCCAAGGCGGATGGAAGTTCCCTCCAGGTGGCTGTGGACAACTATCTAGCGAATCCTTCGACCGCCTCCAGGCTGACTATGGTGCTCACCAATAGCAACGTCTCGGCAGGCGGCGACAGTGGAGGTCCGTGGTATCACGGAGGCACTGCGGTCGGAATTCACACCGGCATCGTGAGTAAGGGTGGAGCTGTTCGCAGCGTCTTCACACCCGCGTATTTGTTCCAGAATCGCGGCTACGACGTCTGGCAGCGATGAAGAGGTAGTTCTAATTTCTGTGGGGCAAGCTGAGCCGCTTGCCCCACAGGGCTATAGAGAGGCTTGACCTGTGCGGTTTCCGAGAACGATCAACCGCTTCTTGCTCGTTTCCGGGTTGCTCGCCCTCTCCGCTTGCGGAGGTGGAGGCGGAGGCGGAAAGAGCAGCGGGGGCCAGACCTCCCCGGACGGTCTCGCCGTGAAGGGCGAGAACCCGAAGATCCTGGTTCACAACCGCGAGCTGGCCGAAGACATGCTGGTGGGCGGACGTCTCGAGTACATTGCTGACGGCGACTGCCTGGTGGTGCACGCCGACAAGGGCGGCGTCGAGGTCACAGTGTCGCCGATCTGGTCGAAGGACGTGCAGCCGGCCCGCGAGGGCGGCAAGCGGGGTGTCGAAGTCCCGAACTTCGGCACGACTCTGGAAGGCGCCACGATCAAGGCGAGTGGCTCTTTCTGGGAGGCAGACGACGCCAGGATGAAGGACGCGGACATCGCGCGGGCATGCCGGCCGGAAGGGGGCTTCATCGTCCTCAACGCCGGCTCCTTCAAATAGGCCTTGTCCACGGTGGCGTCACTGAGCAGTTTCCAACCTGCCGGGCGGTTGGACGGCACCCCCGGCGACGGGCATGAAGAAAGCTCCTGGTAGACGGGTTCACGACCAAGATCACCAGTCCGCCAGGAGCTTTCGCGTGCTTGTCTACCCTTCCGGTATCGATCTGTCCAGCCGTGCCCTGCAGCACCTCTCCGGTCTCCTCGCAGGTCACCGCCGTCGGATCGGCTCCCGGTGGCGTCGCCTCACCTGTGGCCCAGCAGGCCCTGCTCGTCCTGGCCCACCTCCGCTGCGGCGACACCTACGCCCGTCTCGCCGCGGGCTTCCGCAATCGGGATCGCCACGGCCTACCGCTACATACGCGAGGCCGTCGATCTCCTGGCCGCCCTCGCACCCACGTTGGAGCAGGCCATGACGACCGTGCGGAGGAAGGCGTACGTGATCCTCGACGGCACCGTGCTGCCGATCGACCGCATCGCCGCAGACCGCCCGTACTACTCGGGGAAGAAGAAGCACCACGGGATGAACGTGCAGGTCATCGCCGATCCCGCCGGACGCCTGATCTGGGCCTCGGACGCACTACCCGGAGCCGTGCACGATCTGACCGCGGCCCGGACCCACGGCATTCCCGCCACCCTCGCCGCAGACGGCACCAAGTGCTGGGCCGACAAGGCGTATCAGGGCGCCGGCCCTGCTATCCGCGTCCCGCTCCGGGGCAAGAATCCGCGTGGTTGGCGTCGGCGTCACAACCGCGATCACGCGAAGATCCGCAGCCTCGGCGAACGCGCCCGGGCCACCCTCAAATGCTGGCGGCTCCTGCGGAAGCTCCGCCGCAGCACCACCCGGATCACCGCCGTCGTCCGAGCCGTCGTCGCCCTCGAACTCGCCACCTGATCAAGATGGAAAAGGCCAGTGGCCCCATCTGCCCCATGACCTCCCGGCCTGGTCGGCGGTGTTCTGCTACGAAGCCCTCACCCATGGCGCACTGTTGGACATCGACGTCGAGCTCAGGAGTCATAGCCACGGATGCCGCCTGCGAGGGCCCTTCGGCCCACAACTGGACCCACGCAAGGCGGAACATCCACACCGTGGTCAGACGGCGCCGAACTCTCCGGCCCTGGCACCTGCCACGAAGGAGGCGAACGAGGCGGCGGGAACGTTCAGAACCGGACCGGCCTGCTCCTTGGAGTCACGGACCGGCACGATGCCGAGCGAGTCGACAAGGTTGGTAGCGACCTCGACGCACTGGCCGCCGTTGCCGCTGTACGAGGACTTGAACCAACGAGGGGATTCGGTCGTCACGGGGTGCCCTTTCGTAACTGCTCGATCATGGCCACGGATGCCGCTTGGGAGAGCGCCTCGGCCTGCAGTTGATGGTAGGCCGTCAGTATGGGCAGCACGAAGGCAGTTTCGCGTTCAAGATGCCCGCGCTGGGCGGACTCCGCGTAGGACATGAGAGAGCGGTCCGGCATCGTGAGTACGGTGATGGGCAGGCTGAACGGTCGCCGCGCCCCCATGGAGAACGGCGCTACTTGCAGCACAGTGTTCGGCCGCTCAGCAAACGCCAGCAGGCGATCGAACTGGGCTTCCATGACAGCGGGATCACCCATCGGCCGACGAATGCAGCCCTCGTCGAGCACAGCAAAGATCAAGGGTGACGGGATACGGGCAAGCGCGGCTTGCCTCCGCACCACTAGCTCCACTCGCTCGTCGGCCTGTTCAGGGGTGACGGCTTCACGCCGAACCGCGTCAGCTTCCAGCGTTGCCGCGTACTCCGGCGTCTGGAGCAGGCCAGGGACGACACCCACTTCGTACAGCCGGATCTCCGCCGCACGCGCCTCATGCGCAACGTACTCCGGGAAGCCTTCAAGTAGTGCCGTGTACCTCACTGCCCGACTCATGCGCTCGAATCGGTCACCCGTGCCGAACACTCTGTCAGCACTCTTCGCAAACTGCAGAGTTGGGGGGCGACGACCAGTCTCAACGGCTGAAATATGCGTGCCTGAGCACCCCATGCGCTCAGCCAGCTCGTCCTGTGTCCAGCCGCGTTCATCCCTCAGCATGCGGAGAAGCTGGCCGAAGCGCGCACTGGGTGACTTGTCCGGGTCCAGTTCCTTACGGTTCACCATTCGGAAATCCAACTCCCCACTCAGTTGCTGCAAGTTGAACTCGCTCCGAGCCTAAGCCACGCTGAACGCCCTTGGTAGTGAAACGACTACAGAGAGGAGCGGCGATGCCTGAGCAGAAGCACGCCCAGCTCCCGCCCGCCGGGACGCTCATGGCGGACAGCAGCCGTAACGACCGCGTCGGAGAGTTCCGAGGGGTCTCCGGCCCCTACTGGTCACTGCGGCCCATCGGCGGGGGTCCCGAGTGGGAAGCCGTCCCCGAACACATCCGCCCCGCCACCCGCGACGAGCGCCTCCACGCCCGTACCGCGTACGAGAACGCCAGGAGCCGGGGGGAAGTGACATGACCGACCGCAGCAGCACCGAGCCTTCCGGGACCGCCGTGTGCCGGGAGTGCCAGAAGCTTGATCTGGCCGAAGCCGCAGCCCGGCGTGAGCGGGACGAGAGCCGGGCGACCGACTGCCGTGTGCTGCGCAAGCGGCATCTGGCCGCCGCGCACGGGGAGCGGGCGTGAAGCGGCGCCCGGGTGGGGAGTGTGCGGCGTGACCGGTGCGGGCTACGCGGTGGAGGTCACCGCGACGACCGGGCAGCGTGCCGTGTCGCTCGGCGGGGCCGTGGTGAGGAATCGCCGGCTCGCCCTGCGGTGGCTGCGGCGGCAGGCGCTGCGGCTCGTGGAAGGACGCGGCGCCGCGTACGGTTCCGCGTGGTCCGGCGGGATGGACGTACGCACGGTCATCCGTCAGAGCTCCGGTGTGCGCGCGGCGCTCCGGGCCTGGGGCGATGACCTCGGCCAGCAGGACCACGCCATGGCCCGGCTGGAATCCGGGTGCCCCGACGTGTTCACCGTGGTGGACCCCGCCCTCGGCCTCCTGGTGACGCTCGCCGGGCGGCGCCTCCGGCCGGGGCGTGCCGTCGGCGGACAGCGAAACGACCGCGCTCGCCGGGCGGACCGGCGGGCACGGCCGTGCGGAGGGCGGACCGTGGGGTTCGCCGCGGTGGGTCAGCCGTTGACGGTGAACCAGGTGGCGCGGGACTTCTTCCACTCGTCGTGGTCGAGGTCCTTGGCCTCCGTGCCGTCCCCGTACAGATCGGCCGAACCCGCGTCCGTGATCAGCTGGGCTCGTGCGCCGGGCGTGTTGAGGTCGGGGACGTCGACGACGGCCTCCCAGCCGCCCGGGTCGGTGGTCGGCAGGTCGAGGCGCTTGACCGGCGCGTGGCCCGCGATACCGTCCCAGGAGTAAAGGGCGTACGGATCGGAGTTGTCGTCCGCCGCCCAGGAACCGGCCACGATCAGATACTGGTCGGCGGAGTTCTTGCGGATGTCGCGGATGCTGAGTCCGCCGAGGTCCAGCTCGATCGGGGTGCCGATCGTCGCCTTCGCTCCTGAGCCGGCCACCTTGTCGAAGTTGGTGACGGGCACGATCAGCGCCTTGCCGCCCTCCTTCGGCGGGACGAGCGGGGCGCGGAAGCCGAGGTAGGCGGTGGTCGTCGAGCCGGGTGCGAACTCCAGGCCCTCGATGTTGAACCCGTCGATCTGCTTGGGCGCCTCGCCGTCCTTCGTCCCCGCCGCGAAGCCGTAGCGGTTGCCGTTCGTCTTGTCCCAGGCGACGAGGTCGTCGCGGAGCTTCTTGTACTTCCCGCCGACCGTCAGCTCCGTGGCGGCGCCGGAGCCGCTCACCGTGGTCGTGAAGACGGTGTTGCGGTCGGACTTGTACGCACCGTCCTTGTTGTTGCCCAGCGAACCGGTCCAGTAGATCGTGTTCCCGACCCGGGCCGCGCCCTCGATGTCGATCTCCTTGGACACCCCGAGCTTCGAGGCGACGTCCCAGGTACGGACGGGCGCCCCGGAGACCGAACTGTCGTAGAGGCGCAGGGTGTTGGTCTCGTCGTCGGCGACCACCACATAGCCGTCACCGGCGTCGACGGCGGCCGAGGCGTCCGAGGAGCCGGTGAGGTAGCGCGTGTCGGCCGCGTTCCGGACGGCGGCGGACGCCGCGTAGTGCAGGGACTTGGTGGCGGACTTGCCGCCGAGGCCGGTGACCTTGATCGTGAGGTCCGTGTAGCCGCGGGCGTGGGCGGCGACCCGGAGCTGCCGGGTGGCGCCCGTACCGGTCACCGTCACATCGCCGGTGGCGGCGACGGACGACTTGGAGCTGGCGGACGCCGCCACGCCGAGCGCCGACACATCGGCTCCGCTCTGCCCGACGGTGACCGTCACCACGGGGTCGGCGGTCGCGCCGACGGCGCCGGAGAGATAGCCGACGGACAGCGTGATCGTCGGCGTTCCGTAGCTCGCGGCGTGCGCGGGTGCGCCCAGACCCAGGGCGGCCAGCGCCAGTGCACCTCCCGCGGCGGCGACGGTCCGGCGGTGAGGGAGGACAAGCTGATGCAGCACGGTGTGCCTCTCGTCGGCGGGGTGTCGAGAAGTAGGTTCTGATTCTCGCGCCAACGGCGGGCGGACGCCGGGGATACGGCGGACGAACAACGCCGAACGGCCCCCGGCTCAGACAGGAGCCGGGGGCCGTTCACACGCACACGGTGTCGCTCAGACGTTGAAGCCCAGCGCGCGCAGCTGCTCGCGGCCGTCGTCCGTGATCTTGTCGGGACCCCACGGCGGCATCCAGACCCAGTTGATCCGGAGCTCGTTGACGATGCCGTCGGTGGCGGACCTCGCCTGGTCCTCGATGACATCGGTCAGCGGACAGGCCGCCGACGTCAGGGTCATGTCGAGGGTGGCGATGTTCGCGTCGTCCACATGGATGCCGTAGATCAGGCCCAGGTTGACGACATCGATGCCCAGCTCGGGGTCGACGACGTCGTACAGCGCCTCGCGGACCTCCTCCTCGGAGGCCGGCTTGGTGGTGAGAGTCTCGTTGTCGCTCATGCCGTCTTCCCTTCGGACAGCGCCTTCGCCGTCGCGTCTTTCCACGCCATCCAGCTCAGCAGCGCGCATTTGACCCGGGCCGGGTACTTGGAGACGCCGGCGAACGCGACCGCGTCCTCCAGCACCTCCTCCATCGCGTCGTCCGGCTCCAGCTGTCCCTTGGACTGCATCAGTTCCAGGAACGCGGCCTGGATCTTCTGGGCCTCGCCCAGTTCCTTGCCGACCAGCAGTTCGTTCAGCACGGAGGCGCTGGCCTGGCTGATGGAGCAGCCCTGGCCCTCGTAGCTCACATCGGCGATGGTCTCGCCGTCGTACCGTACGCGCAGCGTGATCTCGTCACCGCACGTCGGATTGACGTGATGCACCTCGGCGTCGCCGTCCCGCAGGCCACGCCCGTGGGGGTGCTTGTAGTGGTCCAGGATCACTTCCTGGTACATGGAATCAAGCTTCACCAGTCAACCCTCGCCGCTGTCTAACCGAAAAAGTTCCGGACGTGTTCCAGGCCGTCCACCAGGGCGTCGACCTCGGCGGGCGTGGAGTACAGATAGAACGACGCTCGCGTCGTCGCAGGAATTCCGTACCGCAGGCAGACCGGCCGTGCGCAGTGGTGTCCCACCCGGACGGCGATGCCCTGCTCGTCGAGTACCTGACCCACGTCGTGCGGGTGGATGTCGCCGAGTGTGAAGGAGATCGCGGCCCCGCGGTCCTCGGCGGTGGCCGGACCGATGATCCTGAGGTCCGGGACCTCCAGGAGCCGCTTCACCGCGTACTCGGTGATGGCCTGCTCGTGGCGGTGGATGTTCTCCATGCCGATCGCCGAGAGGTAGTCCACGGCCGCGCCGAGGCCGACGGCCTGGGCGATCGGGGGCGTACCCGCCTCGAACTTGTGGGGCGCCGGGGCGTACGTCGACGAGTTCATCGACACGGTCTCGATCATCTCGCCGCCGCCGAGGAAGGGCGGCAGGTCCTCCAGGAGCTCCTGCCGTCCCCAGAGCACGCCGATGCCGGTCGGACCGACCATCTTGTGGCCGGTGAAGGCCACGAAGTCGGCTTGCAGCGCCTGCACGTCGAGCACCATGTGCGGGGCCGCCTGCGAGGCGTCGATGCAGACCAGCGCGCCGACTTCCTGGGCGCGCCGGACGATCTGCTCGACCGGGTTGATCGTGCCCATGATGTTCGAGACCAGTGTGAAGGAGACGATCTTCGTCTTCTCGGTGATGATCTCGTTGATGTGGGACAGGTCGAGCCGGCCGTCGTCGGTGATGCCGAACCACTTCAGCTTCGCACCGGTGCGCTGCGAGAGCAGCTGCCACGGCACGATGTTGGAGTGGTGCTCCATCTCCGTGATGACGATCTCGGTCTCGTGGTCGACCCGGTAGGGCTCGTCGGCCCAGCCGAGCATGTTGGCCACGAGGTTGAGCGACTCCGAGGCGTTCTTGGTGAAGATCACCTCGTTGCGGCTGGGTGCGTTGATGAACGCGGCGACCTTGTCACGGGCGCCTTCGTACAGCGCCGTGGCCTCCTCCGCGAGCACGTGCACGCCGCGGTGGACGTTGGCGTTGTGCCGCTCGTAGTACTCGTTGAGGGCATCGAGCACCTGGCGCGGCTTCTGCGAGGTCGCCGCGTTGTCCAGGTACACGATCTTCTTGCCGTCGTGGACCGTGCGGTCCAGGATCGGGAAGTCCTTGCGGATCGCCTCGGTGTCGAGGAGGCCGGAGAGCCCCTGTCGGGCGTCAGTCACGCGGAAGCGCCACCCTTCGTGTAGGCCTCGTAGCCCTCGTTCTCCAGCGTGTCGGCGAGCTCGGCGCCACCGGACGCGGCGATGCGGCCGTTGGCGAAGACGTGCACGAAGTCGGGCTTGATGTACTTGAGGATGCGCGTGTAGTGCGTGATCAGCAGCGTGCCGACCTCGCCGGACTCGCGGACCCGGTTGACGCCCTCGGAGACCGTCTTCAGCGCGTCGACGTCCAGACCGGAGTCCGTCTCGTCGAGGATCGCGATCTTCGGCTTGAGGAGCTCCAGCTGAAGGATCTCGTGGCGCTTCTTCTCACCGCCGGAGAAGCCCTCGTTCACGTTGCGCTCGGCGAAGGCGGGGTCCATGTGGAGCTCGGACATCGCCTCCTTGACCTCCTTCACCCAGGTACGCAGCTTGGGGGCCTCGCCGCGGACGGCGGTGGCGGAGGTGCGCAGGAAGTTGGAGACCGAGACACCGGGGATCTCGACGGGGTACTGCATGGCGAGGAACAGACCGGCGCGGGCGCGCTCGTCGACGGTCATCTCCAGGACGTTCTCGCCGTCCAGGGTCACCGTGCCGCTGGTGATCGTGTACTTGGGGTGGCCTGCGAGGGAGTACGCGAGGGTGGACTTGCCGGACCCGTTGGGGCCCATGATGGCGTGGGTCTCGCCCTGCTTCACGGTCAGGTCGACGCCCTTGAGGATCTCCTTCGTGGCGTTGTCGGCCTCGACGGTGACGTGCAGGTCGTGGATTTCAAGCGTTGCCATGGGTGACTCAGGTCTCCTGGGTGACGGAGACGAGCACATCGTCCCCTTGGATCTTGACGGGGTATACGGGGACGGGGCGCGTCGCGGGAAGGCCGGACGGCTTGCCGGTACGCAGGTCGAAGCTCGATCCGTGCAGCCAGCACTCGATCATGCAGTCCTCGACCTCGCCCTCGGACAGCGAGACGTTCGCGTGCGAGCAGATGTCGTTGATCGCGAACACCTCGCCCTCGGTGCGGACGACGGACACCGGCGTGCCGTCGAGCTCCACCCGCTTGGGGGTGTCGTCCTCCAGCTCGCTCAGCGCACAGGCTTTGACGAAGGCCATCAGACCGACGCCTTCAGCTCGGTCTCGATCTTGTCGAGGAGACGGGCTTCGACGTCCGGCAGGCCGATCTGCTGGACCAGCTCGGCGAAGAAGCCGCGCACGACGAGGCGGCGGGCCTCCTCGGCGGGGATGCCGCGGGACTGGAGGTAGAACAACTGCTCGTCGTCGAAGCGGCCGGTCGCGGAGGCGTGGCCGGCGCCGACGATCTCGCCGGTCTCGATCTCCAGGTTCGGCACCGAGTCGACCCGCGCACCGTCGGTGAGAACCAGGTTGCGGTTCATCTCGTAGGTGTCGGTGCCCTCGGCGCTGGCCTGGATCAGGACGTCACCGATCCACACGGCGTGCGCGCCGTCGCCCTGCAGCGCGCCCTTGTAGGCCACGTTGGACTTGCAGTGCGGGGCGTTGTGGTCGACCAGGAGGCGGTGCTCCTGGTGCTGGCCCTTGTCGGTGAAGTACAGGCCGAAGAGCTCGGCCTCGCCGCCGGGGCCCGCGTAGGCGATCCGCGGGTGGATCCGGACGACGTCGCCGCCGAAGGTGACGACGATGGACTTGAACGAGGCGTCCCGGCCGACCAGCGCGTTGTGCTGGCCGACGTGGACGGCCTTCTCGTCCCAGTCCTGGACGGAGACGACGGTCAGCTTCGCACCGTCGCCCAGGACGTAGTCGACGTTGGCGGCGAGGACCGCGTCACCGGTGTGGTCGATGACGACGACGGCCTCGGCGAAGGCGCCCAGCTGGATGACCTGGTGGCCGTAGGCCACCCCGCCCTCGCCGTGCACCGCGATCCGGATCGGCTCGGTGAGCACGGCTTCCTTGTCGACGGTGACGACGGAGGCCTGCTCGAAGGACGAGTAGGCCTGGGCGGCCACCCGGTCCACCGGCGTACCGGCCTTGCCCAGCCGGGCGTCGTCGCGGCCGACGGTCTCGACCGTGACGCCCGAGGGCGCCTCGATCGCGACCTTCACACCGCTGCCGGTGGCGACGGCCGTGCCGTCGTGCAGACCGCGCAGCCGCTCCAGCGGCGTGAACCGCCACTCCTCCTCGCGGCCGTGCGGGACCGGGAAGTCCGCGACGTCGAAGGACGGGGGGGCGCTAATGCGCGTGGCGACGGTCGACTCGGCGGCCACCGCGATGGAGCCGGCGGTGGTGGAGCCCGCCGGAATGTTCTGAGCCTCAGCCATGGCTGTCGTAGTGCTCGCTTTCTCAGTCAGACGGTGTCAGGGGGATTCGGTCGTCGGTGTACTAGCCGACCGAACCCTCCATCTGCAGCTCGATCAGCCGGTTGAGCTCAAGGGCGTACTCCATCGGGAGTTCCTTCGCGATCGGCTCGACGAAGCCGCGCACGATCATCGCCATTGCCTCGAACTCGGTCATGCCGCGGCTCATCAGGTAGAAGAGCTGGTCCTCGGAGACCTTGGAGACGGTCGCCTCGTGCCCCATCGACACGTCGTCCTCGCGGACGTCGACGTAGGGGTAGGTGTCGGAGCGCGAGATCGTGTCGACCAGCAGCGCGTCACAGAGCACGTTGGACTTCGCGCCCGGCGCGCCCTCGCCGATCTCGATGAGACCGCGGTAGGAGGTGCGGCCGCCGCCTCGTGCCACCGACTTGGAGACGATGTTGGACGAGGTGTTCGGGGCCATGTGGACCATCTTGGCGCCGGCGTCCTGGTGCTGGCCCTCGCCCGCGAAGGCGATGGACAGGGTCTCGCCCTTGGCGTGCTCGCCCATCAGGTAGATGGCCGGGTACTTCATGGTGACCTTGGAGCCGATGTTGCCGTCGACCCACTCCATGGTCGCGCCCTCGTAGGCGACGGCGCGCTTGGTCACCAGGTTGTAGACGTTGTTCGACCAGTTCTGGATCGTCGTGTAGCGGCAGCGGCCGCCCTTCTTCACGATGATCTCGACGACCGCGGAGTGCAGCGAGTCCGAGGAGTAGATCGGCGCGGTGCAGCCCTCGACGTAGTGGACGTAGGCGTCCTCGTCGACGATGATCAGCGTCCGCTCGAACTGGCCCATGTTCTCCGTGTTGATACGGAAGTAGGCCTGGAGCGGGATCTCGACGTGCACGCCCTTCGGCACGTAGATGAACGAGCCACCGGACCACACGGCCGTGTTCAGCGAGGCGAACTTGTTGTCACCGACGGGGATGACGGTGCCGAAGTACTCCTTGAAGAGCTCCGGGTGCTCCTTCAGCGCGGTGTCGGTGTCCATGAAGATGACACCCTGCGCCTCCAGCTCCTCGTTGATCTGGTGGTAGACGACCTCGGACTCGTACTGCGCGGCGACACCGGCGACGAGACGCTGCTTCTCCGCCTCCGGGATACCGAGCTTGTCGTACGTGTTCTTGATGTCCTCGGGCAGGTCCTCCCAGGACTCCGCCTGCTTCTCCGTCGAGCGGACGAAGTACTTGATGTTGTCGAAGTCGATGCCCGACAGGTCGGAGCCCCAGTTCGGCATGGGCTTCTTGCCGAAGAGCTTGAGGCCCTTGAGCCGCAGCTTCAGCATCCACTCGGGCTCGTTCTTCTTGTCCGAGATGTCGCGGACGACAGCCTCGGAGAGGCCGCGCTTGGCCGCCGCGCCTGCCGCGTCGGAGTCGGCCCAGCCGAATTCGTACGTGCCCAGGCCATCGAGCTCAGGGTGGGCAGTCTCCGTAGGGAGCGTCATGCGGGGTTCCTCCCGGACTTGCTTGTGGATGCTGATTCAGTGGTCTGTGAGGTGGGGTGACCGCTGCGCGGGATGTAGGTCGTGCACACCCCGTCGCCGTGGGCGATGGTGGCGAGACGCTGCACATGCGTCCCCAGGAGGCTGGAGAAGAACTCCGTCTCCGCCTCGCACAGCTGCGGGTACTCCTCGGCGACGTGTGCGACCGGGCAGTGGTGCTGGCAGAGCTGCTCGCCCTGCTGCGGGCCCGGCGCGCTACGCGCCGTAGCAGCGTACCCGTCGGCGGACAAAGCCTTGGCCAAGGCCTCCGTACGGGTCTCGGGGCCCGCGGCGTCGATCGCCGCGCGGTAGGCCGCCGACTGGTCGGCGACCCTGGCACGGGCGAACGCCATGACCGCGTCGTCGCCCGCGGTCTCGGCGATCCAGCGCAGGGCGTCCGCGGCGAGCGTGTCGTAGGACTGGTCGAAGGCGTCCCGGCCGCAGTCGGTCAGGGCGAACACCTTGGCCGGGCGGCCACGGGTCCGCGCCCCGTACACCCGCTGCTCGCGGGCCTCCACGACATCGTCGGAGACGAGGGCGTCGAGCTGTCGGCGGACGGCGGCCTGGGTGAGCCCCAGGCGCTTCGCGAGATCGGCGGCGGTGGACGGGCCGTGGTCCAGGACGGAGCGCGCGATCCGGTTGCGCGTCGAGCGCTCACCGGTCGCGAGTTCCTCCTGCGGAGCCTCGCCAACGTATTTCACAACGCCATTGTTGCGTAATTCATCCGGCCCTGACAAGCACGGTCCGAAACGATCAACGGTGGAATCGATCACTTAGGGTTACCTAATCAAGCCCCGGGACGGGGGCCCGGAAGACGGCTGCCTAGACTTACCGCCCATGAAGAGCGAGCCCGCCCCACCCCCGTCCGGCCCGGCTGTCCAGGTCCGTGGCCTGGTGAAGCGGTACGGCGACCGGACCGCGGTGGACGGCCTCGACCTGTGCGTGGGCGCCGGTGCGGTCACCGCGGTCCTCGGCCCCAACGGCGCCGGGAAAACCACCACGATCGAGACCTGCGAGGGGTACCGCCGTCCGGATGAGGGGACGGTCCGGGTCCTCGGTCTCGACCCCGTCGCCGACGCGGCGCGGCTGCGCCCCCGGATCGGCGTGATGCTCCAGTCCGGCGGCGTCTACTCCGGCGCACGCGCCGACGAGATGCTCCGGCACACGGCGAAGCTCCACGCCCACCCGCTGGACGTGGACGCCCTGATCGAGCGCCTGGGCCTGGGCGGCTGCGGCCGCACCACCTACCGGCGGCTCTCCGGCGGTCAGCAGCAGCGGCTCGCCCTCGCGATGGCCGTCGTCGGCCGCCCCGAGCTGGTCTTCCTCGACGAGCCGACCGCGGGCCTCGACCCGCAGGCCCGCCGCTCCACCTGGGACCTCGTACGGGAACTGCGCACCGACGGCGTGTCCGTCGTGCTCACCACCCACTTCATGGACGAGGCCGAGGAGCTCGCCGACGACGTCGCGATCATCGACGCCGGCCGGCTCATCGCCCAGGGCAGCCCGGAGACCCTCTGCCGCGGCGGCGCGGAGAACACCCTGCGCTTCACCGGCCGCCCCGGTCTCGATCTCGGCTCCCTGCTGAAGGCACTGCCCGACGGTTCGGAGGCGGTCGAGCTCAGCACCGGCGCGTACCGCATCACCGGCCAGGTCGACCCGCAGCTGCTGGCCACCGTCACCTCCTGGTGCGCGCAGAACGGCGTGATGCCCTCCGGCATCTCCGTCGAGCGCCACACCCTGGAGGACGTCTTCCTGGAACTGACCGGCAAGGAGCTGCGCGCATGAGCGCCGGTACGTACACCCCCCGGCCGGGCGCGGCCCCGCTGCCCCGCATGATCGCCGCGCAGACCGCGCTGGAGACGCGGATGCTGCTGCGCAACGGCGAGCAGCTGCTGCTGACGGTGGTCATCCCGACGCTGCTGCTGGTCCTGTTCAGCGCGGTCGACATCGTGGACACCGGCTCGGGCGCGTCGGTCGACTTCCTGACCCCCGGCATCCTGGCGCTCGCCGTGATGTCCACGGCCTTCACCGGCCAGGCCATCGCCACCGGCTTCGAGCGGCGCTACGGGGTGCTCAAGCGGCTCGGCGCGTCCCCGCTGCCCCGCTGGGCGCTGATGACCGCCAAGACGCTGGCCGTGCTGGTCACCGAGGTGCTCCAGGTGGTGCTGCTCACGGTGATCGCCTTCGCGCTGGGCTGGTCTCCGCACGGCAACCCGTTCGCCGTCCTGCTGCTGCTCGTCCTCGGGACCGCCGCGTTCTCCGGGCTCGGCCTGCTGATGGCCGGGACGCTGAAGGCGGAGGCGACCCTCGCCGCGGCCAACCTGGTCTTCCTGCTGCTGCTGGTCGGCGGCGGGGTCATCGTGCCGCTGGACAAGTTCCCCGACGCCGTCCAGTCGGTGCTGGGGCTGCTGCCGATCGCGGCCCTGTCCGACGGCCTGCGCGACGTCCTCCAGCACGGTGCGGCGATGCCGTGGGGCGACCTCGGCATCCTGGCCGTCTGGGCGGTGCTGGGCCTCGGCGCGGCGGCGCGCTTCTTCCGCTGGGAGTGACCCCGGACACGCGACAGGTCACGGTTCGTCCCCCTCGTGAAAGCTTGCACAAGCGGCCGCCTACGATGGTCCCCGTGCCCAAGCTGACCCGAGCCGAAGTCGCTCAAGCCGTACGGAACCCGCTTCAGTACATCGCCGAACGCTGGACGCCGTCCGCCCGGACAGTGCGCCGCGCGGCCATGTCCGCCGTCGTGATGGCCGTCGCCATCGTCGTCACCGGCGGCGCGGTGCGGCTGACCGGTTCCGGTCTCGGCTGCCCGACCTGGCCCAAGTGCACCGACGAGAGCCTCACCGCGACGAGCGCGATGGGCTTCCACGGCGTCATCGAGTTCGGCAACCGGATGCTGACGTACGTCCTGTGCGCGGCGGTCGGGTGGGCGATCATCGCCGCCCGGTCGGCGAAGCCGTGGCGGCGCGGTGTCACCCGGCTCGGCTGGGCGCAGTTCTGGGTGGTCATGGGCAACGCCGTCCTCGGCGGCGTCGTGGTCCTGGTCGGCCTCAACCCGTACACCGTCGCGGCGCACTTCCTGCTCTCCACCGCACTCCTCACGATCGCCCTGCTGACCTGGCACCGCATCGGGGAGGGCGACACCGCGCCCCGTCCGCTGGTCGGCAAGGCGGTCTCGCAGCTGACCTGGCTGCTGGTGGTGGCGGCCGGGCTGCTGATCGCGGTCGGCACCGTGGTCACGGGGGCCGGCCGGCACGCCGGGGACTCCAGCGACGTCCACCGCATCCCGATCGACTGGAAGATGATCGCGCAGCTGCACGCCGATCTCGCCTGGGTCGTGGTGGCGCTGACCGTCGCGCTCTGGTTCGTCCTGAAGGCCGTCGACGCGCCCGTCGGCCCGCTGCACCGCGTCCGGGACCTCTTCCTGATCCTGATGGCGCAGGGTGTGATCGGGTACGTCCAGTACTTCACGGACACGCCGGAGATCCTCGTCGGGCTGCACATGTTCGGCTCGTGCCTGGTGTGGATCGGGGTGCTGCGCGTCCTGCTGTCGCAGCGCGAGCGGCCGGTGGACATCGCCGGGGTGCCCGGCCCGGCGGCCGAGCAGCCGGAGCCCGCGACGGCCTGAACCCCGGCGTCGAGGCGTGAACGGCTCCCCCGCTGCCCCGTCGGCCCCGTCATGCCCCCGCGGCCCATTGCGCGTCCCCCACGTCCAGCAGCGCGGCCAGCCGGGCCGGGTCCGGCAGCGGTCCGTGGTCGCCGGTCACCCGCAGTGCGGCGCCGGCGGTGAGATGGCCGAGGCGCAGCGCCCGTACGGTGTCCTCTCCGTGCAGCAGTCCGGCGAGGAACCCGGCGGCGAACGCGTCGCCCGCGCCCACCGGTTCGACGACCGCGACCCGGGGCGCGGGCACGGTGTGCGTCCGGTCGCCGTCGAAGGCGGTGGCGGCCCGCCCGCCGTCCTTGACGACGAGGACGCGCGGCTGGGGCAGCAGCGCGCGCACGGCGGCCGCGTCGGTCAGCCCGGCACCCCACAGGGCCTGCGCCTCGTCGAGGCCGACGAAGGTGATGTCCGCCTGCCGGGCGAGGCCGAGCAGCACCTCGGGCGCCGTGCCGTCCGGCCAGAGGGCGGGCCGGTGGTTGACGTCGAAGCTGACCGGGCGGGGCCGTTCGGCGGCGGGGACCTCCAGCAGCGCGGCGACCAGGCCGTGACAGTGCGGGGAGAGCGCCGGGGTGATGCCGCTGAGGTGGACGAGCCCGGCGGTGCGTACCGCGTCGTCGTTCAGCACGTCCGCCGTCAGGGCGGAGGCCGCCGAGCCGCGGCGGTAGTAGTGGACCCGGGTGGAGTCGGTGCCGGGGTCCTTGACGAGGAGTCCGGTCGGGCGGTGCGGGTCGGTGCGCACCCCGCTGACGTCGACCCCGGCCGCGGCCACCTCGTGCAGGATCCGGCGGCCGAAGGGGTCGTCGCCGAGCGCCGAGACCCAGCGGGCGGGCACCCCGTGGTCGGCGAGGTAGACCGCCACGTTGGACTCGGCGCCCGCGATGCGTACGCCGAGCCGGGCGGCCTCCTCCAGGGGGGCGACCGGGTCCGGGACCAGCGCGGCCATCGTCTCCCCGACGCAGGCCACCGGGGGGCGGGCGGGCCGTCCGGCCCAGGCACGTATCGCGGCGGTCATACGGGACTCCCCTGCCGGTAGGCGGCGGTGGGCAGGCCCGGAACATCGACCCGTACGGAGAACACCGCGCCGTCCAGCGGACCGGGCGCGGTGAGTCCGTGCCGGGCGCTGGTCACGTACAGGGTGTCGCCGTCGAGGCAGAGCCCGGCGGGCTGTGCGGCGGGGAACCGGATCTGCCGGTCCGGGGTGCCGTCGGCGCGGAAGCGGTGGGCGGTTCCGGTGCCCCAGACGGCGGTCCACAGGCCGCCCTCGGCGTCGACCGCCATGCCGTCCGGGCTGCCCCGGTCGAACGCGGCGAAGGTGTCGGGCGCCCCCAGCGCCCCGCTGTCCGGGTCCACGGGGTAGCGGCGGATGACGCCCTTCGCGCTGTCCGCGAGGTACATCGCACCGCCGTCCGCCGTGAACACCGGGCCGTTGGGCACCGTGAGCCCGTCCAGCACCCGGTCCACCGCGCCGTCGTGGCCGACCCGGTAGAGGGAGCCGGCGCCCTCCACGGCGTCGCACGCCATGCTGCCCGCCCAGAACCGGCCCCGCGGATCGGCGGTGGCGTCGTTCATCCGCATCGCGGGGACCGCCCCTTCCTCGGGCCGGGCCAGCCACCGCGTGACGCCGTCCGGGGCGATCAGGCAGATGCCGGTTCCGGCGGCCGCGATCCAGTGTCCGGGGCGCCCGTGGACCGGGGCGACCGCGCCCAGCGGTTCGTCGAGCCGGACCAGCGGAACGAGCGGGGCGGTGCGGTCGGCGGGGCCGGACAGCAGCCGGCCGGTCAGGATGTCGACGAGGACGATGCGGCCGTCGACCGCCCGGATGCCCTCACCGAGCCCGAGGCGGTCCGGCCACAGCGCGGCCGGTGCGCCGGCGCTCATCGACCGCTGCCCGACGGGATGCGTACCGCGGCGAGGAAGGCGCGGGCGCGCTCGCGCAGCGCGTCGGTGCTGCCGCCGTCTGCGGCGTCGCCGATCAGCGGGGAGCCGACGCCCACCGCGGTGGCGCCCCGGGCGAGGTAGTCGCGGGCCGCTTCGGCGTCCACTCCCCCGACCGGGACGAACGGCGCGTGCGGGAACGGCCCGCGCAGCGCCGACAGATAGCCGGGGCCGCCGGCCTGTGCGGCGGGGAAGAGCTTGTACGCGTCGGCGCCGAGCCGTTGCGCGGCGACGATGTCGCTCGGGGTCATCACTCCGGCCAGTACGGGCAGTCCGATGCGCCTGGCCTCCGTGACGCCCTCGCAGACGGCCGGGGTGACGACGAAGTCGGCTCCCGCGTCGCGTACCGCCTGGGCGTCCTGGGCGGTCAGCACGGTGCCCGCGCCGAGCGGTGCGGCCGGGCCGAGGGCGGCGCGGGCCCGGCGGATGACGCCGAGTGCGTCCTGCCCGCTGAGGGAGACCTCGATGAGCGGGAGTCCCTCCTCGGCCAGGGTGAGTACGGTCCTGAGTGCGGCGTCCGCGTCGGCGCCGCGCACGATGGCGACGATCCGGTGGGTGCGCAGCGCGGTCAGCAGCTCCACGTGCGGGTTCCCTTCTGGTTGTTCGGTACGTCTGTCATGGTGTGCGCCGTCACGGTGAGGCGCCAGCGGACCTCGCCGCCGGCCGGGACGACGGCGGCGTCGCCCTCCCCGGCGGCCGCGAGGCCGAAGACCCGGCCGAGCATCGGTTCGACGCCGACCGAGCGGTACGGGTGGTGCTCGGGGAAGCCGCCGAGGTTGCGCCACAGCGCGACGGACACCGGCTGGTCCCCGGCCTCGACGGCCAGCCGCAGCACGGCCGTTCCGTCGTGGACGGACACCTGCCGGGTGCCGACGACCGCGCCGACGGCCGTACCGTCGTCCGGGCCGATTCGGTCGAGGCCCGAGGGCCAGGCACAGGGGATCCACCGGTCTCCGCCGTCCGGGTAACGGCGGACCGGGGCGCCGTCCGCGATCCCGATGCGGGCGCCCGGTGCGAGGTCGAGCAGGGCGTGGGCGGCCCACAGAAAGCGGTAACCGGGTTCCGCGGTGAGCCGGTAGTCGGCCACCGCGCGGTCCCCGTCGGTACGGATGCGCCGGCCGATCCGGAAGTCGGGGCAGTCGGCGGACTCGGTGCCGTCGGCCGCCCGTTGCCAGGGCCTGGACCAGGCGTCGCCGTGGTCGGGGGTGCCGCGTACCGTCGGCACGCACTCCTCCAGACCGCCGGCGTCGGCGAAGGCGTCGCCGGGACGGACGCCGGGGCGGCGCGGCTCCGGCCGGTGCCGGAGCCATTCGCGGCCGGCCGCCCGCAGCGAGGTCCACCGGCCGCCGTGCGCGGGGTCGGTCTCGATCCGCAGGAGGGCCGGGGCGCTCACCATTCGGCGAACGATCCGTCGTCGTGCCGCCACACCGGGTTGCGCCAGGCGTGTCCGGAGCGGCTCGCCGCGCGGACGGCGTTCTCGTCGACGGTGATGCCGAGCCCCGGCCGGTCGGTGCGCCGGGCGTGGCCGGCGTCGAAGCGGTACGGCTCGGTGTCCACGACGTAACTCAGCAGGTCGGCGTCCTTGTTGTAGTGGATGCCCCGGCTCTGCTCCTGGATGAGGAAGTTCGGGGTGGCGAACGCGATCTGGAGGCTGGCCGCGAGCGCGATGGGGCCCAGCGGGCAGTGCGGGGCGAGCTGCACCCCGAAGGTGTCGGCGAGCGAGCCGATGCGGTGGACCTCGGAGATGCCCCCGGCGTGCGAGAGGTCCGGCTGGGCGACCGCGATCCCGGCCGTCAGCGCGGGCAGGAAGTCGGCGCGCCCGTAGAGCCGTTCGCCGGTGGCGATGGGGACGCAGGTGGCGGCGGTGAGGGCGGGCAGCAGGTGTCCCTGCTCGGGCAGGAGGGGTTCCTCCACGAACAGCGGGTGCAGTGCCTCGATGGCGTGCAGTACCCGGCGGGCCCCGGCCGGTCCGAATCTGCCGTGCATGTCGATGGCGACGTCGCGGCCGGGGCCGAGCACGTCGCGGACGGCGGCGACCCGTTCGACGACGGCTGCGGTCTCGGCTGGGGTGGCCAGCGGCGAGGTGCGGCCGGCCGCGTTCATCTTGACGGCGGTGAAGCCGGCCTCGACCTGGGCGGTGACCTCCTCCGCGAGGCGGGCGGGTTCGTCGCCGCCGACCCAGGCGTAGACCCGGACCCGGTCGCGCACGGGGCCGCCGAGCAGGGCGTGGACGGGGGCGCCGTACGCCTTGCCCGCGATGTCCCACAGCGCCTGGTCGATTCCGGCGACGGCGCTGGAGAGCACCGGGCCGCCCCGGTAGAAGCCGCCCTTGCTGAGGACCTGCCAGTGGTCCTGGATACGCAGCGGATCCCGGCCGACGAGGTATTCGGCGAGGACGTCGACGGCGGTCCTGACCACTTCGGCGCGGCCCTCGACGACGGGTTCGCCCCAGCCGACGACGCCCTCGTCGGTCTCGATCCGGCAGAACAGCCAGCGCGGCGGCACGAGGAAGGTCTCGATACGGGTGATCTTCATCGGTTCACGGTCCCCTCTGCGGTGCCGTCGTCGGTGCCGTGCACCCGGTCGAGGTCGCGTACGGCCTGGTCGAGCAGGGCCCGCATGGCGTGCTCCGCGGCGGCCGGGTCCCGGTCGCGGACGGCGTCCAGGACGGCTCGGTGACTCGGGACCGGGTCCTCGCCGTGCTGGGAGCTGTGCACGATCTCGTCGCGGTGGGCGAGGCCGGACTCGATGACCATCTCCATGCGGTCCAGCAGTTCGTTGTGGGTGGCCGCGAGAAGGGCGCGGTGGAAGGCGAGGTCCGCCTCGACCGCGTGGGCGGGGCCGCCCTCCCGCTCGCCCATCGCGGTGATCGCGGCTTCGAGGACGGCCAGGTCGGCGTCGGTGCGGCGGTCGGCGGCCAGCCGGGCCGCGGCCGGTTCGATGATGCCGCGGACCTCGCCGAGGTCGCGCAGGAGTGCCAGGTCGGTGCCCGACTCGGTGCCGCCGGCGAACTGCCAGCGCAGTACGTCCGCGTCGAGCAGGTTCCAGTCCGCGCGGGCCCTGACGAAGGTGCCGCGCTTCTGGCGGGCGTCCACGATCCCCTTGGCCGCGAGGACCTTCAGGGACTCGCGCAGGGCGGTCAGGCTGACGTCGAGCTCGCCCTGGAGTGCCACGAGGTCGAGTGTCGCCCCTTCGGGGATCTCGCCGCTCAGGACCCGGCGCGCGAGAGTCTCCACGGTCTGGCCGTGCACTCCGCGGCGCGCGTATGGCGTCATGTCCGTGGTGCCTTTCTGTGCGATGGGGTACGGCGGCGGTCAGGCGGAGGCCTTGACAACGGACCAGCCGCCGTCCACGAGCAGGCTCGATCCGGTGATGTAGGACGCTTCGTCGGCGGCGAGGAAGGCGATGGCCGCGGCCGCCTCCTCGGGGGTGCCGAACCGGCCCGCGGCGGTCTCGGCGACGCTCTTGCGGCGGTCCTCCTCCCCCACCCGGTCCCAGGCCCCGGTCAGGATGGGCCCCGGCAGGACGGCGTTGACCCGCACCTCGGGCCCGTACTCCACCGCGAGCTGTCCGCACAGCGAGAGCAGCGCGCCCTTGGACGCGGCGTACGCGGGGTGCCCGGGGATGCCCTTGTGGGCGTGGACCGAGGAGGTCAGCACCGCGGCGCCGCGCTGTGCGCGCAGGTCGGGCAGGACCGCCCGGAAGCCGAGGAAGGTGCCGGTGAGGTTGACCGCGAGCTGCCGCTCCCAGGAGGCGAGGCTCATCTCGTGGGCGGGGGTGACGTCGACCGTGTAGGCGTTGCTCACCAGGACGCCGACGGGGCCGAAGGTGTGCGCGGCGGCCACGGCCCGCTGCCAGTCGCCCTCCTCGGAGACGTCCGTGCGGACGAAGCGGGCCCGGCCGCCCCGGGCGCGGATGCCTCTCGCGACGCTCTCGCCGGGGCCTTCCGCGATGTCCGCGAGGATCACCGCGGCGCCCTCCGACGCGAGCCGTTCGGCGGTGGCCGCGCCGATGCCCGAGGCGGCTCCGGTGACCACGGCCACCTTGTCGGCGAAGCGGGGGTTTCCGTTCATGGTGCGGGTCGACTCCTCGGGTTCAGCGGTGCTGTCGTGACTCCGGTGACGGTGTACCCGGCCCGGACGGAGATCACGGGGCGGCGCCTCGGACAGGACTGTGACGGCTCACCCGACCCCCCGTCAAGATTAATTACTAATTAAGTGAAACTTGAGTCCACCGGTGGGCGGAAACGGCGGAGGCCGGTCGGACTGGTGTCCGACCGGCCTCCGCGTGGTGTCTGTCCGGCCCGTGCGGCCCGCCCGCCCCTCAGCCCTTGTCGGCCGGGCCGCCGACCTGGATGCCAGCCATCCGCGTCCACTCGTACGGGCCCGTGCGCACCTTGGCGGCGAACTCGCCGTCGAAGGACTCGTGCATCGTGATCCCGGACTTCCGCGCGGCGCTCTCGGCGACCGCGTACGAGGGGGCGACCAGATCGCCCCAGCCGCCGTCCTCGCCGACGAGGACGATGCGGGTGCCCGACTCCCCGATGTAGGCGAGCTGCCCCTCGGCGCCGCCGTGCGCCTTCGCGAAGGCGCCGATCTGCTTGGCGAGCCGCGCCGCCCTGCGCTCCGCGCGCGCCGCCTGCTTGCCGTCCACCTGCTGGGTCTCAGCCGTCTCTGCCATGGACAGGATGCTACCGACGGGTAGCTGAACTGGCGACGGGCGGAGCGCGTGGCGTGGGCCACGCACCCCGCCCGTCGGCGGAGGCAGAGGGAGCGGACTACCGCAGGAAGGGGTCCACCGCGACGGCGACGAACAGCAGCGACACATAGGTGATCGACCAGTGGAACAGCCGCATCTCCTTGAGCTTGGCCCCGGCCGCGCCGGCCTTGGCGCGGCTCTGCAGGCCGTGCGCCTCCCAGAGCCAGAAGCCGCCGGTGAGCAGGGCCACCACCGTGTAGAACCAGCCGGTGTAGCCGAGCGGGGTCAGCAGCAGGGAGACGATGACCATGACCCAGCTGTAGAGCACGATCTGGCGGGCGACCACCCGGTTGGTGGCAACGACCGGAAGCATCGGGACACCGACCCGCGCGTAGTCGTCCTTCACCTTCATGGAGAGCGGCCAGTAGTGCGGCGGCGTCCAGAAGAAGATGACGGCGAAGAGGATCACCGCGGCCCAGGACACCGAGTTCGTCACGGCCGACCAGCCGATGAGGACCGGCATGCAGCCCGCGATACCGCCCCAGACGATGTTCTGCGAGGTGCGGCGCTTCAGCAGCATCGTGTACACGACGACGTAGAAGAGCAGGGCGCCGAGCGACAGTGCCGCCGACAGCCAGTTGACCAGCAGACCGAACCAGACCGTCGAGATCACCGCGAGGCCGATACCGAAGGCCAGGCACTCGCGCGGGCTCACCATGCCGGTGACCAGCGGTCGCTGCGACGTACGGTCCATCAACGCGTCGATGTCGCGGTCGATGTACATGTTCAATGCATTGGCACCGCCGGCGGACAGATAGCCGCCGATGGTGGTAGTGAGCACGAGCCACAGGTCGGGTACACCCTGAGCGGCCAGGAACATCACTGGAACAGTGGTGATCAGCAACAGCTCGATGATCCGAGGCTTGGTCAGTGCCACGAATGCCTTGACACGGGCCCCGAATGGGCGATGGCCCCCTGGGCTCGGAGTCAAGGCGACCCCTGCGGGTCGGGACTCGACGGCCGTCACGCACACCCCTGACAGAGAAATCCCAGCAAGCTCCGGGCGTGAAGGCCCAGTAAAGACTTGCGCGAACCAGTCCACTGTAGACGTTGGGGACATGCCGATCTTCGCGGGGGTGGGGTCGTGTTGATGTGGCGCGGGGAGCCGTTGCGGCACCTGCGCGGAGGGCTTGGCTCATCCGGGTGACACGCCGGAATTCCCGGGCCTGCGGACGACCCGCCCAAGGGTGCGTCGGCGCACCTCAGGAGTGGGTCCCCGCGCTCATCGGAGTGGCGCATCGGTGAGCCTCCGCGCTCATACGGGAGGCGAATCCGGCGGGCCGCCCGCACCCTGGGATTACCCGGAAAACGCGGGTTGCGACGGGGGTAGGCTCGACAATGTCCGGTGCGGTCACAGCCACCGGTTTACAACAGTGGAGAGGAGCCCTGACTCAGGGTGAGCACCAAGCCGACCACCACAGACCTCCAGTGGACCGAATTGGACCAGCGGGCCGTGGACACTGTCCGCGTTCTCGCCGCGGACGCCGTACAGAAGGTCGGAAACGGCCACCCGGGTACGGCCATGAGCCTGGCTCCCGCCGCGTACACGCTCTTCCAGAAGGTGATGCGGCACGACCCCGCCGACGCGGAGTGGACCGGCCGTGACCGGTTCGTGCTCTCGGTGGGCCACAGCAGCCTGACCCTCTACATCCAGCTCTACCTGGCCGGGTACGGCCTGGAGCTGGAGGACCTCGAAGCCTTCCGCACCTGGGGCTCGAAGACGCCGGGCCACCCGGAGTACGGCCACACCACGGGCGTGGAGACGACCACCGGTCCGCTGGGCCAGGGTGTCGCGAACGCCGTGGGCATGGCCATGGCCTCCCGCTACGAGCGCGGCCTGTTCGACCCAGAGGCGGCCCCCGGCACCTCCCCGTTCGACCACATGATCTGGGCCATCGCCGGTGACGGCTGCCTCCAGGAGGGCATCTCCGCGGAGGCGTCCTCGCTGGCCGGGCACCAGAAGCTGGGCAACCTGGTCCTCCTCTGGGACGACAACCACATCTCCATCGAGGGCGACACGGAGACCGCGGTCTCCGAGGACACCCTCAAGCGCTACGAGGCGTACGGCTGGCACGTCCAGCGTGTCGCGCAGCTGCCCAGCGGTGACCTGGACCCGGCGGGTCTGTACGAGGCGCTCCGGGCCGCGAAGGCCGAGACCACCCGCCCGTCGTTCATCGCGGCCCGCTCGATCATCGCGTGGCCCGCCCCGCACGCCCAGAACACCGAGGCCGCGCACGGCTCGGCCCTCGGCGCCGACGAGGTCGCCGCGACCAAGAAGGTCCTCGGCTTCGACCCGGAGAAGTCCTTCCAGGTCGCCGACGAGGTCATCGCGCACACCCGTGAGGCGCTGGACCGCGGCCGCGAGACGAAGGCCGCGTGGGAGAAGACCTTCGCCGCCTGGCGCACCGCGAACCCGGAGCGCGCCGCCGAGTTCGACCGCATCCGTGCGGGCGAGCTGCCCAAGGGCTGGGAGGACAGCCTTCCGGTCTTCGAGACCGGCAAGGGTGTCGCCACCCGCGCCGCCTCCGGCAAGGTGCTCCAGGCGCTCGGCGAGATCGTCCCCGAGCTGTGGGGCGGCTCCGCCGACCTCGCGGGCTCGAACAACACCACGATCGACAAGACGTCGTCGTTCCTCCCGGCGGGCAATCCGCTGCCGGGCGCCGACCCGTACGGGCGCACGATCCACTTCGGCATCCGCGAGCACGCCATGGCCGCCGCCATGAACGGCATCGCGCTGCACGGCAACACCCGCGTCTACGGCGGCACCTTCCTGGTGTTCTCCGACTACATGCGCAACGCCGTGCGCCTGTCCGCGCTGATGCACGCGCCGGTGACGTACGTGTGGACGCACGACTCCATCGGTCTCGGCGAGGACGGCCCGACCCACCAGCCGGTGGAGCACCTGGCCTCGCTGCGCGCGATCCCGGGCCTGAACGTCGTCCGCCCGGCCGACGCCAACGAGACCACGATCGCCTGGCGCGAGATCCTGCGCCGCTACACCAAGGTGTTCGGCAAGGGTGCCCCGCACGGCCTGGCGCTGACCCGCCAGGGCGTGCCGACGTACGAGGCGAACGAGAACGCGGCCAAGGGCGGCTACGTGCTCTTCGACGCGCAGACGCCCGACGGGCACGTCGCGACGCCCCAGCTCGTCCTCATCGGCACCGGTTCCGAGGTACAGCTCGCCGTCGGGGCGCGCGAGGAGCTGCAGGCGGCCGGTATCCCGACCCGGGTGGTCTCGATGCCGTGTGTCGAGTGGTTCGAGGAGCAGAGCCAGGCGTACAAGGACAGCGTCCTGCCGCCGTCCGTGAAGGCCCGCGTGGCCGTCGAGGCGGGCATCGCGCTGACCTGGTACCGGTACGTCGGGGACGCCGGCCGGATCGTCTCGCTGGAGCACTTCGGTGCCTCGGCCGACGCCAAGGTCCTCTTCCGCGAGTTCGGCTTCACCGCCGAGCACGTCGTCGCCGCCGCCCGGGAATCCCTCGCGGCCGCCGCGCGCTGACGCCGTTAACGACTAGTAGGAGATGCATTTCTCATGACAGACGCACTCAAGCGCCTCTCCGACGAGGGCGTGGCGATCTGGCTCGATGACCTGTCGCGCAAGCGGATCACCTCGGGCAACCTGGCCGAGCTGATCGACCAGAGCCACGTCGTGGGTGTCACCACCAACCCCTCGATCTTCCAGAAGGCGATCTCGCACGGCGACGGTTACGAGCAGCAGCTCACCGACCTCGCGACCCGCAAGGTCACGGTCGACGAGGCCATCCGCATGATCACCACGGCGGACGTCCGTGACGCCGCCGACATCCTGCGTCCGGTCTTCGACAGCACGGACGGCCAGGACGGCCGGGTCTCCATCGAGGTCGACCCGCGCCTGGCGCACCACACGGATGCCACCGTCGCCGAGGCCAAGCAGCTGGCCTGGCTGGTGGACCGGCCGAACACGCTCATCAAGATCCCGGCGACGAAGGCCGGTCTGCCGGCGATCACTGAGGTCATCGGCAAGGGCATCAGCGTCAACGTCACGCTGATCTTCTCGCTGGAGCGCTACCGCGAGGTCATGGATGCCTACCTGGCGGGCCTGGAGAAGGCGAAGGCCGCGGGCCTGGACCTCTCCAAGATCCACTCGGTGGCCTCGTTCTTCGTCTCCCGGGTCGACACCGAGATCGACAAGCGGCTCGACGCGGTCGGCACCGACGAAGCCAAGGCGCTGAAGGGCAAGGCCGCTCTGGCCAACGCCCGGCTCGCCTACCAGGCGTTCGAGGAGGTCTTCTCCTCGGACCGCTGGTCCGTGCTCGACAAGGCGCACGCCAACAAGCAGCGTCCGCTGTGGGCCTCCACCGGTGTGAAGGACCCCGCGTACAAGGACACCCTGTACGTGGACGACCTGGTCGCCCCCGGCACGGTGAACACCATGCCGGAGGCGACCCTGGACGCCACCGCGGACCACGGGCAGATCACCGGCAACACCATCGCCGGCACCTACGAGCAGGCCCGTGCCGAGCTCGACGCCATCGGCGGGCTCGGTGTCTCGTACGACGACGTCGTCCAGCTCCTCGAGGACGAGGGCGTCGAGAAGTTCGAGGCGGCCTGGATCGACCTGCTCAACTCGACAGAGGCGGAACTCAAGCGCCTCGCCCCTTCGGAGGGCTGACCACTTTGTCTGGTGTTCCCGGAGCCAACCCGCTCCGTGACGCCCAGGATCGACGGCTCCCGCGCATCGCGGGGCCGTCGGGCCTGGTCATCTTTGGCGTCACGGGCGATTTGTCCCGTAAAAAGCTGATGCCCGCCGTCTACGACCTGGCCAATCGCGGCCTGCTGCCGCCGGGCTTCTCGCTCATCGGTTTCGCGCGCCGCGAATGGCAGGACGAGGACTTCGCCCAGGAGGTCCACGACGCCGTCAAGCAGCACGCCCGTACCCCGTTCCGTGAAGAGGTCTGGCAGCAGCTCATCCAGGGGATGCGCTTCGTCCAGGGCACCTTCGACGACGACGACGCCTTCGAGACCCTGAAGGCGACCATCCAGGAGCTCGACAAGGCGCAGGGGACGGGCGGCAACTTCGCCTTCTACCTCTCCGTGCCGCCGAAGTTCTTCCCCAAGGTCGTCCAGCAGCTCAAGAAGCACGGGCTCGCCGACCAGAAGGAGGGTTCCTGGCGGCGTGCCGTCATCGAGAAGCCCTTCGGCCACGACCTGAAGAGCGCGCAGGAGCTCAACCAGCTCGTGCACGACGTGTTCCCGCCCAACGAGGTCTTCCGGATCGACCACTACCTGGGCAAGGAGACGGTCCAGAACATCCTGGCGCTGCGGTTCGCCAACACGATGTTCGAGCCGATCTGGAACCGTTCGTACGTGGACCACGTGCAGATCACGATGGCCGAGGACATCGGCATCGGCGGCCGGGCCGGCTACTACGACGGCATCGGCGCCGCCCGTGACGTCATCCAGAACCACCTGCTCCAGCTGCTGGCGCTGACCGCGATGGAGGAGCCCGGCTCCTTCCACCCGAAGGCGCTGGTCGCCGAGAAGCTGAAGGTGCTCACGGCCGTCGAGCTGCCGGACGACCTCGGCAAGCACACCGTGCGCGGCCAGTACGCGCACGCGTGGCAGGGCGGCGAGGAAGTCCTCGGCTACCTGGAGGAGGACGGTATCGACCCCAAGTCGAAGACCGACACCTTCGCCGCGATCAAGCTGACGATCAACAACCGCCGCTGGGCGGGCGTGCCGTTCTATCTCCGGACCGGAAAGCGGCTCGGCCGCCGGGTCACCGAGATCGCGATCGTCTTCAAGCGCGCCCCGTACCTGCCCTTCGAGTCCGGCGCGACCGAGGAGCTGGGCAGCAACGCCCTGGTCATCCGGGTCCAGCCGGACGAGGGCGTGACCGTGCGGTTCGGCTCCAAGGTGCCCGGCACCTCGATGGAGGTCCGGGACGTCACGATGGACTTCGCCTACGGCGAGTCCTTCACGGAGTCCAGCCCGGAGGCGTACGAGCGGCTCATCCTCGATGTGCTGCTCGGCGACGCCAACCTCTTCCCCCGCCACCAGGAGGTCGAACTCTCCTGGGACATCCTCGACCCGATCGAGGAGTACTGGGACAAGCACGGCAAGCCCGCGCAGTACTCGTCGGGCACCTGGGGCCCGGCCGAGGCCGACGAGATGCTCGCACGAGACGGACGGAGCTGGCGCCGGCCATGAAGATCGATCTCACGGAAACCACTTCCAGCAAGATCAACCAGGCGCTCGTGTCGGCCCGCCGTGCCATCGGCACCCCGGCGATCGGCATGGTCCTCACGCTGGTCATCGTCACCGACGAGGAGAACGCGTACGACGCGCTCAAGTCGGCGGGCGACGCCTCGCGCGAACACCCCTCGCGGATCATCGCGGTGATCAAGCGGGTCAGCCGTTCGCCGCGCAGCCGGCGCGACGCCCGGCTGGACGCCGAGGTCCGGGTCGGCTCCGACGCGGGCACCGGCGAGACCGTGGTGCTGCGGCTCCACGGCGAACTGGCCAACCACGCGCAGTCGGTGGTCCTTCCCCTGCTGCTGCCCGACGCGCCGGTCGTGGTCTGGTGGCCGGAGGCGGCGCCCCCCGATCCGGCGAAGGACCCGCTGGGCGCGCTCGCCCAGCGCCGGATCACGGACGCGTACTCGGCGGAGCACCCGAGCGCCGAACTGGCGGTGCGCGCGAAGTCGTACACCCCCGGCGACACCGATCTGGCCTGGACCCGGATCACGCCGTGGCGCTCGATGCTGGCGGCCGCGCTCGACCAGCAGGCCGTGGACGTCGTCTCGGCCACGGTCGAGGGCGAGTCCGAGAACCCGAGCTGCGAACTGCTGGCCATGTGGCTCGCGGACCGGCTCCAGGTTCCGGTGGAACGCACCATGTCGGGCGGCCCGGGTCTGACGGCCGTCCGGATGGAGACCAAGAACGGCACGATCGTGCTGGACCGGGCCGACGGTTCGCTGGCCACGCTCTCCATGGTGGGGCAGCCGGACCGCGCGGTGGCGCTCAAGCGCCGTGAGACCGCGGAGCTGCTGGCCGAGGAGCTGCGCCGGCTCGACCCGGACAACACCTACGAGTCCTCGGTGAAGTTCGGCGTGGAACGGCTCGGGGAAACCGCAGCGCCCAAGGCGGCCGCCAAGCCGGCCGAGTCCTCCACCGCGCCCGCCGCCCCGGCCAAGAAGACGGCGGCGAAGAAGGCGGCCTCGAAGTGAGCGTCGTCCCCCAGCTCGTCGTGCACCGCGACAAGGAGCTGATGGCACAGGCCGCGGCGGCCCGGCTGATCACGAAGGTCGTGGACGCCCAGGCCGCCCGCGGTCATGCCTCCGTGGTGCTCACCGGCGGACGCAACGGCAACGGTCTGCTGGCCGCGCTCGCCCAGGCACCCGCCCGGGACGCGGTCGACTGGTCGCGGCTCGACCTGTGGTGGGGCGACGAGCGGTTCCTGCCCGAGGGCGATCCGGAGCGCAATGTCACGCAGGCCCGTGAGGCCCTGCTGGACTCGGTGCCGCTGGACCCGTCCCGGGTGCACGCGATGCCCGCTTCCGACGGCGCGTACGGGCGGGACGTCGATGCCGCCGCGGCCGCGTACGCCGCCGAACTGGCCGCCGCGGCCGGTCCGGAGGACCACGGTCCGGTGCCGGTGTTCGACGTGCTGATGCTGGGCGTCGGCCCGGACACCCATGTCGCGTCGCTCTTCCCCGAGCTGCCCGCGGTACGGGAGACCGAGCGCACCGTCGTCGGTGTGCACGGGGCGCCCAAGCCGCCGCCCGTCCGGGTCACGCTCACGCTGCCGGCCATCCGGTCGGCCCGCGAGGTGTGGCTGCTCGCGGCGGGCGAGGACAAGGCGGAGGCCGCGGCCATCGCCCTGTCGGGTGCCGGGGAGATCCAGGCCCCGGCGGCGGGCGCCTACGGACGCGCCCGCACGCTGTGGCTGCTGGACGCGGCGGCGGCGTCCCGGCTGCCGCGCGCCCTCTCCTCCGCCTGAGCGGACGTCAGTGGCAGTACCCGCGGGCCCGGCCTGCTCCTCGGAGCGGACCGGGCCCGCGGCGTGAAGGGCTCCCCCGCGCCGCACCGGGCTCACTCCGCCGCCGGGACCCGTTCCAGGAAGGGTTCCAGGAGGCCGTGGACGGCCTCGGAGGCGAAGTCCAGCCCCTCGGCCGCGTCCGCGTCGTACACCGTGTACTCGCCCGCTCCGGCGGCCGTCGTGGCGGTGATGTTCAGCAGCCCGGCCCGCCGCTGGAAGTACGACTGGCGCACCGTCCAGCCGATCACCCCGGCCCGTTCCAGCGCGGCCGTGGAGCGGCGCAGCGCGCCCGAGCGGGTCACCAGGTATCCGCCGCTGAGGGCGTGGCCGAGGCCGCGGTAGGCGTCCCGGGCCAGCAGCACCCCCACGGGGAGGCCGACGGCAGCGCAGCCGAGCGCGATCCAGAGCAGGACGGGCGTCAGCAGGGCGCCGAGCAGTGCGAGGACGAGGACCGGGCCGAGAACCGCCCAGAAGGCCCGGCGCAGCCGCCGGCCACGGGCGGTGACGGGGTGCGCGGTCAGTGGGGCGCCGGTCGGGGACACGGTCTCGCGGAGCACGGCGGCGGCGACGGCACCGGCGACCGGCCGGGGCGCGGCGGGCAGCAGGGTGTTGTGGTCGCCGTGCTGCTCCTCGTCGTCCTTGGCCAGGCCGGTGGTGATGGCGTCGACCCGGGCGGCGCCCAGCAGCCGGACGCCGAGCGGCTCGACGAGGTCGACGCCGCGCAGCCGGCGCTCCTCGATGGAGACGGACCGGGAGGTGAGCAGTCCGCGCCGGATCCGCAGGGTGCCGCCGGGTTCGCGTTCGAGGCGGTAGTTCCACCACATCTCGACCCAGAGGCCCAGCGCGCCGACGACCCCGGCGAGTACCCCGGCGACGGCGAGGAGCACGATCACCGAGAGCAGGGAGGTCTCCCGGTAGCGGTCACCGACCCATTCGATGACCTGGCCCTGCGCCCCGAACCAGTCGCTGACCTGAAGCACGGCCCCGGCCGCCGCTCCGCCGAGCGCGGGTGCGACGAACGAGACCGGTGCGTAGCGGATCCAGCGCGGGTCGAGGGAGACGAGTTCGCCCTCGCGGTGGCTGCCGGAGGTGGCGGCGAGGCCGCGCTCCAGGAGGGCGCGGCGCAGGCGTTCGCCCTCGGCCCGCAGGACCGGGTCGAGCTCCAGGGTGGATTCGCCGCCGGCGTGCTCACCGGTGCCGATCCGGACGGTGACGAGCCCGAGGACGCGCTGGAGCAGATGGGCGGTGAGGTCGACGCTCCGGATGCGTTCGCGCGCCAGCGAGCGCTTCTTGACCAGCAGCAGGCCGGTGTGGAGTTCGACGCGGTCGGCGCCGACCCGGTACCGGGTGCGGCGCCAGCGTATGTAGTCGGCGCCCGCGCCGGAGGCGATCAGGAGGGCGGCGCCCGTCAGCACCCAGGCGACGGCGGGGCCGAAGCCGAGGCGTCCGGAGAGCCCGAGCGTGGTCGGCACGGCGGCTCCGGCCGCGACCCCGGCGGTGACGACCGCGGTGAGCAGGACCGTGCGCCGGTCGAGGGACCGCCAGTCCCCGGCCGGGGCGGCCGTGCTCATGTGGCGTCCCCGGGGGTGTCCTGGGTGATCCGGGTCAGCCGCTCGGCGAGCTCGGCCGCCAGCTCGTGGTCGAGGCCCTCGATCCGGACCGCGCCCTTGGCGGAGGCGGTGGTGACGGTGACCGTGGCGAGCCGGTAGAGCTGTTCGAGGGGGCCGCGCACGGTGTCCACGGTCTGGATCCGGGACATCGGCGCGATCCGCCACTCCTGCCACAGCACCCCCGTGCGGACGTACACCGCCTCGTCGGTGACCTCCCAGCGGTGGTTGCGGAACCACCACAGGGGGAGCAGGACGGCGCAGCCGGCGCCGACGGCCGCCAGGACCGCGGCGCAGAGCAGCAGCCAGAACCGGGCGGACGTGAGGAACACGCCCAGCACGGCCAGGACCACCACCGGACCGGCGGTCAGCAGCAGCCACCGGGTCCGCCACCAGCCGACGACCCGCGGGTCCAGCGTGTGGACCGGCGGCCGCAGCCGTACTGTCCCCTCCCCCGTGGACATGGGCTCAGCGCCCCCTGCGCTCGCGGTACGCGGCGACGAGCGCGGCGGTCGAGCTGTCCAGCCGCTCGGCGGCCTCGCGCTCGGCCGCCTCGTCCTCGGTCAGCAACGGCTCGATCTTCTTGGCGAGGACCTTGCCCAGTTCGACACCCCACTGGTCGAAGGAGTCGATGTTCCAGACGGCGCCCTGGACGAAGACCTTGTGCTCGTACAGCGCGATCAGCTGGCCGAGCACCGAGGGGGTCAGCCGGTCCGCGAGGATCGTCGTGGTCGGGTGGTTGCCGCGGAACGTCTTGTGCGGCACCAGCTCCTCGGCGACGCCCTCGGCGCGCACCTCGTCCGGTGTCCTGCCGAAGGCCAGCGCCTGGGTCTGGGCGAAGAAGTTGGCCATCAGCAGGTCGTGCTGGGCGACCAGTCCGGGCAGCAGACCGTCGACCGGCTCCGCGAAGCCGATGAAGTCGGCCGGGATGACCTTCGTGCCCTGGTGGATCAACTGGTAGTACGCGTGCTGCCCGTTGGTGCCGGGGGTGCCCCAGACGACCGGTCCGGTCTGCCAGTCCACCGGGTTGCCGTCGCGGTCCACGGACTTGCCGTTGGACTCCATGTCCAGCTGCTGGAGGTACGCGGTGAACTTGGAAAGGTAGTGGCTGTAGGGGAGCACGGCGTGCGACTGGGCGTCGAAGAACGCGCCGTACCAGACGCCGAGCAGCCCCAGCAGCAGCGGGGCGTTCTCCTCGGCCGGGGCGGTGCGGAAGTGCTCGTCGACGAGGTGGAAGCCGTCGAGCATCTCGCGGAACCGGTCCGGGCCGATGGCGATCATCAGCGAGAGGCCGATGGCGGAGTCGTACGAGTAGCGGCCGCCGACCCAGTCCCAGAACTCGAACATGTTCGCGGTGTCGATACCGAAGTCCGCGACCTTCTCGCCGTTCGTCGACAGCGCCACGAAGTGCTTGGCCACCGCGTCCTGACCGGCCCTCAGACCGGTCAGCAGCCAGTCGCGGGCGGAGGTGGCGTTGGTGATCGTCTCGATCGTGGTGAAGGTCTTCGACGCGATGACGAAGAGCGTCTCGGCCGGGTCGAGACCCTGCAGGGCCTCGTGGAGGTCGGCGCCGTCGACGTTGGAGACGAAGCGGACGGTCAGCGAGCGGTCCGTGAAGGAGCGCAGCGCCTCGTACGCCATCGCGGGGCCCAGGTCGGAGCCGCCGATACCGATGTTGACGACGTTCTTGATCGGCTTGCCGGTGTGACCGGTCCACTCGCCGGACCTGACGCGCTCCGAGAAGGCGGCCATCTTGTCGAGCACCGCGTGCACGGCGGGCACCACGTTCTCGCCGTCGACCTCGATCACGGCGTCGCGCGGGGCACGCAGCGCGGTGTGCAGGACGGCGCGGTCCTCGGTGGTGTTGATCTTGTCGCCGCGGAACATCGCGTCCCGCAGCGCGGCGACCCCGGTGGCCCCGGCGAGCTCGCGGAGCAGCCGGAGCGTCTCGTCGGTGACCAGCTGCTTGGAGTAGTCGATGTACAGGTCACCGACCCGCAGCGTGTATCCGGTGCCGCGCTCCGGATCGTCCGCGAACAGCTCGCGCAGATGGGTCGTCCCGAACTGCTCACGGTGCTTTCCCAGCGCCGTCCATTCCGGCGTCTGGTTGAGCCTGGTTCGACTTTGTGCGTTCATCCCGGACATCAGCCCACTTCTCCTCGTCACCGCAGTTCCCCGCTGCCCCACCAACTTAATTGATCAGGAGGACGGACGGGACGGCGGCGGGCTGCGGCACGGCGGAAGCATTCCGGCCGGGCACCCTGGGGGTGTCCGGCCGGTGAACAACTTCTGGAACGCGAACCAGGTCTTCCGTTCGGATCAGGCTGGATCAGGGAGCGGGGCCAGGCCCCGCGAGCCCAGCGTGATCCAAACGAAGGGCCCTAGATCTCGCCGCGGAGTTTCGCGAGGGCCTCGGCGAGAATCGCCTCGCCGTCCTCGTCGCTGCGCCGCTCGCGCACGTACGCGAGGTGCGTCTTGTACGGCTCGGTGCGCGGCGGGTCCGGCGGGCTGTCGCGGTCCTGGCCGGCCGGGAAGCCACAGCGCGGGCAGTCCCAGGTCTCCGGTACCTGCGCGTCATGGGCGAAGCTCGGCTGCGTCTCGTGCCCGTTCGAGCACCAGAAGGAGATGCGGGCGCGTGGCGCGGACTCGCCGCGCTCGGCCTCCCCCATCGGCCCCGCTCCGACCCGGCTTCCCCGGATCGCGTTGCCACTTGCCACGGTCGTAACTCCCTGCGTGATGGTGCTCGAAGATGCCCCAGTCTACGTAAGGCCCAACGCGCGTCCAGTGATTGGAGTTACACCCTCACAGGAATCGCGTACGACGGGTCAGTTGTCCAGCTTGATGAGCAGACCAAGCACCACAATGCATGCGAACCAGCCCAGACCGACCACGACGGTGATCCGGTCGAGGTTGCGCTCGGCGACCGAGGAGCCACCGACGGACGACTGCATGCCGCCACCGAACATGTCGGAGAGACCGCCGCCCTTTCCCTTGTGCATCAGCACCAGCAGCATCAGCAGCAGGCTGAAGACGATCAGGGCGATCTCGAACGCCAAAATCACGGCTGGTCCCTACTTTCCGGAATTCCTGGACTGCGTATGCGAACAACGGGGGCCGGGAGGCTGTGCCCTCCTCGGCCCCCGCAAGGGTACGACGGATCCGCGCTACCGCATACTCACTGGTCGCGGAAGCGGACGATCTTGACGAACTCGTCGGTGTCCAGCGCGGCGCCACCGATCAGCGCGCCGTCCACATCGGGCTGCGCCATGATCGCGGCGACGTTGCCGGACTTGACCGAGCCGCCGTACTGGATGCGGACCGCGTCGGCCAGCTCCTGCGAGTACAGCTCCGCGAGACGGCCGCGGATCGCACCGCAGACCTCCTGCGCGTCTTCGGGGGTGGCGACCTCGCCGGTGCCGATGGCCCAGACCGGCTCGTAGGCGATCACGATGGACTCGGCCTGCTCGGCCGGGACGTCCTTCAGCGCGCCGTCGAGCTGGGCGAGCGTGTGGGAGACCTGCTCTCCGGCCTTGCGGATGTCCAGGCCCTCGCCGACGCAGAGGATCGGGGTCAGGCCGTGCCGGTACGCGGCCTTCACCTTGGCGTTGCAGACCTCGTCGGTCTCGGCGTGGTACTGGCGGCGCTCGCTGTGTCCGACGGCGACGTAGGTGCACTTCAGCTTGGCGAGCATGGCACCGGAGATCTCACCGGTGTACGCGCCGGAGTCGTGCGCCGAGATGTCCTGGGCGCCGTACTTGATCTTCAGCTTGTCGCCGTCGACCAGCGTCTGCACGGAACGCAGGTCGGTGAAGGGCGGCAGGACGGCGACCTCGACGGCGTCGTAGTCCTTGTCGGCCAGGGCGAAGGAGAGCTTCTGGACGTGAGCGATGGCCTCAAGGTGGTTGAGGTTCATCTTCCAGTTGCCCGCCATCAGCGGGGTGCGGGTGGTCATGAAAGGTCAGTCCTCCAGTGCGGCGAGGCCGGGAAGCGTCTTGCCCTCAAGGTATTCGAGGCTGGCGCCGCCACCGGTCGAGATGTGTCCGAACGCGTTCTCGTCGAAGCCCAGGATGCGGACGGCCGCGGCGGAGTCGCCACCGCCGACCACGCTGAAGCCGGACGAGTCGACGAGGGCCTGGGCGACCGCCCTGGTGCCCTCGGCGAAATCGGGGTGCTCGAAGACGCCCATCGGGCCGTTCCAGAAGACGGTGGCCGCGTCGGCGAGCTTCGATGCGTAGAGCTTGTTGGTCTCCGGACCGTTGTCCAGCCCCATCTGGCCGGCCGGCATGGCGTCGGCGGCGACGGTGGTGGGGTGGGCCGGGGCCTTGGTCTTGAGGTCGGGGAACGCCGGGGCGACCACGACGTCGACGGGGAGCACGAACTCCACGCCCTTCTCCTCGGCGCGCTTGAGGTACTCCAGCACGACCGGGATCTGGTCCTCCTGGAGCAGCGAGCTGCCGACCTCGTGGCCCTGGGCCTTGAGGAAGGTGTACGCCATGCCGCCGCCGATGAGGATGCGGTCGGCCCGCTCCAGGAGGTGGTCGATGACGCCGAGCTTGTCGGAGACCTTGGCGCCGCCGAGCACGACCGCGTAGGGCCGCCGCACGTCGTCGGTGAGCTTCTTCAGGACGCCGACCTCGGTGGCGATCAGGTCGCCCGCCGCGTGTGGCAGCCGGGCCGGGAGGTCGAAGACCGAGGCGTGCTTGCGGTGCACGGCGCCGAAGCCGTCACCCACGTACACGTCGGCGAGCTCGGCCAGCTGGTCGGCGAACGCGCCGCGCTCGGCGTCGTCCTTCGACGTCTCGCCGGCGTTGAAGCGGAGGTTCTCGATGACGGCGACCTCGCCGTCACGGAGAGCGGCGACCGTGGCGCGGGCGGACTCGCCGACCGTGTCGGTCGCGAAGGCCACGTCGGTCCCGAGCAGTTCACCGAGCCGGGTGGCCGCGGGCGCCAGCGAGAACGCCGGGTCCGGGGCGCCCTTGGGGCGGCCCAGGTGCGAGGCGACGACGACCCGGGCACCGGCCGCGGCCAGCTTCTCCACGGTCGGCTGGACGGCGCGGATGCGGCCGTCGTCGGTGATGGTGGTGCCGCTGAGCGGCACGTTGAGGTCGGCCCGGACGAATACGCGCTTGCCGGTGACCCCTTCGGCGAGAAGTTCGTCGATGGTCTTCATCTTCTGGACTCCTTGGAGGGACGAGAGAGCATGCAACGAGGCTCGAACTGCGCTTCATTGCGCTGTTCGAGCCCCGTACTCACATCGAGGTGCCTGCCGGTTCGAAGGTCAGAGCTGGCTGCCGACGAAAACGGTCAGGTCGACGAGGCGGTTGGAGTAGCCCCACTCGTTGTCGTACCAGCCGAGGATCTTCACCGTGTTGCCCTCCTGGACCATGGTCAGGGAGGAGTCGAAGGTGCAGGACGACGGGTCACCGACGATGTCCGAGGACACGATCGGGTCCTCGGTGTACGTCAGGAAGCCCTTGAGGTCGCCGTCGTCGGAGGCCTTCTTGAACGCGGCGTTGACCTCGTCCTTGGTGACCTCGCGCTCCAGGGTCACGACGAGGTCGGTGGCGGAACCGGTCGGGACCGGGACACGCATCGCGATGCCGTCGAGCTTGCCCTTGAGCTGCGGGAGGACCAGAGCGGTCGCCTTGGCGGCACCCGTCGTGGTCGGAATGATGTTCTCGGCGGCGGCGCGGGCACGGCGCAGGTCCGAGTGCGGGAAGTCCAGGATCCGCTGGTCGTTCGTGTACGCGTGGACCGTCGTCATCAGGCCCTTGACGATGCCGAAGTTCTCGTCGAGAACCTTGGCCATCGGCGCCACACAGTTGGTGGTGCAGGAGGCGTTGGAGATGACGTGGTGGTTGGCCGCGTCGTACTTGTCCTGGTTGACGCCCATCACGATGGTGATGTCCTCGTCCTTGGCCGGAGCCGAGATGAGGACCTTCTTGGCGCCGCCGGCGATGTGCTTGGCGGCGTCGGCCTTCTTGGTGAAGATGCCGGTCGACTCGATCACGATGTCGACGCCCAGCTCGCCCCACGGAATGTCCGACGGGTTGCGCTCGGAAAGCACCTTGATGGTGTGGCCGTCGACGGTGATGGTGTCGGCGGTGTGGCTGACCTCGGCCTTGAGACGACCCAGAATGGTGTCGTACTTCAGCAGGTGAGCCGTGGTCGCAGTGTCACCCAGGTCGTTGACAGCCACGATCTCGATGTCCGCACCCTGCTCCAGCAGCGCGCGGAAGTAGTTACGACCGATGCGGCCAAAGCCGTTGATGCCTACGCGGATCGTCACGAACCGATCTCCTCGTTAGGTACGCCGGTTTTCGACGCCGGCGAGTTGTATGGGATGTCCCCGACCGCCTACGACACTACCCCTCCGAGGCCCCGGGAGTGACATCGAGCGGGGCGGGAGGGGCGGCGGGGACCCGTACTCCCCAGTAGGAGTACGGGCCTCCGGTTGCCCTCCCCCGCCCGCTGCGACGACTACGCAGTGTCAACGCCCCCGGGAACGTGGCGCGTTCCTGCTCAGGTCCGCCGGCGGGGGCCCGATCAGCCGACCAGGCCGTCGGCCAGCTCTTCGCTGAGGGTGGATTCCGTGCTCGGGATACCCAGGTCCTGGGCCCGCTTGTCGGCCATCGCCAGGAGCCGGCGGATGCGGCCCGCGACGGCGTCCTTGGTCAGCGGCGGATCGGCGAGGGCGCCCAGCTCCTCCAGGGAGGCCTGCTTGTGCTCCATGCGCAGCCGTCCGGCCGCCGCGAGGTGCTCGGGCACCTCCTCGCCCAGGATCTCCAGCGCGCGCCCCACCCGGGCACCCGCGGCCACCGCGGCCCTGGCCGAGCGGCGCAGGTTGGCGTCGTCGAAGTTCGCGAGGCGGTTGGCGGTGGCGCGGACCTCGCGCCGCATCCGCCGCTCCTCCCAGGCGAGCACCGACTCATGGGCACCCAGCCGGGTGAGCAGGGCGCCGATCGCGTCGCCGTCGCGGACGACGACCCGGTCCACGCCGCGCACCTCGCGGGCCTTCGCCGCGATGGAGAGCCGCCGGGCGGCACCGACCAGCGCGAGCGCCGCCTCCGGCCCCGGGCAGGTCACCTCCAGCGAGGAGGAGCGCCCCGGCTCGGTGAGCGAGCCGTGTGCCAGGAAGGCCCCGCGCCAGGCGGCCTCGGCATCGCAGGTGGCCCCCGAGACCACCTGCGGGGGAAGCCCGCGGATGGGACGGCCGCGGCCGTCCACCAGACCCGTCTGGCGGGCCAGCTGGTCGCCGCCCGCCACCACCCGTACGACATAGCGGGAGCCGCGCCGCAGCCCGCCGGGGGCCATCACGATCAGCTCCGAGCTGTGCCCGAAGATTTCGAGAATGTCCCGCTTCAGCCGGCGCGCCGCCATCGCGGTGTCCAGCTCCGCCTCGATCACAATCCGGCCGCTCACCAGGTGCAGCCCACCCGCGAACCGAAGAATCGCCGAGACTTCTGCCTTCCTGCAGCAGGTCCGGGTTACGGGAAGCCGAGAGATTTCGTCCTTCACCGCTGGCGTCATCGCCATGGGCCGATCCTTCCATGCATCCGAAAAATACGGTCGTACGCGGCGGCCAACAGCTCCGGATCGTGAACCGGAACGCCGTCGGGTGAGGCAACCGGCGCCAGCTCGACCGCGGCACCGAGCCGTTCCGCGGCATCGGCGAGGGACTCACGGTCGGGCGCGGCGGCCTCGTCGGCCAGCACCACGTCCAAGGCGAGTTTAGGGGCGTGTCGTCCCAAAACCTCCAAATGACGCTGCGGAGAGAAGCCATCTGTTTCACCGGGTTGCGGCGCGAGGTTCAGCGAGAGGACCTTCCGGGCCTTCGTCTCGATCAGCGCGTCCAGCAGATCGGGGACGAGCAGATGGGGGATGACCGAGGAGAACCAGGACCCCGGACCGAGCACCACCCAGTCCGCGTCCAGGACCGCGGCGACCGCCTCGGGGACGGCCGGCGGGTCGGCCGGGACGACGTGCACGGACTGCACCTCGCCCGGGGTGAGCGCCACGGTGGCCTGGCCGCGCACCGTGTCCACCTCGTCCGGGCGCTCCGGGTCGTGTCCCCGTACGAGCGCCTGGAGCTCCAGGGGCACGGCGGACATCGGGAGCACCCGGCCCTGCGCCCCGAGGAGCTTGCCGACCAGGTCCAGGGCCTGGACGTGGTCGCCGAGCTGCTCCCACAGGGCGACGATCAGCAGGTTGCCCACGGCGTGCTCGTGCAGATCGCCCTTGGACTGGAAGCGGTGCTGGATGACCTGGGCCCAGGTCTGGCCCCAGTCGTCGTCGCCGCACAGGGCGGCCAGCGCCTTGCGCAGATCGCCGGGCGGCAGTACGCCCAGCTCCTCGCGGAGCCGGCCGCTGGAGCCGCCGTCGTCGGCGACGGTGACCACGGCGGTCAGATCACCGGTGATCCGCCGCAGCGCGGTCAGGGAGGCGGACAGCCCCATGCCGCCGCCGAGGGCGACGACCTTGGGCTGTGCGCCGCGCTTGCGGCCGGACAGCGCGGAGGTGGCCCTGCGCAGCCGGCGCAGCCGTATGGTGCGGCTGGTCACTCGCGCCCCATGTCCCGATGTACGAGCACGGTCTCGATCCCTTCGGTGGCCAGCCGGGCGGAGAGCTTCTCCGACATCGCGACGGAGCGGTGCTTGCCGCCCGTGCAGCCCACGGCGATGGTCACGTAGCGCTTGCCCTCGCGGCGGTATCCGGCGGCGATGAGCTGGAGCAGCTCCGTGTACTGGTTGAGGAACTCCTTGGCGCCCGGCTGGTCGAAGACGTACGCGGAGACCTCCTCGTTGAGCCCGGTGAAGGGGCGCAGCTCGGGGACCCAGTGCGGGTTGGGCAGGAACCGGCAGTCCACCACCAGGTCGGCGTCGACCGGCAGCCCGTACTTGTAGCCGAAGGACATCACCGTGGCGCGGAGCTCCGGCTCCTCGTCGCCCGCGAACTGGGCGTCCATCTTGGCGCGCAGTTCGTGGACGTTGAGGCTGGAGGTGTCGATCACCAGGTCGGCGTCGCCGCGCAGCTCGCGCAGCAGGTCGCGCTCGGCGGCGATGCCGTCGACGATGCGGCCGTCGCCCTGGAGGGGGTGCGGGCGCCGGACCGACTCGAAGCGGCGGACCAGCGCGTCGTCGGAGGACTCCAGGAAAACGATCCGTCTGGTGACGCCCTTGGCCTCCAGGTCCGCGAGGGACTCCCGGAGGTTGTCGAAGAAGCGGCGGCCCCGTACGTCGACGACGACGGCGATCCGGGCCACATTGCCCTGGGACCTGGCGCCGAGCTCCACCATGGTGGGGATCAGCGCGGGCGGCAGGTTGTCCACGACGAACCAGCCGAGGTCCTCCAGGCACTTGGCCGCGGTGCTGCGTCCGGCGCCGGACATGCCGGAGATGATCACCAGCTCGGGGATGGCCACCGTGCTGTCGCCCGTCTCGGCCGGGGTGCCCGTACTCATGTGTCCTGCTCCGTCTGCTCGGTCGGTGCGGTCGTGCCCTTGTTCATGTTCGCGCTCAGTCATGTCTTGCTGCCCCCGTCGTCCTCTTCGATGATCTCTCCTGTGGCCGTGTTCACGGCAGGCGTGGCCGGGGTGGTCGAGGCCAGCGCGGCGGCCACTGATTCCGCCGTCCTGCGGCCTATCCCCGGAACCTCGCAGATCTCGTCGATTGTCGCCTGCCTCAGCTTCTTCACGGAGCCGAAATGCTTGATCAGGGCCTGCTTCCGGGTCTCACCGAGACCGGCGACGTCGTCCAGAGGGCTGGAGCGGATGCGCTTGGCCCGTCTGGCGCGCTGGTAGGTGATGGCGAAGCGGTGGGCCTCGTCGCGGATGCGCTGCAGGAGGTAGAGGCCCTCGCTGGAGCGGGGCAGGACCACCGGGTCGTCGTCATCGGGCAGCCAGACCTCTTCGAGGCGCTTGGCGAGGCCGCAGACGGCGATGTCGTCGATCCCCAGCTCGTCCAGCGCCCGCTTGGCCGCGGCGACCTGGGGCCGGCCGCCGTCGACCACGAGGAGCTGGGGCGGGTAGGCGAACCGCTTGGGCCGGCCGTCGTCCTCGCGGGGCTCGGCGGCGGAGTCCGGGGCGGGGTCTTCCGGCGCGGAGTGCGCGGGCGTGGGGCCGGTGGGCGCGGGGCCGGTCCGGGCGGGGTCCGTCCGCGCGGGGTCCGTGTCCGCCGGGGTCTCCTCCCACTCCCCCGTGCGCTCCTTCTCCTGGAGGTAGCGCCGGAAGCGCCGGCCGATCACCTCGTGCATCGAGCGGACGTCGTCCTGTCCCTCGAAGCTCTTGATCTGGAAGCGGCGGTACTCGCCCTTGCGGGCGAGCCCGTCCTCGAAGACCACCATCGACGCCACCACGTCGTCGCCCTGGAGGTGGGAGATGTCGAAGCACTCGATGCGCAGCGGTGCCGTGTCCAGGCCGAGCGCCTCTGAGATCTCCTCCAGGGCCCGGGAGCGGGTCGTCAGGTCGGACGCCCGCTTCGTCTTGTGCAGCCCCAGGGCCTGGAGGGCGTTGCGCTGGACCGTGGCCATCAGGTCCTTCTTGTCGCCGCGCTGCGGGATGCGCAGGCTGACCTGGGAGCCCCGGCGGTCGGCCAGCCACTGGGAGACCGCGTCGGGGTCCTCGGGGAGGGCCGGGACGAGGACCTCCTTGGGGACGGCGTCCCCGGCCTCCTCGCCGTACAGCTGCTGGATCGCGTGCTCGACCAGTCCGGAGGTGTCGACGTTCTCCACCTTGTCGGTGACCCAGCCGCGCTGCCCGCGCACCCGGCCGCCCCGGACGTGGAAGATCTGGACCGCGGCCTCCAGCTCGTCCTCGGCGACCGCGATGAGGTCGGCGTCGGTGGCGTCGGCGAGCACGACGGCGCTCTTCTCCATGGCGCGCTTGAGCGCCTCCGCGTCGTCCCGGAGGCGGGCCGCCCGCTCGTACTCCATCTCCTCGGCCGCCGCCATCATGTCCTTCTCCAGGCGGCGGATGTACGCGCCGGTGCGGCCGGCCATGAAGTCGCAGAAGTCGTCGGCGAGTTCGCGGTGCTCCTCCGGGGTGACCCGGCCGACGCAGGGGGCCGAGCACTTGCCGATGTAGCCGAGGAGGCAGGGGCGGCCGGTCCTGGCGGCGTTCTTGAACACCCCGGCGGAGCACGTGCGGACGGGGAAGACCCGCAGCATCAGGTCGACCGTCTCGCGGATCGCCCAGGCGTGGCCGTACGGACCGAAGTAGCGCACGCCCTTCTTCTTGGCCCCGCGCATCACCTGGACGCGCGGGAACTCCTCGTTGAGCGTGACCGCGAGGTACGGATAGCTCTTGTCGTCGCGGTACTTGACGTTGAACCTGGGGTCGTACTCCTTGATCCAGGAGTACTCCAGCTGGAGCGCCTCGACCTCCGTGGAGACGACGGTCCACTCCACGGACGCGGCGGTGGTCACCATCGTGCGCGTACGCGGGTGGAGGCCCGCCAGGTCCTGGAAGTAGTTGGCCAGGCGCTGGCGCAGGTTCTTCGCCTTCCCGACGTAGATCACCCGGCGGTGTTCGTCGCGGAATCTGTAGACCCCCGGGGAGTCGGGGATCTGTCCCGGCTTGGGGCGGTAGCTGGAGGGGTCTGCCATGTCTCCCACCCTACTTGTGGGCAGTGACAGCGCGGTGTGCCCGTGGACGGCGCCGTGCTCCGGGGCGCGCGTGGGGATACGCGCCCCGGAGCACGGGGTCATCGGGCGCGGGCGGCTCCGGCGGTCAGCCGCGCCCCCGCCTCGCCGGACCGGTCACCGGGCCCGTCGGCGGCGCAGGGCCTTCGCGCCGCAGAGGCCGAGCAGGGCGGCGGCACCCGCCGCCGCGGTCCCGGAGGCGGCCGTCAGCGCGGTGTCCGCGCCCCGGTCCGCGCCCCGGTCCGCGCCGGTGTCCGCCGCGATGGCCGGTCCCGGCCGGGCGGCGGCCTCGGGGTGTCCGGCGGCCGGTTCCGCTCCGGCGGGTCCGTAGCCGCCCGCCCGGCCCGAGCGGGCGTATCCGGAGCCCGGGAGCTTGTCCGCGTACGCGGCGCGCACCCGGGTGCGGTAGGCGGCCAGGGTGGTGCCCCGCGCGCCGACCGCGTGCACCGCGTCCTGGTCCAGCGGGAGCACCCGGCTGCCCTTCTGGACGTACCAGGCGTTGATCTGCGGCTCCCGGAAGACGGTGCCGCCGGGCAGTTTGCGGGCGCCCGCGGCCGTGTACCGGGCCTCGTCGTCACCGGTGGCGATGTTCACCACCTGCCACCGCCCGTCCTTCCCCGGCTCGGGGAGCGTCCACAGGGACGCCTTCTGCCCGTCGGAGGAGACGGCGGTGCTGGCGAGGTAGTCCAGGCCGGCGACCGGGGCCCCCGGTTCACCGGCGACGAAGTCCGCGGCCAGGGTGCGTACGGGCACGGCCGCGCCCTCGATCCGCGGCGCGGCCGCAGCCCGGGTGACCGCGCCCTCCCGGGCGAAGAACCGGGACAGCGTGTCCAGGGTGGCGGCGTCGGTGGCGGCCGCGTGGGCCGCCGCCAGGGCCGCCGGAGTGGCCGCGGGACCGGTGGCGGCGGCCGCCTGCGGGGCGGCGACGGTGAGCAGTGCGGACCCGGCGAGCACGCCGGCCGCGGCGAGGGCCGCAGCGGCGGAGCGCGCGGTACGTGCGGCGGGGTGGACCGGGACTCCGGTGGAGGTCATGCCGTCACGCCCCGATCCGGTAGAGCGAATGGGTCCAGGAGAACTCGCTGTTGTTCACGTACCAGGCGTGCGAGGCCCAGTTGTAGCGGTTGTCGGAGGGCCAGGGATCGCCCCAGTAGACCCAGCTGTTCGCGTCGTCGTAGCCGTACAGCACGTGCATGTGACCGCCGCCGGAGGACCACTGGATGCGGGTCTCCACCGGCCTCCCGGCGGCGATCTCGGTCTGCACGGTGGGATAGCGCAGCCAGCCGGTGACGTACGAGCCGGGGCTGATGCCCGCCCAGGACAGACCGTCCTGGACGTTGCCGAGCGAGGCCTGCGAGTTGGGGCACTCGTAGCCCTGGGCCCGGCCGAACGCGGCGTTGCAGAACTCGTTCTGGGTGTGGCTGCGGCCGAACCAGGCGGCGACGGTGTTGCCCGCCGCGGCCCAGCACCAGTTGGTCTTCTGCTGGGCCTGCATCGTGATGTTCAGCCGCTGGGCCGCGGCGAGGGTGGCGGTGGGTGCGGAGCTGTTCCGCTCCGACGCGGTGGCGGTCGCCGCGGGTACGGCGAGCAGCAGGGCGGCGAGCACGGCCGTGACCGACAGCCGTCGGGGCCTGACTCTTCGGTTGCGCATGGTGGTCCTCCCGGGGCGGGGGGTGGGGTTCCAAGGAGCGCGTCCGGACGCTGTCGAGGAGCATCAACCGTTGTCGGGAGCGGGTCAACACGCTTCAATGCGGGGGAACATCGCGGTGTGAACGCCAGGGGCGGACGCGTGAACGCCTCCCCCTGGCCACCTGCGGACCGGCATCCGTCGGCGCGGCCCCGCTCCCGCACGACGTGAACGTTCACCTGGAGGACCCATGCAGCACACCGAGGCCGAACTGGCGCAGGTGCTGCACACCGGCCCGTTCCATCTGGCGCTGCGCACCGCGCTCTCCGTGCGCGGGCTGCCGCTCCAGCGGGTGCAGCACCATCTGGCGCACCGCGGGGTCAAGGTCGGTGTGACCAGCCTGAGTTACTGGCAGCAGGGGGCCAGGCGCCCGCAGCGCCCCGAGTCCCTGCGGGCCGTGAAGGCGCTGGAAGAGGTGTTGGGGCTGCCGGGGAACTCGCTGCTCGGGCTGCTGGGGCCCGGGGAGCCCCGCACGGAGGCCGACCGCCCGCCGGCCCGCTCGTACCGTTCCCTGGTGGACGCGTCCGGCGCGGTCGAGCGGCTGCTCACCGCGATGGAGTCGCCCGCGGACGGCGGGCTGCACACGGTGGGGCACCAGGAGCGGGTACGGATCGGGCCCGGCCGCCGGATGCAGCGCCGGAACTCCCAGCACGTGGTGCGCGCCCACCGCGACGGGATCGACCGCTATCTCGCCGTGTACCGCGGCGACCCGGGCTGCGATCCGGCCCGGGTCGGGGTGAGCGCCCGCGAGAACTGCCGGACGGGGCGGGTCCGCTGGGACGCGGAGACGGGGGTCCTGGTCGCCGAGCTGCTCTTCGACACCCGGCTGCGAGCGGGCGAGACGTACCTCTTCGGCTACGGCTTCGAGGACGGTACGGGAGGGCCGTGCGGCGAGTACGTGCGCGGTTTCAGCTTCGGCGGCGGGCAGTACGTGCTCCAGGTCCGGTTCGACGAGGAGGCGCTGCCGGTGCGGTGCCGGCGCTTCGCCCAGGTGTCCACGGGTGCGCCGCGCGGCGCCCGGACGGACCTCACCCTCACCGGCCGGCACCGGACGGTGCATCTGGTGGAGCAGGGGGTGCGGCCCGGTCTGGTCGGCATCGACTGGGACTGGGAGTGAGACGGGCCGGCGTCGCCGCCGGGCGCGAGGACGCGAGGAGCCCCGGGCCGGTTCAGGCGTCGGGGCCCGCGACCAGCCGGCCGCCCTCGACCCTGACCGGGACGGAGGGCAGCGGCACGGTCGCCGGACCGTGCACGGCCTTGCCGGTGGTGGTGTCGAAGAGGCTGCCGTGGCAGGGGCAGTGCCCCTCGTTCTCCTCGACCTTGTCCAGCAGGCAGCCCGCGTGGGTGCACTGGGCGCTGAACGCCTTGTACTGGCCCTTGGCCGGGCAGGTGACGATGACGCGCTGCTCGCGGTAGAGCTTGGACTGGCCGACCGGGATCTCGTCCGGGGCGCCGAGCTCGACAGGTGCGGTGGGGGTCGGCGTCTGGGCGTGCCCGAGCTTCGAGTCGGTCGAGCAGGCAGCCACTCCCAGCCCGGCGGCGCCCGCGAGAGCGGCGCCCTTCAGCACGGTACGGCGGGCGGCGGGCTGGCCGGACATGCGGTCTCCACTGGTCGGAGGGATTAGGTGCGCCAGAGGTGCCCGGGACGGCTGAGGCGGCGGAGGCATCGGTGACGTAACCGACGATACCGGCGGAGACGGACGCCCCTGCGCCCGGCCCGGTCGCACCCGGTCGTGCCTGGTCAGAGCCGCGGCCGTCGGGCCGGGGCGCCGAGGCGGGGCGGCCGGCTCCGGACACACGGCGAGGCGGTGGTTCCCGGTGCCGGGAACCACCGCCTCGCCCGGCCGTCAGGCCTTGCGCGCGCCTGCCGCCTTCTTCGCGGCCGTCTTCTTGGCAGCGGGCTTCTTGGCGGCGGGCTTCTTCGCCGTCTTCGTCGTCGCAGCCGTCTTGGTCGCGGCCGTCCCGGTGGCCTTCGCCGTGGTGCTCCGGGGCGCCTTCGCCGTCGCCGTCTTCCTGGCGGGGGCGGAGTGCGCGGCGACCGCCTTCTTCGCCGCCGTCCTGCGGGCCGGCTTACGGGCGGAGGGAACCGCCGCCTCGCTGACCCGGTCCGCGTCCAGGATGCCCTGGAGGAACTTTCCGGTGTGGCTGGCGGGGACGCCGGCCACGTACTCCGGGGTGCCCTCGGCGATGACCAGACCGCCGCCGTTGCCGCCCTCGGGGCCCATGTCGATGACCCAGTCGGCGGTCTTGACGACATCGAGGTTGTGCTCGATGACGATCACCGTGTTGCCCTTGTCGACCAGCCCGGAGAGCACCTTGATGAGCTTGGAGATGTCCTCGAAGTGCAGACCGGTGGTCGGCTCGTCCAGCACGTACACCGTGCGGCCGGTCGAGCGCTTCTGGAGCTCGCTCGCCAGCTTCACCCGCTGTGCCTCACCGCCGGAGAGCGTCGGCGCGGACTGGCCGAGCCTGACGTATCCGAGGCCGACCTCGTTGAGCGTCCGCAGGTGCCGCGCGATGGTCGGCACGGCCTCGAAGAACGCGAGGCCCTCCTCGATCGGCATGTCCAGCACCTCGGCGATGGACTTGCCCTTGTAATGGACCTCCAGGGTCTCCCGGTTGTAGCGCGCTCCGTGGCAGACCTCGCACGGGACGTACACGTCCGGCAGGAAGTTCATCTCGATCTTGATGGTGCCGTCGCCGGAGCAGTTCTCGCAGCGGCCGCCCTTGACGTTGAAGGAGAACCGGCCCGGCAGGTAGCCGCGGACCTTGGCCTCCATCGTCTCCGCGAACAGCCTGCGGACGTGATCGAAGACACCGGTGTACGTGGCCGGGTTGGACCGGGGTGTACGGCCGATGGGCGACTGGTCGACGTGCACCACCTTGTCGACGAGATCGTCCCCGTCGACCCGGGTGTGCCGGCCGGGGACCGACTTGGCGCCGTTCAGCTCGCGCGCCAGGTGGGTGTAGAGGATGTCGTTGACCAGGGTCGACTTCCCGGAGCCGGAGACCCCGGTCACGGCGGTCAGCACGCCGAGCGGGAAGGAGACGTCGATGTCCTGGAGGTTGTTCTCCCGGGCGCCGTGGACCGTGAGCAGGCGCGAGGGGTCGACGGGACGCCGGACGTCGGGCATCGCGATCGACTTCTTGCCGGTCAGGTACTGACCGGTGATCGACTTGTCGTTGGCCAGCAGCTCCTTGAGCGATCCGGAGTGGACCACCTTGCCGCCGTGCTCACCGGCGCCGGGGCCGATGTCGACGATCCAGTCGGCGACCTTGATGGTGTCCTCGTCGTGCTCGACGACGATGAGGGTGTTGCCCATGTCGCGGAGCCGGACCAGGGTCTCGATCAGCCGGTGGTTGTCGCGCTGGTGCAGGCCGATGGACGGCTCGTCCAGCACGTAGAGCACGCCGACCAGGCCGGAGCCGATCTGGGTGGCGAGCCGGATGCGCTGGGCCTCGCCGCCGGACAGGGTGCCGGCCGCGCGGTTCAGCGAGAGGTAGTCCAGGCCGACGTCGACCAGGAACTTCAGCCGCTCGTTGACCTCCTTGAGCACCCGCTCGGCGATCTTCTTGTCGCGGGCGTTCAGCTTCATCCGGCCGAGGAACTCGGCGCACTCGCTGATCGACATCGCCGCGACCTGGGCGATGGACTTCTCCATCACCGTCACCGCGAGGACGATCGGCTTGAGCCTGGTGCCCTCACACGTCGGGCAGGGCACCTCGCGCATGTAGCCCTCGAAGCGCTCCCGGCTGGAATCGCTCTCCGCCTCGGAGTGCCGCCTCTTGACGAACTGCACCGCGCCCTCGAAGGAGGGGGTGGTGTAGGCGCGCTCGCGCCCGTACCGGTTGCGGTAGCGGACCTCGGTCTGGATCTTGTGGCCGTGCAGCAGGGCCTTCTTGGCGCGCTGCGGCAGCCCGGCCCAGGGGATGTCCGTACGGAATCCGAGGGCTTCGGCGAGCGCGTTGATCTGCCGCCCGAAGTACTCCTTGGTGTGGCCGTGCGACCAGGGGTGGATCGCGCCCTCGTCGAGGGACTTCTCCTCGTCCGGGACGATCAGCTCCGGGTCGACCTCCATCCGCGTACCGATGCCCGTGCAGTCGGGGCAGGCGCCGAAGGGCGAGTTGAAGGAGAAGGAGCGCGGCTCCAGCTCCTCGAAGGAGAGGTCGTCGTACGGGCAGTAGAGGTGTTCGGAGTACATCCGCTCACGCTCGGGGTCGTCCTCGGGGAGGTCGACGAAGTCGAGCACGACCATGCCGCCGGAGAGGCCCAGCGCGGTCTCGACCGAGTCGGTCAGCCGGCGCTTGGCGCTGTCCTTGACGGTGAGGCGGTCGATGACCACCTCGATGGTGTGCTTCTCCTGCTTCTTGAGCGCGGGCGGCTCGGAGAGCTGGATGGTCTCGCCGTCGACCCTGGCCCGGCTGTAGCCCTTGGTCTGGAGATCCGCGAAGAGGTCGACGAACTCGCCCTTGCGCTCGCGCACCAGCGGCGAGAGGACCTGGAAACGGCTGCCCTCGGGCAGGCCGAGCACCTTGTCCACGATGGCCTGCGGCGACTGGCGCGAGATCGGGCGGTGGCACTCGGGGCAGTGCGGCTTGCCGATCCTGGCGAAGAGCAGCCGGAGGTAGTCGTAGACCTCGGTGATGGTGCCGACCGTCGAGCGCGGGTTGCGCGAGGTCGACTTCTGGTCGATGGAGACGGCGGGCGACAGGCCCTCGATGAAGTCGACGTCCGGCTTGTCCATCTGACCGAGGAACTGCCGGGCGTACGAGGAGAGCGACTCCACGTAACGGCGCTGCCCCTCGGCGAAGATCGTGTCGAACGCGAGCGACGACTTGCCCGACCCGGAGAGCCCGGTGAAGACGATGAGGGAGTCGCGGGGGAGGTCGAGCGAGACGTTCTTGAGGTTGTGCTCGCGAGCGCCACGGACGATGAGACGGTCGGCCACGCCGGTCCGCACCTTTCTAGAGAGAAGCGGGGGAACTGAGCCCCTGCCCCAGGGTATGGGGGGTGCCACAGCGTTGTACGGAGCTTTCGACTCCGAGCGTATAGCACGCGCATTCGATTTACTGACGGCTGATGACTCCTTCACCCAAATGAGTGGCGGGGCTACGCTCGGCCCCATGATTGATCACGTGCACGACCTGGACGCCCTACGTGAAGCGACCGGACGGCTGCTCAGCGCCACGGAGAAACTGGACGACTCCGCGCTCGCCTCGCCGTCGCGACTGCCGGGCTGGAGCCGGGGTCATGTCGTCGCGCACCTCTCACGTAACGCCGACGCGCTGGTAAATGTTCTCCAGGGCCGGCCGATGTACGCAGACAGCGAAACCCGCGACCGTGACATCGAGCGCGACGCCCCCCGGCCCCGGGCCGAGCAGCTCGCGGATCTGACGGAGAGCGCGGCCCGTTTCGTGGCGGCGGCCTCGGCCCCGGCCGACTGGTCACGCACGGTCGCGATGCGCAACGGTGTGACGGACTCCGCCTCCCGGATCCCCTTCCGCCGCCGCACCGAGGTCGAGCTGCACCACGTCGACCTGGGGGTGGGGTACGAGCTGGAGGATCTGCCCGACGATTTCACCGCCCGGGAGATCGACTTTCTCGCCGAGCGGTTCGCCGGACACCCGGACGTCGTGTCCACGGGCGTGGCCGACGGCACGGGCCGGTCCTGGACGACGGGTGGCGGAAAGGAAGGCGCCCCGGCCGTCGTCCGCGGGACGGCGTCCGAGCTGCTCGGCTGGCTCAGCGGTCGCCGCGACGGGTCGGCACTGACCGTCGAGGGCGGACAGCCCCTGCCCGCCCTGCCCCCGCTATAGGCTGAGACGCATGACGTACAGCGGAGCGGTCAAGGTCGGCGGGCGGGCGGACGTGCACGAGCTGACGGATCTGATGATCTCCAAGGTCGCCGTCGGCCCGATGAACAACAACGCCTATCTGCTGCGCTGCCGGGCCACCGGCGAGCAGCTCCTGATCGACGCGGCCAACGACGCCGGCACCCTGCTGGGGCTGATCGGCGAGGACTCGATCGCCTCGGTCGTCACCACCCACCGGCACGGCGACCACTGGCAGGCGCTGGGCGAGGTCGTGGCGGCCACGGGCGCGCGTACGTACGCCGGGCGGTACGACGCCGAGGGGATTGCGGTCCCGACCGATGTGCTCGTCGAGGACAACGACACCATCCGGGTCGGGCAGGTCGCCCTGACCGCCCGCCATCTGACCGGGCACACACCGGGGTCGATCGCGCTCGTCTACGACGACCCGCAGGGCGCTCCGCACCTGTTCACCGGGGACTGCCTCTTCCCGGGCGGGGTCGGCAACACGTTCGAGGACCCCGAGGCGTTCGTGAGCCTGCTGCACGATGTGGAGACCAAGCTCTTCGCCCCGCTGCCGGACGAGACCTGGGTCTACCCGGGCCACGGCCACGACACCACGCTGGGCGACGAGCGTCCGCGGCTGCCCGAGTGGCGCGCCCGCGGCTGGTGACGAGGCCCCGGTGACAGCCGCGGAGCGGATGTCACCGGGGCCGCACCACGGGCGTCACCGGGCCTCGCGGCCGCTTCAGGCGTCGATTCCGGCGCCCTTGTCCGCGCCGTCCTCGGCCTTCCCGGCCTCCGCCGCGGCCTGCTTCCTGTTGGCGAGGAGGCTGGTGATCGTGGTGATCACCAGCACGCCGCAGATGACGCCGAGCGAGACCGGGATGGAGATCTCGGGGACGTGCACCCCGGACTCGTGCAGGGCGTGCAGCACCAGCTTGACGCCGATGAACCCGAGGATCACCGAGAGCCCGTAGCTGAGGTGGACCAGCTTCTTCAGCAGACCGCCGATCAGGAAGTACAGCTGCCGCAGACCCATCAGGGCGAAGGCGTTGGCGGTGAAGACGATGTACGGGTCCTGGGTGAGCCCGAAGATCGCCGGGATCGAGTCCAGCGCGAACAGCACATCGGTGGTACCGATGGCGAGCATGACGACCATCAGGGGCGTCAGGACGCGCTTGCCGTTGTTGCGGATGAAGAGCTTGGTGCCGTGGTACCTGTCGGCGACACCGAAGCGGCGCTCGATCGTCTTCAGGAGACGGTTCTCCTCGAACTCCTCTTCCTCGTCGTCCGACCGCGCCTCCTGGATGAGCTTCCAGGCGGTGAAGATCAGGAACGCGCCGAAGATGTAGAAGACCCACGAGAAGTTGGCGATGACCGCGGCGCCCGCGGCGATGAAGACCGCCCGCAGCACCAGTGCGATCAGTACGCCGAAGAGCAGCACCCGCTGCTGGAGGTGGGAGGGCACCGAGAACTTCGCCATGATCAGCACGAAGACGAAGAGGTTGTCGACACTCAGCGATTTCTCGGTGATGAAGCCGGCGAAGAACTCGCCCGAGGCCTGGGTCTCGCCGAAGACGAGCAGGCCGAGCCCGAAGAGGGCGGCCAGCGCGATCCAGACGACTGTCCAGATTCCGGCTTCCTTGGTCGACACGTCATGGGGCTTGCGCCCGATGAAGAAGTCGACGGCGATGAGGGCGCTCAGACCAAGAATGGTCAGCGCCCAGAGGGTCCATGAAACGTCCACTGCGCCTCCGGCAGTTCGCTACGGCTACTGATCAGCGTCGTCGCTGCCGGAGGTCTCTTCCACCTGGGCGCGCGGGCTGCGCGCCTGGCCGGCGCCCCGGGACCGGTCACAGTCCGTACTGACGGGAACGCCGCGATCGGGAGTACTCCCCTCCGCCCAAGGAACAGTACAGGAATTACCAAGGAAAGGTAAAGAGAAGGCTAAAGAAGCATCAAAACACCAGGTCAGGGCGGTGGTGGGTGAAGGGAGAGGGCCGGGGCAGGTCAGCGGGGTCCGGTGCGGCGGGCGGCCGCCACCCGGGCGAGCACCAGCTCGAGAACGCCGCTGCCGGGAGGCGTCGTCAGCGGCTCGTACGTCCAGGCGTGGCCCACCCAGGGGTCGGCCAGATGGTCGTCCGCGACCGGGGTGATCCGGAGCAGCGAGCGCCACAGCGGATCGAGCACCGGCCCGAACCCGGAGGCGTCCTCCCGGTCCGCGACCATCAGGAGGTGGACGCCGACGGACGGCCCCTCGTCCGCGAGGTAGCGCAGCTGGGTGACGGCCCGGTCGTCGAAGCCGTGCGGGAAGTCGTTGACGATCAGCAACTGCTCGGCCGGGTCCAGATCGGGCGGCAGCGAATCCGCGGCGCCGGCCCGGACCGCCATCTGCACCAGGTCGACCCGCCGGGTGAGCTGGGCGAGGACCGAGGACACTCCCCCGGGCCCGGACGCGGGCGGGCCCGCGAGCACCCCGGAGCTGACCAGCGGGACGAGCGCGGCCGAGGCGGAGCCCGCCGGGTCGATGACATGGACCGAGAACTCTCCCGCCGGGTAGACGGCGAGCAGCCTGGCCGCATGCAGGACCGCGCTCTCCATGGCCAGCCGGTGCAACTGGTCGCTGTCCGTGAAGGCGGCGGCCTCGGAGGCCGTGCGCCCGCTGTCGATCCAGATGCCGCGCTCCAGCGGCAGCCGGACGAGCAGCGGGATGCGCAGGGCGGCGCTCTCAGGCAGGTGCAGATCACCGATCCGCAGCGCCATCGGGATCTCCATCGGAACCCGGTAGGCGTGCCAGACGGGGTTGTCCCAGCCCGCGTAGGGGGCGGGGAGCGCGGGTTCCACCACGGCGGACTCGGCGGCCAGCTGGGCGAGGTCCCGGTCCAGCGCCTCACGGGCCCGGCCGGTCAGCTCGTCGCGTTTGGCGCGAGCCTGCGCACGGGCCAGGTCGCCCGCGCCGCCCGTACGGCTGCGCGGGTCGGACAGGGTGCGCTCCAGCTCCTGGTCCATCCGGGACTCGGCGAAGTCGACGGCGCTGCGGTACGCGGCGGTGGTCCTGGCCAGGTCCTCGAACATCCCCCAGATCTGGTTGTAGAGGCGCTCGTCCATGGACCATCCGGTCGCGTCCCCGGCGACGGGCCGCGCCGGCTGTCCGGGGCCGGCGGGCGGCGCGGCGGGCGGGGGCGGCGGGGGCGCGGCGGACTGGCGGCGCGGGTGCGCGTAGTCGATGGGGCCGGACGGGACGGCGGCCGGGGGCTCGGGCTGCGGGGCGGCCGGGGGCCGGACGGGGGGCTGCCCGCCGCCCGGGGCGGGTGCGGGACCCGCCGGGTGCCGGACCCGGTCGCCCTCCGGGGTGCGGGGCGGGGGCGGTGACACGGAGCGGGCCAGGCCGCGGGCGACGGCCTCCTGGATCGAACCGGCCAGTTCGGCGGCCCGGTCGACGCCCTGGTCGGCGAGCATCGCGGCGAGACCGCCGGCGTAGCCCTGGCCGACGGCGCGGACCTTCCAGCCGCCCTGCCGGCGGTAGAGCTCCAGGGCGGCGACCGCGGACTCGGTGTCCAGGCCGGTCAGGGTGAAGGTGGCGATCTCGGCGCCTTCGAGTCCGGTGACGGCGACGAAGGGCGCGGCCACGGCTCCGAAGCGGGTCGGGCCGCCCGCCTCCAGCGGCAGGGCGAGCAGCACGGTGACCCGGTGCACCCCGTCGGGCAGGGCGTCGAGGTCGACGGCGAGCCGGTGGTCGGCCGCCGCCTGCCTGGACACTTCGAGCCCCGGCAGGTGCGGCGAGCCGGGGTGGGCGATCCGCTCGACGCCGTGCACGGTGCCGTGCTCGTCCCCGAGGGTGGCCCCGGCCACGACGGGCGCCCCTGCCGAAATCCGGATCTCCAGACGGGTCTGGGGCAAGGTGTGGTTCTGCCCCCGGACCAGCTCGGCCGTCATTGCCCTGTCCCCTCGACGAGTTGCCGCCGCGCGGCACGGTGCCGCGATGCGGTGCAGCTCCCGGCGGCCGATGCCTCCGGGAGCTGCGGATACCGATACGGACCTGCTGGTCCGGCCCTGCCTACAGGTGCGGCAGGATCGCCGGCATGAGGTCCTGGAAGGTGCGGCCGTTGGCCGGGGTGCCGATGGCGGTCATCTGCCACCCGTTCCCCGCGCGGTGCACCTTCGCCATGATCTGAGCGGTGTACTGCCCGCCGCCGTCCAGCGTGTAGCGGGCGAGCTCCTGGCCGTTGGTCTCGTCGACGATGCGGCAGAAGGCGTGTCGCACCTCCTGGAACGTCTGGCCGGTGAAGGAGTTCACCGTGAAGACGATCTGGTCGATGTGGACCGGCACCCGCTGGAGGTCGACCAGGATCGCCTCGTCGTCGCCGCCCGAGCCCGCGCCGCCGACCAGGTTGTCCCCGGTGTGCTTGACGGAGCCGTCGTCGCTGACGAGGTGCCGGAAGAAGACGACGTCGACCGGCTGCTTGTCGGCGAACAGGACCGCCGAGGCGTCCAGGTCGATCTCCCGGGTGCGCGAACCGAACAGACCGCGGCGCGGCGCCGCCTGCCAGCCGAGCCCCATCCGTACCGCGGTCAGGGTCCCCCCGTCGCTCTTCTGCAGGCTGATGGCCTGGCCCTTGGTCATGTTGACCGTCACGCGCTGTCCCCTCTCCGCTTCCCCGCAAACCGTCCTTGCGCGGTTTCCAGCACCCTACGCAGTCACTCCACCGGCGCATCGGGTGCGGGCCGTTTTGTGTCGGTTCTGCAACACACCCCGTCCCGCGGGGTCAGGCCAGGCCCGCTTCCCGCATCTGGCGCAACTCCTTCTTCAACTCCCCCACCTCGTCCCGCAGTCGGGCGGCCACCTCGAACTGCAGATCCGCGGCGGCGGCGCGCATCCGGTCGGTCATCTCCTCGATGATCCCGGCGAGCTCGGTGGCCGGGCGGTCGGTGACCACCGCCCCGTCCCCCTTGGCCTTCCCGGAACCGGCCTTGATGCCCAGCGTGGGCACGGGCGCCTTGGCGCCCTTCGCCTGGCGGTAGCCGGTGCCGAGGAGCTGCTCGGTGTCGACCTCCTCGCGGGCGATCGTCGCGACGATGTCGTTGATCTTCTTGCGCAGCGGCTGCGGGTCGAGTCCGCGCTCGGTGTTGTAGGCGATCTGCTTCTCTCGGCGCCGGTTCGTCTCGTCGATGGCCTGCGCCATCGCCGGGGTGATCTTGTCCGCGTACATATGGACCTGCCCGGACACGTTACGAGCCGCGCGGCCGATGGTCTGGATCAGTGAGGTGCCCGAGCGCAGGAAGCCCTGCTTGTCGGCGTCGAGGATCGCCACGAGCGACACCTCGGGCAGGTCGAGGCCCTCGCGCAGGAGGTTGATGCCGACCAGGACGTCGTACTCGCCGGAGCGCAGTTCGCGCAGCAGCTCGATGCGGCGCAGGGTGTCGACGTCGCTGTGCAGGTAGCGGACCTGGATGCCGAGCTCCAGGAAGTAGTCGGTGAGGTCCTCCGACATCTTCTTGGTGAGGGTGGTGACCAGGACCCGCTCGTCCTTCTCGGTGCGCTTGCGGATCTCGTGCACCAGGTCGTCGATCTGGCCCTCGGTGGGCTTGACGACGATCTCCGGGTCGACGAGGCCGGTGGGGCGGATGATCTGCTCCACGAAGCCGTCGCCCCGGGAGAGCTCGTACTTGCCGGGGGTGGCGGAGAGGTAGACCGTCTGGTTGATCCGGCCGAGGAACTCCTCCCACTTCAGCGGGCGGTTGTCCAGGGCCGACGGCAGCCGGAAGCCGTGGTCGACGAGGGTCCGCTTCCGGGAGGCGTCACCCTCGTACATCGCGCCGATCTGCGGCACGGTGACATGCGATTCGTCGAGCACGAGGAGGAAGTCCTCGGGGAAGTAGTCGAGGAGAGTGTTGGGCGCGGTGCCGGGGGTGCGGTCGTCGAAGTGCATCGAGTAGTTCTCGACGCCCGAGCAGGTGCCGATCTGGCGCAGCATCTCGATGTCGTACGTGGTGCGCATCCGCAGCCGCTGGGCCTCCAGCATCTTGCCCTGCTTCTCCAGCTCGGCCAGTCGCTGCTCCAGCTCCTTCTCGATGCCGCCGACGGCCTTCTCCAGGCGCTCCGGTCCCGCCACGTAGTGGCTGGCGGGGAAGACGTGGAGGGACTGGTCCTCGCTGATGACCTCGCCGGTGAGAGGGTGGAGGGTGGAGAGCGCCTCGATCTCGTCGCCGAACATCTCGATGCGGACGGCGAGCTCCTCGTAGACCGGGAAGATCTCGATGGTGTCGCCACGCACCCGGAAGGTGCCACGGGCGAACGCGAGGTCATTGCGGCTGTACTGGATCTCGACGAAACGGCGCAGCAGCTGGTCGCGGTCGATCTCGTCGCCCACCTTGAGCTGGACCATCCGGTCGACGTACTCCTGCGGGGTACCGAGGCCGTAGATGCAGGAGACGGAGGCGACCACGATGACGTCACGCCGGGTGAGCAGGGAGTTCGTCGCGGAGTGGCGCAGCCGCTCGACCTCCTCGTTGATCGAGGAGTCCTTCTCGATGTAGGTGTCCGACTGCGGGACGTACGCCTCGGGCTGGTAGTAGTCGTAGTACGAGACGAAGTACTCGACGGCGTTGTTGGGCAGGAGCTCGCGGAACTCGTTGGCCAGCTGGGCGGCGAGGGTCTTGTTCGGCGCCATCACCAGGGTGGGGCGCTGCAGCTTCTCGATCATCCAGGCGGTGGTCGCCGACTTTCCGGTGCCGGTCGCGCCGAGGAGCACGACATCCTTCTCACCTGCCCTGACGCGCCGCTCCAGCTCGGCGATGGCTGCCGGCTGGTCGCCGCTGGGCTGGTAGGGACTGACGACCTCGAAAGGCGCCACCGAACGTTCGATCTTCGAAACGGGCCGCATGCAACCACCGTACGACCCCCCACTGACAACGGGGCGGGTCAGCGGTCGTGGTGCCGTACGGGGTCGCGCCGCTGCGTGTGGAAGGACGCCGGGTCGGCGTGCGTGCCGAACCGGGGTATCTGGCGCTGGGCGGGGATGCCGAGGGTCCGTCCGGCCGCGGCGTCGCCCCAGTCCGGGGTGCCCATGACGACCAGGGGGTCGAACATCACGACGACCCCGGCGAGCAGCAGGAAGCAGGCCGGGCCGATCAGCATGGGCACGAGCAGGCCGGTCGGGGTCTCTCCGGCGGTGGTGCCGGTGATCGTGGCGGGGTGCAGGTGGACCCGGAGCGCGGCCATGCCCGTGTAGTGCATTCCGCTGACGGCGACGCCCATCACCACGGCGGCGCCCAGGCTGGGCAGGAAGCCGTGGATCGAGACGGCGGCCCAGAGCGCGGCCGTCGAGGCGACCACGGCGATGACCACGGAGAGCGTCACGGTGATCGTGTCGTACTCGAACTGCCCATCAAGTCGCATACCGGCCATGCCGAGGTAATGCATGGTGGCCACGCCGAGTCCGGTGATCGTGCCGCCCGTCACCAGAGCCATCGGGGTGGCGCCCCGGTACCCGACAAGGAAGATCCCGACACCGACCATGACGATCGCGACGGCGAGGCTGGCGAACGTGATCGGCTTGTCGTAGCCGATCGGTACCTCCTCGACGGAGAAACCCATCATCGCGATGAAGTGCATCGTCCAGATACCGGAGCCTATGGAGGTCGCACCGAGAGCAAGCCAGCCGGCCTTGAAGGAACGTTCCGTACGCAGGGAGCGAGTGGTGCAGCGCAGCCCCAGTGCCGCGCCGAGGCAGGCCATGAGGAACGCCGCGACGGGGGTCACCGCCCCATAGCTGAAACCGTCGATTGTGCCCTGCATACACACGCCCTTCGCAGAAGCCCGGGTGCGGACGACCCTAAGGCGCGAGGCCCGGCAAACAAACAGGAGAACTGCATTTTATCGACAGGGGCACCGGTCCATGACGCGGTCCCCCGGGTGCGTTCACACGGTGGCCACCCTTCGCCCGTCCCCTGTTCGACGGCGGCTGCGAGTCTCGGGCCGTACGCAACTCTGACGCAAGGAGTCCACGTGCACGCAGGCACCGCAACCGCCTCTGTCGCCGCCGCCGCGCTGCTGGGCGCCGGCACGTTCCTGTTGTCGAACACCGGCACACCGGTCACGGACACCACCGCGGCCGGGCACACCGTGACGGTGACCCCCGCCGGCCCCGCCCGGGGCACGGCAGCGGCCACCGGTGGCGTCCGGACGGCGGGCGACCCCGCCCCGGCCCGGACCGCCGACCCGCTCGTCATCGCCCACCGGGGTGCGTCGGCCTACGCCCCCGAGAACACCCTCGCGGCCGTGGACAGGGCCCACGCGCTCGGCTTCGACTGGGTGGAGAACGACGTCCAGCTCACCGAGGACGGCGTCCCCGTCGTCATCCACGACACCGGCCTGAAGCGGACCACCGACGCCGAGCAGGTCTTCCCGGACCGCGCGCCGTGGGCGGTCAAGGACTTCACGGCGGCCGAGATCGCCCGGCTGGACGCGGGCAGCTGGTTCGGGCCGCAGTACGCCGGCACCCGGGTGCCCACGCTCCGGCAGTACCTGGACCGGATCGGGCACAACCGCCAGAACCTGCTCCTGGAGATCAAGAGCCCCGAGATCTACCCGGGGATCGAGCGGGCGACCCTGCGCGTGCTGAGCCAGGCGGGGTGGCTCGACGGCGGGCATGTCCGCGACCGCCTCGTGATCCAGAGCTTCGGCGCGGACAGTGTGCGCGAGGTGCACCAGCAGCGCCCGGACGTCGTCACGGGCTTCCTGGGCAACCCGGCCGTCGCCGAGCTGCCCTCGTACGCCGAGTTCACCGATCAGATCAACCCGACGTACACCTCGGTCTCGGGCGCGTACGTGACGGCGGTGCACGCGCTGAAGGGGCCGCACCACAAGACGCTCCGGGTCAACGCGTGGACGGTCAACGACGCGGCGCACGCGCTCCGGGTGTCCGGGTACGGCGTGGACGGCATCATCACCAACGCGCCGGACGTGGTGCGGGCGGCCACCGGGACACGTGAGGCCGCCGGGGGTGCGTGAGGCCGCCGGCTGACCGTCCCGGGACCGCCGTCGCGGCCGGCCCGCGCCCGTTGTCAGTGGCCGGCCGTACGGTGGTTCCCATGAACAGCAACGGGGTTGTCGAGTGGGCCGTCGTGGAGAGCGACATCGGCCCGCTGCTGCTGGCCGCGACGGACGCGGGGCTGGTGAGCGTGGTCTTCCACGCGCGTCCGGCGGTACGGGACAGGGCCCTGTCCCAGTTGCGCGACCGGCTCGGCGCGGAGCCGGTCGAATCACCCGGCTCCGTCCGGCTGGCCGAGCCGATACGCCAGTTCGCGGCGTACTTCGCGGGCACCCTGCGGGATTTCTCCCTCGATCTGGACTGGTCGCTGACGAGCGGCTTCAACCGCCAGGTGCTCCGTGAGCTGTCGGAGGGCGTGCCGTACGGCACGGTCGCCGGTTACGGGGACCTCGCCGGGCGGGTCGGGCAGCCCGGGGCGGCCCAGGCGGTCGGGGCGGCCATGGGGTCCAACCCGTTGCCGGTCGTGGTGCCCTGCCACCGGGTGGTGGAGCGCGACGGCGGGATCGGCGGCTTCGGCGGCGGGCTGGAGACGAAACGGCGGCTGCTGGCGCTGGAGGGCGTGCTGCCCCCGCCGCTGTTCTGACCGGCGCACCCCTGTTCGGACCGGCCCGCCGGTGTTCGGAGCGGCGCACCGCTGGCACACTGCGTCGGTGACCAACACCCTCGACACATCCGACACCCCCGGCGAGCCGGCTCCCGCCGGGCGGGTCACCGCGGCGGAGCTGCCCGCGCTCCGGCGCAGAACGACCGCCGTCCTCATCGCCGGCCAGATACTCGGCGGCCTCGGTGTGCCCGTCGGCATCACCCTGGCCCCCGTACTGGCGACACAGGTCAGCGGCTCCGAGGCGCTGTCGGGCCTCGCGCCCACCGCGTCGGTGACCGGCACGGCCCTGCTCTCGCTGCCGCTGGCCGCGCTGATGACCTCGCGCGGCCGTCGCCCCGGCCTCGTACTGGCGTATCTGATCGGAGCGCTCGGCGCCGGCCTCGTGGTGCTGGCCACCGTGGTGGGGAACTTCCCGCTGCTGCTCCTCGGCATGGCCGCGTTCGGCGCGGGCTCCTCCGCCAATCTGCAGGCACGGTTCGCCGCGGCGGATCTGGCCGAGCCCGAGCGGCGCGGCCGGGCGATCTCGACCGTCATCTGGGCCACCACCATCGGCTCGGTGCTGGGGCCCAACATCGCGGCGCCGGCGGGCCGGGTCTTCCGCGGCACCGCCGTGTCGGAGACGGCCGGGCCGTTCGTCTGGGCAGCCGGCATCTTCCTGCTCGCCGCGCTCGTGGTCGCGGCGCTGCTGCGGCCCGACCCGCTGCTCACGGCACGCGCGCTGGCCCCGCAGGAGGAGAGCAGGTCGGCCGGGGACCGTTCGCTGCGTGCGGGCCTCGCGGCCGTGCGGGCCTCACCGATGGCCCGGCTGGCGCTGGTGACCGTGACCGTCTCGCACACCGCGATGGTCTCGATCATGGTGATGACCCCGGTCGACCTCGGCCACCACGGCGCGGACCTCCAGCTGATCGGACTGGTGATCAGCGGCCACATCGCGGGGATGTACGCGTTCTCACCGGTGATGGGCTGGCTGTCGGACCGCTTCGGCCGGCTCACCGTCATCGGCCTGGCGGTCGGGCTGCTCTCCCTGGCCGCGCTGCTGGCGGGCACCGCGGGCGCCGCTCACGGCAGGACCGCGGCCGGCCTGTTCGTGCTCGGGCTCGGCTGGTCCGCGGGGCTGGTCGCCGGTTCGGCGCTGCTCACCGACTCCGTACCGCAGCCCGCCCGCGCCGCCGTGCAGGGCCTGTCGGACCTGACCATGAACGCGTCGGCGGGCATCGGCGGCGCGGTCGCCGGGGTCATCGTCTCGCAGGCGAGCTACGGCTGGCTGAACCTCACGGGCGCCTGTCTGCTGCTGCCGATGGCCGCGCTGGCGCTGCGCCGGTCCCTCACCCGGCCCGCCTCGGTCTGAGCCGGGCCGGGTGAGGCGCCCCTCAGAGGCTGATGTGGTAGGCCTTGCGCAGCGTCTCGTGCACGGTCCACGTCGTACGGTCGCCCTCGCGCAGCACGCAGGCGTCGCCCGGTCCGATCTCCAGCGTCGCGCCGCCCTCGACCGCCACGGTCGCACGCCCGCTGACGACCACGAACAGCTCGTTGGCCTCGGTGTCCGTGACCACGCCGGGCGTGATCTGCCAGATCCCGCGCAGCTGTTTGCCGTCGGCCGACTCCCACAGCACCTTGCCGGTGACCTGCGGATCACCCGACACGACCTGTGCCGGATCGAGCGGCTCCGCTTCGAGCACGGCGTCCGGGATGTGCACGGTGAAAGAGGCGGGAGCTTGATCAATCGTGGTCATGGGCGGTCACTCTAGCGACCGTCCCGGAGCGTCCGGCAGGGCCCCGGGCCAAGTCCGCGGAGCGTCCGGCCCGGGGCCGCCCGGGACCGTGTCAGCTCCGCGGGTCCGGGGCGGTGGAGCCGACCGCGGTGAGCCAGGCGTCGGCGATCAGCCGGTGCCCGAGCCGGCTCGGGTGGACGCCGTCCGGGGCGAGCTCCGCCGGTTCCCGGTCCTGTGCCGCGCGGGTCATGACGAGGTCGGCGCGAACCAGCCGGGCCCCGTTGTTCCCGGCTGCCCGCAGGACGGCGTCCGTGCGCGGGGTGAGGTCCTCGAACCAGCTCTCCTGGTCCGGCACGGCCGGGAGCAGGAAGGGGGTGATGACGACGAGCCGTGCGGACAGCTCGCGCGCCGTGTCCGCGAGCAGCCGGTCGAGGCACGCCTCGAACATGTCGACCGGGCTGAGCACTCCCCGGTCGTAGCGCCGCCAGGTGTCGTTGATGCCGATCTTGACCGTGACCACGGTGGGCCGGTGGTCGATGACATCGGCGGTCCAGCGGGTTTCGAGGTCGTACACGCGATTGCCGTTGACTCCCCTGTTGATGACACGGGGTCCGGGTCCGCCGTCCGCGCGGTCGCGCAGGGTCTGCGCGATCTCGTGGACGTAACCCGTGCCGAGCGACGCGGGATCCGTACGGGTACGGCCCGCGTCGGTGATGGAGTCACCGATGAACAGGAGCGTGTCGTCGTTCTTGAGGTGCATGTCTGCTGTCCTGACGTCGGGGGCGCCGGAACGTCCCTGGTGATCCGCGGGTGTTCGGTCGGCTACGGCCGGCCGGCGGGGGTTCGGCCCGCGCATCCCCTCAGTGTCGCGGCCTCCCGCGCCAGCACCGCGGGGTCGTCGCCGGGCACGAACTCGATGAGTGCCTCGACACGCCGGCCGGCCAGCAGGCGGAGGGCGGCCGCCCACAGGTCAGAACGGTCCGCCAGCGGGAGCCGGTTGTTGCCCGGCCACCACGAGAAGGCGTGCACGGCACAGACCCGGTCGGCGAGCGATTCCAGCCCCGCCAGGGCCTCTTCTGCGGGTGTGTCGAGCGGCGGCTGCCAGTACGTGCGGACGTTGTCCGCGTCCACCTCGTCCAGCAGCCGGGCGGTCGAGGCGACGGTGTCGGTGAGCGTTCCCCCGTGGAACTCGGGCGCGAGCAGCAGTCCGTGGTCCGCGGCGATCCGGGCCGCCTCCCGCAGACAGCTCACGGTCTCGTGCCGCTCCTCGGGCGGGGTGGATCGCGATCCGGTCGCGCCCGCCCACACCCGGATCCGCGGCGCCCCGAGAAGCACCGCGGCGCGGGCGACGGCGGAGAACCCGGCCAGTTCGCCCCGGCCGGCGCGGAAGTACGAGCCGTACGAGCAACAGGCCAGCCCGTACCGGTCGGTGGCCTCACGGACCGCGCCGACGGTGCCGGGCTCCCCCGCGGGCGCGTGCACGTCCGCCCCCCACTCGATCACCTCCAGACCCGCGTCCGCGGCGCGCCGCGCGACCTCGGCGGCGGGCAGCCGGCGGAAGGTGACCGAGCACAGGCCCAGCCCGAGCCTTCCCGCCTCCGGCCCGGCCGTCGGTCGGAGCGGGACGCGGCCCGCCGCACTCCTGCTGCTCTCCTCGGTCATGAATCCGCCTTCCTGCGGTCGGGCCCTCGGGCGCTCTCGTACGGTCCGCCCGGACGGGGCGGGCGGACCGGGCCGGCTGGTCGGTGCCCCGTCACCGGGGCCGCTCAGGCGGCGTTCGGACCGACGTCCGCCGCCGTGAGGGGGTGGCGGAGCGCGGGAGTCGTCGCGTACTCGTCGGCACCGATGTCCCGTGCGCTGCCGCGCTGGTCCCCGTCGATGTCCTCGGTGACGGCGGCGCCGCTCAGGGTGGCGGCGCCGATCGCCGGGCTGCCCGGCGACAGCCGCAGCACACCGTCCGCGCCCTGGCTGAGCAGCGGGTCGGCCCGGGTGAAGCCCCCGGAGGGGATGTTGCCGTTGGCGGCCGCGCCCCACAGCAGGTTGGTCTGCCAGGTGAAGCCGGAGGTGGCTCCCATCGCGACGAGGCTGCCCGAGTCGCCGACCAGCAGGTTGTCGGCGACGGTCACGTCCTGCGGCGCGTACGCCCGGGTCTCGCCCGAGAGCATTCCGGTGTTGCCGATGAGGGAGTTGTGCACGATCACCGCGCGGTCGCAGGCGTCGTTGCCCCGCCGCTCGTCCTCCGTCTCACCGGAGTTGTGGTCCCGGGTGGTGCCGCTGCCGATCACCAGGGCCCTGCCGGACAGCCCGCTGAGGTAGTTGTTGACGATTCTGTGGTCGTTGCCGTAGATCCGTACCCCGTCCGTTCCTCCGATCAGGTGGTTGCTCTCCACCACGGAACGGTTGCCGTGGCGCAGCACGATGCCGCCGCGGCTGTCTCGGACGGTGTTGTACCGGATGGTGTTGTCCGAGGACTTCACCGAGATGGCCTCGGGGTCCCCGTCACAGCGCTCGAACAGGTTGTACTCGACGACCGCGTGGGCTCCGGAAAGGGCCCGGCTGCTGACGCCGAGGCGGATGGGCTCGCCCCCGTTGGCGCCGGTGAAGCTGTGGTCGGAGAAGTGGTTCCGGAAGATGTGCAGGTTCTGGGCCATGGCGGTCGGGCCGGAGCCGTCGACGACGATGAAGATGCCCGCGGTGGTCTTGTCGTGGAAGTGGTTCCGGTCGATCTTCGTGTCGTCCGCCCGCACGACGAGCCAGTACGGGTCGCCGGTGTCCGCGAGCTGGAAGTCGTTGCGGGTCAGCCGGATCGCCGAGCAGTTCGCGGGGATCTCCATCGTGGTGCTCTGCCGGAAGGAGAAGCCGCTGAGGGTGATGTTGCTCGAACCGCTGAGCACGAAGCCGCGTTCGCCACGCAGTACGGCGCCGCCGCGGGTCTTGGAGACGATGGTGATCTGCGCGGCGGCGGTGCCGTTCTTGCCGGTGATGTCGATCGCGCTCCCCGACGGGACCGTGTAGGTGCCGTCGGCCACGACGATGCGGTCACCGGGTGCGGCGCTGTTGATGGCGCTCTGGAGCTGGGCCAGGGTGGCGACCGGGATGTCGGCCGCCGACGCGCTCCCCGACAGCGAGGTGGTGAGCGGTACGGCGGCGAGCGCGGCCACCGCCGTGCTCCTGAGGAACGTGCGTCGTTGCATGGTGTCTCCTGCGTCGAAGTGGACGGGTGCGGTCAGCGGGCCAGGGGGCCGACGTCGGCCGGGGTCAGGGGTCCGCGCCTCGGGGCCCGGCGGGAGTATTCGTCCGCGCCCACGTCCCTGGACCGGCCGCGCGGCTGCCCGTCGATGTCGTGGGTGACGGGCGGCCACCGGAGGGTGCCCGCGTCGATCGCCGGGCTGTCGGCGGCCGGCCGTGCGATGCCGTGCGGGTCCTTCACCAGCCTCGGGTCGGTGCGGGTGCCGCCACCGGCGGGGATGTTGCCGTCGGCGGCGGCACCCCACAGGAGGTTGCCCGACCAGGTGAAGCGCACGGTGTCCGCCATCTCGACGAGTCGGCCCGTGTCCGCGACGAGCAGGTTGTCGGCGACGGTGACGTCGCGTGGCTCGTGCGGGCGCTGGCTCTCGCCGGAGAGCGTGCCGTTGTTGTCGACCAGGGTGTTGTACGCGATGAGGATCCGGTCGGGGGCGTCGTTGCCGCGGCGCGCCTCTGGCGTCTCGCCGGGCAGGTGGTCGCGCTCGGAACCGCTGCCGATCACCAGGGCGCGCCCCGACAGGCCGGCGAGGTAGTTGTTGACGATGCTGTGGTCGTTGCCGTAGATCCGTACGCCTTCCTGGCCGTCGACGAGGTGGTTGCCCTCGACCCGGTTGCGGTTGCCGTGCCGCAGGACGATGCCGCCGAGGCTGTTCCGGATGGTGTTGTAGCGGATGGTGTTGTCCGAGCTCTTCACCGAGATCGCCTCCGGGTCCCCGTCGGCGCGCTCGAACAGGTTGTACTCCACGACCGCGTGGGCTCCGGACAGGGCCCGGGGGCTGACGCCGAGCCGGATCGGCTCGCCGCCGTTGGAGCCGGCGAAGATGTGGTCGGAGAAGTGGTTGCGGTACACGTGGACGCGCTGGGCCATCTCGTCCGTGCCCGCGCCCTCGATGCCGAGGTAGATGCCGAGCGTGCTCTTGCCGTGGAAGTGGTTGTGGTCGACGGTGCTGTCGTCCGCGCGCACCATCACCCAGTGCAGGCCCTCGATGTCGGCGAGCCGGAAGTCGTTGCGGGTGAGTCTGATGTGCGAGCAGTCCGGGGGGATGTCCAGGGTGCTGCTCTGCCGGAAGGAGAAGCCGCTGAGGGTGATGTGGCTGGACGCCTCCAGGACGAAGCTGTGTTCGCCCTCCAGGACGACACCGCCCGGGGTCCGGGCGGCGATGGTCACGGGTGCGCGCTCGGTGCCGCGCTTGTTCCGGATGGTGAGGGGGCTGTCCGGCGGGACGGTGTAGGTCCCGTCGGCCACGACGATCCGGTCACCGGGCCGCGCCCGGTCGATCGCGGCCTGGAGCTCGGCCGGTGTGCGCACGGCTGCCGGGGCCGTGGCCGCGCTCGCGGCCGGCGCTCCGCCGACGGGGGCGGCGGCGAGCGCCACCCCCGCTGCGGTGCTCATGAGGAACGTGCGGCGTTGCATGGGTGCCTCCGTGAGTGTGGTGGACGGAGCCTGTTCCGGCTTCGGATCAGCGATCGGCCGGGGTGTCCAGGAACAGTTCGATGACGGGGACGGGGGTGTCGGGGCGGCGGACCGGGATCTGGAGCGTGAGCGTTCCGGCGGGCTGGCCGCCCATCTCGGTGTTGGCCGCGGGCCGGTCCGGATCGATGTGGACCGGGATGATCTCGGACGCGTCGTTCAGCAGCTGGGCGTAGCGCACCCGGCCGGCGAGGCCCGGCAGGTGCAGATGGCGCGGCGGCCAGGCGAACAGGTGGACGTAGAGCCGGTCGCCGCGCTGGGTGTACCGGCATTCGGCGGGGGGTGTGTACGGGGACGGGCCGCAGCCGCGGACCGACCGTTCGTGCAGCTCCGTCCAGCGGCCGATCTCGCCGAGGATCGCGCCGTCGCGCGGGTCGAGATCGCCGCGGCCGGTGGGGCCCACGTTGAGCAGCAGGTTGCCGCCCTTGGAGACCCCGTCGACGAGCATGCGGATCAGCAGGTCGGCGCTCTTGTGGTCGAGGTTGTCACGGTCGTAGCCCCAGCTTCCGTTGAGCGTCTGGCAGGCCTCCCAGAGCACGGGACGCCCGTTCTCGGTCATCGGGCCGGAGGGCTGGTACTGCTCGGGGGTGACGAAGTCCCCGGGAAGGCCGGTCCGGTCGTTGACGAGGACGTGGGGCTGGAGTTCCCGGATCGTCTCCAGGAGCTTCGGGGAGTCCCAGTCGTCGGGGCCCTTGCCGCCCCACCAGGTGCGCCCGGCGTAGGAGAAGTCGAAGAACAGGTAGTCGATGCGCCCGAACGACGTCAGCAGCTCGCGGACCTGGCCGTGCAGGTAGCGCTGGTAGTCGCGGATGTCGCGGTCCGCGTTGGCGGCCTTGAACTCCTCGTCGTCGCGCTGGGGGTGGGTGCCGTCCACCGGGAAGGACGGGTGGTGCCAGTCGATCAGCGAGTAGTAGAGGCCGACCTTGAGCCCTTCGGCGCGGCACGCCTCGATGAAGGGGGCGACGAGGTCGCGGCCGTGCGGCGTGTTGGTGACCTTGTACTCGGTGAGGGCGCTGTCCCACAGGCAGAAGCCGTCGTGGTGCTTGGTGGTGAGGACGACGTAGCGCATCCCGGCCGCCTTGGCCGCCCTGGCCCACTGGGCCGGGTCGTAGCGGTCGGGGTCGAAGTGGTCGAAGTAGACCTGGTACTGCTCGTCGGTCAGCTTCTCCCGGGTCTTGACCCACTCGTGCCGCGCGGCGAGCGAGTACAGCCCCCAGTGGACGAACATGCCGAACCGGGCGGCGGTGAACCAGGCCGTCTCCGGGGCCCCTTGGGGGTCCTGGCTCCCGGACGGGTGGGCCTGCGGGGTGTCGGCGCTCGGGGTCATGGGGAATCGCTCCTTCTCATCGGCGTCCGGTGGGTGCGCGGTGCGCGTCGGGGACGGTCGTACGGGGACGGTGGGCGGGTGCGTCGGCGGTGTCGTGCGAGGGCGGGGCGCGGGCTGCGGGGTCAGCCCTTCAGGGCGCCGGAGGACAGACCGCTGACGAAGGAGCGCTGGAAGAACAGGAAGACGATCACGGAGGGCAGCAGGGCCAGCAGCGAGGCGGCCATCACCACTCCGGGGGTGACCGCGGGGTCGATCCGCAGGGTCCGCAGCGCCAGCGGAAGCGTGTACGAGGAGGAGTCGGTGGAGACGAGGAGGGGCAGCAGGTACTGGTCCCAGATCATGGTGAAGCCGAAGACCCCGATGACGCCGAGGGCGGGCTTGCACATGGGCAGGATGATCTGGGCGAAGATCCGCAGGTCTCCCGCGCCGTCGATGCGGGCGGCCTCTTCGAGCTCGCGCGGCACGTCCTTCATGAACTCGGTCATCACCAGGATGGAAAAGCCCCAGGCGCCCAGCGGGACGATCATTCCGGCCAGGGTGCCGATGAGGTTGAAGTGGAGGACCGGCAGGTCGGAGAGGATCAGGGACAGCGGGAGCGCCAGGATCTCCTCGGGCAGCATCAGCGTCGCCAGGACGGCGACGAGCACCAGCGTCATCCCGGGGAAGACCTTCCTGGCCAGCGCGTACCCGGCCAGAACGGAGACGGCCACCTGGAGCAGCAGCCCGCCGCCGACCACGAAGAACGAGTTCAGCAGGTACGTGAGCACCCCCTGGTCGAAGGCGATCCTGAAGTTGTCCAGCGTGATGCCCGAGGGGATGACGCTCAGCTGTGTCGGGTCCTTGACGTGTCCGAAGGCGCTGACGAGCAGGGCCAGCAGGGGCCCCGCGAAGACGATCAGGACCAGCAGGTGGATGACGGCCCTCAGGACGCGGCCGCCGGCACTCCGGCTCTCGGTCAGGCCCAGCGCGGTCTCGGTCTGCGCACTCACTTGCTCTCCCTCCGCCGCAGCAGTTGGACGACGACGGTCAGGGCCAGCGTCGCGGCGAACAGCAGGACCGCTCCCGCCGCTCCGACGCCGAGCCGGTTCTGTTCCAGCCCGAGCTTGTAGATAAGGGTCATGACGACCTCGGTGGAACCGTCGGGTCCGCCGTTGGTGAGCAGGAACACCTCGGTGAACACCCGCAGTCCGCGGATCGCGGCGAGGATGAACAGGATCGAGAACACCGACCGCAGTCCGGGCACCGTCACGTGCCACACCCGCTGCCGCCTGGACGCGCCGTCGACCTTCGCGGCCTCGTACAGCCCGCGGTCCACGCTCGTCAGACCGGCGAGAATGATCATCATGTCGTAGGGGGCGCCCCGCCAGATGCCGGTGAGCATGATGGAGGCCATCGAGGTGTCGGGGTCGTTGATGAACCCCGACGGGCCCATTCCCACCAGGCCGAGGAGGGAGTTGAGCATGCCGTCCCCGGTCGGGTGGTACATGATCCGCCACAGTTCGGCGACGACCGCGATCGGCACCACCACCGGGAGGAACGCCGCGGAGCGCACGACCTTCAGCCGGCGGCTCTGCCCCTCCATCAGCAGGGCGAGGGCGAGGCCGAGCGCCATCGAGCCGGCCGTCTGCCCGGCGGCGAGGACGACGGTGTGCCACGCGGCCTCGCGGAATCCGTGGGACTGGAGCACCGTGGCGTAGTTCTCGGTGCCGACCCACTTGTTTCCCAGATAGGGCTGGACCTCCTGGAAGGACATGGTCAGCGCGTTGGCCATGGGGATGAACTTGAAGTACAGGAAGAGGAGCAGAGCGGGGGCGAGGAACAGCCAGGGCGTCCACCACCGGCCCGCTCTGCGGCTGCGCCCCGGGAAACCGGTGGCCCCGCCGTCCCGGCGGCCCGTCTTCCGCGGGGAGGGTCCGGCCGCCGCGGGGGCGGCCGGTTCCGCCTGGTCGAGGCTCATGACGCGGCGATCCCCTGCTCCTGGAGGATGTCGGCGAGCTGCTTGTCGAGCTCACCCAGCTTGGCCACGGTGTCGAGACCGCAGTCCGCCATGAGCGCGTTCACGGTGTCCGCCGCCGCCTGCCGTACCGGGGTCCAGTTCGGGATGGACGGCGCGTACCGCCCGGAGTCCTGGTACGCCTGCGCGTACGTCTTCCAGCGGGGGTCGGGACGCACCTGGGAGATGTCCACCGTCTTGTTGACGGGAAGCTGCACGGTGGAGCCGGTGGCGCCCTCCATCCCCGCCCTCTGGCCCTCGGCGGAGACGGCGAAGCCGGCGAAGGCGTCCTGGCCGGCCTGGTTGCCGGACCCGGCCATCAGGTAGACGGAGCCGCCCTCGGCGAGGACGGTGGCGTCCTTCGGCCCCTTGGGCATCGGCACGACCTCGTACTTGTCCTTGCCGAGGGTCTCGTCGAAGCGGGGCAGCAGATACGGGCCGACGACGAACATTCCGGCCCGGCCCGCCTCGAACGTCTCGTTCGTCGGCGGGGTGTCCATGGTCACGGCGCCGGGCTGGACGGCCTTGGCCTCGCAGCCCAGATCGCGGAACCACTGCATGGCCTCGACCGATGCCTTCGTGGTCATCGCCGGCTTGTACTTCCCCTTGCCGGTCTCGGTGATGAAGTCGCCGCCCGCGGCCCAGAGGAAGTTGGAGAAGTACCAGGAGGCGTAGCCGCGCTTGGTGGACAGCGGGGCGGCGAGGCCGGCGGTGTTCTTCTTGCCGTCGCCGTCGGGGTCCTGGGTGGTGAACGCCTTGGCCATCGCGGCGAAGTCGTCCCAGTCGCGCGGGATACCGAGCTTCAGCTTCTGCCGCCAGTCCTTCCGGATGAGCAGCGCGGACGCCTGCGCCGAGTACGGCAGTCCGTACTGCTTGCCGTCCAGGCTCTTCCCGGAGTCCAGCCCCTGGCCGACGATCTGCCCGCTGTCCTTGATCCTGTCCAGGTCGATCTCCCGGAGCAGGCCCTGGCTGTGCATGGCTCCGAGCTGCGTCACGTCGTTCATGACGATGTCGGGGAGGTTCTTCTGGGCGGCCCGCTGCTGCAGCTTGGTCTCGAAGTCGTCGAAGATGGCCGTGACCTCGACCTTGTGGCCCGTGGCCTTCTCGAAGGCGGTGGCGAGCCTGAGGACGCTCTGCTCTCCCGGTCCGCCCGGTGTCGTCCTGGTCCAGAGCTCCAGGGTCGCCTCGGGGTTCTGCTTGGCATCCACTCCCGCGGGCCCTGACGAACAGCTGGTGAGGACCAGCGCCGAGGCGAGGACACCCGCACCGATCCATCGCGATCTCTGCATCACAACTCCCGTTTTCGCCGCCTCACAGTGGGCCTGGAAAGCGCTTTCTGGGACGGTAACGGGGCCGGAATCAGCGGTCAATAGTCCGATGAATACAAAAAGTTTTCACCGACCGACAGGCCCTTCACTGAACATCCTCCCGGGCGCGGCCCGGCAATCCGGAACGCGCGAGGACGGTACCACCACCATAAAAGGCCTGGTAGCTGCCCAGTTCAGCTATCCGCACGCACGGCCACCCCGATCCACCCGGCTACTGATCACGACAACCACCACCCGAGCATCGAGGGCTGGACATCCGAGCCGTACACGAGGACATTCCAGTGATCCGATGTATCGTCCCTGCGACCACCCGGCCCAGTCGGCCCGAGAAACAAACAGGCCACACCAATCCACGACATCCCGTCAGACATTCGCCCACAGACCCGAGCAGGGACCGATGACCGCCCGGCGGCCGGTCCGGCACCGGACAGGCCGCCGAGGAGACAGACCCGACATGAACGAACCGGCCACCGCACCGACAGCCCTGTTGGTCATGGAGGAAGAGCGCCGTGCGGACGTCTACCCGGCCGAGGTGCTGGCCGGGATCGGCCGGCTCGTCCACTGGCAGCGACCGCCCCTCACCCGGCAGGAGCTCGCCGAGGACCCCGAGGTGCTGAGGGACATCGACATCCTGCTCACGGGCTGGGGGGCGCCCGTCCTCGATACCGCCTTCCTGTCGCACGCCCCTCGGCTGCGGGCCGTTCTCGTCGCGGCGGGATCCGTCCGGCACCTGACCACGCCCGCCTTCTGGGAGCGCGGCATCCCGATCGTCTCCGCCGCCGCGGCCAACGCGGTCCCGGTCGCGGAGTTCACCCTCGCCCACGTCCTCCTCGGGCTGAAGCAGGCACACCGCATCGCACGGGAGGTCGCGAGCAGCCGCCGCTTCCCGAGCGATCCCGACGTCCCGGGCGCCTACCGGTCACGGGTGGGCCTGCTGGGGCTCGGGCACATCGGCCGGCTCGTCGCCGGCCACCTCGCCCGCTTCGACGTCGAGATCCTCGCCACCGATCCCGTCGCCTCCCCGGACGCCGCCCGGCAGGCGGGCGTCCGGCTGGTCCCCGTCGAGGAACTCTTCGCCACCTGCCACGTCGTCAGCCTCCACGCACCGCTCCTGCCGGAGACCCGAGGCACGATCGGGGCGCGGCTGCTGAACTCCCTGGGGCCCGGCGCGACGCTGGTCAACACCGCGCGGGGCGCGCTGATCGACGAGGCGGCTACCGCCCAGGTCCTGCGCGCCAGGCCCGACCTCACCGCCGTGCTCGACGTAACGCATCCGGAGCCCCCGGCTGATGATTCGCCACTCTTCACCCTTCCCAACGTCGTCCTGACACCGCATCTCGGCGGCGCCCTGGGCGCCGAACGTCACCGCCTCGGACAGCTCGTGCTCGACGAACTGCGCCTGTTCATCCAGGGCCTGCCGCTCCGGCACGCCATCGATCCCGCACACGCCGCTTCGCTGGCCTGACGCCACCGGGCACGGCCGGCAAGGCACCCTTCCTCAGGAGGAATTCCGGTCGCGACGTCACGCGAGGCGGCCATGCTGTACCGAATGGCCGGGGCCGGGCAAGCCCGGTCGGCACCTCATTCCACAAGTCCACAGCCCAGGGGTGCCGCGTCGGCGAAACGTTAGTGAAACGCTAGTGAGACGTAAGCGAGCGGAGCGATAGTTCGGGGCAGGCAACGGCCCCGGCCCGGACTATTGCTCCGCATGTCCATTCGGCCGCTCATTCCGCTCGGCCGCCGCGTGAGCAGAGGGGCGGGCCGCGAACCCGAAAGGGATCGGGGCCGAATTCCGCGCGACTGTCGGCACTTTCACGTTCGCCGACGGACCCGCCGAGAGAATGTGCGCACGTCCGGTCAACGGGTTACCCGGAAATGCCACGGCGAATAACAGCCCCCCGTTTTCCTGAATACGCGGCCCACCAACTCGGTACGACCGGGGCAGCGGTACGCCCCCGCGCGGCGCCTCCCGGCTACTCGTCCCCCCGCAGCCCCGTCCAGGCCGGATGGCGCGGATCATCGGCCCGGACGACCGCGTCGGCGCTCCCGGCGGGCGCCACCTCGTCCTCGTACCGCGCGAAGGCGGGCAGCGTCCACTGCTCGCCCTCCTCGGTGCGCCGCCGCAGCGCACCCGGCGACAGCCGCAGGTGGACACTCAGGTCGAACGGGAACCAGTGCCCCAGCAGCAACGGCCCGTGCAGCACCAGCACCCCGCCCTCCGGCAGGAGCCGGTACGGGCTCCGGGTGGCCCGGTCCGTCGCCGGATCCCAGAGGTCGGGCAGCACCCGCCCGCTGCCGCCCGGCTCCAGCGGCCCGAACACCTCACGCCACAGCGCTCCGGTGTCGAACCAGCTGCCGTAGTACGAGTCGGGGTCCTGTTTCCCGTACTCGTACCGCAGGCTGGCGGGCCGCAGGAATCCCGCTGTGGACACCGGGAGCACGGCCCGGCCGCGGAGCCGCAGCGCCTGTTCGACCGCCCCGGCCAGCTCACCGGTGCGGGCGGCCGGGGCCCCGTCGACGGCGACCTTGAGCCAGGGCCCGCCGTCGGACGGCTTCAGCGCGTCGGCGTGCGCGGCGAGGGCGTCCGCCAGCCGTTCCCAGGTGATCGCTTCGAATCGCACGCGTCCATCATCGCCCCGTCGCGGCGGGGCTGTCCGCCTCGCCCGGCGCCGCACGGACAGGGCCCGTCAGCGGAGGTCCGCCCGATGGTCCGCCGCCAGCCGCACGACGCGCTCGGCGAGCGGGCCCCGGGCGGGCTCGATCGCGGCAGCGGCCTCGGCGAGGCGGGTGATGTCGGCGAACCAGTCACCGGTGACGGTGTCCGCCGCCCCGATGCGGGCGAAGCCGCGCTCCAGCAGGCCCCGGGCGGTCTGCGGCCGGCCGCGCAGCACCGCCTTCACCGCGGCGACCGCGTTGGCGAGTGCGCTGGCGGGCCTCGACCAGTCGTCGCGGCGCGCCGCCGGACTGTCCTGGTCGTAGCCGGGCCGACCGGCGACGGACAGCGCGACGACCTCCAGGTCCAGCCGCCAGAAGAGGGGCAGCCGGTCGAAGTCGACGAAGAGCAGCCGCCTCTTGCGGGAGTTCCCCAGCTCGGGGTCGACGCGCAGGGAGGCGACGCCGCGGACCGTGCCGAGCAGATCCGGGACGGCGGCGACACAGGCGTCGAACCGCTCGTCGGGCACGGTCCAGAGGAGGTCGATATCGCTGTACGCGTCGGCGGTCCCCCGTGCGAGCGATCCCCTCGGTTCCGCCAGCGAACCGGCGCAGTGGGAGCGGAGCACGCGCAGGAGCTCCTGCGCCAACGCGGCCCGGCGCGCCGGGTCCAGGCCCTCGGGCCCCTCTTCACTCATGGCCTGGTACCCCTTCGTCCCCGCCTCGTACGCTCTTCCTCATGGATCTCGCATTCGCCCGCACGTTCGCCGCGCAGTGGCAGGACGACTGGAACTCCCACGACCTGGAGCGCATCCTGACGCACTATCACGAGGACGTGACCTTCAGCTCCCCCATGATCGCCCGGTTCACCGGCGATCCCTCCGGCACCGTGCGCGGCAAGGACCAGCTGCGTGCGTACTGGGCGCGCGGGCTCGAACTCATCCCCGACCTGGAGTTCGAGGTGATGGACGTCCGGGTGAGCGTCGACACCCTGGTGATCGACTACCGCAACCAGATCGGCGGCCGGGTGTACGAGGTGCTGACGTTCCGGGACGGGCTGGTGGCCGGCGGCCTCGGTGCTTACGGGGAGACGCTCGCCCGCTGACGGTCGGCACCCGCCGGCGCGGTGGCCGGACGGGACGACAGGGGGCGGGCCTCAGCCCTGCTTCACTTCTTCCCGCCCTTCTTTCCGCAGTCCACTGCGTCGGCGTCGTCGGAGAGTTCGCTGCCCTTGGGCAGCAGATAGGTCACCCAGAGGACGACGGGCTCGGTCCCCAGATTGCGCCCGATGTGGCGGTGCTCGGCCCCGGACGGTTCGATGAAGGACGTTCCGGCGGGGGTCACCTCGACCGAGCAGTCGTCCAGGGTGCGCGTCAGCGTCCCCTGCTGGACGACCGCGATCAGCTGACCGCGATGGGTGTGCCAGCCGGTGGAGCCGCCTGGCTCGACGGTGATCTTCCGGAAGGTGACGTCGGTACGGCCCTTCGGCGTCTTCACCTTCAGCTTGCCCGGCGATGTGCCCTCCGCGACGACGGTGCCGGTCACACCACTGCCCGGGGTGGCGACGGCCGCCGACGGCACGAAGCCGAGGGCCGCCACACAGCCCCCGATGACAAGCGCCTTGCCCAGCCGCCCCCGCGGACCCTGTCGGCCCTCCGACTCCCGCCGTACCGTCCGTCCCGTCCGTCCCAGCCACGCGTGTTGTCTGCCGGATCTCATGGGCAACTCCTCTGCGTCGGTGTCACGGGCGTCATCTGGTGTCCCTGACATCCCAAATGCCCCGACGCTACCCAGGAGTCGGCAGCGCGAACCGTCCCGCCGTCGCCGTCATGCGCCTCGCAGCTCCGCGGCCAGCGGCCCCTCGCCCGACACCTCGATCCGCCCGTCCTTCACCGCCTCCGCGAACGTCGCCTCGCCGCGCCCCAGCGCGAGGCAGAGCTCGGCGTCGAGCACGATGCGCGCATCGGCGCGGGCGGCCGGACCGTCCCCGTAGACAGCGCTGCCGGCCTCCCGCGCTCCCGTACGGACGTGGAACTCGCCCTCGTCGAGATGCACATCGAGCACTCCGTCACCGGCCGGCCCGCCGGGTCCGTCCAGCGCGCGCAGCAGCGGGAGCGCGAACCAGTGCGCCCGCACCGCGTCGGTGGGCCGTCGCTCCGCGAGTGCGGGTGCGCCCCATTCGGCGAGTGCGGCGAGGACGGGCAGCAGCCCGTGTCCGCGCTCGGTCAGTTCGTACACCGAGGCGGCGGCGGGCGGCGGCAGTCTGCGGCGAGTGGCCAGTCCGCCCTGCTCCATGTCCTTGAGCCGGGAGGCGAGGACGTCCGTGCTGACGCCGGGGAGGTCGGCGTGCAGATCGGTGTACCGGCGCGGACCGGCCAGCAGCTCACGGACGATCAGCAGCGTCCACCGGTCGCCGACGGCGTCCAGCGCGCGGGCGCCGGCACAGAACTGGTCGTAACTCCGGCGGCGGGCCGCTCTGGGCGCGGGCTGTTGCTGACGTGGCATACGACGCAGTCTAGACATGTTGTTGGACTTTCCAAGCTCAAGCTTGGTAAAACCAAGTATCACAGTCGGGTCGGGGAGGCACCGCATGGAGTTCCGCCAGTCCAGCAAGCTCAACGAGGTCTGTTACGAGATCCGGGGTCCGGTCATCGAGCACGCCAACGCCCTGGAGGAGGCGGGTCACAGTGTGCTCCGCCTCAACACGGGCAACCCGGCGCTGTTCGGTTTCGAGGCGCCGGAGGAGATCGTCCAGGACATGATCCGGATGCTCCCGCAGGCCCACGGCTACACCGATTCACGCGGCATCCTGTCCGCCCGCCGGGCCGTGGCGCAGCGCTACCAGGCGATGGGGCTCACCGAGGTCGGCGTGGACGACATCTTCCTCGGCAACGGGGTCTCCGAGCTGATCTCCATGGCGGTGCAGGGCCTGCTGGAGGACGGTGACGAGGTGCTGATCCCGTCCCCGGACTACCCGCTGTGGACCGCGGTGACGACCCTGGCCGGCGGGAAGGCCGTGCACTACATGTGCGACGAGGCCTCGGACTGGAACCCCGACCTGGCCGACATGGCGTCGAAGATCACCGACCGGACCAGGGCCGTCGTGATCATCAACCCGAACAACCCGACCGGCGCCGTCTACCCGCGCGAGGTCCTCGACTCCATCCTCGGCCTGGCCCGCAGGCACGGTCTGATGGTGTTCGCCGACGAGATCTACGACCAGATCCTCTACGACGACGCCGAGCACCACAGTGTGGCGGCCCTCGCCCCCGACCTGGTCTGCCTCACGTTCAGCGGCCTCTCCAAGACGTACCGCGTGGCCGGCTTCCGTTCGGGCTGGATGGTGGTGTCAGGGCCGAAGCAGCACGCGCGCAGCTATCTGGAGGGGCTGACCATGCTCGCCTCCATGCGGCTCTGCCCCAACGCCCCGGCGCAGTACGCGATCCAGGCCGCGCTGGGCGGCCGGCAGTCGATCCGGGAACTGGTGGCGCCCGGGGGCAGGCTGTACGAGCAGCGCAACCTCGCCTGGGAGAAGCTGAACGAGATCCCCGGGGTGTCGTGCGTGAAGCCCAGGGGCGCGCTGTACGCCTTCCCGCGCATCGACCCGAAGGTTCATCCCCTGGTCGACGACGAGAAGTTCGTCCTCGACCTGCTGCTGCGCGAGAAGATCCAGGTCGTGCAGGGCACCGGTTTCAACTGGCCGCGGCCCGACCACTTCCGGATCCTGACCCTCCCGTACGCTGACGATCTCGACGCGGCGATCAGCCGGATCGGCCGCTTCCTGACCGGGTACCGGCAGTGACCGGACGCCGGAGATGAACGGATACCGATCGTGAGCCACCCCACCTGCCCCACCTGCCCGGTACCGGTCCACACCCAGTTCGCCTCGTTCGAGCTCGTCGGGGCGATCGTCGAGGGCGGGCTCGACCCGGCCACCGACCCCGCGTGGGCGGACTCGGGCGCGGAGTCGCCCGCGGAGTACGCGCGCTGGGCGGGCCATCTGTGCGGGATGACCTGTCTGCGCATGGCACTCGGCGCCGACGCCCCGCCCCTCTTCGCGCTGCGCGACGGAGCGCTCGGGTACGGCGCGTACACCGAGGACCCGGACGGTGCGATCCGCGGCCTGGTCTACGCCCCCTTCGCCACGTACGTACGGGAGCGGCACGGCCTCGGCGCGACCGTCCACCGGCACCTCTCGTCCGCGGAGATCCCGGCGCTGCTGGACGAGGGCCGGTCCGTCATGGCCTCCGTGCACTACGCGATCCGCCACCCGAGGCAGCCCGCGCCGGGACGGGGCGGGCACCTGGTGCTCCTGACGTCCCGTACGGCCGACGGCACGGGCGTCCACTTCCACAATCCGTCGGGCACGACGGCCGCGACCCGGTCGGCGGAGCTGCCGCTGGCCGAGTTCGAGCGCTTCTTCGCCGGACGCGGGGTCTCGCTGCGCGCGGCGTGACCGCGGCCGGGAAACGGGAGCGGGCCCGGGAGTGTAGCCGACCCCCGAGCCCTGTGATGCCACCTGTATGACACGCCGACACTTTTAAGGTCCCGCGTCAGTCTTATGTCGTCGCGTCCTGCCTTTGGACCACCGCGGACCGAAGCTCCGCGGGCCGGAGTCGAACCGGCATCTCGACGCACACGGGCACGGGCCCGGTCGATTCGGCGATAGGTGGCGCATGCTGAGTCTGGAGCAAGAGTCTGAGATTGATCGCGGCCTGCCTCTGCCAGTTGGGCCACCCCGGCCCGCATCCGTAAGAAGTACGGAAGTGCCGGGGGGAGGACTCGAACCTCCACCGGAACCGCGTCGTCACGACAAACTTCAGTTTCAGCTTTGCGCTCCTCGCGCACCCCGGCGGCTTCGACCGCCCCCGGGGATTCCATGGTCGGTCACCCGAAGAGGTAACCGAAGACCGCATCACCCACCCGCTGGTCCGTGACGTCCACGCCGTTGGCCTCCTCGCGGGCGAACTTGACGGCCTGCTGGAGCTTCTCGACCCGGTCGGTCAGTTCGTTGATCCGCCGTGCGGGCAGCGCCCCGGAGAACTTCACGGTCGTCCAGTAGCCGATCGGCACATCCTCGTAGTACACGTCGACCTGCGCCGGGTGCTTCTCGGTGGCCTCCGCCTTCACATGGTTGCGGGGCACCTTCTTGGTGCGCAGGGTCCGCACCGGCTCGGTCTTCCAGGAGTCGGTGGACGGGTCCTGGGCCCAGGCCTCCGAGGCTTCGAGCACCGGCAGTCTGCGGATGAAGGTGGTGACGTCCGTGAGCTGCTTCTCCAGGAAGAGCAGATACGACACCGGTACGCCGGCCACCAGCACCCGGCCGTCGACCGAGATGTCGGCGCGGGCCGCGCAGTTCGCCCAGTCCTTGGTGGCGGTCACGTCGAAGAGCCGGGTGAGGGTCTTCGCCGTCTCGCGCAGCACGTCCTCGGCCTTGATCTGCACCGGTGTCGACTCGGGCGGCAACTGCTCGCCCTCCTCGTCCTTCGGCTGGTAGGTCCGGGAGATCCCGGCCAGCAGGCCGGCCTTCTGGAGGCCGTGATGCGCCGCCGTCAGGTCCTGGTGAGCCTTGGACTTGACGCCCTTCTCCACTGCGATGATCTGATTGAGTTTCGCCACGTCCAGGAAGCTAGCAACAGCAACACGGCCTGCACCAGCGGTTTTTGCCGCACCGGAGGCGCTGGACGGACCGGGGTGCGGCGGGAGTACCGGACATCGATCGACAGGGAGCAGGCCGCATGGGCGCCGCGATACGTCATTTCACCGCCACGACCGAGCAGGGGCAGGTCTTCACGGTCAACATCGAGCGGGACTTCCGGTACGACCCGTACCGCGACTTCCTGGTCTGCGCGCACTGCGAGTGGCGTCCCTCTCTCCTGACCACGGAGCGGATCATCGACATGGCCGGGGAGCACCTGGCCTCCGCGCACGGGGCCGGGCGCGGGCTGGCGCAGCAGGAGGACGAGTCGTTCCGCAAGGGGCGGCTGATCGTGCTGCCGATCGTCGCCGTCGTGCTGATCGGTCTGCTGCTGCTCCTGAAGGGCTGACCCGTCAGCCGCCGCTGAGCTCCAGGAGCGCGCCCACCGGATCGGAGTCCGGTACGGCACGCGGCCACCACTCGTCCTGCCCCGGGTCGGACTCGTAGCCGTACCAGCGGCCGTCGTGGCCGAAGCGGAGCTGGAGCGTGCCACCGGGATGGGTGAGGTGGTTGCGCCAGGGCTGGAAGCGGGGGAAGCCGGCGGCTGCGAGGGCCGGGCGGGCCCGGTCGAACGGGCCGGCCGGGGGGTCCCACTGCGATTCCAGGACGTCCAGCCCCTCGGCCCCGCCCTGGCGCCAGGCGGCGACGGCGCGGGCCAGGTCGGTGGTGTTGCGGCCGGTGGCGGACGCCAGTTCGCGGTAGAGGGCGCGGGTGGTGGCGGTGAGCCCCGCGGTGGGCCGGGCCGCTGCCAGCCGGACCGCGTCCTGCCAGGAGGTGAGCCCGGCGAGCGGGTCGAGGCCGGTGGTGAGCAGGGCGTGGGCCCGTGCCGCCGCGTCCGTGGCGAGCTGGTCGAGGGCGAGGGGGTCCCGGCTGCCGGGCAGGCTCGGGTACGCGGGCGGCTGCCCGGGATGCGGCTCCACCGGGAACGGGGCGGGCAGCGGAGGCAGGAAGCGGCCGGCCAGCGCGTCCTGCGCCGTTACGGAGGGAGCGGCGGGGGCCTCGGGCCGCTCCCGAGCGGAGTGCGCGGCGTTGCGGTGGCCCAGGTCCTCCAGGAGTTCGCGCTCGCCCCGGCCGCGCAGCAGCAGCAGGACGAACGGATCGGCGTCCAGGAGCCGGGCCATCTGGTAGCAGAGCGCCGACACGTGCTTGCAGGGCCAGCCGTGGTCGGGGCAGGAACAGCTGGGGTCCAGGTCGTCGGCTGCGGGGAGCAGCGCGACTCCGGAGGCGGCCGCCGTGTCGGCCAGGGAGTGCGGCATCTCCTTGGTGAGCAGTGCGGCGAGGTGGCCGGGGCTGGCGGCGACCGCGGCGAGGAAGGTGTCCCAGTCGGCGTCGGTGAAGGTGCGCAGCCGCAGTTCGGCGCGGTAGGGCCGGGGGCGGCTGCCGTGCACATAGGCGACGACGCGGCCGGGGGTGACGGTGACCGCGGCGACGTGCCCGCCGTCGGCGTACGCACGGCCGCGAGCGAGCCTCGCCGCGTCCATCGAGAGGGCTTCCAGCGCCGCCACCCAGGCCCGGCCCCACCAGCTGTCCGCGAACGGCCCGTCGTCGCCGGAGGTCCGCGCGGGTACCGCCTCGAAGGTCCGCCGCAGGTCGTCGGGGCCCGGCCGGGACCGGGCGACGGGACGGGGGTCGCGGGCGGACTGCAGGGAGTGCGGGCGGGGACTCATGACGGCCTCCGGAGGGAGACGAGATCGGCGAGGTCGCGGTCGCTGAGCTCGGTCAGCGCGGTCTCGCCGGCGCCCAGCACGGCGTCGGCCAGGGCGCGCTTGGCCAGCAGCATCTCGCCGATCCGGTCCTCGACGGTGCCCTCGGCGATCAGCCGGTGCACCTGGACGGGCTGGGTCTGCCCGATGCGGTAGGCGCGGTCCGTGGCCTGTTCCTCGACGGCCGGGTTCCACCAGCGGTCGTAGTGGATGACATGGGCGGCCCTGGTGAGGTTCAGCCCGGTGCCCGCCGCCTTCAGGGAGAGCAGGAACACCGGGACCTCGCCGGACTGGAAGCGGTCCACCATCCGTTCCCGCTCGGGCACCGGCGTGCCGCCGTGCAGGAGCTGGGAGGGGATCGCCCGCGCGGTGAGGTGCGCGGAGAGCAGCCGGGCCATCGTCACGTACTGGGTGAAGACGAGGACGGAGCCGTCCTCCGCGAGGATCGTGTCGAGGAGTTCGTCGAGCAGGGCGAGCTTCCCGGAGCGGCCGACGAGCCGGGTCGGCTCCTCCTTCAGATACTGCGCGGGGTGGTTGCAGATCTGCTTGAGCGACGCCAGCAGCTTCATGATGAGGCCGCGCCGGGCGATGCCCTCCGACGCCTCGATGTACGCCATGGTCTCGCGCACCGTGGCCTCGTAGAGCGTGGCCTGCTCGCGGGTGAGGAAGACGGGGTGGTCGGTCTCCGTCTTGGGCGGCAGCTCGGGTGCGATGCCCGGGTCCGACTTCTTGCGGCGCAGCAGGAAGGGGCGGACCAGCCTGGAGAGCCGCTCGACCGCTTCGTCGTTGCCGATCCCGGCCGCCGTGCCGGTGTTCTCCACGATCCGGGCGTGCCGGGCCCGGAACGCCTTGAGGGGGCCGAGCAGTCCGGGCGTGGTCCAGTCGAGCAGCGCCCAGAGCTCGGAGAGGTTGTTCTCGACGGGGGTACCGGTCAGGGCGACCCGGGCCGGGGACGGAATCGTGCGCAGCGCCTTCGCCGTCGAGGAGTGCGGGTTCTTCACGTGCTGCGCCTCGTCGGCGACGACCAGTCCCCAGTTGTGCGCGGCGAGTTCGGCCGCGCTGGAGCGCATCGTGCCGTACGTGGTGAGGACGAAGCCGCCGTCGGGTTCGGCGAGGGTGCGGTCGGTGCCGTGGAACCGGCGCACGGGTACGCCGGGGGCGAAGCGGTTGATCTCCCGGTGCCAGTTGCCCAGCAGCGAGGCGGGGCAGATCACCAGGGTGGGCGCGCGATGGGCGCGGTGCAGATGCAGGGCGATGAGGGTGATCGTCTTGCCGAGGCCCATGTCGTCGGCGAGGCAGCCGCCGAGGCCCAGCGAGGTCATCCGGTCCAGCCAGGCCAGCCCGCGCAACTGGTAGTCGCGGAGCGTCGCGTTGAGGCCGGGCGGCGGTGCGACGGTGGTCTCGTCGTCGACGATGCGGGTGCGGAGCGCGGCGAGCGCGCCGACCGGCACGGCGTCGACCTGTTCGCCGTCCACCTCGGCGCTGCCGGTCAGGGCGACGGCGAGGGCGTCCACCGGGTCGAGCAGGCCCAGCTCCCGCTTGCGCGCCTTGCGGACGAGCGCGGGGTCGACGACGACCCATTGGTCCCGCAGCCGCACCACGGGCCGGTGGGCCTCGGCCAGCACGTCCATCTCGGCCTCGGTGAGCTGCTGGTCCCCCAGCGAGAGCTGCCAGTTGAAGGCGAAGAGCTGTTCTGCGTCGAAGAACGCCGTGCCGTCGGTGGCGGTGCCCGGCGCGGGCCGCACCACGGCGGCCGCGGTGAGGGAACGGGCCAGCTCCCGGGGCCAGTGCACGCTCACCCCGGCGGCCGAGAGCCGGGCCCCGGCATCGCTGAGCAGCTCGTACAGCTCGTCCTCGGTGAGGGCCAGCACATCGGGGACGGGCTGGTCGAGGAGGCGTTCCAGCGGGGCCCAGACACGGGCGGCGCGGCGCAGCGCGAGCACGGCGTCGATCCGGGCCCGCGGACCGAAGGGCTCGCCCGCCGCGCCGGTCCACAGCGCGGCGGCGTCGACGACGTAGGTCGGGTCGGCGAGGCTGTGCACCTGGGTGATGGCCGCGGCGGCGTGCCGCGCGGCGGCCGGACCGTCGGAGTCGGAGCCGGAGCCGGAGCCGAAACCGGAGTCGGAGCCGGAGCCGGTCGTGCCGGCGGTATCCGTTGTGTCGAAGAGTTCGTACGCGGAGAGGTCCAGGCGCAGCGACACCCGTACGCCCGCGTCCAGCCCGGCCGCGACCGCCACGGCCCACTCACGGGCGCCGGGGAGGTGCTGGGCCTCCCGGGCGGCGAAGGGCGCCCCCATGGCGAAAGCCGCCGCGGGGGTGCGGGGCAGGGTGTCGGCCACCGCGTCGAGGAAGGAGGCGATGAGCGGCTCGGGATCGGGAACCTGGAGGGGAGTGCGGTCCGGGAACGGCACCGCGTACCCCTCGGGGGGCATGGCCGCGGCGACCGCACGCAGATGGGCGACGTCCTCCGCGGCGCGCGGACCGGCCCGCCAGGCATCGTGATCGTCGGGCGTCAGCCCGGGAAGCATCCGGCCGCGGGCCACCAGATGGAGCGCGTGGAGGGTGGCGGCGCCCCAGCAGCGGGTGGCGGGGTGGGCGGACTGCTGGTGCCTGGCACGGGCCAGCAGGGGGACAGCGTCGGCGATGGACAGCACGAGGGCCGGCACGGTGTGCCGGCGGACGTCGCCCTGACCGCCGTGCCGTCGGACGACCGTGATCTCGGAGACCCGGTCGTCGGTACCGGCCGCGAAGCCCGTACCGGAGGCCGAGCCGCTGCCGGACGTGTCACCGAGGCCGGGGAGCGGGGCCCCTTCCGGGTCCCAGAACGCGATGCGGCCCTCCCTGGGGAGCGCTGCGGGGAGGAAGACGGCCGCGCAGCGCAGCAGGCGGCCGACGGCCGCGTCCTGCGGTGGTGATGCGATGGCCACCGGCCCCTCCCCTCATGCCCGAATCCCTGGTCACGGGCTCTGTGCCCGCTGTCCCCGGCACCTGACCGGCACCGGATCCCTCTGACTCGCGAGTCTAGGCGGGGGGTATGACAGCCGACCACGGGCCCGCCGCCGACCCCTCGGTTCGGACGGGGTACGGCGGGCGGGTCCGTGGGCCGGTGGCGGCCTCAGTGCCTGGCGAGCGGCTTCGACCCGTTGGGACGTGGCCGGGGCCTCGCGGCGGGCGGGGCGGGCTCGGGGGTGCGGGCCGTCCGCGCCGGCCCCTGTGACGGAGACGGACCCGCCGCCGGCGACGGAGACGGGGGCGCGGACGAGGACTCGGGCGCGGTCTCAGGTTCCGCGGACCGCGCCTCGGTCGGCGAGGACTCGGGTGAGGAATCGGCCGAGGACTCAGGCGCCGCCGCCGACGCGGGCTCCACAGGCGGCTCGGGCTCCGCGCCCTGCGCTGCCTGCACGCCCTGCACGGGCTGCGCGCCCTGCACGGCCTGCGGCGGCGCTGTCGTCGGCTGTGCCCGCTCCAGGAAGCGGAGCAGCTCCACCGGGAACGGCAGCACCAGTGTGGAGTTCTTCTCCGCGGCCACCGCCACCACGGTCTGCAGCAGCCTCAGCTGGAGTGCCGCGGGCTGGGAGGACATCTCCGCGGCTGCCTGGGACAGCTTCTTCGACGCCTGGAGTTCCGCGTCCGCGTTGATGACCCGGGCCCGCCTCTCACGGTCCGCCTCGGCCTGACGCGCCATGGAGCGTTTCATCGTCTCCGGCAGCGAGACGTCCTTGATCTCCACCCGGTCGATCTGCACGCCCCAGCCGACCGCGGGGCTGTCGATCATCAGCTCCAGGCCCTGGTTCAGCTTCTCCCGGTTGGACAGCAGATCGTCCAGATCGCTCTTACCGATGATCGAACGCAACGATGTCTGCGCCATCTGCGAGACGGCGAACCGGTAGTCCTCCACCTCGACGACGGCGCTCGCGGCGTCGACCACCTTGAAGTAGATGACCGCGTCGACCCGCACCGTGACGTTGTCCCGGGTGATCCCGTCCTGGGCCGGCACCGGCATCGTCACGATCTGCATGTTGACCTTGCGCAGCCGCTCCGCACCGGGGAGCACCATGGTGAATCCGGGCCCTCGTACGTCGTTCCGGAGCCGGCCGAACCTGAGAACCACACCCCGTTCGTACTGTTTGACGACCCGGGCGGCGGCTGCCATGTAGGCGACACCCGCCAGCACCACCACAACCAAAGCGATCAAGAGCTCCTGGACCATGACGGCCCCCTACCAGCCGGAAACACCGGAACACTCACTCCACGCCGGACAAGGCGCTAATACCACGGTATGCCCGGTCCGGGCGTCAGTCGAACTCCTGCCCACACATTCCGCCGAACCCCTGCCCACACATTCCGCGTGTCCCGTGCGTTCCGTGCATCTGTAGCCCGCCCGGCCGCCTCCCGGATGCCGGGTCGGCGGCGAGCGGGCAAGGTGGCCAGCGTGAGCACGTACCCCCGTGGCGTACGTGGGCCATGTGACGGAGTGCGTACGGATGAGCCGGACGAGACAGACGAGGACCTGCCCATGCCCGTGATCGACAACCGACGCCGCCGTTTCGGCATCGCAGCCGGGACCGCCCTCCTGACCCTCACCGTCGCGGGCTGTTCGGGCCTCGGCCGGACCGCGGTCGGTCCGGTCACCTACACGACCGAGCGGGAGGCCGTGATCATGGTGAACAGCCCCTCGGTGCGGGGCTGCCACCCGCTCGCCCCCGCGGGCGCCAAGGAAGTGGACAACGGGACCCTGATCGACATCATCCTGTACCGCACGCGGGACTGCACCGGACCGGGTACGACCTACCTCGCCACCACGCTCTCCGACGTGCGGGCGCCCGATTCGCTGCCCTGGCGCAGCTTCAGCACAGTGCACTGATCCGGGCCACCACCGCAGGCCGGACCGCCCCGCCACGCTCCGCTATCGAGGCACGGCCCGCACCCAGACGCCGTCATCCGTGAGATAGCGGTCCACTCCCAGTCCGGCCGCCGCCAGGTACTCCTCGAACTGTTCCTTCGACAGCGGCCGTGACAGGAACGTCTGCGACCACTGGGCGTCGTCGAACTCGTACTCGGCGCGCACCGAGCGCACCCCGTCCCCGGCCGGCTGCGAGGAGACGATCCGCAGGGTGTACCCGGCCGGTTCGACGCGCTCCCTCGGCAGTCCGGTGTGGTAGTCCGGCCCCTCGCGCTGGATGAGCACCGTCCCGCCGTCGCGCACGTACCTCCGGCAGGTCCGCAGCAGTCCGTCCCGCACCCGGTGGTCGCCCGTGTGCACCAGGAACGACGCGAGCATCACCACGTCGAACCTCTCGTCACCGAGCTCCAGCGTCTCGATGGGGCTCTGCACCGTACGCGCGCCGCGCACCTTCTCCAGCATCTGCGCCGACTCGTCCACCGCGGTGACGTCGAACCCGCGGCGGATCAGCGGATGCGTCACCCGGCCCGCCCCGCAGCCCAGTTCCAGAATCCTCGCCCCGGCGGGGACGGCGTCGGCGATCACGTCCGGTTCGCTGCCGACGGACAGCCGGGTGTACAGCTCCACCGCGCAGCCGTCCGGCGTGATCGCGCCGGGACCGGTCCCTGAATAGCCCTCACGTATCAGTTGTCCGCTCATGTACGGCGAACGAACCGTCGCCGGAGGCCGTTCCCGTACCGGACCGCCGAGCCGAACCGGCCCGTGACCAGGGGCCGTTCGCGTCCCTCACACGGAGCGGCGTGCCACCAGCGCGGCGCTGAGATGCTGGAGGTCGGCGGGGCGGGCCGGGGAGAGGCCGGTCAGCCGGTCGATACGGCGGATGCGGTAGTCGACGGTGTTGGGGTGGACGTGCAGTGCGGCCGCCGCGGCCCGGCGGTCGAGGCCGTGTCCGAGGTAGGTCTCCAGCGTGTGCAGCAGCTCCGGTTTGGCCTCCAGCGGGCGCAGGAGCCGGGCGAGCCCGTGCAGTGCCTCACTGGGTCTGCTCAGCTGGTACTCCAGCAGGACATCGGCCAGCCGGTACAGGCCGGGCGGCCGTCCGGTGCGGGCGACCAAGTCGACGATCTCGGCGTTACGGGCCACGGCGGCCGGGACCGCCGCCGGTTCGGCGGTCTCCGCCGCCGCGGTGACCGGTACCCCGGCCGCCCGCGTCGCCTCGGCGATCAGCTCGCACAGCCCGCCGGGACCGCTCCACGGCGGCGGCTCGTCGACGGGCAGCAGCACGGTGCCGCCGGAGGCGTCCAGAGCGGTCAGCGCGGGCGTGCCGGCGAACCGGTCCAGGGTCGTGCGGATGCGGCGGATCTTGCGGCGGGCGGCCACCCGCGCGCCGGGGCCGGGCGCCTGGCTCACCTCGTCGCGGTGCGGGGCGAACGCGAGCGTCATCGTCAGATAGCCCGCCGCCGGTCGCAGCCCGGTGCGCTGGCTGAAGCGGTCCAGGGCCTCACCGCTCAGCAGGGCGGCCATCAGGGCGTGCCGGCCGCCGTGCTCCTGGCTGTCCAGGATCTGCCGGGCCTCCAGATAGGCGCCGCTGACCGCGGACGTCAACTGCTGCTGGAGGACCATGATGCGGTCCATGATCTCCAGGACGGCGGGGAGGTCGGCGGGGCCCGCGTCCCGGGCGGTCTCCTGCCAGCACATCGCGATGCCGACCTGGTACGCGGTGAGGATCGCGTCCAGCGGCACGCCCTCCTCCGCGCGCTGGGCCGCCGAGTCGCGCTGCTGGGCGAGTTCGGCGTCGGTGGCGGGGCGGCGGTGTTCGACGACATCGGCGAAGAGCCGCAGATTGTGCTGGACGATGTCCGCGATGTCGCCCGCGATCTCCTCGTGGGGCAGTTCCGCGTAGACCGGCAGATCACTGAGCAGCCGGGCGACGACACAGGCGGTCAGCGCGGGGGCGCGGGCCCGCAGCTGGGCGGCCACCGGCCGCCCTGCGATGCACAGCGGCGGCTGCCCGGCGGGGCCCCGGTCCGCGTGTCCGCCTCTGACGACGGCCCGCTCTTTGTCATGCGTCACAAAAGCCCCCGCGGAAGTCTGCGTTACCCACCAGTTAAACGACGGCGTCCGAGTCTGCATGATGACCGGCGACACCCGCCATCCCGCCTCACCCCCCACCACCGGAGGTCGTCGTGAACTCAACCCGGAACAAGGCATTCTGTCGGACCGTCAGATCATCGGTCACCGCGCTCGCCCTGGCCGGACTGGCTGTCGGAACCGGCGCGTCCGGCGCGTCGGCGGCCGCCGACGACACCACCTCGTACGTCGCGCTCGGCGACTCGATGGCCTCCGGGCCGCTCATCCCGGGCATCACCGGACCGGTGGCGTGCGGGCGCTCCACGCACAACTACCCGCACGAGCTGGCGGCGAGCCTCGGCGCCTCGCTGAGCGACGTCACGTGCAGTGGCGCCGCGTCCAAGCACATGACGGAGAAGCAGTCGCTCTCCCTGCTCGACGTACCCATGGGTTCGGCGCCGCCCCAGTTCGACGCGCTGCGCGCGGACACCGACCTGGTGACCCTGACCATCGGCGGCAACGACGCCGGCCTGGTCGGTATCGCACAGGGCTGCACCACCCTCGACCCGACCGCCACCCCGTGCAAGGAGAAGTACAACGAGGGCGGGGTGGACCAGGTGGGGCAGCGGATCGCGGAGTTCGCCCCGCGCCTGGCCGCCGTGCTGGACGGGATCCACCAGCGTTCGCCGCAGGCCAGGGTGATCGTCACGGGCTACGGGCTGTACATCAAGCCCGGCGGCTGCTGGCCGCTCCAGCCCGTGCTGCCGGTGGACGCCGACTTCCTCCAGGGCAGCGTCGACCGGATGAACACGGTGATCGCCGAGCAGAGCGCCGCGCACGGCGCCGAGTACATCGACCTCGCCACACCCAGCAAGGGCCACGACTCCTGCCAGGCCCCGTCGGACAAGTGGGTCGAGGGGTACGTGCCGACGGCCCCGGCCGCGCCCCTGCACCCGAACCGGCAGGGCGAGTCGAACTACGCCCGCCTCATCGGCGCACACCTCCAGGGCTGACGCGTGGGGCAGGGGGCGCCCTCCACGGCATTCCGGCGGGAGCCCCTCCCCCATTTCCTGACGCCTCCCCTCCCCCGCAGGGCACAGACAAGGAGCACCATGCGTACGCACCGCACCGCCGGGGCCGTCGTCGCGGCCGCCCTCCTCGCAGGTACCGCACTGGCCCCGTCCGCGCTCGCGGCACCGCCCGCCGCCGCGGTGACGGCCGCGGCGGCCGCCGCCGTACCGTTCACCTCAGCAACGGCCGCACGCACGGCCGACGGCGGCCACACCCTCTCCTGGGCCTCCCCCGCCGTGTCGGTGACCGTCACGGCCGTCACCTCCCCCGACGCCACCACCGGTGTCGCCGTCGGAACGGCCCCGGGCACCGGCTCACTGACCGTTCCCGCCGGGACGCTCCCGGAGTCCGGGCGCTGGTACTTCCGGCTGGTCCCGGACAGCGGGAGCCCACTGGTCGTCGCCGACCGCTCCCTCGGCCTGGAGTCCGCCCGCAACTTCCGTGACATCGGCGGCTACCGCACCACCGACGGGCGCTGGGTCCGCTCCGGTCTGGTCTACCGCTCCGGCAAGCTGAACGGCCTCACGGACACCGAGCAGCAGCGGCTGGTCTCCCAGCGGCTCACGCTCGATGTGGACCTGCGCAACGCCATGGAGCGCCACGACGGCCCGGACCGGCTGCCCGCCGGTGTCGCCTACCAGGTCGCCGACGTCGTCTCGCTCGGCCACGGCGTCCGCTTCCACGACCCGGCCCTGATGACCCTGGCCCAGGCCGTCGCCGCCGGTCTCTTCTCCGGCTCCTCCGACCTCGGCCAGTCCATCGGCTACCCGTTCATGGTCAACTTCGTGGGCGGCGACTACGCGTTCCACGACCTGGTCACGGCCGTCGCCACGAACACCTCGGGGGCCACGGTCTTCCACTGCAGCGCGGGCAAGGACCGGACCGGCTGGGGCACGGCCGTCCTGCTCACCCTGCTCGGCGTCCCGCGGGCCACGGTCGAGGCGGACTTCCTCGCCAGCAACCAGTACACGGGCGACCCGCAGGCCGTCGAACTGAGCTGGCTGCACGCCGCGTTCGACGAGGTGGACCACCTGTACGGGGACTTCGACAGCTACGTACGCGAAGGGCTGAAGCTCGACGCGGCGACCGTGGAGACCCTGCGCGCCAGGCTGCTGACCGGCTGACCCGCGCCTCGGCCCGGATCAGCACCCCGGGTAGCGGCCGGCCGGCCACTCGACCGTGTGCTCGAACTCCAGGGAGAGGTCGTCGGCCACCTCGGTGATCACCGCCCGTCCTTCCGTGCGCACCAGCCAGGCCGGCGGGAGGTGTACGTCGCCGTGGTGGGCGCCGAGCAGGTTCCCGCAGACGGCGCCGGTGGAGTCGCTGTCGCCGGAGTGGTTGACGGAGAGCAGCAGCGCCTCGTCCACCTGCCCCGCGCCCGGCAGGACCAGCGCGCAGTACACGGCGATGGCGAGCGCCTCCTCGGCCACCCAGCCCGCCCCGAGCGACTCCACCTTCTCCGCGCTCGGGGCGCCCCGGGCGGCCAGCTCGTGGGCCGCCCGGAGCGCGGCGGTCGTCTCCTCGTGCCCGGGGTGGCGGGCCAGCAGCTCCATGGCCCGCAGTACGGAACCGGACAGGGAGTCGCCGTCCAGGAGATGGGTGACGATCGCCGCGAGGGCGCCGGCCGCGTAGGCGCCGGTGAGGTGGCCGTGGGTGATCTGGGCGCAGCGGGCGGCCAGCCCGAAGCCGGCCTCCGCGTGCGGGCCGGTCAGACCGAAGGGGGCGGAGCGCATCACCGTGCCGCATCCCTTGGAGCCGGTGTTGACCGGGCCGGGCTCGCCGAGCGGGGCCCTCGGGTCGGGGGTGTACCCGGCCGCGAGCCCGGTCAGACAGGCGTTGCCGGGGGCCCGCCGCGCGTACAGCCAGGGCTGCTGCCTGAGCCAGCCGGTACGGACGATGTCGTCCCCTTCGGGGGCGGGCGGCGCGGGGTGGTTCTGGGTGTCGAGCCAGCGCAGATAGGCGTGCCTGACGACCGCGGTCTCGGCGCCGCCGATTCCCCTGGCCATGGCCCGGGAGTGGGCCCTGATCAGCCCCTCGGCCGTGAAGAGCGTCATCTGGGTGTCGTCGGTGACGCGCCCGACCACCCCGTCCTCGTCGGCGGTGAGGCCGCGTACGCCCCGCTCTCCGTGGGCCCGCCGGATGCCCGCGAGCGACAGGAACTCCACCGGACTGCCCAGCGCGTCCCCGATCGCCCCACCAAGCAGGCATCCCCTGACCCGGGCCCTTCGGACGGAGTCGTTCCCCCATGCCGTGCCGCTCATCGCCGCCGCCCCCATTCCCTCTTGCCGGTCCGTGTCCCTCGCCGGTCCGCCGCGTTCCGCCGTCGCGGGTCCATGCTGGTAGGAGAGGCGATGGCCATGCGTACCGGTAGTGAACCGACGACTGCACGCAGTTCTCTGCGACTGCGGCTCTGGCTGAGTGTATGGGGCCTGGCCTGGGCCGTCCTCGGCCTGACGGCATTCACTCTGACCGGCCGCCCGGGGTGGGCGGCCGCCTGCGGTGTGCTGCTCGTCCTGGTGCTGGTGGACCTGGCCGTGATCGTCCACCGCATCCACCAGGGCCCGCGCTACCAGCCCGGCCGCACCGTCCCGCCGCACGGAGCGGGCCACGGGCGACGGCGGTGGTACGGGGACTGACCGCGGGCCCCACGGCGGGCGGACCAGCGGCACGGCGGGCGCGGAGGTCACCCGGCAGCCGCTCAGCCCTCCGTGTCGAAGCGGGCGGCCCTCAGGTACTCCGGGTTGGGGTCGAGCGCCGCCGCCAGCCTGAAGTGGCGGGTTGCCCGCTCCGGATGGCCGGCCCGCTCGAAGGTCCGGGCCAGCGCGAAGTGCGCGAAGGCGTTGTCCGGCTCCCGCTCCAGGACGAGTTCGAATTCCAGCTCGGCGGGGCGCAGTTGGGCAGCCGCGAAGAAGGCGCGGGCGCGCAGCAGCCGGGCGGCGGTGTTCTCCGGGTGGGAGGCGATCACCGAGTCGAGCAGCTTCACGGCACCCCGGGGATCACGCGCGGCCAGCAGTTGCTCGGCCGCGCGGAAGTCTATGACGTGGGTTTCCGGGTTCCTCTCGGGCACAGTCGCATCCTTCCCTCGGCCACCTCGGTGTGAACGTCGCTCCGGGCGCCGGTATTCCGGTCCGGGCGGCGCGGCACCGGCTCCCGGGTCAGCGGGCCGCGGCCCGCCGCTCCAGCTCCGACCAGAGCTCGCGGACCTGCGGTGCCAGCGCCTCGACCGGTCCGTCGTTGTCGATGACCAGGTCGGCGACGGCCAGCCGCTCCTCGCGGGTGGCCTGTGCGGCCATCCGGGCACGGGCGTCCGATTCCGTCATCCCGCGCAGTCGCACGAGGCGGTCGAGCTGGGCCCCGGGAGCGGCGTCGACGACGACGACCAGGTCGTACAGGGGTGCGAGGCCGTTCTCGGTGAGGAGGGGAACGTCGTGGACGACCACGGAGCCGGGGCTCGCGGCCCGTTCCAGCTCGGCGGAGCGGGCACCGACCAGCGGGTGGACGATCGCGTTGAGGACGGCGAGCCGTTCGGCGTCGGAGAAGACGATCGAGCCGAGCTTCGGCCGGTCCAGGCTGCCGTCCGGGCTCAGGACTCCCGTGCCGAACGCCTCGACGAGCGCGTCGAGCCCGGGGGTGCCGGGCTCGACGACCTCACGTGCGATCCGGTCGGCGTCGACGAGGACGGCTCCGTGGCCGACGAGCAGCCGTGACACTTCGCTCTTGCCGGCGCCGATTCCACCGGTCAGGCCCACTTTCAGCATGGGCGGCAGCCTAGTGCCAGGGCTGCGGGGCCCGACAGGCGGAATCGGCGCTCGTCGTACCGGAGGTCAGCTGTCGCCTTCCCGTTCGGCCAGGAAGCGCTCGAATTCGAGGCCGATCTCGTCGGCGGACGGCAGGTCCACCGGTTCGGCGACCAGGTTGCCCCGGGTCTCGGAGCCCGCCACCGCGTCGTACTGGTGCTCAAGGCCCTCGACCAGCGAGACGAGTTCCTCGTCGCCCTGCCCGATCTGGCGGTCGATCTCCGTCTGGGTGCGGTGCGCCTCGGTGCGCAGGGCGTGGGCGATGGCCGGCAGGACCAGTCCGGTCGCGGCCGTGATCGACTCCAGCGCGGTGAGCGCGGCGTCGGGGTAGGCGGAGCGGGCGACGTAGTGCGGCACATGGGCGGCGACACCGAGTACGTCGTGTCCGGCCTCCATCAGCCGGTACTCGACGAGGGCCTCCGCGGAGCCGGGCACCTGGGCCTCGTCGAACGGGCTGCGGTGTCCCGGCATGAGGTCGGTGCGGTTGCCGTGCGGGGTGACGCCGACCGGGCGGGTGTGCGGGACTCCCATCGGAATGCCGTGGAAGTTGACCGCGAGACGCACACCGAGGCGCTCGACGATCTGCTCGACGGCGGCGGCGAACCTCTCCCACTCCACGTCCGGTTCCGGCCCGGACAGCAGCAGGAACGGGGCCCCGGTCGCGTCCTGGACCACCCGGACGTCCAGCGTCGGGGTCTCGTACGCCGTCCAGCGGTCGCGCCGGAAGGTCAGCAGGGGACGCCGTGCGCGGTAGTCGACGAGGCGGTCGTGGTCGAAGCGCGCCACCACCTGGTGCGGCAGCGATTCGAGCAGACCGTCGACGATCTGCTCACCGGTCTCACCCGCGTCGATGTACCCCTCGAAGTGGTAGAGCATGACCAGGCCGGCCGACTCCTGGGCAAGCGCCATGTCGACGACAGCCAGGCCCTTCGGCTCCCATTCGTACAAACTCTGCGGATCAGCCACGGTTACCGCTCCTCCTTGTGTTCCTGAAGAAGAACGCCCCGAGGGGCACGGGCATTCCCGGCCGCACCCCTTCACAAGCTGTTTACCCAGGTAGCCGCGAGTGCAGTGCGGCGAGGCAGCGACGTTCAGATCAATGAACACCTCGGCGTGAAAGCCGAGTTCACGGCACGGGCGTGTCACGCGCCGTCAGTTGCTCGTGCATCCCGCACGTTTCCCCCGCCCCCTCGTGCGCCACCTTCACCCGCAATGGTCCAGACCTTGACACGGCGTCACTCCCTCTCTACGTTCACGGTCAGCAAGTTCAGACACTCGCCCCACGTTCATGTACGAGAACCCTGGACCTTGAACCCTTCGACGGGAAGGCACCCCCATGCGCACCCGCACGCTGCTCCCCGCCCTGCTGTCCACCGCCCTGGCCACCGGTGGTCTGATCCTCGCCTCGGCCGCCACCGCCGGGGCCGCGACCGTCATCGAGGTGAGTACCGCGGCCCAGCTCAAGTCGGCCCTCACCGCGGCCGGCCCCGGCGACACGATCCATCTCGCGGACGGCACGTACACCGGCAACTTCAAGGCGACCGTCCCCGGCAGCGCCTCCGCGCGCATCACGCTGACCGGCTCCGCCGGGGCGGTCCTCACGGCCGGCGGCGGCTACGGGCTGCACCTCAACGGCGCCTCGTACTGGACCGTGCGGGGCATCACCGTCTCCGGCGGCCAGAAGGGCATCATGGCCGACAGCGCCAACGGTGTCGTCATCGACTCGGTGACCGTGCACGACCTCGACATGGAGGGCGTCCACTTCCGCAAGTCCAGCAGCGACGGCGTCATCAAGAACTCCCGGATCTACGACACCGGGCACGACGGCCGCGGCATGGGCGAGGGCGTCTACGTCGGCACGGCGGGCGATCTCTCCGACAACAGCGACCGGGTGCAGATCCTGGACAACACGATCGGTCCGGACGTCGGCGGCGAGAACGTCGACATCAAGGAGGGCACCACGGGTACCCGGATCGTCGGCAACACCTTCGACGGCAGCGGGCTGACCGGGGCCAACTACGACGACTCCTGGGTCGACGTGAAGGGCAACGACGTGCTGGTCGAGGGCAACCACGGCTCCCGTACGACCAACAACGGCTACGAGACGCACACCCAGCAGAGCGGCTGGGGCTGCGGGACCGTCTTCCGCGGCAACACCTCTGACCTGTCCGGCTCGACGGGCGACAAACAGCTCGCGTTCAACATCACCAACTACAGCGCGAGTTGCGCCACCACGGTCCGCAGCAGCAACACGGTGACCGGCGGCAAGGGCCTGACCAACATCTCCGTCACCCCGTAAGCCGCCTCCGCGCGCCCGTCGCGGACATGAGTGAGGCCCGCCCCCCGAAGGGAGCGGGCCTCACTTTCATCTACCGCAGCCGATGACCGGCCGGAGGGTCAGAGCGTCAGCTCTGGCCGCCCGCCAGCTTCTCGCGCAGGGCAGCCAGGGCCTCGTCCGACGCCAGGGCGCCGGAGTTGTCCGCGGACTCCGAGGAGTACGAACCGCCACCGCCGCCGCCACCGCTGCCGCTGGAGGCAGCCGGAGCGCTGCCGGCCGGGGCGGCAGCGCCCTCGGCAGCAGCGGCCTCGTCGGCCTCGCGGGACTTGATGACCTGGGCCTGGTGCTGCTCGAAGCGCGTCTGCGCCTCGGCGTACTGGGTCTCCCAGACCTCGCGCTGAGCCTCGAAGCCCTCGAGCCAGTCGTTGGTCTCGGGGTCGAAGCCCTCGGGGTAGATGTAGTTGCCCTGGTCGTCGTACGACGCGGCCATGCCGTACAGCGTCGGGTCGAACTCGACCGAGGCCGGGTCGCCACCGAAGGACTCGTTGGCCTGCTTCAGCGAGAGGCTGATGCGACGGCGCTCGAGGTCGATGTCGATGACCTTGACGAAGATCTCGTCGTTGACCTGGACGACCTGCTCCGGGATCTCCACGTGGCGCTCGGCCAGCTCGGAGATGTGGACCAGGCCCTCGATGCCCTCGTCGACGCGCACGAACGCACCGAACGGAACGAGCTTGGTGACCTTACCGGGAACAACCTGCCCGATCTGGTGCGTCCGGGCGAACTGCTGCCACGGGTCTTCCTGCGTCGCCTTGAGCGACAGGGAGACACGCTCGCGGTCCATGTCCACGTCGAGAACCTCGACGGTGACCTCCTGGCCGACCTCGACAACCTCGGAGGGGTGGTCGATGTGCTTCCAGGACAGCTCGGAGACGTGCACGAGACCGTCGACGCCACCCAGGTCCACGAAGGCACCGAAGTTGACGATCGAGGAGACGACGCCGGAGCGGACCTGACCCTTCTGGAGGGTCGTGAGGAACGTCTGGCGAACCTCGGACTGGGTCTGCTCGAGCCAGGCACGGCGGGACAGGACCACGTTGTTGCGGTTCTTGTCCAGCTCGATGATCTTGGCCTCGAGCTCCTTGCCCACGTACGGCTGGAGGTCGCGGACGCGGCGCATCTCGACGAGCGACGCCGGCAGGAAGCCCCGGAGGCCGATGTCGAGGATGAGACCACCCTTGACGACCTCGATGACGGTACCGGTGACGATGCCGTCTTCTTCCTTGATCTTCTCGATGGTGCCCCAGGCACGCTCGTACTGAGCGCGCTTCTTCGAGAGGATCAGGCGGCCTTCCTTGTCCTCCTTCTGGAGAACCAGGGCCTCGATCTCGTCGCCGACCTTGACGACCTCGTTCGGGTCGACGTCGTGCTTGATCGAGAGCTCGCGGCTCGGGATGACACCTTCGGTCTTGTAACCGATGTCGAGGAGAACCTCGTCGCGGTCAACCTTGACGATGACGCCATCAACGATGTCGCCGTCGTTGAAGTACTTGATCGTCTCGTCGATCGCCGCGAGGAACGCGTCCGCATCGCCGATGTCGTTGACCGCAACCTGCGGAGTGGTGGCGGTGGTCTCGGTGCTGCTCGTCATGTGGGAAAGGGCTCCGGTACGGACAGTGAGTCGAAGTTACTGCTACGCCGTGAGCCCGTATCGCCTCTGCAGAAGCCGGACAGCCTGGGAAGCGCCCGATCCCGCGAACGGGAGGCGCCTCGTGAACCGAGGGGACATACAACAGATGCGAGCGCGGCCTGCTAGGTCTGAGGCGCGCAGGCTCGCAGCGCAACTTGTAGCATACGGGGGCAGCAGGGCACGGTCAATGCGCGAAGGCGCACACCAGGGGCGGAACGCCCCATACCCGGCACAACTCGTGTTCACCGAGGCCACATCGGCCCCGCCGATGTCCCGGACACACAGGTTCCGTACTCACAGATGCCCCTTGGTACGTACCGCGTATCACGGGGTGAAGGCAAACTACAGCGACGGGCACGATGAGCCAAGAGATCCACCCGGCAGAACCCGAGGCGACACGCCGCACCGCGGACGAGGCCGAGAGCAGCCGGGCCAGCCGCGGCTGGTGGGACCGCAACGCCGACGACTACCAGATCGAGCACGGGACCTTCCTCGGCGACGACAGGTTCGTCTGGGGTCCGGAGGGCATCGACGAGATGGAGGCCGGGCTCCTGGGCCCGCTCGACGACCTGGAGGGTCTGGACGTCCTGGAGATCGGGGCGGGCGCGGCACAGTGCTCGCGCTGGCTGGCCGCCCAGGGCGCCCGCCCGGTCGCGCTCGACCTCTCGCACCGCCAGCTCCAGCACGCGCTGCGGATCGGCGACGGCATCCCCCTGGTCCAGGCCGACGCCGGGGTGCTGCCCTTCCGCGACGGCAGCTTCGACCTGGCCTGCTCCGCCTACGGCGCGGTGCCGTTCGTCGCGGACCCGGTCCAGGTGTTCCGCGAGGTGCACCGGGTGCTGCGCCCCGGCGGCCGCTGGATCTTCTCCGTCACGCACCCGGTCCGCTGGGCGTTCCCGGACGAACCGGGCCCGGAGGGCCTGTCCGTCGCCGCCTCCTACTTCGACCGCACCCCCTACGTCGAGCAGAACGAGAACGGCGACGCGGTGTACGTCGAGCACCACCGCACTCTGGGTGACCGGGTTCGGGACGTGGTGGCGGGCGGATTCCGGCTGGTCGACCTGGTGGAGCCGGAGTGGCCCGCCTGGAACACCCAGGAGTGGGGCGGCTGGTCGCCGCTGCGCGGCAGGCTGATCCCGGGAACCGCGATCTTCGTCTGCGTACGGGACTAGGGCCTGCATGGGGTCACGCGGAACAACCCCATACAGGCCCTGAGGCACCGACCGGTGCCGGACGCGGCGGCGGGCCGTACGAGACTGGGGGCGTGATCCGCACCGACGCCCTGGACCGACTGCCCGTCCGCACCGCCGTGCCCGCACTGCGGCGGGCCCTCGACGACCGCGGCGTCGCCGTGCTGTGCGCACCCCCCGGCACCGGCAAGACCACCCTCGTCCCCCTGGTCCTGGCCGGGCTGACCGGTGACGGACCGCTCCGCCGGGTGGTGGTCGCGGAGCCCCGGCGGATCGCGGCCCGCGCGGCGGCGCGCCGGATGGCCTGGCTGCTCGGGGAGCGGGCCGGCGAGCGGGTCGGGTTCACCGTGCGCGGGGAGCGGGTGGTGGGACCGGACACCGTGGTGGAGGTGGTCACCACCGGGGTGCTGCTCCAGCGGCTCCAGCGCGACCAGGAGCTGTCCGGGATCGACGCGGTGATCATCGACGAGTGCCACGAGCGCCATCTGGACGCGGACACGGTGGCCGCGTTCCTCCTCGACGTACGGGCGGCGATCCGGCCCGATCTGCGGCTGGTCGCCGCGTCGGCGACGACGGACGCGCAGGGCTGGGCGCGGCTGCTCGGCGACGCACCGGTGGTCGAGGCGCAGGGCGTCTCGTACCCGGTGGAGGTCGTGTGGGCGCCGCCGGTCAGGCCGGTGAAGCCGCCGCACGGGATGCGGGTCGATCCCGCGCTGCTGACCCATGTGGCCTCCGTGGTGCGGCGGGCGCTGGCCGAGCGGGACGGCGACGTGCTGTGCTTCCTGCCCGGGGTCGGCGAGATCGCCCGGGTGGCGGGGCAGTTGTCCGGTATCGCCGCCGAGGTCCTCCAGGTGCACGGGCGGGCCCCCGCGGCGGTGCAGGACGCGGTGCTGGCCGGTTCGCCGGAGGGGCGGCGGGTGGTGCTGGCGACCTCGGTGGCGGAGTCGTCGCTGACCGTGCCGGGGGTGCGGACCGTCGTCGACTCCGGGCTGGCCAGGGAGCCGCGCACCGATCACGCCCGCGGCCTGAGCGCGCTGACGACGGTACGGGCCTCGCAGGCGTCGGGCCGCCAGCGGGCGGGCCGGGCCGGCCGCGAGGCGCCCGGGGCGGTCTACCGCTGCTGGGAGCAGGCGGAGGACGGGCGGCTCGCACGGTTCCCCTCCCCGGAGATCAAGGTGGCCGACCTGGCCGCGTTCGCTCTCCAGGCGGCCTGCTGGGGCGATCCGGAGGCCACCGGGCTCGCGCTGCTCGACGCTCCCCCGGCCGGTGCGATGGCCGCCGCCCACGAGGTGCTGACGGCCGTCGGCGCGGTGGGCCCGGACGGGCGGGTGACCGAGCGGGGCGTACGGATGTCGCGGCTGGGGCTGCATCCCCGGCTGGCCAGGGCGCTGCTGGACGGGGCGGCCTCGGTCGGCGGGCGCCGGGCCGCGGAGGTGGTGGCGCTGCTGAGCGAGGAACCGCCCAGGGAGTACGGGGACGACCTGGCGGCCGCGCTGCGCACCGCGCGCCAGGGCAAGGACTCCTACGCGGCCCGCTGGCGCCAGGAGGTGCGGCGGCTGTCCTCCTCGTCCAAGGGCGCGGCGGGCGGCGGTGGCGGAGCGGGCCCGGACGATGCGGCCGTCGGTCTGGTGGCGGCCCTGGCCTTCCCGGAGCGGGTGGCGCGGGCCAGGGCCGAGGGCGCGTTCCTGATGGCGTCCGGCACGGGGGCGGAGCTGCGGGACGGCTCACGGCTGCGCAGTGCGGCGTGGCTGGCGGTCGCGGTCGCGGACCGTCCGGCCCAGTCGGCGTCCGCGCGGGTCCGGCTCGCCGCGGTGATCGACGAGGACACGGCGCGGCTGGCCGCCGGGCATCTGCGGTTCGCGGGCGAGGAGGTCCGCTGGGACGGCAACGACGTGGTGGCCCGCCGGGTGGAGCGCCTCGGCGCCATCGAGCTGTCGGCGCGCCCGCTGAAGCAGCCGGACCCCGCCCTGGTCCGCGAGGCCCTGGTGGAGGGCCTGCGGCGGGAGGGGCTCGGCCTGCTGCGCTGGACCCGGGACACCGGACAGCTCCGGGAGCGGCTGGCGTTCCTGCACCGGGAGCTGGGCGAGCCCTGGCCGGACGTGTCGGACGAGGCGCTGCTGAGCCGTACCGGGGAGTGGCTGGAGCCCGAGCTGTCGCGGGCCCGGCGCCGCTCCGCGCTCGCCGGGATCGACGCCGGACAGGCGCTGCGCCGGCTCCTGCCGTGGGCGACCGGTGAGGGGGCCCGGCTGGACGAGCTGGCCCCGGAACGGATCGAGGTGCCGAGCGGTTCCCGGATCAGGGTGGAGTACGGCGGGGCGCAGCCGGTGCTCGCGGTGAAGCTCCAGGAGCTGTTCGGTCTCCAGGAGACCCCGCGGGTGGCCGGGGTTCCGGTCCTGGTGCATCTGCTCTCCCCGGCCGGCCGCCCGGCGGCGGTGACAGCCGATCTCGCGTCGTTCTGGCGGGAGGGCTACAAGGCGGTGCGCGCGGAGCTGCGCGGCCGCTATCCGAAGCACCCGTGGCCCGAGGACCCGACGACGGTGGAGGCGACCCGGTTCACGAAGGCCCGGCTCAAGCGGGAGTAGGTTCCGGGTCGGGGACGGGTTCCGGCGCGGGGTGCGGCCTCGGTGTGCCCGGCCGCCGGGAGCGGGCCTCCAGCCAGAGCGAGAGGGCCAGGAGCGCGGCGCCGAGGAAGAGGAAGCCCCAGGGCAGGTACGAGGTCAGCAGCAGCACCAGCACGCGCTGGGACTTGACCTGGTCGATGATCGAGGCGATGTAGTCCTCGCGCATCTTCACGTGCCCGGCGAACACCGTGACGGTGTCCTTGGGCATTCCCATCGCCTTCGCGTTCCGCATCTCCTCCCGGTGGATCTCCTCGCCGTTGACCGGCGCCCCGGTGACGGGGTCGACCCAGAACATCCGCTTGGTGGTGTACCAGCGGGTCATGCCGGTCTTGGCGATCTGCTCCGGGGTGATCTCCTTGATGGGCATCGTCTTCGGCATGGGGACCTTGGTCCACGGGACGGTCTGCTCGAAGTAGTAGACCTCGAGACCGCGGAAGGTCTGGGTGCCCTTGTAGTGGATGGGCGAGCTGGTGCGGGTCTGCGCGTCGAAGTACTCGTAGTCGCGCTTCTCGGTGAGGAAGGGCCACTTGAACTCGATGCCCTTGCGGCTGACCTGGTCGCCGTCGACCATTTCACCGGTGGCGTGGACCGGGGCCTGGCTGTGCGCGTCGAAGATGTAGCGCTCGGGGATCTTGGAGACCATCTTGCCGTCCGGGCCCTGGACGTAGGAGAGGGTGTCCCAGACGACGACGTCGCGGCCGGCGCTGCGTTCGATCTTCTCGGACTCCTCCACGTTGCCCTTGAGGGTCTGCACGATGGTGAGTTTGTCGACCTTCTTGGCCGTGAGGGTGCTGTAGTCGAGCAGGGTCGCGGGCTTCGCCTCCAGCACCGTCTCCTGGTACTGGTTCGGTGGGATCTTCGCCAGCCGCGGGAAGGCGTACCAGCGCAGCAGTGGCGAGAGCGCGGCGAAGAAGACGGCGAAGGCCAGGAGTACGAGGCTGGCTCGGCGGCGCATGGGGTGTCCTCCCTCTGCATTCCGTGGTGCGGACGGCATGGTGCGGTGCGGACGGCTAAGGCTGGTTCTTGGGGCCCGGGACGGTGGTCAGCAGGGGTTTGGGCGAGGTCTCGCCGGGGGGTGCGCCCACCGCGCTGATGGTGAGTACGAGGGCGAGGGCGGCGGCCAGTCCGATGGCGGCGGCGACGAGGGCACGCATGCTCGGCCTCCCGGGAGCGTGTAACTGATGGGTCGTCAGGGCTGGGGCACCGTAGCAACCGGGGCGCGAGATGAGAACACGTAGAACAGCCCCTTGGCCGGGTGTCGGCAAAGGGGCTGTTCCGGTGCGCTGTTCGGTCAGGCAGCGGCCTCGACCGTGAGCTCGATGACGACGGTGGCGCCGCCCTCGGTGGTGAGGCGCAGCTTGTAGGTGCCCGCCGTGTCGTCGGCGTGGATCTCCGGGAGGACGAGCTTGCCGTCGGCGTCGGTGCTCAGGTCCGTGAGGGTGCGGACCGGCTTGCCGTCCTTGTCCTCGAAGTAGGGGCCCTTGTCGTTCTCGGCCGGCTTCTCGTCGTCGGTGATCATGGTGGCGGTGACGGCGACGCCGTGGGCGGCCGCGTCCTTGTACGTGGCCTTGACCTCGACGTCGGCGAAGGTGGCGCCGGCCTCGGCGGTCAGCTTCGTGGTGCCGGTCCTGGCGATCGCGTCGGCCTGCCGGGCGGTGACCGTCGCGGAGTAGGTGACGGCGGGCAGCGAGGTGCCGCCGGCCGTCGCGCGCACGGTGAACTTGCCCGTCTTCTCGCCCGCCTTCAGCAACGGCGCGGTGGCCGTGCCGTCGGCCCCGGTGTCCAGGGTGACGCTGCGGAAGCCGTGGTCGAACGCGGCGTCCGTGTCACCGACGATGGTGAAGGTCACCGACGCCTTGGCGAACGGGCCGCCGAATCCGTTGTGCGCCCGTACCTTGAGCCGCTCGGCGAAGACGTCGCCCGCGGTGGCGGTCAGGGTGCCGCTGCCCGCGTTCCGCAGCCCGGCGAGGGTCTGGGACGGGGTGGGGTCGGGGGTCGGCGGCGGGTACGACGGCTTGCCGGCCGGACCGCCCGGGTCCGTCGGGGTGGGGCTCGGCTTCGACGGGGGCTTCGGGGCCGGCGAACCGTGCGGGGAGGGCGAGGGCGACGGCGAGGTCGAGGGGGACGGTGAAGGTGACGTGGTGGAGCCGGTGCTGCCCTGGTCCGTACCGCTGCCGAGGTCGGCCGGGAGGACGCCGCTGCCGTCCGGGACCTCGTGGGTGCCGCGCTTGTAGTACTCGAACCAGGAGCGGACGGTACGCAGGTACTCGTCCGAGTGGTTGTAGCTCAGGACCGCCCGGTCCAGGTCCGCGGCGAGCGACAGGTCGCGGGAGCCGGCGCAGAGGTAGCGTCCGGCGGCGAGCGCCGCGTCGTAGATGTTGTTGGGGTCCTTGCGCCCGTCGCCGTTGCCGTCCTGGCCCCAGGTCTCCCAGGTGGACGGGATGAACTGCATCGGGCCGACCGCGCGGTCGTGCGTCGAGTCCCCGTCGTAGGCACCGTTGTCGGTGTCCTTGATCAGGGCGAAGCCCTGGCCGTTGAGGGCCGGGCCGAGGATCGGGGAGAGCGTGGTGCCCTGCGCGTCGACGCGGCCGCCGCGGGCCTGGCCGGACTCGACCTTGCCGATCGCGGCAAGGAGCTGCCACGGCAGCCGGCAGGCGGCGTCCGTGCCCGCCACGGTCTGCTGCGTCTTCTTGTACGCCGCCAGGATCGACGCCGGTATGCCCGATTCCGCACTGCCCGTCACCGGCAGATCGACGGAGGTACCGGGCTTGTTGGGCGTGTTCAGCGGCGGCAGGTCCGTGAAGTAGGGCGAGTTGCCGGAGGCCGCACTGTCGTCCGAGGACGTCGCGCCCGCGGCCGGCTGGTCGCCCTCGGCCGCGACCAGGGGCGAACCGGGGGCCTGCGAGGCGGAAAGTGCCGCGACAGCGGCGGCGGCCACAGCAGTGGTGGTCGCCCCTCTGCGCAGTCGGCGACCGAATTGCGCTGCCATAACGTGTGGCCCTCCCCGTCGTCGGCTGTCCGCGCTCCCCTGCGCCTGGACTCAGGCGACCCTACGGCAACTTGCACCGCCCGAACACAGCGGCCTTACCGCTTCTCACCGGTTTCTCACGTTCCGGATCACCGGGTGTACAGCGGGCGGCGCTTCGGTGACGGCAGCTCACACATACTTTCACCATGCCGTTCACCCTCAGCCATGCCGCAGCCGTCCTGCCGGGGCTCCAGCGCGACGGAACGGGGCGCGGACCGCTGGTCGCCTCGGCCCTCGTCGCCGGTTCGTTCGCCCCCGACATCACGTACTACGCGGACACCGCCCTTCCCGGCGCCATGGAGTTCGGGCAGGTCACCCATGCGGTGTGGGGCGTGTTCACGGTGGATGTCCTCATCACGGCGGCGACCGTCGCACTGTGGCTGCTGCTGCGCGAACCGCTGGTGGCGCTGCTGCCGCGGAACCGTCAGGGGCGGGTGTACGCACTGGTGCGGGGAGCCCGCCGGGCGCCGGGGCGGGGGCCGCGGGATGTCCGGGACGCCGCCTGGTTCGTGGCGTCGGCGGTCATCGGGGCCGGTACCCATGTCGTCTGGGACGCGTTCACCCACCACGGCCGGTGGGGGGTACGGCTGGTGCCGGTGCTCGGCCGGGACCTGGGCGGATACCCGGTGTTCCAGCTGGTGCAGTACGGCACTTCGGCCCTGGCGCTGACCGTGCTCGCCCGGTTCACCGTGTCCGCGCTGCGGCGCACCGGTGAACAGCCGGCCCCGGCGTCCGTACCGGTGCTCGGCCGCCGGGCGCGGTGGTACGCGGTCGGCGGCATCGGCCTGTGCGTGCTGCTGGGCGTCGTTCACCGGTGCGTTCGCTGGTACGCGTACTTCGGGCACGTCGACACACCGCTCGACCTCATCCCCACCGCCTGCTTCGGCGCGGGCGCCGGACTGGCGGTGGGGCTGGTGCTGTACGGGGTGTGGATGCGGCTACCGGGCCGCGGCGGCAGCGGCACGCCGTCGCCCTCAGCCGCCGGAAGCGCCCGGAACGCGGGCCCGTCCGGCGGCTGAGGGCACTACTCCCACGAAGCCTGCCTGCCATCAGTGCGCGGCGGACTCCCAGTCCCTGCCCACGCCCACCGACACGTCCAGCGGTGCGCGCAGTCGCACCGCCGTCGACATCTCGTGGCGCAGGATGCGCTCCACCTGCTCACGCTCCCCCGCGGCGATCTCCAGCACGATTTCGTCGTGCACCTGGAGCAGCATCCGCGACTCCAGCTTCGCCTTCGTGAGTGCCCGGTCGACGTGGAGCATCGCGACCTTGACGATGTCCGCCGCCGTGCCCTGGATCGGTGCGTTGAGCGCCATCCGCTCGGCCGTCTCCCGGCGCTGGCGGTTGTCGCTGTTGAGGTCCGGCAGGTAGCGGCGGCGGCCGAAGACCGTCTCCGTGTAGCCGGTGGCACGGGCCTCCTCCACCACCCGGTGCAGATAGTCACGGACCCCGCCGAACCGCTCGAAGTAGGTGTCCATCAGACCGCGGGCCTCGCCCGCCTCGATGTTCAGCTGCTGGGAGAGGCCGAACGCGGAGAGACCGTATGCCAGCCCGTAGCTCATGGCCTTGATCTTGCGTCGCATCTCCGGGTCGACCGCGGACTTCTCGACGCCGAACACCTGCGAGGCGACCGTGGTGTGCAGGTCCTCGCCGGAGGTGAACGCCTCGATCAGGCCCGCGTCCTCGGAGAGGTGGGCCATCACCCGCAGTTCGATCTGGCTGTAGTCCGCCGTCATCAGCGACTCGAAGCCCTCGCCGACGACGAACCCGCGACGGATCGCCCGGCCCTCGTCCGTGCGGACGGGGATGTTCTGGAGGTTGGGGTCGGTCGAGGAGAGCCGGCCCGTCGCCGCCACCGTCTGGTTGAACGTGGTGTGGATGCGGCCGTCCGCCGCGATCGTCTTGACCAGGCCCTCGACCGTCACCCGGAGCTTCGCCTGCTCGCGGTGGCGCAGCATGATGACCGGCAGCTCGTGCTCGGTCTGTGCGGCCAGCCACGCCAGGGCGTCGGCGTCCGTGGTGAAACCGGTCTTCGTCTTCTTCGTCTTCGGCAGGCCCAGCTCACCGAAGAGCACTTCCTGGAGCTGCTTGGGCGAACCGAGGTTGAACTCCCGGCCCACCGCGGCGTGCGCCTCCTTCACCGCCTGCTGCACGGCACCCGCGAACTGCTCCTCCATGCCCTCCAGATGGGACCGGTCGGCCGCGATGCCGTGCCGCTCCAGGCGGGCCAGCAGGATGGACGTCGGCAGCTCCATGTCGTGGAGCAGGTCGGCGGCGCCGACCTCCTTGAGCCGGGTCGTGAACGCTTCCCCGAGATCCAGGACCGCGCGGGCCTGCGTCATCAGGGCGTCGGCCTCCGCCTGGTCGTCCGCGCCGAAGGCCAGCTGCCCGTCGGAGGAGGCGGCCGGGGCCAGCTCCCGCCCCAGGTACTCCACGGCCAGCGCGTCCAGCGCGAAGGAACGCCGGCCGGGCTTGACCAGGTACGCGGCGAGCGCGGTGTCCATCGAGACGCCGTCGATCCGCCAGCCGTGCTCCGGGAAGACCCGCATGGCGCTCTTCGCGTTGTGCATGACCTTCGGCCGGGCGGCATCCGCGATCCAGGCGGCGAACGCCTGCTCGTCGGCCTCGTCGAGCTGCGAGGGGTCGAACCAGGCGGCGGCCCCGCCGGCCGCGGCGAGCGCGATCTCGGTGACCGTGCCGCTGCCGAGCGCCCAGGTGTCGACCGTGGCGACGCCGAGCGGCTGCCCGCCGTGCTCGGCCAGCCACGGGGCGACCTCGCCCGCGCCCAGCACCGAACCGTCCAGCTCGATGCCCGCGGCGGGGGCCGGGGCCTCGTCCTCGACGGCGCCCGGGTCCACGGCCAGCAGCCGCTCGCGCAGGCTCGGGTTGCGGATCTCCAGCACATCCAGGACACCGGTGACCGCCGTGCGGTCGTAAGGAGCACGCTCCAGGTCGGCCGGGGTCTTCGGCAGCGCCACGTCACGGACCATCTCGGTCAGCCGCCGGTTCAGCCGCACCGCGTCCAGGTGGTCGCGGAAATTCTGCCCGGCCTTGCCCTTGACCTCCTCGGCCCGCGCCACCAGGTCGTCGAACGAACCGAACTGGTTGATCCACTTCGCGGCCGTCTTCTCGCCGACGCCGGGAATGCCCGGAAGATTGTCCGACGGGTCACCGCGCAGCGCCGCGAAGTCCGGGTACTGCCGCGGGGTGAGCCCGTACTTCTCCTCGACCTTCGCCGGGGTGAAGCGCGTCAGCTCCGAGACGCCCTTGGTCGGGTACAGCACCGTGACGTTGTCCGTGATCAGCTGGAACGAGTCCCGGTCGCCGGTGACGATCAGCACTTCAAAACCTGCCGCCTCCGCCTGGGTGGCCAGCGTGGCGATCACATCGTCCGCCTCGAAACCGTCGACCGCGAACCGGTCGGCGTGCATCGCGTCGAGCAGCTCCCCGATCAGCTCGACCTGCCCCTTGAACTCGTCCGGGGTCTTCGACCGGTTCGCCTTGTACTCGGGGAACTCCTCCGAGCGCCAGGTCTTGCGGGACACGTCGAACGCCACCGCGAAATGCGTCGGCGCCTCGTCACGCAACGTGTTCGCCAGCATCGACGCGAAGCCGTACACGGCGTTCGTCGGCTGCCCCGCCCCGGTCGTGAAATTCTCCGCAGGCAGCGCAAAGAACGCCCGGTACGCCAGGGAGTGCCCGTCCATCAGGAGCAGGCGCGGTCGGTTGTCTGCCGTCTTCTTCGATGCCGTCTCAGCCACGCCCCCGATCCTGCCACGTACCACTGACAATCCGGACCGGCGGCGGCCCGCGGCCGCTCGCCGGGCCGCCGCGCGGCGCCGCGTGCCAGGATCGGAGGACCAGGAAACACGCACAGCGGACCCCGCCCGGTCCGCAGCCGGCTCAAAGGGGAACACGATGGCCACGAAGCCGCCCGCAGGTGACCCGGTCCAGGACGCACCGCAGGTCGAACCGGCCCAGCACGCCGCCGCCGGGCTGCCCGCCGTCGCCCACAGCCTGCGCATGGCCCAGCAGCAGATGGGGGTGCGCCGCACCGCGCAGACCCTCCTCAAGGTCAACCAGAAGAACGGCTTCGACTGCCCCGGCTGCGCCTGGCCGGAGGGCGACAAGCGGCACACGGCCGAATTCTGCGAGAACGGTGCCAAGGCCGTCGCCGAGGAGGCGACGCTGCGCCGCGTCACCCCGGACTTCTTCGCCGCCCACCCGGTCGCCGATCTGGCCACCCGCAGCGGCTACTGGCTCGGCCAGCAGGGACGCATCACGCAGCCCGTGTATCTGCCCGAGGGGGCCGACCGGTACCAGGCCGTGACCTGGGAGCGCGCCTTCGCGATCATCGCCGAGGAGCTCGGCGCGCTCGCCTCCCCCGACGAGGCCCTCTTCTACACCTCCGGGCGCACCAGCAACGAGGCCGCGTTCCTGCTCCAGCTGTTCGCCCGCGAATTCGGCACCAACAACCTGCCCGACTGCTCCAACATGTGCCACGAGTCCTCCGGCTCGGCGCTGACGGAGACCATCGGCGTCGGCAAGGGCTCCGTCTCCCTGGAGGACCTGCACCACGCCGACCTGATCATCGTCGCGGGGCAGAACCCCGGCACCAACCACCCCCGGATGCTCTCCGCCCTGGAGAAGGCCAAGTCCGGCGGCGCGAAGATCATTTCGGTGAACCCGCTGCCCGAGGCCGGACTCGAACGGTTCAAGAACCCGCAGACCCCGCTCGGCATGATCAAGGGCGCGGCCCTCAACGACCTCTTCCTCCAGATCCGCATCGGCGGCGACCAGGCCCTCTTCCGGCTCCTCAACAAGCTGATCCTGGAGACCGAGGGCGCCGTCGACGAGACCTTCGTCGCCGCACACACCCACGGCTACGAGGCGTTCGCCGCGGCGGCCGCCGAAGCCGACTGGGAGGAGACCCTCGCCGCCACCGGCCTCGACCGCTCCGCCATCGAGGAGGCCCTCGCGATGGTCCTCGCCTCGAAGCGCACCATCGTGTGCTGGGCCATGGGCCTCACCCAGCACAAGCACTCCGTGCCGACCATCCGCGAAGTCGTCAACTTCCTCCTGCTGCGCGGCAACATCGGCCGGACCGGCGCCGGTGTCTGCCCCGTACGCGGTCACTCCAACGTCCAGGGCGACCGCACCATGGGCATCTTCGAGCGGCCCGCGCCCGCGTTCCTCGACGCCCTCGACAAGGAATTCGGCATCACCTCGCCGCGCCACCACGGCTACGACGTGGTCCGCTCCATCGAGGCGCTGCGCGACGGCGACGCCAAGGTCTTCTTCGCCATGGGCGGCAACTTCGTCGCCGCCACCCCCGACACCGACGTCACCGAGGCCGCCATGCGCGGCGCCCGCCTCACGGTGCACGTCTCCACCAAGGTCAACCGCTCCCACGCCGTCACCGGCACCCGGGCCCTGATCCTGCCCACGCTGGGCCGCACCGACAAGGACGTCCAGGCCGGCGGCAAGCAGTTCGTCACCGTCGAGGACTCCATGAGCATGGTGCACGCCTCCCGCGGCAACCTCACCCCCGCGAGCCCCCACCTGCTCTCCGAGCCGGCCATCGTCGCCCGCCTCGCCCGCGCCGTACTCGGACCCGACTCCGCCACCCCCTGGGAGGAGTTCGAGAAGGACTACGCGACGATCCGCGACCGCATCTCCCGCGTCGTCCCCGGCTTCGAGAACTTCAACGCACGCGTCGCCCACCCCGGCGGATTCGCCCTCCCGCACGGCCCCCGCGACTCCCGCCGCTTCCCCACCGCCACCGGCCGGGCCAACTTCACCGCGGCGCCCGTCGAGTTCCCCGAACTCCCCGAGGGACGGCTCCTGTTGCAGACACTGCGCTCCCACGACCAGTACAACACCACCATCTACGGCCTCGACGACCGCTACCGCGGCATCAAGGGCGGCCGCCGCGTCGTCCTCGTCAACCCCGACGACGCCGCCGCCCTCGGCCTCGCCGACGGTGCCTACGCCGACCTCGTCAGCGAGTGGAAGGACGGAACGGAACGGCGTGCCCCCGGCTTCCGCGTCGTCCACTACCCCACCGCCCGGGGCTGCGCGGCCGCCTACTACCCCGAGACCAACGTCCTGGTCCCCCTCGGCTCCACCGCCGACACCAGCAACACCCCCGCCAGCAAGTCCGTGGTGATCCGCTTCGAGCACGCCGGCCGGCACCCCGGCCCGGCGTGATCCCGACGACAAAACCTAAGCGCCCGCTCAGCCGTCTGATATGAACAACGGACATCACACGCGTCAGCGCACCACCGCAGAGAGACGGAGCCGGACCCATGGGCGAGCACACCGCACCCAAGTTCCCCCAGGAGATCATCGACGAGTACGCCGCGCTCGGTGTCGACCTGCCCGCCCTCTTCTCCGCCGGCCACCTCGGCGAGCGCATGGGCGTCCGGATCACCGAGGCCTCCGCGGACCGCGTCGTCGGCACCATGCCCGTCGAGGGCAACACCCAGCCCTACGGACTCCTGCACGGCGGCGCCTCCGCCGTCCTCGCCGAGACCCTCGGCTCCGTCGGCACCATGCTCCACGGCGGCCCCGCCAAGCTCGCCGTGGGCGTCGACCTGAACTGCACCCATCACCGAGGGGCACGGAGCGGCCTCGTCACCGGCGTCGCCACCCCCGTGCACCGCGGCCGCACCACCGCCACGTACGAGATCGTCATCACCGACGAACACGACAAGCGCGTCTGCACCGCCCGGCTCACCTGCCTCCTGCGTGACGCGCCCAAGGCCGAATCCGCCTGACCCCCCGACACCCCGCACCACCCCTGCCCGGCCGGACCGCAAACCGGCCGGGCATCGCCATATCCCCCACAACCACAGCCCCGCACACCGAACTTGCACATCCGCACCGGCCAACGCCCTTGACCACAAACCGCGTTCTGTGGCCCACTCAGCAGCCACGCCCCGCCCGCGCACCCGCCACCCCGCGTCGACCACACCACCCCCGATGTAACACTGCGTAACATCCGCGCAATGTTCACCCGCTCCGGCGCAGCCCGGGGAACCCGGCCCCGCAGGCACCGGGCACTTTCGCGCGCACTCGCGCGCTCTCTCGCACCCCATTGCGCGACAGCAGCAAGATCGCCTCAAGCCCCTTAGCAGAGCTGCGCGTTCTCAGGATGCGGTCACTTCGCCGTCCGGTAAAAAGCCGTACATGTCCACACAGCCACCTCAAGCCTTCCTCAAGGGCATAACAAGACAGTCACATCATTCGACTGACCCGTCCCCGACCCCCGCCCCTGCCCATAGAGTCACCGCCAGTCACCGCGCCGCCGGGCGCGTCTGCGGCACGGCCCTGTACCTACCAGTACGGCCCGGCGAACGACACGGCACCTCAAGCAGAGGAGGCCGCGCCAGGGAAAGGACTTTTCGTGCGACACCGTTCTTTGCTCATCCTCACCACAGTGCTCACCACAGGAGCGCTGACACTCACCGCCTGCGGGTCGCGCGACGACGACAAGAAGAGCAGCGACAGCGGCGGCACCCAGACCGTCGTCATCGGCGTCGACGCCCCCATCACCGGTGACCTGTCCGCCCTCGGCCTCGGCATCAAGAACTCCGCCGACCTCGCCGCCAAGACGGCGAACAAGGACAAGACGGTCCCCGGCATCAACTTCGTCGTCAAGCCCCTCGACGACCAGGCGCAGCCCTCCGTCGGCCAGCAGAACGCCCAGAAGTTCATCGACGACGAGACCGTCCTCGGCGTCGTCGGCCCCCTGAACTCCGGCGTCTCCCAGTCGATGCAGAAGCCGCTCAACGACGCCAGCCTCACCCAGGTCTCCCCCGCCAACACGGGCACCGAACTGACCCAGGGCGAGAACTGGAAGACCGGCGACAAGAAGCGCCCCTTCAAGACCTACTTCCGCACCGCCACCACGGACCAGATCCAGGGCGCCTTCGCGGCGAAGTACCTGTACAACAACGCGAAGATCAAGCAGGTCTACCTCATCGACGACCAGAAGCCCTACGGCGCCGGTCTCGCCGCCTCCTTCAAGGCGACCTTCACCGGCCTCGGCGGCAAGATCGTCGGCGCCGACCACGTCAACCCCGACGACCGCGACTTCAACGCCGTCGTCACCAAGGTCAAGAAGTCCGGCGCCAAGGCCGTCTACTACGGCGGTGAGTACCCCGCCGGCGCACCCCTGAGCCAGCAGCTCAAGGACAGCGTCAAGATCCCCCTCATGGGCGGCGACGGCATGTACAGCGCCGACTTCATCAAGCTCAACAAGAAGGCCCAGGGCGACATCGCCACCTCCGTCGGCAAGCCCGTCGAGGAACTCGACTCCGCCAAGACCTTCATCGCGAACTACAAGACGGCCGGATACAAGGACGCCTACGAGGCCTACGGCGGCGGCACCTACGACGCCACCTGGTCCATCATCGAGGCCGTCAAGATCGCCGTCGCCGACAACAACGGCAAGCTCCCCGACGACGCCCGCGCCAAGGTCCTCGCCGCGATGAGCAAGGTCAAGTTCGACGGCGTCACCGGCCCCGTCTCGTTCGACGAGTTCGGCGACACCACCAACACCATGATGACCGCCTACCAGGTCAACGGCGGCAAGTGGACGTCCAAGCTCAGCGAGGCCTACAAGCCGTAACAAGCTCCCCGGTCACGCACTGACTGACACCAGACCGCGCGGGGGCGCCAAGAGCGCTCCCGCGCGGTGCCATATCCGAACCACTCCACGGAGGCCCTGCGGTGCACGAACTGCCGCAACAGCTGGCCAATGGACTCATCCTCGGCGCGATGTACGGACTCATCGCGATCGGTTACACGATGGTCTACGGAATCATCCAGCTCATCAACTTCGCCCATGGCGAGATCTTCATGATCGGAGGCTTCGGGGCCCTCACCGTCTACCTCTGGATGCCGGCCGGCACCAACCTCCTCGCAATCATCCCCCTCATGATCATCGGCGGCGTCATCTGCTCCGTCGCGATCAGCACAGCCGCCGAACGCTTCGCCTACCGGCCGCTGCGCAACGCACCGCGACTGGCCCCGCTCATCACGGCCATCGGACTCTCCCTGGCCCTCCAGCAGGCCATCTGGAAGTGGTACCCCGACGCCAAGAAGGACCGTTCCTTCCCCCAGTTCAAGGGCGAAGCGATCGACATCTTCGGCGCCCACATCCAACGCGGCGACATCTTCGTCCTCATCACCGCACCCGTCTGCATGATCGCCCTCGGCCTCTTCGTCTCCAAGACCCGCGCCGGCCGCGGCATGCAGGCCACCAGCCAGGACCCCGACACCGCCAAGCTCATGGGGATCAACACCGACCGCATCATCGTCATGGCCTTCGCCATCGGTGCCGCGTTCGCAGCCGTCGCCGCCGTCGCCTACGGGCTCAAGAACGGCCAGATCGGCTTCAAAATGGGCTTCATCATGGGGCTCAAGGCCTTCACCGCAGCCGTACTCGGCGGAATCGGCAACATCTACGGCGCCATGCTCGGCGGCGTCGTACTCGGCATCGCCGAATCACTCGCCACCGGCTACATGAGCGACGTACCCGGCATGGAACTCTTCGGCGGCGGCGCCTGGAAGGACGTATGGGCCTTCGTCCTCCTCATCATCGTCCTGCTGCTCCGCCCCCAGGGCCTGCTCGGCGAACGCGTCGCGGATCGGGCGTGATACGGATGACCACCCACACCACCACCACGCCCCCCGCCACCGCCCTGATCCCGATGCCCGCCCCCGCGGCCCGCATCGCCACCACGGCAGGCGCGACCGTCGCCCTCGTGGGCACCTTCCTCGCCTGGACCTGGACCGACCAATTCCCCGGCGACCTCACCGTCACCGGCTACCCCGGCGGCCTCCAGGTCCTCACCCTCATCAGCGCCGCACTCACCCTGCTGCTCACCCTCTCCGGGTACGGCATCCGCGGCCTCGGCTGGCTCACCCCCGGCGGCACCAACAGCCCCGTCCGCCTCCTGGCGCTCGGCACCTTCGGCACCACCGCCTACGCCATCGGCGCCATCACCTACGACCTCGGCGGCGTCGTCAACCTCGAACCCGGCGCCTGGGTCAGCGGAATCGGCGCACTCATCGCCGTCATCGCCGCCCACGGACTCCCCGCCGACCAGCCCCTACCCGACACCGGGAACCCGGACGCCGGCTGGCAGCGCTTCCGCAACGGCCTCAGCGCACCGGCCGCCCGCCGCGCCGCACCACTCCCCGCCTGGGCCGAGATCCTCACCATCGCCATCGCCTTCGGCATCGGCCTCTACGTCTTCGCCTACGGCATCGACACCGACTACACCGAACTCTTCATCGGGTTCCTCATCACCGCCGCCTTCGCCTTCACCGCACTGAACCGTGCCGGACTCATCTCCCGCATCACCGCGATGACCGCGAAGCACCGCAACATCACCCTCACCGCGGCCCTCGTCGCAGCCGTCTGCTTCCCCTTCACCCAGCAGAAAGAGGAATACGCGCTCATCGGCGCCAACATCCTCATCTTCGCGACCGTCGCGCTCGGCCTCAACGTCGTCGTCGGCCTCGCCGGCCTCCTCGACCTCGGATACGTCGCCTTCCTCGGCGTCGGCGCCTACGCCGCCGCCCTGGTCTCCGGCTCCACCATGTCGGCCATCGGCGTCGAGTTCCCCTTCTGGGCCGCCGTCCTCACCGGCGCCGGGGCCTCACTCGTCTTCGGCGTACTCATCGGCGCACCAACCCTGCGACTACGCGGCGACTACCTCGCCATCGTCACGCTCGGCTTCGGTGAAATCTTCCGCCTCACCGTGAACAACCTCAACGGCAACAGCGGACCCGACCTCACCAACGGCTCCCAGGGCATCCCGAGCATCCCCGACCTCAACCTCTTCGGAATCGACTTCGGGCTCAAACACGACATCGGCGGCTTCACCCTCGGCAGGTCGGCCAACTACTACCTGCTCATGCTCGTCTTCACCGCCGTCGTCGTCCTCGTCTTCCGCCGCTCCGGGGAATCGCGCATCGGCCGCGCCTGGGTCGCCATCCGTGAGGACGAGACCGCGGCCACCGCCATGGGCATCAACGCCTTCCGGCTCAAGCTGCTCGCCTTCGCCCTCGGCGCCACCCTCGCCGGACTCGCCGGAACCGTGCAGTCACACGTCAACTACACCGTGACGCCCGAGCAGTACCAGTTCGCCGGCTCCGTACCCCCGAACTCCGCCTTCCTCCTCGCCGCCGTCATCCTCGGCGGCATGGGAACCCTCAGCGGACCCCTCGTCGGCGCGGCACTGCTCTACCTCATCCCGGCCAAGCTCCAGTTCATGCAGGACTACCAGCTCTTCCTCTTCGGCGTCGCACTCATCCTCCTGATGCGCCTGCGCCCCGAAGGACTGGTCGCCGACCGCAGGAAGCAGCTCGAATTCCACGAGACCGACCAGCTCGACGTGCCGGAACCCCGGAAGTCCGACGACGTCGACGCCGGTATCGCCAAGGCGGGGGCGTGACCACCATGACCACCACCACGAAGACCGGCACCCCCGTGCTCGACGCCAGCGGCGTCACGATGCGGTTCGGCGGCCTCACCGCCGTCCACGACGTCGACCTCACCGTCAACGCGGGCGAGATCGTCGGCCTCATCGGCCCCAACGGCGCCGGAAAGACCACCTTCTTCAACTGCCTCACCGGCCTCTACGTCCCCACCGAGGGCAAGGTCAGCTACAAGGGCACCGTCCTGCCCCCCAAGCCCCACCTCGTCACCCAGGCAGGCATCGCCCGCACCTTCCAGAACATCCGGCTCTTCGCCAACATGACCGTCCTGGAGAACGTCCTCGTCGGACGCCACACCAGGACCAAGGAAGGCCTCTGGTCCGCCCTCCTGCGCCTCCCCGGCTTCACCAAGGCCGAGAACGCCAGCCGGGAACGCGCCATGGAACTCCTGGAGTTCATCGGCCTCCAGGACAAGGCCGACCACCTCGCGCGCAACCTCCCCTACGGAGACCAGCGCAAGCTGGAGATCGCCCGCGCACTGGCCAGCGACCCCGGTCTCCTCCTCCTGGACGAGCCCACCGCCGGCATGAACCCGCAGGAAACCCGCGTCACCGAAGAGCTCATCTTCGCCATCCGCGACCAGGGCATCGCCGTACTCGTCATCGAGCACGACATGCGCTTCATCTTCAACCTCTGCGACCGCGTCGCCGTACTCGTCCAGGGCGAGAAGCTCGTCGAAGGCACCTCCGACGTCGTCCAGAGCGACGAACGCGTCGTCGCCGCCTACCTCGGCACCCCGTTCGAAGGCGCCCCCGGCGCCGAGGAACTCGCCGAGGTCGAAGCCGCAGAGGCCGTCGCCACCAAAGGCGCCGTAACCACCGCCGACACCACCACCACCAGCACCAGCACCAGCACCAGCACCAGCACCGAGGAGGAGGACACCCGATGACCGCACTGCTAGAGGTCGAGGACCTCCGCGTCGCCTACGGCAAGATCGAAGCCGTCAAGGGCATCTCCTTCAGCGTCGAAGCCGGCCAGGTCGTCACCCTGATCGGCACCAACGGTGCGGGCAAGACCACCACCCTGCGCACCCTCTCCGGGCTGCTCAAGCCCATCGGCGGCCGCATCCTCTTCGAGGGCAAGCCGCTGGCGGGCATCCCCGCCCACAAGATCGTCGCTCTGGGCCTGGCCCACTCCCCCGAGGGCCGGCACATCTTCCCCCGGCTGACGATCACCGAGAACCTCCAGCTCGGCGCCTACCTCCGCAGCGACAAGGCGGGCATCGAGAAGGACATCCAGCGCGCCTACGACCTCTTCCCCATCCTCGGGGAACGCCGGAAGCAGGCCGCGGGCACCCTCTCGGGCGGCGAACAGCAGATGCTCGCCATGGGCAGGGCCCTGATGTGCCAGCCCAAGCTCCTGATGCTCGACGAACCCTCCATGGGCCTCTCCCCGATCATGATGCAGAAGATCATGGAGACCATCGTCGAGCTCAAGTCCCAGGGCACCACGATCCTGCTCGTCGAGCAGAACGCCCAGGCCGCGCTCTCCCTGGCCGACGAGGGCCACGTCATGGAGGTCGGCAAGATCGTCCTCTCCGGCACCGGCGCGGACCTCCTCCACGACGAGTCGGTCCGCAAGGCCTACCTCGGCGAGGACTGAACCCGCGCGTACTCGAGAGAAGGCCCGCGCCCCGGACTGCTGCCGGGGCGCGGGCCTTCTCTCGGGTACGGGGCTACTCGGCCGCCTTCTTCTTCTCCTCGGCGTCCTCGATCAACGCCTCTGCGAGCTGCTGCATCGACAGCCGCCGGTCCATCGACGTCTTCTGGATCCAGCGGAACGCGGCGGGCTCGGACAGCCCGTAGTCCGTCTGCAGAATGCTCTTCGCGCGGTCCACCAGCTTCCGGGTCTCCAGCCGCTGCGACAGGTCCGCGACCTCGCCCTCCAGCGCCTTCAGCTCCGCGAACCGCGACACGGCCATCTCGATGGCCGGCACCACGTCGCTCTTGCTGAACGGCTTCACCAGGTACGCCATCGCCCCGGCGTCCCTGGCCCGCTCCACGAGGTCGCGCTGCGAGAACGCGGTGAGCATCAGGACGGGCGCGATGGACTCCTCCGCGATCTTCTCGGCGGCGGAGATCCCGTCGAGGACCGGCATCTTCACATCGAGGATGACCAGGTCCGGCCTGTGCTCCCGGGCCAGCTCGACAGCCTGCTGCCCGTCCCCGGCCTCACCGACGACCGCGTATCCCTCTTCCTCCAGCATCTCTTTGAGGTCGAGGCGGATGAGCGCCTCGTCCTCGGCGATGACGACGCGGGTCGTCAGCGGCGGGACGTGCGACTTGTCGTCGTCGGCGACGGGCTGGGGCGACTCGGGGGTGGTCACGGGGCTCCTTGGTTCAGGGCAAGTACAGCTCCCACGAGCCTACCCAGCTCCTGTAAGGTAGTGACGCGCAGGGCGGCTATAGCCCTTCCTTTCTAAGGCCCCAGTACTCCAACTGGTTAGAGAGGCCGCTCTCAAACAGCGGACAGTGTGGGTTCGAATCCCACCTGGGGCACTTTTCCTTCGATTCCAAGGTGAGAGCGGAATCGAAGAACTTCACTTGATCCGGCTATTGGTGCGGTATTCCCGCGCCGGACCCCCGCCGTCGGGCGAGGCTCGGCTCCATGTACGACATGGGGACCCGGAAGCGAGCGCTGGCGCTGGTCGCGCAGGGCCGCAGTCTCAATTCCGTGAGCAAGGAAACCGGACTGTCCCGCGCCGCGATCCGCTCCTGGCAAAACCGCATCGAACCACTCGACGGGCGGGCCGGGCCATGCCCCAGGTGCGGCGACACGGCCACCGAGGTCGAACACCCCTCCGCGTACTCCTACCTCCTGGGGCTCTATCTCGGCGACGGCTGCATCAGCTCGTTCAAACGGGGCGTCTATTTCCTTCGCATCGCATGCGCCGACGCCTGGCCGGGTCTCATCGATGCGTGCGCCGAAGCAGTCCGGACCGCACGCCCGGCCAACAAGGTCTTCCGGATTCAGGGGCAGGGCTGTCAGTACGTCACCGCTTTCAGCAAGCACTGGCCCTGTTTCTTCCCCCAGCACGGCCCCGGCAAGAAGCACGAGCGCAGGATTGCTCTCGAACCCTGGCAGCGGGAGATCGTCGACGCCCACCCCTGGGAGTTCATCCGTGGCCTCATCCACTCCGACGGCTGCCGGATCATGAACTGGACCACGCGCCTCGTCGGTGGCGAGCGCAGGCGGTACGAGTACCCGCGCTACTTCTTCACCAACCTGTCGGCCGACATCCTGGGGCTCTTCACCGGCGCGCTGGACCAGGTAGGAGTCGAGTGGACGCAGCCCAACAGCAGGAACATCTCCGTCGCCCGACGGGCGTCCGTCGCCCTCATGGACGCTCACGTCGGGCCGAAGTACTGAGGGCCGCTACTTCGGGCTGTCGTCCTCGCCGATGTGGTGCACCCGTACCAGGTTCGTCGATCCCGCGACGCCGGGCGGGGAGCCGGCCGTGATGACCACCACGTCGCCCTTCCGGCAGCGTCCGATCTTCAGCAGCTCCTCGTCGACCTGCGCCACCATCGCGTCCGTCGAGTCCACGTGCGGGCCCAGGAACGTCTCCACGCCCCAGGTCAGGTTCAGCTGGGCGCGGGTCGCCGGGTCCGGGGTGAAGGCCAGGAGCGGGATGGGTGAGCGGTAGCGGGAGAGGCGCTTGACCGTGTCGCCGCTCTGGGTGAAGGCCACCAGGAACTTCGCGCCGAGGAAGTCGCCCATCTCGGCTGCCGCGCGGGCGACCGCGCCGCCCTGGGTGCGGGGCTTGTTGCGATCGGTGAGCGGCGGGAGGCCCTTGGCGAGGATGTCCTCCTCGGCGGCCTCGACGATGCGGGACATCGTGCGGACCGTCTCGATGGGGTACTTGCCGACGCTGGTCTCGCCGGAGAGCATGACCGCGTCCGTGCCGTCGATGACGGCGTTCGCGACGTCGGAGGCCTCGGCGCGGGTGGGGCGGGAGTTGTCGATCATCGAGTCGAGCATCTGGGTGGCGACGATGACCGGCTTGGCGTTGCGCTTGGCGAGCTTGATGGCGCGCTTCTGGACGATCGGCACCTGCTCCAGGGGCATTTCGACGCCGAGATCGCCCCGGGCGACCATGATGCCGTCGAAGGCGGCGACGATGTCGTCGATGTTCTCGACGGCCTGGGGCTTCTCGACCTTGGCGATGACGGGGAGGCGGCGGCCCTCCTCGTCCATGACGCGGTGGACGGGTTCGATGTCGCGTCCGCTGCGCACGAAGGAGAGGGCGATGACGTCGGCGCCGGTGCGCAGGGCCCAGCGGAGGTCGTCGATGTCCTTCTCGGAGAGGGCGGGGACGGAGACGGCGACGCCGGGGAGGTTGAGTCCCTTGTGGTCGGAGACCATGCCGCCCTCGATGACGGTGGTGTGGACTCGGGGGCCGTCGACCTCGGTCACTTCGAGGGTGACGCGGCCGTCGTCGATGAGGATGTGTTCGCCGGGGGCGACGTCGGCGTTGAGGCCTTCGTAGGTGGTGCCGCAGGTGTGGCGGTCACCTTCCATGGGCTCGACGGTGATCGTGAAGTCGTCGCCGCGTTCAAGGAGTACGGGTCCTTCACGGAAGCGTCCGAGGCGGATCTTCGGGCCTTGAAGGTCGGCGAGGATTCCGACGCTGCGTCCGGCTTCCTCGGATGCTTTGCGTACTCGGTGGTAGCGCTCTTCGTGTTCGGCGTAAGTGCCGTGGCTGAGGTTGAGGCGGGCAATGTCCATACCCGCTTCGACCAGGGCCTTGATCTGGTCATATGTGTCGGTGGCGGGTCCTAGGGTGCAAACAATTTTTGCTCGGCGCATGGTTTGAGCCTAGACCTTACCTACGGGTAGTGAATTGGCTCCGCATGACTGCTCAACAACCTTTGGGTGAAGGGTTTTTGACAAGTGTTGAATTGTGCGGCGGGGTGCTCGGATGAGCATTTTCCTAGAGTGCGGGCGGGGTCATGATGAAGCGGGCATTCACCTGCGCGAAGACGGTCTGGCGTTGTGGTTCGAGGTCGAGCGCGGGGGCGGGTTCGGCTGCGGCACCGGCGAATCCGCGGGTGCGGCCGTAGCCACCGGGGGCGGCGGCCATGGCGGGAGTGGCGTTCTCGGCGCCGAGGTCGGCGAGTTCGACGAGGGCGGCCAGCCGTGCGCCGACGGCGTCGGCGTATTCGCGGGCGCGCTGGACGGCTTCGCGTACGGCTTGGCGGCGGGCTTCGCCGTGGGCGGGCGAGTCGGGGCGCAGGGCCCACCAGGGTCCGTCGATGCGGGTCAGGTCGAGGTCGGCGACGCGGGTGGTGAATTCACCGAGTGCGGTGAAGTCGTTGAGTACGGCGGTGATGTGGACGCGTCCGTGGTAGGTGCGGATCTTCTCGTCGCGGCCGCGCCGGGTGAGTTCGGGCGTGATGGAGAAGGTGCCGGTTTCGAGCTTCTCGACGGCTGGTCCGTAGGTGCGGGCGAGTTCGAGGACGGTGGTGTTGCGTCGGGTGAGGTCGTCGAGGGCGGCGCGGCGGTCTTTCCCGCGGGCGCTGACGGTGATGCCGACGCCGGCGATCTCGGGGTCGATTTCGAGGCGGGCGTCGCCGCGGACGGCGAGGCGGGGGTGGTCGGGGGTGCCGTAGGGGTACGGGGTGTCGGTCATGGGTCCACTGTGGCACTCGGGTGCGACAGCGGGTGGTCATCGAAACGAAACCTGCGGGGGGTGTTGCCGGGTGCCGTGCGTGGGTGATTATCTACGCGCGTTGTCCACGCGTGCGCGGGGTCTACGCGCGTTGTGTACGGAGAGAACTGAGATGTGGGAGACGAGATGCCGCTGAATCGAAGGACGTTCCTGGGCACATCGGCCGCGGCCGGTGCGGGTGTCGCGATCGCGGGCGGTGCCGCGGTTCCCGCCGAGGCGCACGGCCACGGGCATGGGAACGGTCATGGGCGTCCGCAGAAGCGGTACTCGTTCACCGTGATGGGTACGACCGATCTGCACGGAAATGTCTTCAACTGGGACTACTTCACGGACAAGGAGTTCGACGACGGCGACCACAACGACGTCGGTCTGGCGAAGATCTCGACGCTGGTGGATCAGGTGCGTCGGGAGAAGGGCCGCCACAACACCCTGATGATCGATGCGGGTGACACGATCCAGGGCACGCAGCTGTCCTACTACTACGCGAAGATCGACCCGATCACGGCGAAGCGCGGTCCGGTGCATCCGATGGCGCAGGCGATGAACGCGATCGGTTATGACGCGGCGGCGCTCGGCAACCATGAGTTCAACTACGGCATTCCGGTGCTGCGCAAGTTCGAGGAGCAGTGTGACTTCCCGCTGCTGGGTGCGAACGCGCTGGACGCGAAGACGCTGAAGCCGGCGTTCGCGCCGTATGTGATCAAGAAGCTGCGGACGCCGCACGGCCGGGATGTGAAGGTGGCAATCCTGGGGCTGACGAATCCGGGTATCGCGATCTGGGACAAGGCGAACGTCAGCGGCAAGATGGTGTTCCCGGGCCTGGAGGAGCAGGCGGCGAAGTTCGTGCCGCGGCTGCGTTCGATGGGTGCGGATGTGGTGATCGTGTCGGCGCACTCGGGGAACAGCGGGACGTCGTCGTACGGTGATCAGATTCCGTATGTGGAGAATGCCGCGGGTCTGGTGGCGGAGCAGGTGCCGGGGATCGATGCGATTCTGGTGGGTCATGCGCATCTGGAGATTCCCGAGTACTTCGTGGAGAACAAGAAGACCGGAAAGAAGGTCGTGCTTTCCGAGCCGTTGAAGTGGGGTCAGCGGCTGACGCTGTTCGACTTCGATCTGGTGTGGGAGAAGGGCCGCTGGGTGGTCGAGAAGGCGGGGTCGCAGGTGTTGAACTCCAACACGGCGGCGGAGGACCGGAAGATCACGAAGTTGCTGGCGGATGAGCACAAGAAGGTTGTGGCCTACGTCAATCAGGTGATCGGTACGTCCACGGCGGCGATGACGACGGCCGAGGCGGCGTGGAAGGACGAGCCGATCATCGATCTGATCAATGTCGTCCAGGCGGAGACGGTGAAGGCGGCGCTGGCGGGTGGCGAGTACGCGGCGCTGCCGGTGCTGTCGCAGGCGTCGTGTTTCTCGCGTACGGCGCAGATCCCGGCCGGGGACGTGACGATCAAGGATGCGGCGGGTCTGTATCCGTTCGAGAACACGCTTGAGGCGCGGCTGCTGACGGGTGCACAGATCAAGGATTATCTGGAGTTCTCGGCGCGGTACTACGTGCAGACGGCGGCGGGTGCTCCGGTGGATCCGGCGAAGCTGACGAACGCGGACAAGACTCCGGATTACAATTATGACGCGGTGTCGGGTCTGACGTATGACATCGACATCGCGAAGCCGAATGGTTCGCGGATTGTTGGTCTTTCGTTCGAGGGCAAGGCGATTGATCCGGCGGCGCAGTTCGTGCTGGCGGTGAACAATTACCGGGCGAGTGGTGGGGGTAACTTCCCGCATGTGCCGGGTGCCAAGCAGCTCTGGGCGAATTCGGAGGAGATCCGGAACACCATCATCGGGTGGGTGCAGGCGAAGGGTTCGGTGGACGGTGCGCAGTTCGCCTCGGTGGACTGGCGGCTGACGCGGGACGGTACGCCGGTGTTCTAGGTCTGTGGTGGGGCGGCCGTCTCCTTTCCTTTTGGGAGGGGGCGGCCGCTTTTCTGCGTGCCCGGTGGGGCGGGAGGGGTGGTGTCAGTTGCTCTGGACCAGGGGGGTGAGGGCGGGGCCCTGGGTGGGGATCTTGGGGGCGTGGGGGGTGAGGCCGAAGGTGGTGAAGGCGGTGCGTTGCGGGAGGTGGTAGGCGGTGGTGCCGGTGAGGTTGTTGAGGATGGTGGCGCTGCGCCAGGCGGCGAGGCCGAGGTCGGGGGCGCCGACGCCGTGGGTGTGGCGTTCGGCGTTCTGTACGTAGATGTTGCCGGTGATGGCGGGGTCGAGGTCGAGGCGGAACTGGTCGTCGATGCGGGGGCGGCCGGAGCTGTCGCGGCGCAGGTGGGTGTGGAGGCCGTCGAGCATCTGGTCGAGGGGGCGTTCGCGGTAGCCGGTGGCGAGGACGACGGCGTCGGTGGTGAGGCGGGAGCGGGTGCTCTGCTGGGTGTGTTCGAGGTGGAGTTCGACGCGGGAGTTGGCGACGCGGCCGGCGGTGCGTACGCAGACGCCGGGGGTGAGGGTGGCGTCGGGCCAGCCGCCGTGGAGGGTGCGGCGGTAGAGCTCTTCGTGGATGGCGGTGATGGTGTCGTGGTCGATGCCCTTGTGGAGTTGCCATTGGTCGGGGACGAGTTCGTCGCGCACGGCTTCGGGGAGGGCGTGGAAGTAGCGGGTGTAGTCGGGGGTGAAGTGTTCGAGGCCGAGCTTGGAGTACTCCATGGGTGCGAAGGCGGGGGTGCGGGCGAGCCAGTGGAGTTTTTCGCGGCCGGCGGGGCGGGCGCGGAGGAGGTCGAGGAAGATCTCGGCGCCGGACTGTCCTGATCCGATGACGGTGATGTGTTCGGCGCCGAGGAGTCGTTCGCGGTGGTGGAGGTAGTCGGCGGAGTGGATGACGGGGACTGATCCGGCTTCGGCCAGGGGTTTGAGGGGTTCGGGGACATGGGGTTCGGTTCCGACGCCGAGCGCGATGTGGCGGGTGTGGGCGCGGCCGAGCGCTTCGGCTTCGCCGTGGGTGTCGAGTTGGGTGAAGTCGACTTCGAAGAGGGCGCGTTCGGCGTTCCAGCGGATGGCGTCGACCTGGTGGCCGAAGTGGAGGCCGGGGAGTTGTTCGGTGACCCAGCGGCAGTAGGCGTCGTACTCGGCGCGTTGGATGTGGAAGCGCTCGGCGAAGTAGAAGGGGAAGAGCCGGTCGCGGGTGCGTAGGTAGTTGAGGAAGGTCCAGGGGCTGGAGGGGTCGGCAAGGGTGACGAGGTCGGCGAGGAAGGGGACTTGGAGGCTGGCGCCGTCGATGAGGAGGCCGGGGTGCCAGTGGAAGGCGGGGCGTTGTTCGTAGAAGGTGGCGGTGAGGGGGTGGGGGGTGCCGGGGATGCCGTGGGCGAGGGCGGCGAGGGAGAGGTTGAAGGGGCCGATGCCGATGCCGACGAGGTCGTGTGGCTGGTCGGCGTCGGGGGTGGGCCGGGCTGGCCGGGCTGGCCGGGCTGTCATCGGTGGGTGCTGCCTTCCGGGAGTGCTGCGGCGAGGTGGGTGACGAGGTCGAGGAGTTTCTGCAGGTCGTGGGGGGTGGTGTGGGGGTTGAGGAGGGTGGCTTTGAGCCAGAGGCGGCCGTTGGCGTGGGTGCGGCCGAGTACGGCGTGGCCTCGGGTGAGGAGGGTGCGGCGGATGGTGGCGACGGTGTGGTCGTCGGTGTGGGTGGGGCGGAAGAGGACGGTGGTGATGGTGGGGCGGTCGTAGAGGTCGAGGGTGGGGGTTTTGGTGATGAGGTCGGCGAGGTGGTGGGCGGCGGTGCAGGTGCGGTCGATGAGGTCGGCGAGTCCGGTGCGGCCGAGCGCTTGGAGGGTGACGGCGATTTTGAGTGCGTCGGGGCGGCGGGTGGTGCGCAGGGAGCGGCCGAGGAGGTCGGGGAGGCCGGCTTCGGTGTCGTCGTCGGCGTTGAGGTAGGGGGCGTGGTGGTGGAGTGCGTCGAGGTGGTGGTGTTCGGGGACGGCGAGGATGCCTGCTGACGCGGGTTGCCAGCCGAGTTTGTGCAGGTCGAGGGTGACGCTGTGGGCGCGGTCGAGGCCGTGGACCTTGTTGCGGTGGGTGGGGCTGAAGAGGAGGGGGCCGCCGTAGGCGGCGTCGATGTGGAGTTCGGCGCCGTGGGTGGTGCAGAGGTCCGCGATCTCGGTGAGGGGGTCGATCCGGCCGGTGTCGGTGGTGCCCGCGGTGGCGGTGACGAGGACGGGTCCGCGGAGTCGGGCGAGGGTGTCGTCGAGGGCGGTGAGGTCGATGACGCCGGTGGGGGCGGGGACGGTGACGGGTTCGGGGAGGCCGAGGAGCCAGGCGGCGCGGGTGATGCTGTGGTGGGCGTTGGCGCCGCGGATGGTCTGGACGGGGCCGTGGCGTTCGCGGGCGAGGAGGAGTGCGAGTTGGTTGGCTTCCGTGCCGCCGGTGGTGACGAGGGCGTCGGGTGCGGTGCGGTGGGGGTAGATCTCGGCGGCGAGCGCGGTGGTGAGGTCGGCTTCGAGGGCGGAGGCGGCGGGTGCCTGGTCCCAGGAGTCCATGGAGGGGTTGAGGGCGGAGGCGGCGAGGTCGGCTGCCGCGGCGAGGGCGAGGGGCGGGGTGTGGAGGTGGGCGGCGCAGAGGGGGTCGGCCGGGTCCGCGGCGCCTTGGGCGAGTGCGGTGACGAGGGTGCTGAGGGCGTGGTGGGCGCCGGTGCCGTGGTCGGGGATGACGGGGTGGAGGGCGGTGCGCAGGTGGGGGGTGACGGTGTCGGGGCCGCCGGCGGGGAGGGGGCCGTCGCGCCGGTGGGCGCCTTCGTGGAGTGCGGTGAGCACGGTGTCGAGGAGGGGGCGCAGAGCGGCGGGGCCGGTGGTGCCTCCGGCGAGGGGCGGGGTGGGCATGTGCGGGGGTGGCCCTTCGGAGCGCATGGGTGGACATCCCAGCTTGTCCGGGTTTCGGGCGGCGCGACTGGTGAGCCCGGTGATCTGAACTCGAAAGGGGGACGGGTGTGTGATGAGGGCGGGGTGGTGGGGGTTCGGGTGGTATGGGTGCGGCTTGGGCCCGTGTGTCGGTGGGCGGTTGGGAGGCGGTCCGGGGGGCCGCGGTGGGCTGTGCCGCCCGCGGTCCGGGGGGCCGCGGTGGGCTGTGCCGCCCGCGGTCCGGGGGGCCGCGGTGGGCTGTGCCGCCGGAACGCGGACGGGATCGGGCGCCCGGGAGGGTTCTCCGGGCGCCCGGTCGTGTCCGCGGGGCGAGGTGTTCCTCCGGTTCGGTCAGCCGTACATCGCCACCTCCGGTTCGGTCAGCCGTACATCGCCACGCGGCAGAGGGCCGCGAGCGCGTCGTCGATGGGGTGGGGCCGGGGCCGGCCGGCGGCGTCGAGCGTGTTCCACCTCTGCAGGTTCAGCGCGACGGACAGCTGCCGGTTGCCGTCGGCACGGGTCATGGCCAGTGCTCCGCCGCCCCAGACCGTGCCGCCGTGGCCCCAGAAGGTGGCCTGGCCGGGGGCCTTCGCCGGGTACAGGCCGAGGCCGTACTCGATCGTCTTTCTCTCCTGGGAGACGACCGGGACGGTGCGTTGCATCTGTGCCAGCGACGACGGGCTGACGATCTCGCCGGCCAGCAGCTTGCCGAAGAAGCGGTTGAGGTCGGTGACGGTGGTTATCAGCGCGGCCGCCGGTCCCACCCATGACATGTCGTAGACGCTGTAGTCGCGCGGCGGGTCGATCATGCCGAACCACGCCTCGTAGATCTGCGAGTGCGGTCCCTCGACATGGGTTCCGGTGGGGAAACCGGTGTCCCGGAGCCCGGCGCGCTCGATGACGTTCCGGGTGACGCACTGCTCGGCCGTGGTGCCGGTGACGTGTTCCAGGAGCCGGCCGAGGAGCAGGTAGTTGGTGTTGGAGTAGACCCCCGGAGTGCTGCCCGGGGCGCCGCTCGGGGGCGCGGAGACGCCCATCTCGATGAGTTCGGCGGGGTGGAACCGGGTGAACCGGTTGTCGTCCAGGCTCTGGGGCCCGGTGTCCGCGACGTCGGGGAATCCCTTGAGGGAGGGGTAGGCGTAGGGGAGGTACTCGGCGAGGCCGCTGGTGTGGTTGATCAGCATCCGGACGGTGATCCGGTCGCCGCGTTCTCCGGGGACCAGTTCCGGGAGGTAGCGGCTGATCGGTGTGTCGAGACCGATCCGGCCCTTCTCGGCCTGTTGCAGCACGGCGGCGGCGGTGAAGGTCTTGGTGATGCTGCCGACGCGGTGGCGCATGTCGGCGGTGACGGGGCGGCCGGTGGCGGTGTCGGCGGTCCCGGCGGCGCCGCGCCAGACCTGGTCACCGTCACGTACTTCGGCGAACAGGCCGGGCATTCCCGCGCGGTGGACGTTGTCGATGGCGGTGTCCAGCTCCGCGGGATCGAGTGCGTTCCTCACGGCTTGCGTCCTTTCGTAGTCCCGGGGGTGAGCTCCACATCGGTCGGCCGACCCCGGGTGACGGGGCACGAGTGGGGTGTCGGCCGGCTCGCTGACGGCTCCCCGGCACACCCATGCCCTCATTATGCACGCGGTGCGTGCAACACCAAGTGCATACGTTAGGCTGGGGTCCGACGAGAGGAGCGGGATGACAGGGCGAAGGCGCTGGTCGACCGAGGAGATCCTGGACGCGGCGGCGGACCTGCTGCGCACGGGCGACGCCGAGTCCTTCAGCGTGCGCGGACTGGCCGCGGCCCTCGGGACCGATTCCTCCAGCCTCTACCGGCACTTCCGCAGCAAGACCGAACTGCTGCGCGCGGTCGCCGACAGGATTCTGCTGGCCGCCATGGACGGCTACCGCCCCGAGGGCGACTGGAAGCAGCGCATCACCGCCCTGGGCCTGCGCGTGCGGGAGGCCTTCGGCCGGCAGCCCCAGCTCGCCGCGGTCTGGGGACGCCACGCGTCGAGCGGCGCCGGTTCCCGGCTGGTGATGGAAGAGGTGCTGCAGGCCCTGCGGGCGTCAGGACTGCCCGACGAGAAGATCCCGGCGCACTACCACCGGATCGCGGTCCTCATCTCCGCGTTGATCGCCTCGGAGGCCGGGGTCAGCACCATCACCCCCCAGGAGTACGACCAGGGCATGGAGCTGTTCCGCGTCGCGGTACTCGGCGCCGACCCCGAACGCTTCCCGGCCCTGTCGCACTTCGCCCGCGACGTCCGCCCCCTCGGAGCGGACCGTCGCGCCGCGTTCGTGGAACTCATCGCCGCCCAGCTCGCCCACGTCGAGGCCGCGGTACGCGCTGCCTGAAACGCTGTCCCGGTATCGCGCACAGCCGTGCCCGGCCCGCCCTCGGTGATGAGGGCGGGCCGGGCACGGGTGGTACGGGCCGGTCGGGTCCGCGTCAGTGGGCGTCGCGGACGGCGAGGGCGCGGCGCAGGTCGTCGATCTGGTCGGCGAGTTTGCGGCGCAGGGCGGGGACGAGTGCCTGGTCGGCGAGTGCCTGTTCGCCGAGGTGGAGGCTGTCGGCGTCGATGGCGTACACCGGGAACGCGTGGCTGCCGACGGCTTCGGCGATGGCCGGGCCGCGGCGGACGGCGAGCTGGGCCGCCTCGGGGTAGTAGCGGGGCACGTACGCGCTGACGAGGTCGGCCTGTTCGGGCTGCCAGAAGCCCTGCGCGACGGCGGTGAAGAGGTAGTTGGAGAGGCTGTCGTCGGTGAACATGGCCTGCCAGGCGGCGGCCTTGGCCTCGGGGGTGGGCAGGGCGGCGCGGCAGCGGGCGGCGCCTTCCTGGCCGGTGGCGCTCGGGTCCTGGTCGAGTTCGGCGGCGATGGCCGCTTCGTCGGTGGCGCCGAGGACGGCGAGCCGGGTGAGGATGCGCCAGCGCAGTTCGGCGTCGAGTTCGGGTCCGCCGGGGACGGTGCCCTCGGTGAGCCAGCCCTGGATGGCGTCGGGCTGGGTGGCGGCGTCGATGAGGCGGCGTACGGCGATGAGGCGGAGGCCGGGGTTGCTGCCGTCCTCGGTGCGGCGCATGAGGTCGCGGCACAGGGCGGTGAGCGCGTTGAGCGCGGCGGGCCGGTCCTCGGGGGTGACGTAGCGGCCGGCGATCTGGGCGCAGGCGAAGGTGAGGACACCCTGGTGGAGTGCGAGGTCGGTCTCGTGCGGGAGGTGGGTGCGGGCGGCCTCGATGTAGGTGGCGGGGGCGAGTTCGCCGTCGCGGACCATGTCCCGGGCGGTGTTCCAGAGGACGGCTCGGGTGAGTGCGTCGGGGATGCCGGAGAGGCTGCGCAGGACGGTGTTCCAGGAGTCCGGGTCGAGGCGGACCTTGGCGTAGGTGAGGTCGCCGTCGTTGAGGACGACGAGGGCGGGGCGGCGGCCGGGGCGGGTGACGGGTGTGCCGTCCTGGGGGATGCCGATGTCGAAGCGGTCGCGCGGGACGAGCCGGTCGGGGCCGGACTGGGTGTCGATGGCGTGGTCGTAGGTGCCGACGGCGATGCGGTGGGGGCGGGAGCCGAGGTGGTCGACGGCGAGGGACCAGGTGGTGTCGGCCTCGGTGACGTGCGCGGTGAGGGTGTCGACCCCAGAGGTGCGCAGCCACTGGGCGGCCCAGGCGTGGACGTCGCGGTCGGTGGCGGACGCGAGGTTGTCGATGAAGTCGGCGAGGGTGGCGTTGCCGAACCGGTGGCGGGCGAAGTGGATGTTGATGCCGGCCAGGAAGTCCTTCTCGCCGAGCCAGGCGACGAGCTGGCGCAGGGCGGACGCGCCCTTGGCGTAGGAGATGCCGTCGAAGTTGAGCATCGCGGAGGCGGTGTCGGGGACGGCGGCCGGGTCGGGTGCGACGGGGTGGGTGGAGGGGCGCTGGTCGGCGTCGTAGCCCCAGCCCTTGCGGGCGACGCCGAAGTCGACCCAGGTGTCGGGGAACGGGGCCTCCCCTGCCCGGACGGAGTGGAGAGCCCGGGGGAGGGTGATCTCGGCGAGGGTCTGGTAGCCCATGTACTCGGCGAAGGACTCGTTCAGCCAGATGTCGTCCCACCAGGCGAGGGTGACGAGGTCGCCGAACCACATGTGGGCCATCTCGTGGGCGATGACCATGCCGCGGGTCTGGCGTTCGGTGTCGGTGACGGCGGAGCGGTAGATGAATTCGTCGCGGAAGGTGACGAGGCCGGGGTTCTCCATGGCGCCCGCGTTGAACTCGGGGACGAAGGCCTGGTCGTAGGAGTCGAACGGGTAGGGCTCGTCGAACTTCTCCTGGAACCGGTCGAAGCAGGCCCGGGTGATGTCGAGGATCTCGTCGGCGTCGGCGTCGAGGTGGGGGGCGAGGGAGGCGCGGCAGTGGATGCCGAAGGGCAGTCCGGCGTGTTCGGTGGTCACGGAGTGCCAGGGGCCCGCGGCGACGGCGACGAGGTAGGTGGAGATCGGCGGCGTGGGGGCGAGGGTCCAGTGGCCGTCTCCGGTGTGCCGGGCGGTGCCGTTGCCGAGGACGGTCCAGCCCTCGGGGGCGGTGACGGTGAGGGCGAAGACGGACTTGAGGTCGGGCTGGTCGAACGCGGCGAAGACGCGCTGGACGTCCTCCAGGAAGAGCTGGGTGTAGACGTAGGTCTCGTGGTCGGTGGGGTCGGTGAAGCGGTGCATGCCTTCGCCGGTACGGGAGTAGCTCATGGCGGCGTCGACGCGGAGTTCGTGTTCGCCGCTGGTCAGGGAGGTCAGCGGGAAGCGGTTGCCGTCGAGGTCCGCGGGGTCGAGTGGGTGCCCGTCGAGGCTGATCGAGCGCAGGGTGGCGGGCTTGACCTCGACGAAGGTGTCGCCGTCCGCGAGGGCGGTGAACCGGATGAGGGTACGGGAGTCGAAGGTCTCCTCCCCCGCGGTCAGATCGAGGTCGATCGTGTACCGCTGTACGTCGAGGAACTGGGCTCGGGTCTGCGCTTCGTCGCGCATCAGTACGGACATGGGCCCATGCTGCCGTATGCGGTGTGCGCGGTGGGGGCGGGTTCGCGGCGGGCTGAGCGGATTCGTACCAGGTCCGTCGCGCCGCGAGCGGCATCCGCGGCCTGTTCACCGGCCGCTACCGGCTCCGGACACTGGAGGAGACGGCGAACCGCCCGCTGGAGGAGATCTCGCCCTGCCGGTCGGGCGGCGGCCGGCGGGCGGGCGGCTGTTACGGGCGGTGACCCGGGTCAGGCCGGTGCGCCGCCCGTCCCGTTCGCCGATTCGTCGGCGATGCGCTCGTGGTGGCGGATGACCTCCGCCACGATGAAGTTCAGCAGCTTCTCGGCGAACGCCGGGTCCAGGTGGGCGCTCTCCGCCAGCTGGCGCAGCCGGGCGATCTGGCGGCCCTCGCGCGCCGGATCGGCCGGGGGAAGGTGGTGGGCGGCCTTGAGATGGCCCACCTGCTGAGTGCACTTGAAGCGCTCGGCGAGCATGTGGACAACTGCCGCGTCGATGTTGTCGATGCTCTCGCGCAGCCGGATCAGCTCGGCGCCTGCGGACTCGTCGATGTCGCTCGTGGTCATGGTCATCGAGCTTAAGTCCTCTCCGGCGCGGCGGGCTACGGGCTGATCGTCGGCGGGTGGTCCGGGTCCGGCACCCGGTCGCTCCAGCCGCCCGGCACGCTGCGTCCCTGCTGTTCGCGGAAGCGGACCGGGGCGATGCCGACCCGGCGGGCGAACAGCCGGGAGAAGTACGCCGGATCGTCGTACCCGACGCGGCGGGCGACGGCCGCGACCGGCAGGTCGCTGGTGGCGAGGAGTTCCTTGGCGCGGCCGAGCCGGATGCCGAGGAGGTAGTCCTTCGGGCTGCACCCCGCACCGCGCCGGACGGCCGTGCGCAGTTCGGCGGGGGTCATGCCGTGCCGGGCGGCGTGCTCGGCGACGGAGAGCGGCTGGAACGCGTCGCGGGTCATGGCCTGGAGCACCGGGTCGCCGTCGGGGCTGACATCGGCGCGGGCCCGGCGCAGGGCGACGAGCAGTTCGTGGACGGCCGCGCCGGTCTCCACCTCCAGCAGCGGGTTCCCGCGCCGCGCCGCGCGTACCATCCGGCCGATGGCGGCCCGGGGTGCCGCCGTGTCGGACAGCGGGACGAGGGGGCGGTCCGGCTCGATGTAGCCGAGTTCGGTGTACGTGGTGGTGGCGGGGCCGGTGAAGTCGACGAAGCTCTCGTCCCAGCCGGTGGCCGGATCGGCTCCGTAGTGGTGCGGGGTGCCCGGGGTCAGCCAGATCAGGCTGGGCCCGGTGACCGGCACCCGCCGCCCGTCGGGCCCGGCGAACCATCCGCTGCCCGAGTTGATGACCACGGCGACGTGGTGGTCCAGGGTGCGGGGGCCGACGGTGGGCAGCGCGCCGTGCTGGAGCCCCACCCCGAGGCAGACCAGGCCGAGGCGGTGGTGGAGCGGGCTCGGGGTGAAGAAGCGCATCCAGGTGTGGTACATCGGCTTTCGCTCCCCGGTTCTCGCGTCGTGCGCCGACAGCGATGTGCTGCGTCCAAACAGCAATGATCTTTGTCCATGGACCGGCCGCACGCCAGGGGTGAGGCTGGGTCGCGACATTCCTCCCGAGTTCGACCGCTCCGTCGCACGGTGCCGCATTCCGCCGGTACCGGTTCGCGGGGCTGTGCGGCCGGGACCGCCCGCACAGGAGAGAACGAGCACGATGGCTGACTTCACGGTGGGCGACGACGACCACTTCTGGCTCGACGGGCGGCCCGTACGGCTGCTGTCGGGTGCCCTGCACTACTTCCGGGTGCACGAGGCGCAGTGGGATCACCGACTGTCGATGCTGCGGGCGATGGGCCTGAACTGTGTCGAGACGTACGTGCCGTGGAACCTCCACGAGCCGCGGCCGGGCCGGTTCCGGGACGTGGCGGCGCTCGGCCGCTTCCTGGACGCGGTGCGGCGGGCCGGCCTGTGGGCGATCGTCCGCCCCGGGCCGTACATCTGTGCGGAGTGGGAGAACGGCGGGCTGCCGGTCTGGGTGACCGGGCGGTTCGGGCGGCGGGTGCGGACCCGGGACGCCGCCTATCTGGACGCGGTACGGCGGTGGTTCGCCGAACTGCTGCCCCAGGTCGTGGAGCGGCAGATCGACCGCGGCGGCCCGGTGATCATGGTGCAGGCGGAGAACGAGTACGGCAGTTACGGCACCGATCAGGCCTATCTGCGGCAGGTGGCCGCGATGCTGGGCGAGTACGGCGTGAGCGTCCCGCTGTTCACCTCCGACGGTCCCGAGGACCACATGCTCACGGGCGGCTCCGTCCCCGGTCTGCTCGCCACGGCGAACTTCGGCTCGGGGGCGCGCGAGGCGTTCCGGGTGCTCCGGCGCCATCAGGACGCGGGGCCGCTGATGTGCATGGAGTTCTGGTGCGGCTGGTTCGAGCACTGGGGCGCCCCGCCGGTCGTACGCGATCCGGCGCACGCCGCGGAGGCGCTGCGGGAGATCCTGGAGTGCGGGGCGTCGGTCAACATCTACATGGCGCACGGCGGGACGAACTTCGGCGGCTGGGCGGGCGCCAACCGCGCGGGCCCGCTCCAGGACCAGGAGCTCCAGCCGACGGTGACGTCGTACGACTACGACGCGCCGGTCGACGAGTACGGGCGGCCCACGGAGAAGTTCTGGCTGTTCCGGAAGGTCCTCGCCGAGTACGCGGACGGGCCGCTGCCCGAGCTGCCGGCCGCGCCCGCCGCGCTCGCCGCTCCGCTGCGGGCCGCGCTGACCGGCTGGGCACCGCTCCAGGACGTCATGGAGGCGCTCGGCGACGAGGAGCAGCCGGAGTCCGGCGTTCCGCCCACGTTCGAGGAGCTGGGTGTCGACCGCGGCCTGGTGCGCTACCGGGTCGGCGTCCCGGGTCCCCGACAGCCGTACGCCCTGGGGGTGTCGGGGCTCCGGGACCGGGCGGTGGTGTACGTGGACGGTGTCCGCAAGGGCGTCCTGAGCGAGGAGGACAGCACCCTGGCCGAGCCGGTGGCCGGGCCCGCGGAGGTCGAGCTGTGGGTGGAGTCGCTGGGCCGGGTCAACTACGGGCCGCGGCTGGGCGAGGCCAAGGGGATCACCGGGGGCGTGCTGCACGAGCGCCAGTTCCTGCACGGTGTGCGGGCCCGTGCGCTGCGGCTCGACGCGTTCGAGGACGCGGCGGTGGCCGGCGTCCCGTTCGCCCCGCTCGACGGGTCCGGGCGCAGCGGTCTGTACCGGGGCTCCTTCGAGCTCGCGGACGCGGGCGGCACCGGGCACGCGGGGCTCGAACTGCCGGGCTGGACGCGCGGATTCGTCTGGGTGAACGGGTTCTGCCTCGGGCGGTACTGGTCGGCGGGCCCGCAGCGGACGCTGTACGTACCGGGTCCGGTACTGCGGGAGGGTGTCAACGAGGTGTGGGTGCTGGAGGTGGAGGACGCGGGCGCGCCGTACGCGGAGCTGGGGCCGGGTCTGCCCGTCCGCTCGTACACCGCTGCCGGGGCCGGGGCAGGCGCCCCGGAGGACGCCCGGGTCTGACGTCCGGCTTTCCGGGCCGCTCGGTGCCGCCCCGGCTACAGTGGGCCGGAGCCGAGCGGCAGGGACGGGGGTGAGGGCGTGAGCGACGGCCCCCACGGCAGCCCGGTGGTGCACGGCTTCCCGCACCTGGCCACCGTCCGGTCGGCGATCACCGCGCTGTACCGGCGGCTGTCGTACGACGGTGTCCACCGGTTCGCGCCGAGCCTCCTCCCCGCCGACGCGGCCTTCGCCGACACGGACGATCTGCATCTCGGCGCGCAGCGCGTGGCGCGGGCGATGGTGCAGCACCTGCGTCTGCCGGACGCCCGGATGGTCGTCGCGTTCCGTGCGATGGAGCATGCGGGAAGTGTCGAACTCGCGGCCGGGCCGGAGTACTTCATCGAGCTCAACGACCGGTTCCGCACCCACCGCAGGGACATCGGGGCCGCGCTGTCGCACGAGGTCATGCACGTGCTGCTGCACCGGCTCGGCCTGGAGTTCCCCGGGACCCGCGACAACGAGATCCTCACCGACACCGCGGCCGCCTATCTGGGTGCGGGCTGGCTGCTGCTGGACGCGTTCCGGGAGGACGCCACCTCCAGCCAGAAGCTCGGCTACCTCACCCCGGAGGAGTTCGGGTACGTACTGGCCAAGCGGGCACTCGCCTTCGACGAGGACCCCTCGCCGTGGTTCACCAGCCCGCAGGCCTACGCGGCGTACACGAAGGGGCGGGCGCAGGCCCTGCGCGAGGGCCTTCAGCCGCCGCTGACGGCGGCCGGCTGGGCGGGCCGGCGCCGGTACGCCAAGGACCGGCGGTACGCCCAGGAGCATCCCGGTGCGGGCGCGGCCCCCGGCCCCGAGCCCCCGTACACCTTCGAGAGCGGCCGGGACGGGCTCCGGGTCGCCTTCCCGTGCCCGACCTGCCATCAGCGCAACAGGGTTCCGGTGCGCGGCCGGGTGCGGGCCCGGTGCGCGCTGTGCCGCACGGTGCTGGACTGCACGACATGAGGCGCCGCCGCCCGCAACGGGCCCTGGCGTGAAAGGTATTACAGTCGAAATGTGACAGAAGACCCGATGGCGGAGGCGGCGGCGGACGGGCTGAGCCTGTTCGACGCGCTGTACGAGGGCGAGGACGCCGTCGTACGGCTGCTCCGCGCCGGTGCGCCCGCCGAGTCGTCGGACCAGGACGGTGCGAGTCCGCTCTACCTGGCGGCGGTCTCCGACCGGCCGGGCGTGGTGCGGCTGCTCCTCGCCGCGGGCGCCGATCCGGACCGGGCCTGCGGACCGGAGTCGGGCGATCTGCCGATCTGCGGGGCGGCGTGCGGCGGTCACACCGAGGTGGTCGAGGCGCTGCTGTCCGCCGGGGCCCAGCCGGATCTGCGTGAGCAGTTCGGGTTCACGGCGCTGCGCTGGGCGGTGGGGCTCGGCCACGCGCGGACCGCGCGGACGCTGCTCGCCCACGGCGCCGACCCCTGCCTGCCGGGACCGGAGGGCGAGGCGCCCCTCCTCCTGGCCGCCCGCCGGGGCTCCCTGGAGACGGTACGGGCGCTGCTGCGCCACGGCGCGGGAGCACCGGACGGGGCGCTGGAGGAGGCTCTCGCGGAGGCGCGGCGCCTGGGGGAGGTGAACCTGGAGCGGGAGCTGCGCGACGGGCTGCTGGACGCCTACGGGGAGTCGGAGGAGCACCAGGTCTGCGTGCACCGTGCCGTGGTCGACGGCGGGGAGACGCTGACCGTCGAACTGGTGCGGAACGGGGAGCCGTTCGCGGGCCGGGACCAGCAGACGGGGCACGGCGCCATCGCCACGCTCCTGGAGACCGAGCTGGGGCTCCTGGCCTCGTTCGAGGAGCTGGCGCGGCGGGCGCTGCGATCCGGGAACCCGGACCTGGACAACTGGCGCGCGTCGGCGCAGGCGCTGCGCGAGCGCGGCGACGAGGAGACCCGGCAGGCGGCGGCCGCGTGGTGCGCGGCAGGTGATCCCCTGCGCCGGGCGTTCGGCGCGGACGTCCTGGCGCGGCTCGGGCACCCCGGGGCCTGAGAAAAGCCCGTCCGGCGTCCGAGGACGGAAGCGGCGCTCGGGCGAACCCGGCTGACGCTCCGTCCTCGATCGCCGGACGGGCTGGAGTGGCTTGTGTGCACCGCCCGGAAGCTCCGGACGGGCTCAGGTCAACGGCTACGCCGCGCGACGCCCCCGCGCGGGCGCACTACCGCGGCCGGAGCCACCGGAGCCGCCGGCGCGACCCGCGCCCTGCGCACCGGCGCCGCCGGCGCCGCCCGCACCGCCGCCGCGTCGGCCGCGCCCACGCGTGCCCGAGCGGAAACCGCCACCGGCGCCCGCACCGGACCCCGTGCCGCCGGGCCGCGTGCGCGGCTTCGGCTGGGTCGGCTGCGGGACCTCGACGACGATGGCGACGCCCGACGGCTCGCGCGCCCCGGTGATCCGGGTGAGCTCCTCGTCGCTGGACTTGATGCGGGTGGTGTGCGGCGCGATGCCCGCGTCCTGCATCAGCCGGGTCATCTCCCGCTTCTCCTCGGGCAGCACCAGCGTGACGACGCTGCCGGACTCCCCGGCGCGCGCCGTGCGCCCGCCGCGGTGGAGGTAGTCCTTGTGGTCGGTGGGCGGGTCCACGTTGACGACCAGGTCGAGGTCGTCGACGTGGATGCCGCGCGCCGCCACGTTCGTCGCGACGAGTGCGGTGACCTGGCCGTTCTTGAACTGGTCCAGGGTCCGGTTGCGCTGCGGCTGCGAGCGGCCGCCGTGCAGGGCGGCGGCCCGTACACCGCTGGCGAGCAGCCGCTTGGCGAAGCGGTCGGCGGCACGCTTGGTGTCGACGAACATGATCACCCGGCCCTCGCGGGCGGCGATCTTCGTGGCGACGGCCTTCTTGTCGGTCTCGTCGAGCACATGGAGCACGTGGTGCTCCATGGTGGTGACCGCGCCCGCGGACGGGTCGACCGAGTGCACGACGGGGTCGGTCAGGAACATCTTGACCAGCCGGTCGATGTTCTTGTCCAGGGTCGCGGAGAAGAGCATCCGCTGCCCGTCCGGCTCGACCTGCTTGAGCAGGGCGACGACCTGCGGCATGAAGCCCATGTCGGCCATCTGGTCGGCCTCGTCGAGGACGGTGATGGCGACCTGGTCGAGGCGGCAGTCGCCGCGCTCGATGAGGTCCTTGAGCCGGCCCGGCGTGGCGACGAGTACCTCGGCGCCGCGGCGCAGGGTGCCGGACTGCTTGCTGATCGACATCCCTCCGACGACGGTCGCCATCCGCAGGTTGACGGACGTCGCGTACGGCGTCAGTGCGTCGGTGACCTGCTGGGCGAGCTCGCGGGTCGGGACGAGGACGAGGACGAGCGGCGCCTTCGGCTCGGAGCGGCGTCCGGCGGTGCGGGCCAGCAGCGCGAGGCCGAAGGCGAGGGTCTTGCCGGAGCCGGTGCGGCCGCGGCCGAGGATGTCCCGGCCGGCGAGCGAGTTCGGCAGGGTGGCGCCCTGGATCGGGAACGGGTCGGTGACGCCCTGCGCGGCAAGGGTTTTCAGCAGGGCGGCGGGCATGTCCAGCTCGGCGAACGCCTCGACGGCGGGCAGTGCGGGGGTCATGGTTTCGGGCAGGGCGAACTCACCCTGCGGCGGCGTTGCCTTGCGACGCGGCGACGCCTTGCCGGATCCCTTGCCGGAACCCTGTGCGGTTGCCTTTGCCTGGGCCGTGCCACGCCCCCTCGACGGGCGATTGCGGGCGGGACGGTCCTGACGTTCGGAGCGGGTCATACGGAATTGCCCTCCTGGGGATTCCTGGGAACTACGTGGGAATGCTGGGACGTGGCCGGGGCCTGCGCGGAATGCGGACTGCGGCACGCGGTGCGCGGGGGCCCGGAACACCCGGGGTGCTTCGTAGCACCCGGTGCGGGGCGCTCGGAGGCGCCCGGAACTTCCGTACTTCCCAGGGACAGCACAAGCCGGGGCCCGCACCTTCACGGTGCGGGCCCCGGCTGCGAGGTACGCGTCCGGCAATTAGGCCGGGACGATGTTCTCCGCCTGCGGGCCCTTCTGGCCCTGCGTGACGTCGAAGGAGACCTTCTGGCCCTCCTGGAGCTCACGGAAGCCCTGGGTGGCGATGTTCGAGTAGTGGGCGAAGACGTCAGCGCCGCCGCCGTCCTGCTCGATGAAGCCGAAGCCCTTTTCCGAGTTGAACCACTTCACGGTTCCAGTAGCCATGTCATTCTCCTAAAACAGGTGCAGTGCCGGAAATCCGCACTTTACGAATTCCAAGTCGCCGCATTGAGCCCCACCCGGAGAAAGCCGGAAAACATTAAAGCGCCTGAGGAAGCATTCCCGTCAGGCGCACATAAAGTTCATGGGTACCAAAACTGCAACCGGACCACCGTAGCACGATCTGCCGACCGGCGGTGGGACACGCCACGCCGCCGGCCGGCTGTGGTCCGGGTGAACCCTTGGGGCACAAGGGCCGGAGCCGTTCGAAGATCGTCCGAGACCGGTCCTGGACACGGTTGACTCAGTCGCGCAGGGCGATCCCGTCCAGGACCATCGACAGGTACTGGCGGGCGATCTCCTCGGGGCTGTGCTGTCCGCCCGGCCGGTACCAGGAGGCGGCGACCCAGACCGTGTCGCGGACGAACCGGTAGGTGAGGCGGATGTCGAGGTCGGCGCGGAAGACCCGGTCGGCGACGCCGCGCTCCAGGGTGCCGAGCCAGGCCTTCTCGAACTTCTGCTGGGAGTCGACGAGGTACCGGAACCTCGGCTGGGCCGCCAGGTGCTGGGACTCCTTCTGGTAGATGGCGACGGCGGCACGGTGCCGGTCGATCTCGCGGAAGGACTCGGTGACGAGGGCCCCGATGGTCTCCCTGGGGCCGAGCCCGGCGTCGAGCACGGCGTCGTACCCCTCCCAGAGCTCGTTCAGGAAGGTGGAGAGGATCTCGTCGACCATCGATTCCTTGGAGTCGAAGTGGTAGTAGAGGCTGCCCGCGAGCATTCCGGCCGCGTCCGCGATCCGGCGGACGGTCGTGGCGTTGTATCCCTGCGCGGCGAACACCTCGGCGGCGGTGGCGAGCAGTTCGCCGCGCCGCTCGGGGGAAGGCGTCGCCTGTGGCTTCTTCTTGGTAGGCACCCGCCCATTCTCCGCCCGGCCGCCTCCCCCGCCGTCCTGCGGCCGCGGAGGCGCCCTGCCGGGGCCGTCAGGAGGTCTCGGCCAGGGAGCCGTCGTCGTTGCCCCTGCGGAAGGAGCGCAGCGGGCGGCCGGGGCGCCAGACCTGGATGACCAGGGTGTCGCCGCCCTCGATGCCGGTGCGCACCACCTCGGTCAGCTCGATCCGGAAGAGGTGGAAGGGTTCCGGCGGCTTCACCTCGTCGACGAAGCGGGCCAGCACGGCGGGGTCGCTCACCTCCACCGCCCGTCCGGAGATCCGGACGTCCCCGTCGGCCATCTCGGCGTCGGGGCCGGGGTTGGCCTGCACGGCGAAGCGGGGGTCGCGGCGCAGGTCCAGCGCCTTGCGGGAGTTCGGCATCATGCCGAGGAACGGCTCGCCGAGCCGGAACTCCACTTCGAGGCCGGTCACCCGGGGCGAGCCGTCCTGGCGGAGGGTCGCCAGGACGTGGTGCTTGTACTGCTGGAAGCGCTGGCGCACGGTGTCGGCGAAGTCGGGCTCCGCGGTCCGGAAATCTGCCCAGGAGTTCGATGTCATGCGTTCATCGAACTCCGTATTCCCGACATCTCCTGTCCGGTTTCCTCCCCGGCTGTCGCGGACCACCCGTTCGGATCCCGTCCGGCGCTGTCGCTACCGGCTGCCCGGCCCGTGTCCGGTGAGCGTGATCAGCGCCGCGTATCCGTGTGTCCGCAGCACGCACGGCGCCCGGCCGTGCAGCAGCACCGCGTCGTGGCGGCCGAGCACGGTGTCCGTACCGTCGATGACGGCGCCGTCCTCCAGCGCCACGGCCAGCGCCGTTCCGCCCTCGGGCGCCATCAGCCGCAGGGTGCCGCGTACGACCGCCACCTCGGCCCGCGTACGGTCCCTGCGGTACATCACGTTGAGGTTGACGACCGGGCCCGCCAGCAGCCGTCCGTCGGTCTCCACGTCGCCCGGGAAGTCGTGCGGCCAGTACGGCTCGTCGACGATGTGGTGCTCGCCGTCCACCATGAGGTCCATCCCGGCGCCCTCCACCACGGTCAGGGTGCGGTCGGTGCCGGGGAACACGGAGAACGGCCCGTCCCCGGTCACGTCCGCCAGGCTGACCCGCCAGTCGAAGGCGCCGGATGCCGCGCCGGACGCGGCGATCTCGCGGGTGACTCCCCCGCCGTTCTTCCAGGGCGCGGCCACCCGGGCGGCCGCGCGCAGGATCCTGAACGCCTCGGAGGTCATGCGGATGCTCCAGTCTCGACGGGGTCGGGGCCTCCGAGCCTAAGCCCGGCCGGTCCGTACCCCCCGGGGTTCGCTATCTTGATCGCCGCCGCCCCCCACCGGCCGCTCTTGCCCGTTCACCGATGAAGGAGCCGGCCATGGAGGCCGCCATCACCACGTGCTTTCGCCATCCCTCGTACGAGACGTATGTGAGCTGTACCCGCTGTGAGCGCTTCATCTGCCCGGACTGCATGCGCGAGGCCGCGGTCGGCCACCACTGCGTGGAGTGCGTGAAGGAGGGGCGGCGTTCGGTCCGGCAGGCGCGGACGGTCTTCGGCGGGACGGTGGCCCGGAGCACGGTGCCGCTCGTCACCTATGCGCTGATGGGCCTGAACGTCCTGGTGTATCTGGTCGAGCTGGTGCGCCCGGGGATCGTCGACCGGTTCGGGATGACGGGTGCGGGGCTGGCCGGTCCGGACGGCAGCCAGTACGTCTACGTGACCGGCGGCTTCCCCGGCCTCCAGGTGACCGGGGTGGTGGACGGCGAGTGGTACCGGCTGCTGACCAGCGCCTTCCTGCATCTGCCACCCGGCGATTCCGCCCTCGGCTCGGTGCCGTTCGGGGTACTTCACATCGCGTTCAACATGTACGCGCTGTGGAACCTGGGCCGGGTCGTCGAGGAGCAGCTGGGGCGGGCCCGCTATCTCGCGCTGTACCTGCTGTCCGCGCTGGGCGGTTCGGTGCTGGTGTACCTGATCGCGCCGCTGGACACCGCGGTGGGCGCCTCCGGTGCGGTCTTCGGGCTCGCGGCGGCGTTCTACGTCATCAACCGGCGGCTGGACCGGGACATGCACGCGGTGAACAGGTTCCTGGCCGGGTTCCTGGTCTGGATGGTGATCTCGGCGGGCTTCACCTCGTGGCAGGGGCATCTGGGCGGGCTGCTGACCGGTGCGTCGGTGACGGTCGTCTACGCGTACGCCCCGGCCGAGCGCCGTACGGCGGTCCAGGCCGCCGGGTGCGTGGTGCTGTTCGCCGTGCTGATGCTGCTGGTGGTCCTCAAGACGTCGGCGCTGACGGGCTGAGCCCGGTGTGCGCCTGCCCCGGGACGCGCCACGGCGCCTGCCGAATCGTCCGGTCGGGGACGGGCAGGCGCCGCGTTCAGTTCCGTACGCCGTTGTACGGGACGTCTGGTGTGCCGTGATCAGACCATCATGGAACGGTCCGTCGGGCGGATCGGGGCCGGCAGTGCGCTGGCCCCGGTGAGGAAGCGGTCCACGCCGCGTGCCGCGGAGCGGCCCTCGGCGATGGCCCACACGATGAGGGACTGACCTCGGCCGGCGTCACCGGCGACGAAGACGCCGTTGACGTTGGTGGCGTAGTCGTCGTCGCGGGCCACATTACCGCGTGCGTCGAGTTCCAGGCCGAACTGCTGGACCAGGCCGTTGGCCTGGTCGGTGCCGGTGAAGCCCATGGCGAGGGTGACCAGCTGCGCGGGGATCGTCCGCTCGGTGCCGGTCTTCTGCACCGGCCTGCCGTCCTTGAACTCCACCTCGATGAGGTGGAGCGACTGGACGTTGCCGTCCTCGTCGCCCTCGAAGTGGGTGGTGGAGACGGAGTAGATCCGCTCGCCGCCCTCCTCGTGCGCGGAGGTGACCTTGTAGAGCATCGGGAAGGTCGGCCAGGGCTGGCCGGCGCTCCGGTCCTCGCCCGGCCTGGGCATGATCTCCAGCTGGGTGACGGAGAGCGCGCCCTGCCGGTGGGCGGTGCCGACGCAGTCCGCGCCGGTGTCGCCGCCGCCGATGACGACGACGTGCTTGCCCTCGGCGGTGATCGGGGAGACCGTCAGGTCGCCCTCCTGCACCTTGTTGGCGAGCGGCAGGTACTCCATCGCGAAGTGCACACCGTTGAGCTCGCGGCCCGGGACGGGAAGGTCGCGGGAGACGGTGGCACCGGCGGCGATGACGACGGCGTCGTAGCGTCGGCGCAGCTTGGCGGCGTCGACGTCCGTGCCGACCTCCACCTCGGTGCGGAACTTGGTGCCCTCGGCGCGCATCTGCTCGATGCGGCGGTTGATGTGCGACTTCTCCATCTTGAACTCGGGGATGCCGTACCGGAGGAGGCCCCCGATGCGGTCCGCGCGCTCGTAGACGGCGACCGTGTGGCCGGCCCGGGTCAGCTGCTGGGCGGCGGCGAGTCCGGCGGGGCCGGAGCCGATGACGGCCACGGTCTTGCCGGAGAGGCGCTCGGGCGGCTGCGGGGTGACGTCGCCGCGGTCCCACGCCTGGTCGATGATGGAGACTTCGACGTTCTTGATGGTGACGGCCGGCTGGTTGATGCCGAGCACACACGCCGACTCGCACGGGGCTGGGCAGAGCCGCCCGGTGAACTCCGGGAAGTTGTTCGTGGCGTGCAGCCGCTCGGACGCGGCCGTCCAGTCCTCGCGGTAGGCGTAGTCGTTCCACTCGGGGATGAGGTTTCCGAGCGGGCAGCCCTGGTGGCAGAACGGGATGCCGCAGTCCATGCAGCGGCCGGCCTGCTTGCTGATGATCGGGAGCAGCGAGCCGGGAACGTAGACCTCGTTCCAGTCCTTGACGCGCTCGTCGACGGGGCGGGTCTCGGCGACCTCGCGGCCGGTGGTCAGGAAGCCCTTGGGGTCAGCCATTGGTCGCCGCCTCCATCATCTTCTCGGTGGTCTCCTGCTCGGAGAGACCGGCGAGCTCAGCGGCGTCCTTGGCGGCGAGCACTGCCTTGTAGGTGGACGGGATGATCTTGCTGAAGCGGGCCACCGCGGTGTCCCACTCGGCGAGGAGCTTCTCGGCGACCGTGGATCCGGTCTCCTCCTGGTGGCGGCGCACAGCGTCGTGCAGCCACTGCCGGTCGGTGTCGGAGAGTTCCTCGACCGCGCCGAGGTTCCCGACGTTGACGTGGTCGCGCTTGAGGTCGATGACGTACGCGACGCCGCCCGACATGCCGGCCGCGAAGTTGCGTCCGGTCTCGCCGAGGACGACGGCGTGTCCGCCGGTCATGTACTCGCAGCCGTGGTCGCCCACGCCTTCGGAGACGACCGTGGCGCCGGAGTTGCGGACGCAGAACCGCTCGCCGGTGCGGCCGCGCAGGAACAGCTCGCCGCCGGTGGCGCCGTAGGCGATGGTGTTGCCCGCGATGGTGGAGTACTCGGCGAGGTGGTCGGCGCCGCGGTCCGGGCGGACGACGACGCGGCCGCCGGAGAGGCCCTTGCCGACGTAGTCGTTGGCGTCGCCCTCCAGGCGCAGTGTCACACCGCTGGGGAGGAAGGCGCCGAAGGACTGGCCGGCGGAGCCGGTGAAGGTGATGTCGATGGTGTCCTCGGGCAGGCCCGCACCGCCGAACTTCTTCGTGACCTCGTGGCCGAGCATGGTGCCGACGGTCCGGTTGATGTTGCGGATCGCGATCTGCGCGCGGACCGGCTGGGCGGTCTCGGCGCTGTCGGCCTTCAGGGCGTCGGCGGCGAGCTTGATCAGCTCGTTGTCGAGGGCCTTGGCCAGGCCGTGGTCCTGCTCGGCGATCTGGTGGCGGACGGCGCCCTCGGCCAGCTCGGGGACGTGGAACAGCGGGGCGAGGTCGAGGCCCTGGGCCTTCCAGTGCGTGATCGCACGGTCGGTGTCGAGCAGCTCGGCGTGGCCGACGGCCTCTTCGATCGTACGGAAGCCGAGCTCGGCGAGGATCTCGCGGACTTCCTGGGCGATGAACTCGAAGAAGTTGACGATGTACTCGGCCTTGCCGGAGAACCGGTCCCGCAGGACCGGGTTCTGCGTGGCGATGCCGACCGGGCAGGTGTCCAGGTGGCAGACGCGCATCATGACGCAGCCGGAGACGACGAGCGGCGCGGTCGCGAAACCGAACTCCTCCGCGCCCAGCAGTGCGGCGATGACGACGTCGCGGCCGGTCTTGAGCTGGCCGTCGGTCTGCACGACGATGCGGTCGCGCAGTCCGTTGAGCAGCAGCGTCTGCTGGGTCTCGGCGAGGCCGAGCTCCCAGGGGCCGCCGGCGTGCTTCAGCGAGGTGAGCGGGGAGGCGCCCGTTCCGCCGTCGTGGCCGGAGATGAGGACGACGTCGGCGTGTGCCTTGGAGACACCGGCGGCGACCGTGCCGACGCCGACCTCGGAGACCAGCTTCACGTGGATGCGGGCCGCCGGGTTGGCGTTCTTGAGGTCGTGGATCAGCTGAGCCAGGTCCTCGATGGAGTAGATGTCGTGGTGCGGCGGCGGGGAGATCAGGCCGACGCCCGGGGTGGAGTGCCGAGTCTTGGCGACCCACGGGTAGACCTTGTGGCCGGGCAGCTGGCCGCCCTCGCCGGGCTTGGCGCCCTGCGCCATCTTGATCTGGATGTCGTCCGCGTTGACCAGGTACTCGCTGGTGACACCGAAGCGGCCGGAGGCGACCTGCTTGATGGAGGAGCGGCGCGCCGGGTCGTAGAGCCGGTCGGCGTCCTCGCCGCCCTCACCGGTGTTGGACTTGCCGCCCAGCTGGTTCATGGCGATGGCGAGGGTCTCGTGCGCCTCGCGGGAGATCGAGCCGTAGGACATGGCGCCGGTGGAGAAGCGCTTGACGAGGTCGGAGACGGACTCGACCTCTTCGATGTCGATGGCCTCGCGGTCCGAGGTGAAGCCGAACAGGCCGCGGAGCGTCATCAGCCGCTCGGACTGCTCGTTCACCCGGTCCGTGTACTGCTTGAAGATGTCGTAGCGCCGGTTGCGGGTGGCGTGCTGGAGGCGGAAGACCGTCTCCGGGTCGAACAGGTGCGGTTCGCCCTCGCGGCGCCACTGGTACTCGCCGCCGATCTCCAGCGCGCGGTGCGAGGCGGAGATGCCGGTGGCGGGGTAGCCCTTGGCGTGCCGGGCGGCGACCTCCTTGGCGACGACGTCGAGCCCGGCGCCGCCGATCTTGGTGGCGGTGCCGTTGAAGTACTGGGCGACGAAGTCCTCGTTCAGGCCGACGGCCTCGAAGACCTGGGCGCCTCGGTAGGAGGCGACGGTGGAGATGCCCATCTTGGACATCACCTTCAGGACGCCCTTGCCCAGCGCGTAGATGAGGTTGCGGATGGCCTGCTCGGCGTCGATGCCCTCGATGAAGGTGCCGGCCCTGACCAGGTCCTCGACGGACTCCATGGCCAGGTACGGGTTGACCGCGGCGGCGCCGAAGCCGATCAGCAGCGCGACGTGGTGGACCTCGCGGACGTCACCGGCCTCGACCAGCAGACCGACCTGGGTGCGCTGCTTGGTGCGGATGAGGTGGTGGTGGACGGCCGAGGTGAGCAGCAGCGACGGGATCGGCGCGTGCTCGGCGTCGGAGTGCCGGTCGGACAGGACGACCAGGCGGGCGCCGTCCTCGATGGCGGCGTCGACCTCGCCGCAGATCTCCTCGATCCGCGCGGCCAGCGCCTCGCCGCCGCCGCCGACCCGGTAGAGACCGGAGAGAGTGGCGGCCTTCATGCCCGGCATGTCGCCGTCGGCGTTGATGTGTATGAGCTTGGCCAGCTCGTCGTTGTCGATCACCGGGAACGGCAGCGTGACGCTGCGGCACGCGGCGGCGGTCGGCTCCAGGATGTTGCCGGCCGGGCCGAGCGTGGAGCGCAGCGAGGTGACGAGCTCCTCGCGGATGGCGTCCAGCGGCGGGTTGGTGACCTGCGCGAACAGCTGGGTGAAGTAGTCGAAGAGCAGCCGGGGGCGGGCGGACAGCGCGGCGATCGGCGAGTCCGTGCCCATGGAGCCGAGCGGCTCGCCGGCCGTGCGGGCCATCGGGGCGAGGATGACGCGGAGTTCTTCCTCGGTGTAGCCGAAGGTCTGCTGGCGGCGGGTGACGGAGGCGTGCGTGTGCACGATGTGCTCCCGCTCGGGGAGGTCCTCCAGCCCGATCTCGCCGGTCTCCAGCCACTCCTGGTAGGGCTGCTCGGCGGCGAGGGACGCCTTGATCTCGTCGTCCTCGATGATGCGGTGCTCCGCGGTGTCGACGAGGAACATCTTGCCGGGCTGGAGGCGGCCCTTGCGGACGACCTTGGCGGGGTCGATGTCCAGGACGCCGACCTCGGAGGAGAGCACGACGAGGCCGTCGTCGGTGACCCAGTAGCGGCCGGGGCGCAGGCCGTTGCGGTCGAGGACCGCGCCGACCTGGACGCCGTCGGTGAAGGTGACGCAGGCCGGGCCGTCCCAGGGCTCCATCATCGTGGCGTGGTACTGGTAGAAGGCGCGCCGGGCCGGGTCCATGGAGTCGTGGTTCTCCCACGCCTCGGGGACCATCATCAGCACCGAGTGCGGCAGCGAGCGGCCGCCGAGGTGGAGCAGCTCCAGGACCTCGTCGAAGGAGGCGGAGTCGGAGGCGTCCGGGGTGCAGACGGGGAAGATCCGGTCCAGCCGCTCCTTGCCGAAGAGGCCGGAGGCGAGCTGGGACTCGCGGGCCTTCATCCAGTTGCGGTTGCCCTTGACCGTGTTGATCTCGCCGTTGTGCGCGACGAAGCGGTACGGGTGGGCGAGCGGCCAGCTCGGGAAGGTGTTGGTGGAGAAGCGCGAGTGGACCAGCGCGACCGTGGTGGCGAACCGGTCGTCGGAGAGGTCCGGGAAGAACGGCTCCAGCTGCCCGGTGGTGAGCATTCCCTTGTAGACGATCGTGCGGGCGGAGAGCGACGGGAAGTAGACCCCGGTCTCACGCTCGGCGCGCTTGCGCAGCACGAAGGCCTTGCGGTCCAGGACGATCCCGGTGCTCTCGCCGTCCGCGACGAAGAGCTGACGGAACTCGGGCATGGTGGCGCGGGCGCCCTTGCCGAGGATGTCGGGGGTGACCGGGACGTCGCGCCAGCCGAGGACCTTCAGGCCCTCCTCGGCGGCGATCTTCTCCAGGCCCCGGACGGCCGTCGTGGAGTCGTCCGCGGGCAGGAACGCGATGCCGACGGCGTAGGCACCGGCCTCGGGGAGGTCGAAGGGGACCTCCGCGCGCAGGAAGGCGTCCGGTACCTGGAGCAGGATTCCGGCACCGTCACCGGAGTCGGGCTCGGATCCGGTGGCGCCGCGGTGTTCGAGATTGCGCAGTACGGTCAGCGCCTGCTCTACCAGCTCGTGGCCGGCCACACCGGTCAGAGTGGCCACGAACCCGACGCCACAGGCGTCGTGCTCGTTGCGGGGGTCGTACATCCCCTGCTGGGCGGGGCGACCGTCCATGGGCGACCAGGCGTCGGTGCGCATCGGCTCTCCCGTCGTCGTCGTGGCATATGAACAGCCGAGGGACGACTCTGGCCCTCTGCGAAATTTCGTGCAGATTACATGATGGGACGCTTCTCAAGAAGCGGATAGCTTGTTCCAACATACGGACACCGCTGATGGCGGTGGAGGGGGTCGCAGTCGGAGGATCGGCGCCCGGGAGACCGCAGAGAGCAGGCGTCGTTGCCTGCGGTGTCTACGGCTCATGCCCGGCGGCAGCGGAAACGAAACCGCCGGGTAACGACTACTTATGTGCAGCCCTGCATAGAGTCTCATTTTACGTCGCGCCTGGCCGTCCCGCCCAGTGGCGGGCGCCAAGACGTACGTCACACGGATGGCGCACACGTGACGGGCCGGGATCGAGTTCCGATCCCGGCCCATGACACGGGGGGGCGCACCCCCGGAGCGGCTCAGCCTCCGACGGCGACGCCGAACAGCATGCCGAGACCGTAGGTGAGCGCGGCCGCCGTACCGCCGAGCACCAGCTGGCGCAGTCCGCTGAACCACCAGCTGCGGGCCGTGACCCGGGCCACCACCGCGCCGCAGCCGAAGAGGCCGATCAGGGCGAGCAGCACGGCCGGCCACAGCGCGTTCGCGCCGAGCAGGTACGGCAGCAGGGGCAGCAGGGCACCCAGCGCGAAAGCGCCGAAGGAGGACACGGCGGCGACGAGCGGCGAGGGCAGGTCGCCCGGGTCGATGCCGAGCTCCTCGCGGGCGTGGATCTCCAGGGCCTGCTCCGGGTCGCGCGACAGCTGCCGGGCGACCTCGCGGGCGAGGCCGGCCTCGACCCCCCGGGACTCGTAGAGCTCGGCGAGCTCCCGCTCCTCGTCCAGCGGGTGCTTGCGCAACTCCCGTCGCTCCACGTCCAGTTCGGCTTCCACCAACTCGCGCTGCGAGGCGACGGAGGTGTACTCGCCGGCCGCCATGGAGAAGGCGCCCGCGGCCAGACCGGCCAGTCCGGTGATCACGATCGTCCGGTGCGAGACCGCGCCGCCCGCGACACCGGTCATCAGGGCGAGGTTCGAGACGAGACCGTCCATGGCGCCGAACACCGCCGGCCGCAGCCAGCCACCGTTCACATCCCGGTGGGTGTGGTTGTCCCGGTGCGCCTCGTGCAGTACGGCGTCGGTCTCGATGATGGACACAGCTCTCCCCTTACTCCGGCAGCGGGTCCCACCCGCTCCGGCCCCGCTCGACACCATCGAAAGTACGCACGAAAAATGGCCCCCGCCAGCAAGGCAGGCCGTACTTACCACTGTCCGTGACCAGGTAGGTACGGCTTGCCTTGCTGTCCGAAGGCCGTCATCCGAGTGGCCCTTTTGTTGTGATTGTCGGCCTCTGTCCTGGCTCCGCGTGGCACAGATCCCACAGGTACGGGAACTGGCTCGGTACGAGCGAAGGGTCGACGCGATGGAGCTGATCGCAGGAAATCCGGCAGCGCCGCGGACGGACGGCACGCGGACGGCGGTACACGGGGCACCGGCCCCGGGCGAAACGGCCCGGGGCGGTCCGGGTGACCGGGCCAGGGGTTCGTTGCTGGGCCTCGCGGTCGGCGACGCGCTGGGCGCCCCCGCGGAGAACATGCGGCCCTCCGAGATCCGCCGCCGCTGGGGCCGGATCGAGGGCTTCGTGAGCGACGACCCGGCGGGCACCGACGACACGGAGTACGCGATCTTCTCGGGGCTGCTGCTGGCCCGGCACGGTTCCGCGCTGACCGTCAGCCATGTCGAGCGGGCCTGGCGGCTGTGGATCGCGGACCTGGACGAGGGGCCGTTCCGCGGCGCCGGGTTCAGCGAGCGCGGCACCCTGGAGAACCTGCGCCGGGGCCTGGCCGCCCCGATCTCCGCCCAGCACCGGCACGCCTGGAGCGACGGTCTGGCGATGCGGGCGGCACCGTTCGGCGTCTTCGCGGCGGGCCGCCCCGCGGAGGCGGCCCGGCTCGTCGCGGTGGACGGCCGGGTCAGCCACGAGGGCGAGGGCATCTACGGCGGCCAGGCGGTGGCGGCCGGGGTGGCGGCCGCGATGACGGGAGCCGGGGTCACCTCCGTGATCGCCGCCGCGCTCTCCGTCGTGCCGATGGACTCCTGGACCGCGCGTTCGCTGCGCCGCGCGGTCACGGCCGCCCAGCGCCCCTACCCCGACCGGCTCACGATGGAGCGCGCGGTGCGCTCGGCCGTGGTCGTCGGCGGCTACCCGTGGACGGACCTGGCGCCGGAGGCGGTGGGGCTGGCCTTCGGGGCGTTCGCCGCGGCGCGCGGCGACTTCCGTACGGCGGTGCTGACCGCGGTCAACATGGGCCGCGACGCCGACACCACGGCCGCGGTGGCGGGCGCCCTGGCCGGGGCGCTGCACGGGGCCTCGGCCATTCCGCACCCCTGGGCGCAGGCGATCGGCCCGGTCCGGGGCAGCTGCCTCCCGTCGATGCGCGGCTACCACGTCCTGGACATCGCGGAGCTGCTCACCCCGGCGGAGGCGGACGAACGGAAGGAGTGCCCGGCCCCCGGGCCCGGCGGCGGGGCGCCCCCGCCCGGTGAAGCCGCCGGCGACAGCGCCGGCCACCGGGACGTCCGCGCCGGCGCACCGGCGGTGCGCCCATGACCGGCACCGTCCGCCGCGCCCGGATCGAGGGGCTGCTGCTCGGACTGGCCGCCGGAGACGCCGCGGGGTGGCCGGCCGCGCGGCACCGGGCGGCCCGGATGCCGGAGTGGACCCGGCGCCTCACCCGCGAGCTCGACACCTTCGCCGAGCAGAACGCGACCACCACACTGCCCGTCCCGATCGCCCTCAACCAGCCGCCGGAACCCCTGCGGCTCGGCCCCTCCGACGACGCCGAATGGGCGGCGTTCGCGGCCGGGACCGTCCTCACCTCGGCGGCGGGCCCGCTGCACGGCCTCTCCCCCGGCCGCCGGATGCGGGCCGCGGTGGACGTCGCCTGGAACGCGCTGGCCGCCGAGGTCGCCGAGGCCGCCGCACGGGCGCCCGAGGTCGAATCGGCGGTCCTGCCGCTGCGGGCCCGGATCTCGGTCCGGGCCGGGCTCGGCAACCTGGCCGCCGGGCTGCGCCCGCCCGCCACCGGCCACGACAACCCGCACTACTTCGACGACGCGGCGTGTGTGCGGGCCGCCGTACTGGCCGTCGTCCACCCCGGCGACCCCGCGGCGGCCGCCGACCTCGCCGAGTTCGACGCGCGCTACACCCAGGACGGCGACGGGGTGCACGGTGCGCGGGCGATGGCCGCCGCGATCGCCGCGGCACTCGGCGGGGCGGACGTGGACACGGCGGTGAACGCCGCGCTCGCACAGCTCCCCGAAGGCACCGAGATCGCCCGCAACGCCGCCCACGCGGTCCGGATCGCCCGCGACTTCGCCGGTGAGACGGCCGGCGCCTTCGCCCTCGTACCGGTGCTGGAGCACCAGATCGTCGACCACGTCTACAGCTACGGGATCGCCGCGGCCGAGACCGTCCCGGTCGCCCTCGCCCTCGCCACCGCGGCCCGCGGCGAGATCGCGCAGGCCGTACCGTCAGCGGCCTGCCTGTCCCGGGTCGCCGATTCGGCGCCCGCCCTGGCCGGTGCGCTGACCGGTGCGCTCGGCGGCATCGCCACCGTGCCCGACGGCTGGCGCGAGGCCTGCCGCACCCTGGCGGGGTGCGCGCTGCCCCGTTTCGCGGGCACGGATCTGATGGAACTCGCCGGGCTGCTGGCAGACACGGAACCGGCACTCCCGGGTGGACAATTCGGACATGACATCCACAGTGCCCCTGGCGCCCACGAGGTCCGCACCGCCCACGACGCCCATGGCGCTCACCCTCGATGAACGGATCGCGGGCGCGCTCGTCGGCGCCGCGGTCGGTGACGCGCTCGGCGGTCCGGTCGAGGGCCGGCCCCCCGAGCAGATCGCGGCCCGCCACGGCGGGCGGATCACCGGCGTCGTCGGCCCCTGGGACGGCGACGACTGGCGCACCGCCCGCCCCATCGCCCCGTACCACAAGGGCGACGGCCACGTCACCGACGACACCTTGATGACCCATGCGCTGGTCCGGGTGTACGGGAAGGTGCGCGGCCACCTCGACGCGTACTCCGTCGCCGACCACCTCGTGCCGGAGCTGATCTCGAACCCCCGCTGGATTCCGGAGCTGGAGGCCGAGGCGCTGCCGCTCCAGCGGATCTTCCTCGCGGAGAAGTGGATCGTCGCCCGGCTGCACTACGGCCACGTCGACCCGCGCGAGGCGGGCTCGGGCAACATCGTCAACTGCGGTGCGGCGATGTACATGGCGCCGGTCGGCCTGGTGAACGCGGCCCATCCGCAGGCCGCTTACGCCGAGGCCCTGGACATCGCGGGCGCCCACCAGTCGTCGTACGGAAGGGAGGCGGCCGGAGTCCTCGCCGCCGCCGTCGCCGCGGCCTGCACTCCCGGGGCAACGCCCGCGTCCGTCGTCGAGACCTGTCTGTCGCTCGCCAAGGACGGCACCCGGGCCGCCATCGAGGCGGTGTGCGAAACAGCTGTCGGGTACCGGGACTTCGAATCCGCCCTGGCCCCGATCCGGGAGGCCGTCGCCCCCTTCGACACCGTCGGCCCCGACTACCGCGCCCCCTCGCTCGGAGCCCGCCGACCCTCCCGGCTCCACGCCATCGAGGAACTCCCCGTCGCGCTCGGCATGTTGCTCGTCGGGGACGGGGACTACCGGCGCACGGTCCTCGGATCGGTCAACTACGGGCGGGACTGCGACTCGATCGCCACCATGAGCGGCGCCGTCGCGGGCGCGCTGCACGGCGAAGGGACGATCCCCGCCGACTGGGTGAGCACCGTCGCCGGGGCCAGCCGCCTCGATCTGCACGCCCCGGCCCGGACCCTGACCGAGGTCGCCCGTGAGGTGTTCGCGCACGACACGGCCCGCCGCCGCGCCCACGAGGCCGCCTTCGCCGCACTGGTGGGCACCGCGTGAACACGAGGGTGCGGGTCACCTGGGTGCAGCCGGAGGACCTGGTCGGGCACGAGCTGCGGCAGGCCGCGGAGGACGGGCGCGACGCCCGGGACATCGAGCGCCGGTGGTACGAGGCCGGCGGCTCGCCCGCCCCGGACCGCGCGGGCGCCTCCGAGCCCCCCGCACCGCCGGAACTGCGCGCGGTCGCCGAGCACCTGCTCGACGAACTCGCCCTGCTGGAATCGCCGTTGGCCGAGGACGAGCCGACCGGCCTGGACGCGATCCGGGCCGCCTGCCCGCACTGGCCGCGCCCCCGCACGGACCCGGGCGCCGTTGGCCGCGACCGGCTGCACGCGGCCTGGCTGGGTCGCGCCGTCGGCTGCCTGCTGGGCAAGCCGGTCGAGAAGCTGCCGCTGGAGGGCATCCGCGCGCTGGCCCGCGCCACCGGGAACTGGCCGCTCTCCACCTGGTTCACCGCCAAGGGGCTGCCCCCGGGCCTGTCGGCCACGTACCCCTGGAACCGGCGCTCCGCGAGCACCTCGCTCGCCGAGAACATCGACGGGATGCCGGAGGACGACGACCTCAACTACCCCTTGCTGACCGTGGTGCTGCTCCAGCGGTACGGCCGGTCGTTCACCACCGCCGACCTCGCCCGCCTCTGGCTGGACGAGCTTCCGGCGGGCCGGACGTTCACCGCGGAGCGGGTCGCCTACCGCAATCTCCTCGACGGCGTCGAACCACCGGACACCGCACTGCGCCGCAATCCGTTCCGGGAGTGGATCGGCGCCCAGATCCGGGCCGATGTGCACGGCTGGACACATCCCGGCGACCCGGCCGCGGCGGCGGAGCAGGCCCACCGGGACGCGGTCCTCACGCACAGCGGGAACGGGGTGTACGGCGCGATGTTCACCGCGGCGGCGCTCGCGGAGGCGGCCGGCGGGGAGGCCGATGTGCACGGCTGCCTGGCCGCCGGACTCAGGGTCGTACCACCGCGCTCGCGGTTCGCACGGGCGGTACGGGACGGTGTCGCGGCGGCCCGCGGCACGTCCGGCTTCGACGCGGTCGTCGACCGGCTCCACGACACCTACGGCAGGTACCACTGGGTGCATGTGCTGCCCAACGCGGCGCTGCTCACCGCCGCGCTCACGCACGCCGACGGCGATTTCACCGGCTCGGTCTGCCGCGCGGTGTCCGGCGGCTGGGACACCGACTCCAACGGGGCGACCGCCGGTTCGCTCGCCGGACTGCTGGCCGGGCGGCCAGAGGCGCTGCCCGACCGGTGGACCACCCCGCTGAAGAACCGTCTCGCCACGTCCGTCCCCGGTTTCGACTCGGTCGGCTTCGACACGCTGGCCGACCTGACCCACCGGCTCACCCATCAGGAGGCACTCCGCCCATGACACGTATCGCGGTGCTCGGCAGCACCAACATGGATCTTGTGGCCTACGTCGACCGGGCTCCGGAACGCGGACAGACCGTCACCGGACGCGAGTTCCGCACCGTGCCCGGCGGCAAGGGGGCCAACCAGGCCGTCGCGGCCGCCCGTGCGGGCGGCGACGTGATGATGATCGGTGCGGTCGGCAACGACGAGTACGGCGTCCGGCTGCGGGAGAACCTGGAGCACTCCGGCGTCGACACCGATCTGCTGCACACCGCGGAGGGGCCCAGCGGAACGGCGCACATCGTGGTGGACGCCAAGGGCTCCAACGCGATCGTGGTCGTCCCCGGCGCCAACGGCGCCGTCACCGCGCTCGGTCCGGGCGAGATCGCCGCCATCGCGGAGGCCGACCTGCTGCTGCTCCAGCTGGAGCTGCCGATGTCCGCCGTGATCGAGGGTGCGCGGGCCGGCCACGCCCAGGGGGTACGGATTCTCCTCACCCCCTCCCCGGTGCGGCAACTGCCCGACGAACTCCTGGACTGCGTGGACCTGCTGATCCCCAATGAGCACGAGGCGGCCGAGCTGTCCGGACACTCAGAACCGCACGCGGCGGCCGAGGTGCTGCTCGGCCAGGTGCCCGCCGTCGTCATCACGCTCGGCTCGAAGGGCTGCCTGTACGCGGCACGGGGCCGCACGGCCGTGCACTTCCCCGCCCCCGACGTCACCGCCGTCGACACCACCGGCGCCGGCGACACCTTCGCAGGCGCGCTCGCGGTGGCGATCGGTGAGGGGCGGCCGGTGCCGCAGGCCATCGCCTGGGCCTCGTCGGCCGCCGCGCTCTGCGTGCGGAAACCCGGCGCCTCGACGTCCATGCCGTACCGCAGCGAAATCGACGCCGCGTGACCGGGCCCGCGGCCGCGCCGCTGACCGGGCTCAAGGTCATCGATCTCGCCACGCTCTTCGCGGGCCCCCTGTGCGCCACCATGCTCGGTGACTACGGCGCCGACGTGATCAAGGTCGAGCATCCGGGGCGGCCCGACCCGTCCCGGGGACACGGCCCCACGAAGGACGGCATCGGGCTGTGGTGGAAACTGCTCGGCCGCAACAAACGCACCATGACCCTCGATCTGTCCGGGCCCGGCGGCCGCGAACTCCTGCTGCGGCTCGCCGCGGACACCGATGTGATCATCGAGAACTTCCGGCCGGGCACGCTGGAGCGGTGGGGCCTCGGCTGGGAGGAGCTGCACGCCGTCAACCCCCGGCTGGTCCTGGCCCGGGTCACCGGCTTCGGCCAGTTCGGCCCGTACGCGCACCGGCCCGGCTTCGGCACGCTCGCGGAGGCGATGAGCGGATTCGCGGCGATCACCGGGGAGCCGGACGGGCCGCCGACGCTGCCGCCGTTCGGTCTCGCGGACTCGATCGCGGCCATCGCCACGGCGTTCGCGGTGATGACCGCGCTGGCCGGGCGGGAGCGGACCGGTGAGGGGCAGGTCGTCGACCTCGCGATCATCGAGCCGATCCTCACGGTGCTCGGCCCGCAGCCGCTCTGGTACGACCAGCTCGGTTACGTACAGCCGCGCACCGGCAACCGTTCGCGCAACAACGCCCCGCGCAACACCTACCGCACCTCGGACGGGCAGTGGGTGGCCGTCTCCACCTCCGCGCAGTCCGTCGCCGAGCGGGTGATGCGCCTGGTGGGACGGGCGGAACTGATCGACGAGCCGTGGTTCGGCTCCGGCACCACCCGCGCCGACCACTGCGAGGAGCTCGACGAGGCGGTCGGCAACTGGATCGCCCGGCACACCCGGGACGACGCGGTCTCCGCGTTCGAGAAGGCGGAGGCGGCCATCGCGCCCGTCCATGACATCCGCGACGTGATGGAGGACCCGCAGTACCGCGCGCTGGACTCCATCACGGAGGTCGACGACCCCGAGCTGGGCCCGCTGCGGATGCAGAACGTCCTGTTCCGGCTCTCCGGCACCCCGGGCGCGATCCGCTGGGCGGGCCGGCCGCACGGGGCGGACACCGAGGAGATCCTCACCGGGCTCGGACTGACCGGCCCGGAGATCTCGGCGCTGCGGGCGGAGCGGGTCCTGTGACCCCGGCGATCCCGCTCACCTGGCTGTACGCCCCCGGGGACCGGCCGGACGTGGTGCGCAAGGCGCGTGCGTCGGGGGCGGACGTGGTCATCGTGGACCTGGAGGACGCCGTCGCCCCGGACCGCAAGGAGTACGCACGGGCCGCCACCGCGGAGCTCCTCTCCGCGGACGCCGAGGGAGTGCCGGTCCATGTCCGGGTCCACACCGAGGCCGACGTCCTGGCCCTGGCCGGGCTGCCGGGCCTCGCCGAACTGCGGCTGCCGAAGATCACGCACGCGGCGTCCGTCCATCACATCGCGGCGCTGGCCCCCGGGGTCGCGCTCTGTCCGCTGCTGGAGTCGGCGCTCGGCATCGAGCACGCGTACTCGGTGGCCGCCGCCCACCCCCAGGTGCGGTCCATCGCCCTGGGCGAGGCGGATCTCCGGGCCGATCTGGGGGTCCGGGACGATACGGGGCTCGACTGGTCGCGCAGCCGGACGGTGGTCGCGGCCCGCGCGGCCGGGCTGGCCCCGCCCGCCCAGTCGGTGTTCCCGGACATCAGGGACCTGGACGGTCTGTGGGCGTCCTGCGCCCATGGGCGGGCGCTGGGGTTCCTCGGCCGGGCGGCGATCCACCCCCGGCAGCTGCCGGTGATCGAGCGGGCGTTCCGGCCGACGCCGCAGGAGATCGAGGCCGCGCAGGAGATCGTCGAGGCGGCCCGGACGGAGGCGGGCGCGCTGGCCCTGCCGGACGGCCGTTTCGTGGACGCGGCGGTGGTGGCCTCGGCCCACCGCACACTCGCCCTGGCCGGGCGCACGGTGGTATCCGGCCCACGCTGACCCCGGGGCCCCCTTTCTGTCCTCAATCGCCGGACAGGCTTGATTTCCACCCGGGACCGCGCAGGCTGCCCGTCCAAGCCCGTCCGGCGATTGAGGACACCCGGCGACGGCGGTCGTGGCGCACAACGTGACGAGGGGCCGCCGAATCGCTCGGCGGCCCCTCGTCGTCGTTGGGTCGGCGTCAGCCCTTGGCCGTCTCCGCCGTGTCCTTCGTCTTCGACGCGTCGGACTCGGTCGCAACGTCCCCGGATTCGGAATCGGACTCGGACTCGGCGTTACCCGACTCCGCGTCACTCGACTCCGCGTCCTCGACGTCTCCGGCGTCCACCGCGTCAGGAGCCTCCGGCTCCCCCGGCTCCCCCGGCTCGACGATCTCCTCGCGCCCCGGCCGTACCTTCGCCGAGATCACGAAGTAGACCACCGCGAGCACGAACACGATCAGCGCGGTCCATACGTTCAGGCGCAGGCCCAGGATGTGGTGGGCCTCGTCGACGCGCATGTACTCGATCCACGCGCGACCGGCGCAGTAGGACGCGACGTACAGCGCGAACGCCCGCCCGTGGCCGAGCTTGAACCGGCGGTCCGCCCAGATCACGAGGAGGGCCACGCCGATGCACCACAGCGACTCGTACAGGAATGTCGGGTGGTACGTGCCCGCCACCCGGTTGGGGCCCTCGCTGATCTTCAGCGCCCACGGGACGTCGGTCTCCCGGCCGTACAGCTCCTGGTTGAACCAGTTGCCCCAGCGGCCGCAGGCCTGGGCCACGGCGATACCGGGGGCGAGCGCGTCGGCCCAGGCGGGCAGCGGGATCCCGCGGCGGCGACAGCCGATCCAGGCACCGACCGCGCCGAACGCGATCGCACCCCAGATCCCGAGGCCGCCCTGCCAGATCTTGAAGGCGTCGACCCAGTTCTCACCGTCGCTGAAGTACAGCTGGTAGTCGGTGATGACGTGGTAGAGCCTCCCGCCGACCAGGCCGAAGGGGACGGCCCAGACGGCGATGTCGGCAACGGTGCCGGCTCTGCCCCCTCGGGCGATCCAGCGCCTGTTGCCGAGCCATACGGCGACGAAGACACCGATGATGATGCAGAACGCGTAGCCGCGAAGCGGGATCGGGCCGAGATCGATCACGCCGGTCGACGGGCTGGGAATGTAGGCAAGGTCCATGACAGGGTCGACGCTACCTTGCCGGGCGGGAGGTGCGGCAACCCGCCCGACAACGTCTGGGTAACGAGCCGGTCATCGATTCCCCAGGTTTCCGCCGTTCAGGACCCCGACGGGGCAGGGGTGACGGTGCCCCTCCGCTTGCCCTTGTTGGCCTCGGCGACCCACTTCTTCAGGTTGGCCACGGTGATGGGTTCGTTCCCCTTCTTGGGGAAGATCGACTCACCGTTGAGCAGTGCCGTCGGCGTGCCCTGGAAGCCGCCCTTCTGGAACGCGGTGTTGGACTTCTGGACCCAGCTGTCGTGCGTGCCGTCCTCGACACAGCTGCGGAAGGCGGGCGTGTCGAGCCCGTCGACCTTCTTGGACAGGTCGATCAGCTTGCTGTTGTCACCGAAGGCGTCGTCGGTCTCCTGCGGCTGATTGCGGTAGAGGATGTCGTGGTACGCGGAGAACTTTCCCGCGTCCTGGGCGCAGGCCGCCGCGTTGGCTGCCTTGAGGGAGCCGCTGCCGCCGAGATTGCCGTCGATCAGCGTGGCGAGGTGGTATTCGACCTTGAGCTGCCCGCTCTGCTCCAACTGGTGGATCGTGTCCCGGAACGCGTTCTCGAACTGGGCGCAGACCGGGCAGCGGAAGTCCTCCCAGATCGTGAGCGTGGACGGGGCGTCGTCCGCTCCCACCTGGATGGCCAGGCTGTCCTTGCCGGTGGCGCCCGAGGGCGCGACGGCGGGACCCGATGCCTTGCTCTTGCTGCCCTTGCCGCCGCTGTTCGCGGCGATCACGCCGACGACGGCGGCCAGCGCGAGGACACCCACCACCGCGGTGGAGACGATCAGCGTGCGGCGGCGGCGCTCTCGCGCCTTCGTCTGCTCACGCTGCTGGATCAGCCGGTCTCGCGCGGCCCTTTTTCCCTCTTGGTTCTTCTCGCTCACACCGCAGCAACGACCCGGGGAGGCACTCTCGTGCCTCCCCGGTCCCAGGTCCACCCGTTCGGGTTACGCCGGGTGTCAGCGCTTTCGAACACCTTCGGCCAGATCGGCCGCCAGTGAGCGGACGGCCGCCAGGCCGGCCGCCTCGTCGGGAGCGTCCAGCATGCACTTGACGAAGGCGGTGCCGACGATGACCCCGTCCGCGAACCCGGCGACCTCGGCCGCCTGGTCGGCGTTCGAGACGCCGAGGCCGACGCAGACCGGGATGGAGGTGGTGGCGCGGGTGCGCCGCACCAGGTCCTCGGCCTGTTCGCCGACCGAGACGCGGGTGCCGGTGACGCCCATCAGCGAAGCGGCGTAGACGAAGCCGGAACCGGCCGCCGTGATGGTGGCGAGGCGCTCGTCCTTGCTGCTGGGCGCGACGACGAAGACGGTCGCCAGACCGTGCTTCTCGGCGTGCTCGCGCCACAGCGCGGACTCCTGGACCGGCAGGTCGGGCAGGATGCACCCGGCGCCGCCCGCCTCGGCGAGTTCGGCGGTGAAGCGCTCGACGCCGTACCGGTCGATCGGGTTCCAGTACGTCATGACCAGGATCGGGATCCCGGTCGCCTCGTACGCCTCGCGGACCGTGCGCATCACGTCGGCGATCTTCACGCCGCCGCGCAGCGCGATGTCGTCGGCGGTCTGGATGACGGGGCCGTCGAGGACCGGGTCGCTGTGCGGCAGGCCCACCTCGACGACGTCGGCGCCGCCGGCCACCACGGCCTTGACGGCCGCGATGGCGCCGTCGACGGTCGGGAAGCCCGCGGGCAGGTACGCGATCAGCGCCGCCCGGTCCTCGGCCCTCGCCGCGGCGAGGGTGGAATTCAGCAGCTCGATGTTGCCGCTCACTTGGCGTCCCCCTCGATCTCGGCGCTGCCGGCCGCGTCCGCCTCGACGGTCGCGTCGGCCTCGTACAGCCCGAAGTACCGGGCCGCCGTGTCCATGTCCTTGTCACCGCGGCCGGACAGGTTGACCAGGATCAGGCCGTCCTTGCCGAGCTCCCTGCCGACCTCCAGGGCGCCGGCCAGCGCGTGCGCGCTCTCGATGGCCGGGATGATCCCCTCGGTGCGGGAGAGCAGCCGCAGCGACTGCATGGCCGCGTCGTCGGTGACCGCGCGGTACTCGCCGCGGCCGATGTCCTTCAGGTACGCGTGCTCCGGGCCGATGCCCGGGTAGTCCAGACCGGCCGAGATGGAGTACGGCTCGGTGATCTGGCCCTCCTCGTCCTGGAGGACGTAGCTGCGCGAGCCGTGCAGGATGCCGGGCTCGCCCGCGGTCAGGGTCGCCGCGTGCTCGCCGGTCTCCACACCGTGTCCGGCGGGCTCGCAGCCGATGAGGCGGACGTCCGCGTCCGGGATGAAGGCGTGGAAGAGGCCGATGGCGTTGGAGCCGCCGCCGACACAGGCGACCGCGGCGTCCGGCAGCCGGCCGGCCCGCTCCAGGATCTGCCGCCTGGCCTCGACGCCGATGACGCGGTGGAAGTCGCGGACCATGGCGGGGAAGGGGTGCGGGCCCGCGACCGTGCCGAAGAGGTAGTGCGTGCGGTCCACGTTGGCGACCCAGTCGCGGAACGCCTCGTTGATGGCGTCCTTGAGCGTGCGGGAGCCGGACTTCACGGCGATGACCTCGGCGCCGAGCATCCGCATCCGCGCCACGTTCAGCGCCTGCCGCTGGGTGTCGATCTCGCCCATGTAGATGGTGCATTCGAGGCCGAAGAGGGCGCAGGCGGTCGCGGTGGCGACGCCGTGCTGGCCGGCCCCGGTCTCGGCGATGACCCGGGTCTTGCCCATGCGCCGGGTGAGCAGCGCCTGGCCCAGCACGTTGTTGATCTTGTGCGAACCGGTGTGGTTGAGGTCCTCGCGCTTGAGGAAGATCCGGGCGCCGCCGGCGTGCTCGGCGAAGCGCGGCACCTCGGTCAGCGCGCTGGGCCGGCCGGTGTAGTCGACCATGAGCTCGTTGAGCTCGGCGGCGAAGGCCGGGTCGGCCTTCGCCTTGTCGTACTCGACGGCGACCTCGTCCACGGCGGCGACGAGCGCCTCCGGGATGAACTTTCCGCCGTACGCGCCGAAGTAGCCCTCGGCGCTGGGGATCAGACCCTCCGGGTCCGGAATGAAGAAGTCAGATGACATCCGACGTGTGCTCCTCGACATGACAGGGGTGGATGCGTGGATTCACCGTGTCGCGCCGTGAGCGAGCCCCGCCTCGGCCGTGGCCGGGCGGTGCGGTCGTGCGGTTGCGCCGGGTGCGGCGGTGGGTGCGACGGCCGGGGCTCGCTTACTGCGCGGACCCCGTGCGCCATCGCATGCCGTTGACCTGGCCGGGCTCGTCACCGATCACGTACCGCACCCGCCGGCCGTGCACGCGGCGCGCGGGGGCGCGGCAGCCGCGGGGGCGGCAGCCGCGCGCCAGCGGCGCGTGCGGGTCCCGGCCGGTGGCCGCGGCGGGGCGCAGGCCCGGCCTGACACGGGACGCGGGACGGTCGGCGGACACGGGTGCGGTCAGCTCCGTCCGTGCCGGAGCGCCGGGTGGGCGCCCGCGGCGACCAGGTCGGCGACGGCGCCGCGCGGGTCGCGGCCGGTGACCAGGGACTCGCCGACCAGAACGGCGTCCGCGCCGGCGTTGGCGTAGGCGATGAGGTCGTGCGGGCCGCGGACGCCGGACTCGGCGACCTTGACGATGTGGTCGGGGATCTCGGGGGCGACGCGCTCGAAGGTGGAGCGGTCGACCTTGAGGTCCTTCAGGTTGCGGGCGTTGACGCCGATGATCCGCGCGCCGGCGTCCACCGCCCGCTCCGCCTCCTCCTCGTCGTGCGCCTCGACCAGCGGCGTCAGGCCGATGGACTCGGCGCGCTCGATCAGGGAGACGAGGGCCTCCTGGTCGAGGGCGGCGACGATCAGCAGCGCGAGGTCGGCGCCGTACGCCCGTGCCTCCCACAGCTGGTACGAGGTGACGATGAAGTCCTTGCGCAGGACCGGGATGTCGACCTTGGCGCGGACGGCCTCCAGGTCGGCCAGCGAACCGCCGAAGCGGCGCTCCTCGGTGAGGACCGAGATGACGGACGCGCCGCCGGCCTCGTAGTCCGCGGCGAGTGCGGCGGGGTCGGCGATGGCGGCAAGGGCCCCCTTGGAGGGGCTGGAGCGCTTTACCTCGCAGATGACGGTGACGCCCTCGCCGCGCAGGGCGGCGACTCCGTCCTTCGCCTGGGGAGCGCGCGCCGCGCGTTCCTTCAGCTCATCGAGGCTGACGCGCGCCTGCCGCTCTGCGAGGTCGGCGCGTACGCCGTTGATGATCTCGTCGAGCACACTCACGCGAGCGGCCCCCTTCCGGGACGGTGACAAGGGAACAGGATCAGCCATACCGATGGTATCCGCAGGAGGCCGATGGGCCCGCATCCGGCCGACAGATGTCCCACTACCTGGGCATTCACGGCACCAGCGCCGATCCGAACGGCAGATTCCGGACGAGGGTGAAGAGCATGAGAACGGCTCCGATGCCCCACCAGTGGACGGGCCTCAGCGCGATCCGTACCGGTTTCCCGGCGGCGGCGCGGACCATCCACAGGACCCAGAGGACGGCGAAGATCCCGTAGCCGGCGACGGCGAGGGCGTTGGAGCCGAGGGCCACCGCGATGTCGCCGTGGGCGACGGCGTGGGCGCTGCGCAGCCCGCCGCAGCCGGGGCAGTAGATGCCGGTGAAGCGGAGCAGCGGGCAGGCCGGGTAGTGGCCCGGCTCGTTGGGGTCGACGGAGCCGACGAAGGCGAAGGCCCCGATGACGACGGCCATGGCACCGGCCGGGACGGCGATCCGCCGCAGCCGTGAGGCGGGGACGGGGGCCGGGGGGAAGACCGGCGGGAACGGCCCCCGGTACCCGGCGGGCGGGCCGGGCACGGGCGGCTGGCCGTCGGGAGCGGGCTGCGGGCCGGGGGCCGCGGAGGCGCCGGGCGCGGCGGGGCGGCCCGGTGTCGGCGGGGCGGCGGATGGTGAGGGCGAGGCGTCCACCCGGTGATTGTCGCCTCTGACGCGGAAAGGCGCAGCCCGGTCCGGGCTGCGCCTCGCGTGCGTACGTCCCGCGGACGGGGTCAGGAGGTCTGCGCCTGCCCGGCGCGGGCCCTGGCCTGGGCCAGCTCCGCGGACTCCTTGGGCATTCCGAGACCGGCGGCCTTCATCGCGAGGCCGACGATGCCGCCGACGAGGGTGACGGCGATACCGGCCCAGAAGCCGAGCGGGTTGGCCGCGACCATGAAGACGCCTGCGATGCAGAAGCCGATGAAGGAGATGATGACACCGGTCCAGGCGGCCGGGGTGTGTCCGTGGCTGGTGCCCGCCATGATTTTGCTCCTCGTTGGTGTTGCGCTGTTGGTGTCGCTCGGTGTCACTGTGCGCAGAGCCGGTGCCGCTGTGGGTGCCGCTGCGCTGTGAGCTCCGAGCCATTGTCCCGTACGTGCGGACAGGACATGAGCTGGGGGGTCATGCCTCGCGCGTCGGGTCCTCGCCGCGGTCCAGCGCCTTCCACAGGTCCTCCGGGCGGTCGGGATCCATGGCCTTGCGAGGGGCCTTGCGGGGGCGCGGGGTGCCGTCGCGCTCGTACCGGCCGGACATCGTGGGCCAGCGCTTGCCGTAGCGCAGGGCGAGCAGCCCGGCGAGCAGGATCAGCAGACCGCCGGCCCCGGTCACGTAGGGCCAGGCCGTGTGGCTGAGGGCGCCGATGGTGGCGGAGCTGTCGCCGGTGGTCCTGGCGGCCTGCTCGTCGAGCGCGGCGCTGTCGGAGGCGCCGAGGAAGGCGCTCAGCGCGGCGCCGAGCCCGCTGAGGGCCAGCAGTCCCGCGACGAGCAGCCGGCCGCTGCTGCGGACGGCGAAGACGGCGACGAGGGCGGCCAGGCCGACGATGGCGAGGGCGGCCGGAAGACCGGTGACGTCCTGTCCGTCGGCGCTCAGCGGCAGGGCGCCGCCGCCGACCGCGGCCCGGCCCTCGGCCCAGGTCTGCCCGGAGGCGAGCAGGACGACGGTGGCACCGGCCGCCCCGAGGAGCAGGCCGGCGGCCAGGCTTCGGCGGCTTCCCGCGCTGTCGGGCGCGGGGACGGCTTCGGCACGGGGCTGGGGTACGGGGACAGCGCTCACGTATCCCACTATCCCCTACCGCCCCGGGGTGACCGGCACACGGGGGGTGTGAGATTGGAGCCCCCGTCGCGCCCGGCGGGCGCTCAGGCGCCGCCGAGGCGGTTGGCCGTGTGCACGGCGCGCAGCACCGCCGCGGCCTTGTTCCGGCACTCGGTGTCCTCGGCGACCGGGTCGGAGTCGGCGACGACGCCCGCCCCGGCCTGGACGTATGCCGTTCCGTCGCGCAGCAGGGCGGTGCGGATGGCGATGGCGGTGTCGGAGTCCCCGGCGAAGTCGAGGTAGCCGACGCAGCCGCCGTACAGGCCGCGGCGGGTGGGTTCGAGCTCCTCGATGATCTGCATGGCGCGGGGCTTAGGGGCGCCGGAGAGGGTGCCCGCCGGGAAGCAGGCGGTGAGGACGTCGAAGGCGGTGCGGCCCTCGGCGACGCGGCCGGTGACGGTGGACACGATGTGCATCACGTGGGAGTACCGCTCGACCGACATGAAGTCGACGACCTCGACGCTGCCGGGTTCGCAGACCCGCCCCAGGTCGTTGCGGCCGAGGTCGACGAGCATCAGGTGCTCGGCGCGTTCCTTCGGGTCGGCGAGGAGTTCCTCGGCGAGGGCCTGGTCCTCCCGCGGGGTGGCGCCGCGGTGCCGGGTCCCGGCGATCGGGTGGACCATCGCGCGGCCGTCCTCGACCTTGACGAGTGCCTCGGGGCTGGAGCCGGCGACGTCGAAGCCGTCGAACCGGAAGAGGTACATGTACGGCGAGGGGTTGGTGGCGCGCAGCACCCGGTAGACGTCCAGCGCGCTCGCGGTGCACGGGGTCTCGAAGCGCTGGGAGGGGACGACCTGGAAGGCCTCGCCGGCCCTGATGCGCTCCTTCACGTCCTCGACGGCGTCCTGGTAGGCCTTGCCGCCCCACAGCGCGGTGTACGGCGGGAGTTCGGAGGGCGGCAGGACGGCGGGGGTGTTCTCGACGGGGCGGCGCAGGTCCTGCTCCATGGCGTCGAGGCGGGCCACGGCGTCGGTGTACGCCTCGTCGACGCCGGTGGCCAGGTCGTTGTCGTTGATCGCGTTGGCGATGAGCAGGACGCTGCCGGCCCAGTGGTCGAGGACGGCGAGGTCGGAGGTGAGCAGCATGGTCAGCTCGGGGAGCTTCAGGTCGTCGCCGCCGCTCTCGCCGATCCGCTCCAGCCGCCGCACGATGTCGTAGCCGAGGTAGCCGACCATGCCGCCGGTGAAGGGCGGCAGTCCGGACTCCTGCTCGTGCGGGGTGTGCAGGGTCTCGATGGTGGCGCGCAGGGCCTGGAGCGGGTCCCCGTCGACGGGGACGCCGACCGGCGGGGTGCCGGTCCAGTGGGCCCGGCCGTCCTTCGAGGTGAGCGTGGCGGCGCTGCGTACCCCGATGAAGGAGTAGCGCGACCAGGTGCGGCCGTTCTCGGCGGATTCGAGGAGGAAGGTGCCGGTGCGCTCGCCCGCGAGCTTGCGGTAGAGCCCGACCGGGGTGTCGCCGTCCGCGAGGAGCCGGCGGGTGACGGGGATGACGCGCCGGTCGACGGCCAGCTTGCGGAACGTGTCGAGATCCATGGCGGCAGACCCTACTGTCCGAGGGGGAGGACATCGGCGTCGAAACAGGTGCGGTCGCCGGTGTGGCAGGCGGCACCCGTCTGGTCGACCCGGACGAGGACGGTGTCGGCGTCGCAGTCCAGGGCGACGGACTTGACGTGCTGGACGTGTCCTGAGGTGTCGCCCTTGACCCAGTACTCCTGGCGGCTGCGCGACCAGTAGGTGCAGCGGCCGGTGGTCAGGGTGCGGTGCAGGGCCTCGTCGTCCATCCAGCCGAGCATCAGCACCTCGCCGGTGTCGTACTGCTGGGCGATGGCCGGGACCAGTCCGTCGGCGCCGCGCTTGAGGCGGGCGGCGATGGCGGGGTCGAGACCGCTGGCGGGCGGTGGGGTGCCGGGCGTGGGCGTGCTGGTCATGTGCCCATTGTGCCGTGGCGGGGAGGGCCGTCCGGGCGTGCGTCCACTGGGCGGACGCTGGACAGCGGTCGTACGCTGGCGCACATGTCGACCCATGCGAAGCGCGAACGACTTCTGCTCGCCGATCTGTTGGAGGCGGCGGGCCCGGAGGCCCCGACCCTCTGCCACGGCTGGACGGCCCGGGACCTGGCGGCCCATGTGGTGGTGCGGGAGCGCAGGCCCGACGCGGCGGCCGGGCTGCTGATCGGCCCGCTGAAGAGCCGGAGCGAGCGGATCACGAACGAATTCACCTCGAAGCCGTACGAGGAACTGGTCCAGCTCATCCGTACGGGGCCGCCGAGGATGTCTCCGTTCGGGGTGAAGCAGGTGGACGAGGCCGCCAACACCGTCGAGTTCTACGTCCACGCGGAGGACGTGCGCCGGGCCCAGCCCGACTGGTCGGCGCGGGAGCTGGACCCGGTCTTCGCCGATGTCCTGTGGTCGCGTACGGAGAAGGCGGCCCGGATGCTGGGGCGGAAGGCCCCGGTGGGGCTGGTGCTGCGCCGCCCCGACGGGCAGACCGCCGTCGCGCACAAGGGCACCCCGGTGGTGACGGTGACCGGTGAGCCGGGCGAGCTGCTGCTGTTCGCGTTCGGGCGGCAGGACGCGGCGCGGGTGGAGCTGGAGGGCGACCAGGAGGCGATCTCCCGGGTGACGACGGCGAAGCTCGGGATGTAAGCCCCGGGTCCGGCGGCGGGCCGCCGTACCGGTGCTCAGCGCGGCAGTTCCGCGCGGCGCAGCGGGGAGACCAGCAGGCCCGCCACCGCCCCCGACGCGCACAGCGAGGCGCTGGTGACGAAGACCGGGCCGGTGCCCCAGAGGGCGACGGCCGCGCCGGTGACCGGGTAGCTGAGCGGCGCGAGCGCGTGGGTGAAGAGCGTCGAGACCGAGGTGACCCGGCCCAGGTAGACCGGGTCGGCGGCGGTCTGGACGAGGGCGCCGCACAGGGCGCCACCGAGTCCGACGAAGAGCCCGATGAGGGCCGCGACACCGGCGGCGAGCGGCACGGAGGGCGTGTACGCGAGGGCGGCGATGGCGAACGCCCCGGTCAGTACGGTGACGCACATGACGAGCCCGGCCCTGGGCAGCCGTCCCCGGACCGCGAGCAGCAGGGCGGAGGCGCCCGCGCCGGTGCCGAAGGCGGCGATGATCCAGCCCATTCCGGAGGCGCCCCAGCCGCGTTCCTCGCTGAGCAGGATCAGGCCGAGGTTGAGCGGTCCCACGAAGCCCAGTTCGCTGACGGCGACGACGAGCATCAGCGGGCCCAGCAGCGGGTGGCGGCGGATGTGGCGCAGCCCGTCGACGAGTTCGCGCCAGGCGGTGGCGTCCGGTGCGGCTTCGGCCGCGTCCGCCACCGGCGGCGGGCTCATCCGTACGGCCAGCAGCAGCGGCAGCGAGACGGCGAAGAGCACACCGGCCGCGGCGAAGGCGAGGACCGGGCCGCCGAGGGCGACGGCGACGCCGCCGAGCGGGGCGCCGACGACACTGGCGGTGCGGGTGGCGAGGCCGCGCAGGCCCTGGACCCGGGCGAGCTGTCCGGGCGCGGTGATCCGGGGCGGCAGCGCGCCGACGGCGGGCAGGAAGAGGGCGTCGGCCGCGCCGAAGACCAGGGCGACGGCGATCAGCATCCACACCGTGGGCGAGGTGAGGAGCAGCGCCCCGGCCAGGCCCAGGATGACGAGGCAGCGGACGGTGTCGCTCACGACCACGACGCGGCGCGGCCCGAACCGGTCGGCGAGCACTCCCCCGCCGAGCAGCAGCAGGGCCCTGGGTATGGAGCCGACCGCGAGCACGAGGCCCGTCTGGGAGGCGCTTCCGGTGCGGGCGGCGGCCCAGGCGAGGGCCATGTAGTAGACGCTGTCGCCGATCGTCGACGCGGTGTAGGCGCTGAGCCAGCGCAGGACGTTGCCGTCGCGGTGGGCGGGGTGTTCGGGAGCCTGTTCGGCGGTAAGGGCGACGGTCACGGCGCGTGTCCTCTCGGGTGGCCGGGTCAGGTCCGGAACGGGAATCCGTACAGGTGCAGCGCGACGTTCTCCCGGTTCTCCGTGTCGCCGGCCTCGTCCCGGGCGCTGCCCTGCTCCTCGTACCGTCTGATGACCTGGTGCAGCTCGCGTTCGAGCGCGGCGAGCTCCTCGGGGTTCAGCCGGGCGAGGTACTCCGAGGCGAAGGCGCTCTTGCGCCACGGGGGCGTCCAGCTCCGGAACGCGTCCAGGAAACGGCGGTACAGCTGGATGTGCTGGTCGAACGAGAGCCGGCTGACGGCGGTGTGGGTCGCGGCCTTCTCCGGTGCGTCGCTGAAGTCCTCGTCGTGGAAGCTCAGCCCCTTCGACGCGGGCTGCCACCAGCGCTCGCGGCCGTCCCTGCCCGGTCCGTCGGCCGCTTCGATCAGGCCGTGGTCGGCGAGCTTGCGCAGGTGGTAGCTGACCAGTGAGACCTGCTCGTCGACCTGCTCCGCGAGCTGCGAGGCGGTGGCCTGCCGGGCGATGTAGAGCGCTCGGTAGAGCTTCATCCGCAGGGGGTGCCCGAACGCCTTGAGCGTGCCGAGGTCGGACACCCGGCGTGTTTCGTTGCTTGCCATGCCCCCACGGTAGATAGGAAAGAAACCTTGCGCAATATCTCTTGTGCAATAAAAGCTGCGCGATTCTCGCGACCAGGTCCCCGCACCCGCCGCCGGGGCCGGAGACCGGCTGAACAGCGCGTACGGCAGGACCGGTGGCAGTACGGAGGCGGAGGCCGCGAACGAGAGCGAGAGGGCGCTCGCCTCAGCCGGCCAGCAGGCGGCGCGCGGCCAGGGCGAGCGAGACCTCGACCGCGTCGGACGGGCGGGTCAGACAGCGGCCGGTCAACTGCTCGAAGCGGCGCAGCCGGTTCAGGACGGTGTTGCGGTGGCAGTAGAGCCGGGCCCCCGCCCGCTGGGCGGAGCCGTCGGAGTCGAGCCACGCGGTGAGCGTCTCGATGAGTACGTCGCGGTCGGCGGGGTCCAGCCGGTCCAGCGGACCCAGCACCCGGGCGGCGAGCGCCGTGCCGAGCCCGGGGGACGAGACGACCAGGGCGGCGGGCAGCTGTTCGTCGAGCAGGACGACCCCGCCGCCGGCCGGGCACGCCCGCAGCGCGGTCTCGGCGAGCCGCCGGGCGTCCCCGACGGCCGCCAGCCCGCCGACGACGGAGCTGATGCCGACCCGGGCACCGGGCGGTACGGACAACCCGGCTGCCAGGGCGGCGAGTTCGGCGTCGCCGTCGAGCGGGCCGGCCGGTGTGCCGGGCTGCGTTCCGGCCTCGGCCGGTCCGGAGGCGTCAGCGAGCGGTGCGCTGGGCTCCGCCGTCGCGCCCGGGGCCAGCGGCAGGATCGCGAACTCCGCGTCCGGGCCCGGGTGCCAGAGCGCCTCCGTGCCCGTGGGCAGCGCCATCGGCGGGTGCGTGGTGCCGTGCGGGGCGCGGCGGGCGGCGGCGACCGCGAGCACCGCGTACCTGCCGTGCTCCGGCAGCCCCAGCATCGCCGCGGCGTCCGGCAGTTCGGCGATCCGGGCGGTGCCGTCCAGCAGGGCGGCCGTCATCAGGCGCTGCCGGTTCTCCCGGCGCCAGGCCAGCCGGCGTTCCGTCTGCCGGTAGGCGTCGGCGACGACGCCGCAGTGCTCGTCCACGAAGTTCCAGACGTCCGCCGCGACATGGACCAGCAGCCGGACGTCGTCGGGGTGCCGGCGCGCGGTCTCGTCCACGAGGCCCTGCCAGACCATCGCGCCGCCCATCCGGAAGGCGTGCAGGACCGCGTCGAGCGGCAGGCCCTGTTCGGCGCGGATCTCCCCGATCCGCCGGGAGGTGCGGTGGGCGGCGTCCCGGAACTCCCGGGGCTGGATGAGCGATCCGACGTTGTGCCGCAGCGAGTGGTGCACCTCCTGCCAGATCTCCACCGCGTCCGCCTCGATCGCGGAGCGGTAGGCGGGTTCCTGCTCCCGCAGCGCCTCGACGAGCCGGTCCGTCAGCTCCGGCAGCGCCTCGATCAGCACCCGGGCGGCCCGGTGCAGTACAGCGACGGCTTCGCGGTCGGCCAGCGAACGGAAGCGGCGCGGCACCGGCGCGACGGGGGGCGGCCCGTGCAGCGCCCTGACCCGTGAACGTACGACCTGCGGCATGGCGGCCTCCACCGGGATTCGGCCGGCTCCGGGAAACGGCCGGCTCCGGGTCGCCCAGCCCGGCGTTGGGCATGAGCACACCGAACGATCCTGACGCCCGCAGAATGGCATACCGCCCAGTCGGTACCTAGGGGTCTGCGGCGTACTTCTCATCACGGTCCTGCAACCTCCCGGCTCCGGGACCCCGGCCCGGCCCTCCGCGTCACCCCCTCCGGCGGCCGAGCATCCCGGCCAGCTCGGTCCTGGAGCGCACGCCCAGCGCGGCGAACACATTGCGCAGATGGTGGTCGACGGTCCGCGTGCTCACCGAGAGCCGCAGCGCCACCTCGCGGTTGGTGGCGCCCTCCGCGACGCACCGGGCGATCCGCTGCTGCTGCGGGGTCAGCGCGGAGAGCGGGTCCGCTCCCCCGGCGGCTGAGCCCTCCACCGCTTCGCCCGCGGCCCGCAGTTCGCCGCCCGCCCGGTCCGCCCAGGCCCGCGCGCCGCACCGTTCGAAGCCGACCAGGGCGTCCCGCAGCGGGCCCCTGGCCTCCCGGGTACGGCGGCGCCTGCGCAGCCACGCCCCGTACAGCAGCTGGGTGCGGGCGCGTTCGAAGTCGCCGCCCGTGCGGTCGTGGTGGACGAGCGCCTCCTCGTACCGTCCCGCCGCCTCGGCGGGCGGCGCCAGCAGGGCCCGGCAGCGGGCCAGTTGGGCGGGGGTGGCGGGGTCGGTGGTGTACGTGACCCAGACGGCGAACTCCGCGACGGCGTCCGCGACCGGGTCCGCTCCCCCGCCGGCGCGGTGAACGGCGCGCCCGGCCAGGACCGACGCCTCGACGAAGCACGGCACGGCGAGCATCCGGGCCGCGAAGTGCCCGCGCCGCGGGCCGGGCCCGACCAGGGGGCCGAGCCGCGCCGCCGCCGCACCGGAGCGTCCGGCGGCCAGGTCCGCACGGGCGAGGGCCCAGGTGGCGAGGGTCGCGGCCTGAACGAGGCCGTGCGGTCCGGCACCCGCGAGGGCGGCGTCCGCGTGCGCGGCGCAGGACCGCGTCCCGCCTTCCACGGAGGCGGCCAGCGCGAGCACGGCGTGCAGATGGGCGGCGGTGTTGGGCTGTCCGGTACGGCGGGCGGCGTGCAGGCCGTCCAGGGCGTGGGCGCGGGCCCGCGCATGGCGCCCGGCGCGGAGTTCGGCGTACGCCAGGTGCTCCAGGGCCTGCGGCAGCAGGGAGTCCGGACCGGTCGCGCGTACGGCGGCCAGCGCCCTGGCCCCGGACCGGCACGCGGCGTCGATGTCGCCGAGCACCAGCGCCGCCACTGCGCCGCGCAGCATCCCGGCGGGGTCCCGTGCCCGGCCGGCGGAGTCGAGGCAGTGGCGCAGCAGGGCGTGGCCCTCGGCGGTCCGGCCGCTCAGCATCGCGCACATGCCGTCGCGGTACTGCGCGAGGGCCCGGTCGGGCACGGGGACGGCGATCCGGGTCATCGCGTCGAGGTAGCCGAGGGCGTCGCCCGTCGCCCAAGCGGCCTCCGCGGCGCCGAGGAGCGCGTCGAGGGCGCGGCGCGGATCGTGCGGGGCGAGCAGCGACGCGGCGGTGAGCAGTTCCTCGCGGGCGTCGGCGGCCGGCCCGTCCCGCAGGGCGAGCAGCCCGCGCACGCGGTGCGCGGCGCCGTGCGGGGGCCGTCCGCCGACCCTGGCCAGCAGCGCGCGGGCCCGCCCGGCGTCGCCCGCGAGCCGGGTGTGCTCGGCGGCCGCGGCGAACCGGTCGGCCCGCAGCGCCTCGTCGGTGGAGAGCATCGCGGCGCGGGCGAGTGCGGCGGCCCGCTCGGCGTGCGGTCGCGGTGGCACGGCCGCGGCCTCCAGCGCGTCGGCGAGCGCGGCGTCGGGGCCGGCGGCCGCACCGGCCCGCTGGACGAGCGCCGCGAGCGCGGGCGGTCCGGGCGCCGTGGGGGCTCCGCCGGACCGGACCCGGCCGCGCGGACCGGTGGTGCCCGTCGTCAGGAGGGTGGCGAGCAGCCCGTGCACCGCGCGGCGGCGGTGCGGGGTGGCACGGTGCAGGACCGCCCGGCGCAGCAGCGGGTGGCTGAAGTGGACGCGGTTGCCCGCCCGTTGGAGCGCGCCCGCGGTCCCGGCGGGGGTGTGGAGCGCGCGGTCGAGCGCGGCGGGGCCGAGACCGGCCGAGGTGGCGGCGCGCAGCAGCAGGGCGGCGTCGGCGCCCGCGCCCTCCGGCTCGTGCTCCTCCGCGGCGGCCGCGAGCAGCAGGAGGGTGCGGGTGTCAGGGGGGAGGCCGTCGAGGCGTGCGGCGTGGGCGTCCAGGACGTCCTCTGCGCCGGGCAGCGGGGAGGGCAGTGCGGTCCGTCCGGCGAGCTGGTCGGGGGTGAGCCGGCCGGCGAGTCCGGTGAGCAGTCGCGGGTTGCCGGCCGCCTCCCGCAGCAGTTCGCCGCGGACCACCGGGTCGGCCCGGTCCGCGGCGCCCGTGGCATCGGTGAGCCGGTCCAGGAGCGCGGCCGACGCGTCGTCGTCGAGCGGGCCGAGCCGGAGTACGGGCAGCCCCGCGAATCCCGCGCCGTCCCCGGCGCCGAGCAGCACCGCGGCCCGGCTGCCCGCGCCGAGCCTGCGGGCCGCGAAGCCGAGTGCGGCGCGTGAGTCGGCGTCCCAGAGGTGCGCGTCGTCCACGCACACCAACAGCGGCCGTTCCGCGCCGAGTTGCCGCAGCAGGGCGAGGAGGGCCGCCGGTGCGATGCCGTCGCGCAGCACTTGGTCGGGCGGCAGCGGGAGCGGGCCGGGCGCGGAGCAGAGCAGGGCGTGCAGCCCGCTGTGGGGCAGCCGCTGTTCGGCGGGGGCCGCGGTGGCGGTCAGGACGGGGCCGGTACGGCGCTCGCGGTGTGCGGCGACGGCACTGTCCAGGAGGGCGGTGCGGCCGATGCCGGGCAGTGCGGTCAGCACCAGCGCACCGCCGTCGCCGTCGCGCAGCCGGGCCGACAGCGTGTCCAGCAGGGCGAGTTCACCGCTGCGGCCGTACAGCCGGAGGGGACTGTGCACGGTCGTCATGGGGGTCACCACCGGCACGTTACTTCCGCGTGAACAAGCCCGGAAGGTGTGCGTCCGCCTCCGGCCGGTCGCGGGGCACTCTCCCAAGGCGGGCCGCGATCGGCTGTGCGCGCACACAGCCGGGGCGCGGGAAGGGGCCGGAGCGCGGTGGGCGCGGTCCGGCCCCTCACACCCCGTCAGTTTCAGGAGGTGTGCGGGCAGTTGCCCCGGGACTCGGCGACCGTCAGGCTCACCGCCGGCAGCGGGCAGAGGAACTGCTCGTACCGGGTGTCATTGTCGACGAAGCGCTTCAGCCACGAGATGCTGTACTTCGCGATCGTGGTGTTGGAGGAGTTCGGGGTGAAGTGCGTGGCCCCGCGCAGCTCCACGTACGCCTTGTCCAGGTTGCTCGGGAGCGACTGGTAGAACGGCTCGGAGTGGGTGGCGACGGGGGCGATCGTGTCGCCGTCGGCGCCGAAGATCAGGGTGGGGGTGCGGACCTCGGGCCAGGTGGTGTCGAGGTTCCAGCCGGTCAGCGGGATCGCCGCCTTGAGCGAGGTGCGGCTCTTCGCGGCCTCCAGGGTGCCGCCGCCGCCCATGGAGTGGCCCATCACGCCGAGCCGGGTGGTGTCGATCCGGCTGCGCACCGAGCTGCTCTTCGTCAGGTAGTCGAGCGCGGCCAGGAGCTGGCGTCCCCGGCTGTCGGGCTGGTCGAGTGTGGTGTTGGTGTCGATGGTGAAGACGACGAAGCCCTGCGAGGCGAGCCGCGGTCCGAGCCAGGCGATGCTGGACTGGTAGGCGGTGAAGCCGGGCGCGATGGCGACCGCGCCGAAGGTGCCGTCCGCGGTCGACGTCGGGTAGTAGACCGTGCCGCCGCCGAAGCCGCTGACGCTCAGCGAGGAGACGCTGGTCTGCGTGACCGCGTACGCGCCGCGGCTCGCCTCGATACTCGCGTTGCTCGGGGCCGGGCCGCGCTCGTAGGGGTTGTCGGCGGCCTGGGCGCCCGGCACCAGCGCGGTGCACAGACCCGCGGTGGCGACGGCGGCGGCCAGCAGGCCCTTGACGAGGCGGGAGCGGCTCCTGGAGATCCGGTGGCGCGGGGCGATGTCGCCGGAGGGGAGGTGCTGCTGCACGAGGGGGGTCCTCTCGGTCGTGGCGGGAGCCACGCCGGGCAGGGTCCGAGGGCCCGTCGTCACCTGGGGCCTTCGGGGTGCACCGCGTGGGGACCGCCGTGTTTCTCTGGCGGTCCCCACTTTCGCGGTGCACCCCGGTCGCACACATCGGCAACTTCACCGGTCTTCGCGGCCGGTGGTGCCTGCCCGCGCTCAGCGGACCGGGTGGCCGGCCTCCCGGAGGGCGCCCTTGACCTCGGAGATCCGCAGATCGCCGAAGTGGAAGACGGACGCGGCGAGGACCGCGTCGGCTCCCGCGCCGACAGCGGGCGCGAAGTCCGCGAGCCGCCCCGCGCCGCCGGAGGCGATGACGGGGACGGTCACGTGCTTGCGGACGGCCTCGATCATCTCGGTGTCGTAGCCGTCCTTCGTGCCGTCGGCGTCCATCGAGTTGAGCAGGATCTCGCCCGCGCCGAGGCCGGCGGCCCGGTGTGCCCATTCGACCGCGTCGATGCCGGTGCCCTTGCGGCCGCCGTGCGTGGTGACCTCGAAGGTGCCGGCGGGGGTGCGCCGGGCGTCCACGGAGAGCACCAGGACCTGGCCGCCGAAGCGTTCGGCGATCTCCCGGATGAGCTCCGGGCGGGCGATGGCCGCGGTGTTGACGCCGACCTTGTCCGCGCCGGCCCGCAGCAGCTTGTCGACGTCGTCGGTGGTGCGGACACCGCCGCCGACGGTGAGCGGGATGAAGACCTGCTCGGCGGTGCGGCGCACCACGTCGTAGGTCGTCTCGCGGTCGCCGCTGGACGCGGTGATGTCGAGGAAGGTCAGCTCGTCGGCGCCCTCGGCGTCGTACAGCTTCGCCATCTCCACGGGGTCACCGGCGTCGCGCAGGTTCTGGAAGTTGACGCCCTTGACGACGCGGCCGTTGTCCACGTCGAGGCAGGGGATGACCCGTACGGCGAGCGTCATCGGGCACCTGCCCGGAAGGCCTCGATCTCGATCTCGACGACCAGGCTCGGGTCGACGAGGCCGGACACGATGATCATGGAGGCGGCGGGGCGCACGTCGTCGAACAGCTCCTTGTGGGCACGGCCGACGTCGTCGACGTCCCGGGCGTGTGTGAGGTACATCCGGGTACGGACGACGTCCTCGCGGCCCAGGCCCACCTGCCCGAGCGCCGCGAAGGCGACCTCGAAGGAGGTGATGGCCTGCTCGTACGGGCCGCCGGCGGAGATCTCCCCGCCCGCCACCGAGGTGCACCCGGCCACCAGCACCAGGCCGCCCGGCAGCTCGACCGCGCGGGAGTAGCCGAACTTCTCCTCCCAGGGGGCGCCGGAGGAGATCCGGTTGACGGAGTCGGTCATGCGGCGACCGTCTTCAGGGCCTCTTCCAGCGTGAACGCCTTCGCGTACAGCGCCTTGCCGACGATCGCACCCTCGACGCCTTCGGGGACGAGCAGAGAGATCGCCCGCAGATCGTCGAGGGAGGAGACTCCGCCCGAGGCGACGACGGGGCGGTCGGTGGCCGCGCAGACGTCCCTCAGCAGGCCCAGGTTGGGGCCCTGGAGCGTGCCGTCCTTGGCGATGTCGGTGACGACGTAGCGGGCGCAGCCCTCGGAGTCGAGGCGGGCGAGCGTCTCGTAGAGGTCGCCGCCGTCGCGGGTCCAGCCTCGGCCGCGCAGCGTGGTGCCGCGGACGTCGAGGCCGACCGCGATCTGGTCGCCGTGCTCGGCGATGACCTTGGCGACCCACTCGGGGGTCTCCAGGGCGGCGGTGCCGAGGTTGACCCGGCGGCAGCCGGTGGCGAGGGCGGCGGCGAGCGAGGCGTCGTCGCGGATGCCGCCGGAGAGCTCGACCTTGATGTCCATGGCGCCGGCCACCTCGGCGATGAGCGCGCGGTTGTCGCCGGTGCCGAAGGCGGCGTCCAGGTCGACGAGGTGCAGCCACTCGGCGCCGGAGCGCTGCCAGGCGAGTGCGGCCTCCAGCGGGGAGCCGTAGGAGGTCTCGGAGCCGGACTCGCCGTGCACCAGGCGGACCGCCTGGCCGTCGCGGACGTCTACGGCGGGGAGCAGTTCAAGCTTCGGCATTACAGCGTCTCGATCCAGTTGGTCAGCAGCTGGGCGCCGGCGTCGCCGGACTTCTCGGGGTGGAACTGGGTGGCCCACAGCGCGCCGTTCTCCACGGCCGCCACGAACCGTTCGCCGTGCGTGGCCCAGGTGACCCTGGGAGCACGGATCTTCGCGTTGGTGACTTCGAGGGACCAGTCGTGCGCCGCGTACGAGTGCACGAAGTAGTACCTGGCCTCGGGGTCGAGTCCGGCGAACAGCCGGGAGTCCTCGGGGGCCTCGACGGTGTTCCATCCCATGTGCGGGACGACGTCGGCCTTGAGCGGGCCGACGGTGCCAGGCCACTCGTCGAGTCCCTCGGTCTCCACGCCGTGCTCGATGCCGCGCTCGAAGAGGATCTGCATGCCGACGCAGATGCCCATGACGGGGCGACCGCCGGAGAGCCTGCGGCCGATGATCCATTCCCCACGGGCCTTCTTCAGGCCCTCCATGCAGGCGGAGAACGCGCCGACGCCGGGCACCAGCAGCCCGTCGGCGTTCATCGCCGTGTCGAAGTCGCGGGTGATCTCGACATCGGCGCCGACCCGGGCGAGGGCGCGCTCGGCGGAGCGGATGTTGCCGAAGCCGTAGTCGAAGACGACGACCTTCTTCTTCTTGCTGTCCACGCCCGCCCCTAGTCCCAGAGTCCCTGGATCCGCATGACGCCTGCGACCAGGCACATCACGGAGCCGATGCCGAGCAGCACGATGACGCCCTTGGGCATGCCCTGCTTCGAGAAGGAGTAGACCCCGCCGGCCAGGAAGAGGCCGACCAGGATCAGGATGGTGTTGAGGCCGGTCACAGCGCGCCCTTCGTGGAGGGGAGGATGCCGGCCGCGCGCCCGTCGTGCTCGCTGGCGTAGCGCAGGGCGCGTGCGAGCGCCTTGAACTGGCACTCCACGATGTGGTGGGCGTTGCGCCCGTACGGGACGTGGACGTGCAGGGCGATCTGCGCCTGGGCGACGAACGACTCCAGGATGTGCCGGGTCATCGTCGTGTCGTACTCGCCGATCATCGGCGCCATGTTCTCGGGCTCGGTGTGCACCAGGTACGGGCGGCCGGAGAGGTCGACGGTGACCTGGGCGAGCGACTCGTCGAGCGGGACGGTGCAGTTGCCGAAGCGGTAGATGCCGACCTTGTCGCCGAGGGCCTGCCTGAAGGCGGCGCCGAGGGCGAGGGCGGTGTCCTCGATGGTGTGGTGCGAGTCGATGTGCAGGTCGCCGTCGGTCTTGACCGTGAGGTCGAAGAGTCCGTGGCGGCCGAGCTGGTCGAGCATGTGGTCGTAGAAGCCGACCCCGGTCGCGACATCGACCTTGCCGGTGCCGTCGAGGTTGATCTCGACGAGCACGGAGGTTTCCTTGGTGGTCCGCTCCACTCTTCCTACGCGGGCCTCGCGAGTCATGCGTCGTGCTCCTTCTTCAGTTCGCGTACCGCATCGAGGAACGCGTCGTTCTCTGCCGGGGTCCCTGCGGAGACCCGCAGCCATCCCGGTACGCCGTTGTCCCGGACCAGGACGCCCCGGTCGAGGATGTGCTGCCAGGCCGTGTGGCTGTCGGCGAAGCGGCCGAACTGGACGAAGTTGGCGTCCGAGTCGGTGACGTCGAAGCCGAGGGCGCGCAGCTCGGTGACGATACGGTCGCGTTCGCCCTTGAGCTGGGCGACGTATCCGAGGAGCGTATCGGTGTGCTCCAGGGCGGCGAGCGCGGTGGCCTGGGTGACGGAGGACAGGTGGTACGGGAGCCGCACCAGCTGGACCGCGTCCACGACGGCGGGGTCGGCGGCGAGGTAGCCGAGCCGCAGTCCGGCGGCGCCGAACGCCTTCGACATGGTGCGTGAGAGCACCAGGTGGGGGCGGCCCCCGATCAGCGGGAGCAGCGAGGCGTGGTGGCTGAACTCGCCGTACGCCTCGTCGACGACGACCATCGACGGCTTGGCCGCCTGCGCGGCGTCGTGCAGCGCGAGGACGGTGTCCGCGTCGACGGCGGTGCCGGTGGGGTTGTTGGGCGAGGTGATGAAGACGACGTCGGGGCGCTCCCGCGCGATGACGGCGCGGGCCGCGTCGACGTCGATGGTGAAGTCCTCGTTGCGCGGGCCGGAGATCCAGCTCGTTCCGGTGCCGCGGGCGATGAGGGCGTGCATCGAGTAGGAGGGCTCGAAGCCGATCGCGGTGCGGCCGGGGCCGCCGAAGGTCTGCAGCAGTTGCTGGAGCACCTCGTTGGAGCCGTTGGCCGCCCAGACGTTGGCGTGGCCCACCTGGTGCCCGGCGGTGCGGGTGAGGTAGCGGGCCAGCTCGGTGCGGAGCTCGACGGCGTCGCGGTCGGGGTAGCGGTTGAGGTCGCGGGCGGCCTCGCGGACCCGTTCGGCGATCCGGTCGACCAGTGCTCCGGGGAGCGGGTAGGGGTTCTCGTTGGTGTTCAGCCGGACCGGTACGTCGAGCTGGGGCGCGCCGTACGGGGACTGGCCGCGCAGTTCGTCCCGGATCGGGAGGTCGTCGATGCGGGACGGCTCGGGGACACGGGCCGGCGTGGTGCTGTCGTTCGTCACTGCTGCGGAACCTTCCAGCCGAACCTGGCCTTCAGCGCGGCGCCGTGGGCGGGGAGGTCCTCCGCCTCGGCGAGGGTCACGACGTGGTGGGTGACCTCGGCGAGCGCGTCGCGGGTGTAGTCGACGATGTGGATGCCGCGCAGGAAGGACTGCACGGACAGGCCGGAGGAGTGGCAGGCGCAGCCGCCGGTGGGCAGCACGTGGTTGGAGCCGGCGCAGTAGTCACCGAGCGAGACCGGGGACCAGGGGCCGACGAAGACCGCCCCGGCGTTACGGACCCGGTCCGCGACGGCGGCGGCGTCCGCGGTCTGGATCTCCAGGTGCTCCGCGGCGTACGCGTCGACGACCTTGAGACCGTCCTCCAGGTCGTTGACCAGGACGATCGCGGACTGCCGGCCGGCCAGCGCGGGCTCGATCCGGTCGGTGACGTGCTTGGTCGCGTCGACCTGCGGCCTCAGCTCGGCCTCGGTGGCGGCGGCGAGCTCCTCGGAGTCGGTCACCAGCACCGCGGCGGCCATCGGGTCGTGCTCGGCCTGGCTGATCAGGTCGGCGGCGACGTGCACCGGGTCGGCGGTGGAGTCGGCGAGGATCGCGATCTCGGTGGGCCCGGCCTCGGCGTCGATGCCGATGCGGCCCTTGAGGAGACGCTTGGCGGCGGCGACGTAGATGTTGCCGGGGCCGGTGACGAGGTTGACCGGCAGGCAGTCCTCGGTGCCGTACGCGAACATCGCGACGGCCTGGGCGCCGCCGGCCGCGTACACCTCGTCGACGCCCAGCAGGGCGCAGGCCGCCAGGATCGTCGGGTGCGGCAGTCCGCCGAACTCCTTCTGCGGCGGGGAGGAGACGGCGATGCCCTCGACGCCCGCCTCCTGGGCGGGGACGACGTTCATCACGACGGACGACGGGTACACCGAGCGCCCGCCCGGCACGTACAGCCCGACGCGCTCGACCGGCACCCACTTCTCGGTGACGGTGCCGCCGGGCACGACCTGGGTGGTGTGCGTGGTGCGGCGCTGCTCGCGGTGGACGAGCCGGGCGCGGCGGATCGACTCCTCCAGGGCGGCGCGCACGGCGGGATCAAGCCGCTCTAGCGCCTCGGTGACCGCGCCGGCCGGTACCCGGATCGAGCCGATCCGCACACCGTCGAATTTCTCCCCCCAGTCGATCACTGCCGCCGAGCCACGATGGCGTACGTCCTCGCAGATGGGGCGCACCGTCTCCAGGGCGGCTTCCACGTCGAACTCGGCACGGGGCAGCAGGTCGCGCAGGGCGCCGCCCTCGGGGAGGGCATCGCCGCGCAGATCGATTCGAGAGATCACACCGCAATTCTCTCAGACCGCCACAGGCGCCCGGACGCCCGTATCACTGGCTGATACATGCCGTCGCTGTCACGGCTGACTATTAGCGTTCATACGGTCACTCAGAGGGAATAACGGGATTACCGACCGACCCCACTTGTGCCGGTCGGTCCAAGGCTCCGAGTGGAAGGGGCATCGGTGACCGAACCGCACGACGGCGATTTCCCGGACGGCCTCAGCGCGGCCGAGCTGGGCATGTGGCAGTCCTTCAGGAACGGGTCCACCTACGATCTGCGCTCCCGTGACGCGGCACTCAACGATCCGTTCGCCCCGCTCGCGTGGGGCCTGGAGCGCACTGTGGACGCCCGGGTCGTCGCCCGGCTGCTGCTGAGCGGCCCGAAGGCCAGGCCCGGCCGGGTGGCCGCGCTGAAGCTCCGGGGCTTACGCGTCACGGGGAAGCTGGATCTCGCGGGCGGGCGGGTGGATCCGTACGTGGAGCTGACCGGCTGCCGCTTCGAGGAGGAGGTGGTGCTGCCCGAGTGCCACTTCACGACCTTGCGGATGGTCGGGTGCGCGATCCCGCGGCTGGAGGCGGCCCGGCTGCGCACCGAGGGCGATCTGCATCTGCCGCGCTGCCGGGTCGAGCGGGGCATCCGCCTCACGGACGCGCACATCGGCACGGATCTGCTGCTCAACCAGATCGACATCGGCCCCGACCGGCAGGGCCGGGCGTTCATCGGCGACGGGCTCACGGTCGCCCAGGACCTCCAGGCCGAGATGATCGAGCTGCTCGGCGAGCTGAGCCTGCGCGGCGCGAAGGTCGGCGGTTCGCTGAGCCTGCGCGGCAGCAGGCTCCGGGCCACGCAGGGGCTCCGCGCACTGAACGCCCCGCAGCTGAGCGTGGAGCGGACGCTGTACATGAGCGAGGCGTGGGTCAGCGTGGACACCGGCAACCAGGGCAACACGCCCCCGTACGGCATCGTCACGTCCCCGACGCCCGCGCACGGCACCCGGGCGCAGGTCTTCCGGTGCCGGGGCGGGGTGCGGCTGGACGACGGGCGGTTCGGTGACGCGGTCGACCTGCACAAGGCCGTCTTCGTCCTCGTCGGCCACGAGGAGCTGTCGCTGCGCCGGATAGTGGCTCCGGAACTGAGGTTCAACCCGGAGCGCCCGGCCCAGGGCCGGGTGGTGCTGAACGGCGCGAGGATCGTCACACTGATCGACGTGTCGACCAGCTGGCCGGGTCCCGGCGGTCTGGCGATGGGCGGGTTCGTGTACGAGAACCTCGTCCCGTACGGGCACTTCCCGCTCTCCCGGCGTCTGGAGTGGGTGGCCGCGGCGACCCCCGAGTATGTGCCGGAGCCGTACGAGCGGCTCGCCGCCGTACTCCGGAGCAGCGGCGAGGACGCGGACGCCCGCGAGGTGCTGCTCGCCAAGCAGCGGCGGCGCCGCGAGACCCTGCCGCCCGCCGCGAAGCTCTGGGGCTTCCTCCAGGACTGGACGGTGGCGTACGGCTACCGGCCGGGGCGGGCCGCGGTGTGGATGGCGGTGCTGTGGGCGGCGGGCGCGGTGGCCTTCTCGCAGTACCGGCCGGCGGCGATCAAGGGGAGCGAGCACCCGGAGTGGAACCCCTCGCTGTACGCGCTGGATCTGCTGGTGCCGGTGATCAACCTCGGCCAGGACGGCTACTGGCTCATGGAGGGCGGCTGGCAGTGGGTGGCGGCCGCCCTGATCCTGCTGGGTTGGATACTGGCCACCACCGTCGCGGCCGGCGCCTCACGGCTGCTGCGCCGCAGCTGACCGCGGAGCCGGCCCGGCAGCAACGGACCAAGGGACCTCCACCCGCCTCACGAACGGGTGGAGCGGCCGCCGAACGCCCACCCGCCGCGCCGGGCACACCACTCGACCGCTCCCCCTGGAACAACAGGAACAGGCCAGATTCCGCACTTTCCTTTACTTTTTCTTGACCGCTCCGAGTACAACCCCTTCACTCGGCACCAAAGTTTCACAGCGCCCCTCTGGCGCCGCCCCGACCAGCGCTTTTCAATGGTCTGCACCATGCCTTTCCTCCGCGCTCTGCTCCGTACCGCGCGCATGATCCGGCACACCCCGGAGCTGTCGGCCGGGTTGCCCGCGGACCATGCGGTGATGCTCGACGCCCCCGACGAGAGACTGTCGCCCGCGCTGGTCGCCGCCGCGCTCGGGGAGTACGAGCCGGCCGCGAAGCTGCTGGCCACCACCAGGGACGCGGCCGAGTGGGAGAGCCGGGACCGCTATCTGAAGCGGATCGTGGCCTTCGCCCGCAGCCGGGACGGCTGGCTGGGCGACTGGCTGGCCGCCGCCCCGCACGACCCCGACGCGCTGCTCGTCAAGGCCCAGCTCGCCGTGTTGCGCGCCTGGGAGTCGCCCGCCCGCGCGGAGCAGCTGCGCGACGTGGGGCCGATGATCACGGCCGCGGCGGAGTGCGATCCGCGCGATCCGGTGCCCTGGCGCCTCGCGCTCGACCACGCCCGCGGCACCCGTGCGACGCACACCACGTTCGAGACACTGTGGGAGCAGGCCGTACAGCGCTCCACGCACCACTACGGCTGCCATGTCGCCGCCCTCCAGTACCTCTCCGCCGCCTGGTACGGCTCGCACCGCGAGTGCTTCGACTTCGCGGAGCGGGCCGCGGAGGACTCGCTGCCCAGTTCCCTGGTGCAGGCGCTGCCGCTGCGGGCGGCCTTCGCCGTGCTGGCCGAGGGGCCGGACACACGGACCACCTCGGTGCAGGTGGAACGGATCGACCGGGCGGCGGATCTGGCGATCTCCCTCTCCGTCTCCTTCGAGCCGGGTGACCCGTGGCCGGCCGAGGTCCGCAATCTGCTCGCGTACGTGCTGGTCGCACGGGGCCGCTGGGACGAGGCACTGGAACAGTTCCGGCAGATCGGGCCCCACGCCGCCTCGTTCCCGTGGTCCTCGGTGTCCGAGGACCCGCTCGGCAGGTTCCTCGACACACGCGACGGCACCCGGCTCCAGGTGGCGTCTGTGACGCCCTTGCGACACCGGGCCGACCGGGGACGGACCCGCGGCCATTACGCTTGACCGTTGTGACCACCGCTCGCCTGCCTCTGTTCCCGCTGAACGCGGTGCTGTTCCCCGGCCTCGTGCTGCCGCTGAACGTCTTCGAGGAGCGGTATCGCGCCATGATGCGCGAACTGCTGAAGACCGATGAGGACGAACCGCGCCGCTTCGCCGTGGTCGCCATCCGCGACGGCCGCGAGACCGCCCCGACGGCTGCCGGAATGCCGGACCCGGGGCGCGTTCCCGTCGAGCGCGGCCCGGCGGACGGCTTCGGCCCCGATCCCCTCCAGACGTTCCACCGGGTGGGCTGTATCGCCGACGCGGCGAAGATCCGGGAGCGGTCGGACGGCAGCTTCGAGGTCCTCGCGACCGGCACCACCCGGGTCCGGCTGCTCTCGGTGGACGCGAGCGGCCCCTGTCTGACGGCCGAGCTCGAAGAGCTGGAGGAGGAGCCGGGCGAGGACGCCGGTGCGCTCGCCGAGGGCGTCCTGCGGGCCTTCCGCAGCTACCAGAAGCGGCTGGCGGGCGCGAGCGAGCGTTCCCTCACCACCGGTGCGGAGCTGCCCGACGACCCGTCCGTCGTCTCGTACCTGGTCGCCGCCGCGGCCGTGCTGGACATCCCCGCCAAGCAGCGCCTGCTCCAGGCCCCGGACACCGCGACCCGGCTCCGCGAGGAGCTGAAGCTGCTGCGTTCCGAGACGGCCGTCATCCGGCATCTGCCGTCGTTGCCCGCGGTGGAGCTGACCCGAGCCCCGACCCACCCCAACTGAGCGACCGGAGGGCCACTCCCCCGTGGCGAAGAAGCCGAAGAAGCAGCACCAGCCCGGCGGCACCCCGGCCACGGTCGCGCTGACCGCCGCCGGCACGGACTTCACGCTGCACGCCTACGAGCACGACCCGGCGTCGGCCTCCTACGGCGAGGAGGCGGCCGAGGCACTGGGCGTCTCCCCCGACCGGGTGTTCAAGACCCTGGTCGCCGACGTGGACGGCCGGCTGACCGTCGCGGTCGTCCCGGTCGCCGGCTCACTGGACCTGAAGGCCCTCGCGTCGGCGGTCGGCGGCAAGCGGGCGGCCATGGCGGACCCGGCGGCGGCGGAACGGACCACGGGCTACGTCCTGGGCGGCATCTCCCCCCTGGGCCAGCGCAAGCGGCTGCCCACGGTGCTGGACGCGTCGGCACGGGACCACGGCACGGTCTGCGTCTCGGCGGGCCGCCGCGGTCTGGAGGTCGAGCTGTCCCCGGCGGATCTGGCGTCCCTGACGGGGGCGGTGTTCGCGGCGATCGGCCGGGGCTGAGGACAGCCCCGTCACTCTGGCCGGCGCACCTCGCCCCGTGCGTGCGGGCCCGCTGTGCGTCAGGACGCCGTGGACGAGCCCGTGTCATCTGAACCGTCGTCGATGCTCCACATGCCGAGGAAAGCGCCGAAGGTGCCGGCCACTTCGTCGGGGTCGTCGTCCGGGGTATCGGGAAGGTAGACGCCGTCATCGGTGAAGGACGATTCGCCCCGGTGCCAGATCGACCCGAGCCTCGGCTCGGTCACCTTGATGAGGATCGCGCCGGTGGTCAGCCGCATGATCGGCAGATAGTCCATCGGCAGGTCGCCCCGGTCGGAGTGCGCGACGAGCAGCTCCGTATGCGTGTTTCCGCCGGTCCGGTAACCGTAGAGGTCCTCATCGATGCCGTAGTCGTACCCCGCCAGGACGGGTTCGGTGAAGGTCCCGCCTTCGCGGTCGAACGGAAACTCGGCGCCGTTGGTGCGGGCCAGCCATGCCCGGTACTCGTCCGGGAGCGGGAAGCCGAGCTGTGATTCGAGCTCGCGCAGGGCTTCCTCGGAGAGGGATCCCCGGGGGGTCGGTTCGACGAACATCAGTTCTCCAGTCGGCGTGGCGCTACGCGCGCAGGTCGGCCGGCAGTCCGGGCGGCGTACGGCAGGAAATCCGGGAAGCCCATGAGCCCGACGTACACGCCGTCCGGGTACTCGCGGCTGCGTGAGGTGCGCACGAAGTCCACGATTCCACCCGCGAACTCGGAGGCCGGTGAGCCGCCGGTCCCGGTATCCGATGCGGTCATCCGTCGCTCATCTCCTTGGCCCTGCGCGGAAAGCAGGCTCAACTCTCCCACGCGGACGGCCGGTTCGAATGTCGCGAGGCCGATACGGGGCCGGCCTGCGGCTGCGGCTGCACGGGCGCGACCGCGGATACGGCCCGCGCCCCCGCACCCGCCGCTACGACCCCGACGACGGAGCAGGCGGCTCGGGCGACGACGGACCGGACGGCGCGGGGCCGGAGGACGGCTCGGACCCGGACGACGGCACAGGGCCGTCCGCGGGACCGTCCGCAGGCGCGGACGACGGCGCGGGACCGTACACCGGCGCCTGCCCCGGCGCGTGGTAGACGCCCCACTCCGGCTCCGGATCCCGCGGCCCGAACATCGCCGTCAAGCCAAGATGCACGGCCATCGCCGCCAGCGACCACGCCAGCAGCGCCCCCTTGGCGTGGAGTTCGAGCGGCGCGTCGAAGATCACGCCCTTGCCGACCTCACGGGCGTGGGCGACCACGTCGCCGGTCGGCCCCAGCCGGGTCCCCAGCTGCCACGCGAGTACCGAGCCGAGCACCCCGCCCACCGCGAGCCCCACCACGAGCGCGACTCCGCCCCGCCGGTGGAACCAGAAGACCAGCGCCGCGGAGACCGCTCCGAAGGCCAGCGCGAGCAGCGCGAACGTGCCGTCGGCCCCGATCGCCTCCTCGCCCTCGCTGTCGCTCAGGAAGACGGCCGTGTTGTCGGAGACCAGCGGCACCCGGGGAGCCAGCCACAGCCACAGCAGCCCGAGCCCGACACCGGCGACCGTCACCACCGCACCGACGACGGCGGCCCGGCGCAGGTCGGCACGGAGATCCTTCTCCTCCGGTGACTCCAGCAGGGTCCCGGGACGGGAGCCGCCGGGGCCGCCCCCGTTCGGCGGCGTCTGCCACGGGTCGTGGGGCGAGGGCTGGTGCGGCGGCGTCAGAGGTGCTGTCACCGTGCCATCGTGCCAGGCGTCCCTGTGTCGCGCCTCACCGGACCGCTGCCCTGCGGTACGCCCAGGTCGCCACGGCCAGCGAGAGCACACCCACGACGGCGCAGACAGCCAGGTCCAGGGCGACGACGGCCCAGTCCGGGTGGGCGTCGAAGGAGCGGGCGAGCGCCTCGACCCCGTACGTGGAGGGCAGCAGGTCGCGCGCCCAGCCGATCGGCTCCGGCAGCCGGTCCGCCGGAAGCACGCCCAGCAGCAGCGCCGCGGACATGCCGAGCTGGCCCAGCAGCGTGGCCAGCTCCTGCCGGGGCGCGAGCAGCCCGAGCGCGGCGCCGAGTCCGGAGAGGGCCGCGCCGGAGAGCGGGATGACGGCGACGAGCACCCACAGGTGGGTCATCGGCAGCCCGAAGAGCACGCTGCCCGCCACCGCCGTGACGATCGTGCCGGGCACGGTGAAGGAGGCGTACGCCCCGGCCGCCCCGAGCACCACGGCGGCGGGCGGCACCGGCAGGGTCGCGTAGTGGTCGAGCCCCCCGCCGGCCCGGAGCTGCCCGAAGTACTGGGCCAGCAGGTTCAGCGCGACGAAGGCGACGACCAGGACGCTGGACCCGGCGACGACGGCCCGCGCCTCGGAACCGCCGTCGACGACCCCGCGCATCAGGACCATGATCCCGACGGACTGGAAGGTCGCCACGAAGAGCAGCGGGATGCGGGCGACCCTGGCCCGGGAGAGCTGGGCCCGGTAGACCGCCGCGAGCGAGGGGAACAGCCGGGCCCTCGGGGCGAGCTCCGCGGCCTCGGTGCTCCGGCCGTCGGCGAAACCGTCCAGGCCGTCCCTGCCGGACCTGCCGTACCTGCCCGGCGGCTCGGAGTGTGCCGGTCGCCCGGTCTGCCCGGACACCGCCTCCGCGGGAACGATGCTCGTCACCTGGCGCTGCTCCTGTTCGGTCCCTGCCCGGCCGCACGCCCGCGCCGGTACGCTCCGGCCACGCCGCTCGGCGCACACGTCGCGGTCATGCCTTCACCAGCCCCATGGTCGCGCCCCCGCCGAGCGCCAGATACACGTCCTCCAGGCTGGGCGTCGCCAGGGTGAAGTCGTCGAGCGCGGCGAAGGCCGCGCCACCGGTCACCGCGGCGACCGCCGCACGCGCCTCGTCGGGCCCGAGCCGCAGCACCCAGCGGCGCCCGGACTCCTGCGCGGACGCCCGCAGCGCCGCGACCTCGGGCACGTCCAGCGGTGCCCGCTCGCGCCACACCAGCTCCACCCTGACCTCGCCCGCCACCTGCTCCTTGAGCCCGGCCGGGGTGTCGCAGGCGATGACCTTGCCGCGGTCGATGACGGCGACCCGGTCCAGGACGGTCTCGGCCTCGATGACGTTGTGGGTGACCAGCAGCACCGTCGCGCCGCGCTCGGCACGCCGCCGGTCGACGGCGGCCCAGACGGCGCGCCGGGCGACGGGGTCCATCCCGGTCGTCGGCTCGTCGAGGACGAGCACCGGACGCTCCCCGACCAGCGCGGCCGCGACACAGGCGAGCCGCCGCTGCCCGCCGGAGAGTTTCTTCAGGGGGCGGCCGGCGATCTCGCCGAGGCCGAGTTCGTCGAGTACCGCGTCACGCTCGGCGCGGGCCTCCCGCACCGGCAGGCCGCGCAGCCGCCCGGTGGTCTCCGCGGCGAGCGCCACCGTCAGCTCGTCGAGTGCGGTGGATTCCTGGCCGAGGTAGCCGATCAGCCGGGAGGCCCGTTCGGGGTGGCGCACGAGGTCGTGGCCGAGCATGTCGACGCTGCCGGAATCGGGCCGCATCAGCCCCGTGAGCTGCCGTACGAGGGTGGACTTGCCGGCGCCGTTGGGGCCGAGCAGTCCGAAGATCTCGCCGCGCCCGATGTCCAGGCTGATGCCGTCGGTGGCGCGTACCTCGGGGGTGGCGGGTGTACCGCGCCGGCCCCGGGCCGCGGGATAGGTCTTGACCAGGTCACGCACCGCGCACACGGTGCCGTTCGCCGTCTGCGCCTGTGCTGTGCCCGTACTCACGAGGTACGAGACTACGGGGTGCGGGCGGCCCCATGACGCCGGGGGCTTTCCGGAGCCGCAGCCGGTGCCGCATCTCCTCGCGCGGCGTCACCACGGTCGGGCGGTCAGGCCGGCCGGAGGTCCACCGGCCGTATCCGCACCCGGGCCGCAGCACCCACGCGGCACCGCCCCGCCGAATGAGCCGGACAGGGGCGGCCTCAGTCCCCGGACTGCACCGGTTTCTCCGTCCGCCCCACCGGGGGAGCGGGCTTGTCGGGCAGTGGCGGCGTGTGCTCCGCTGCTGCCCGTACATCGATCTCGCGCCAGAACCCCGCCCGGATCGCGTACCGGTCGTGCTCGTCGATCTGGTCGTCCTTGTGGGCGAGCAGGCCGAACCGGGCGGCGTACCGCAGCAGCTCGCCGTCGATGCGGTGCGGGACGCGCGGGTACATGGTGGACAGCTTCTGGAGGTGGACGGTCTCCGGCAGGCGTTCCATCCAGCGGCGGGCGAAGACCTGCCCCACCTCGAACGGGTCGCCGCCCACCGTGGTGATGTCCTCCTCGCGGTCCGCCCAGCGCTGCTCGGCGCTGGTGATCTGGGCCAGTGTCGGGAGGGACGCGGTTTCCGGGGGCTCGCCGAGGGGCCCGCCGCGCTCCACCCAGCCCCGGTCGGAGGACCAGCGGAGGGTGGCGTTGGCGGGCGGTGGGGCGGGGTGCTGGGCGGGCTGGGCGCCGGGGCCGCGCAGGGTGCCGGCGAGGTCCTTCGGGGTGGGGACGCCGCGGCCCGGGTGGCTGTGCGGGGTGTGGGCGGAGGAGTCGTCGGACGGCTCGGCCGCGCCGTCGCGGGCGGCCTCGGCCTGGGCCTGGGAGCCCCGCTCGGCGGAGGCCGCGAGGGCCGCCTCGGGCAGCGGGGCGGAGAGGATCGCGGCGATCTCGGAATTCCGCGCGGCGGGCTGCGGTGCGCACGGGCCGGCGGTCTCCTTGGCGCGGACGGCGCGGGTGATCCAGGCCCGGTCCAGCACCCGCCGCTCGTCGGCCTCGGCGACGAGGTCCTCGGACTGGTTGTAGTCGCCGTCGGCGGCCTGGACCGCCCAGAGGTGGACGGCGACGCCGTGTTCCTTGGCGGACATCAGTCCGGGCAGCAGATCTCCGTCCCCGGTCACCAGGACCACGTCGGAGCAGGCCCGGTTCCGCGCGAGCTCGGTGAGCTCGGCGTGCATCGCCGCGTCGACACCCTTCTGCGCCCACCGCCCGTCACTGCGAGTGAGGGCACCCAGGCGCACCGTCACCCGCGGCATGACGCGCAGTCTGCGGTGCTCGGGCTGCGGTACGCGGTCGGGGGCCCCGTCGAACCAGTAGATCCGCAGCAGCGGCTGTTCCGTATCGGCCTCCGCCCGCTCTCTGAGCCCCTGGATCAGGGCCGCGTGGTCGACGGTGATGCGGGAACGGGCGGGCTCTCCGGCCAGCAGGCTCGCGGCTGCGCCCAGCAGGTAGCCGGCGTCCACCAGGACGACGCAACGGTCCACGCGTTCCACCCTCTTCCAGGAATTCGGGAACGGGTTCAGCGGGCCCGGCGTTCGGAGCGCGGTGTCGCATCCTCCGCCGGCCGGACCCGCTTACTCAGGGTTTCCTTCGAGTCTGCCCGACCGTACGGGGGTTAACGGCCGGAACCCGATCATCGGCGTGGCGGATCCGGAAAACGGCGCATCATACCCCCTCGCTACGCACGGTAATGATCCAACATGCGATGTTTATCCGATTATGTGAATCTGACAGCGGTCCTGGCCCCGAGAGTCCCCCTAGGAGGAACACCATGGCCAAGAACAAGAACCGCAAGCAGGGCAGCCAGCAGGACCGCGCTACCGAGTCGGAGCGCGGCGAGCAGGAGGCACGGTCGACGGCTTTCGAGTCGCAGAACCAGCCCCAGGCTCAGTCCCAGGGCAGCCCTGCCGATGTTGCGCGTAAGCATCAGCGGCGCTTCGGCCACAACTGACCGGACTCCTCCGGTACGGCCACAGGCCGGTAGCCGAGAGGGGCGCTCCCGCTTCTGCGGGGCGCCCCTCTCGTGCGTGTGCGGTCGTCCGGGGTCTCAGCCGGCCAGGCAGGACGGGCCGAGCAGCACCTTCAGGTCCCCGAAGAGCGCCGGGTCGGCCTTCACCCGGTGCCGGTCGAGCCGGAGCACCGTGGTCTTGCGGGGGCCCTGGAGCCTGATCCGCACCTCCGTGTCGCCGCGGTGGCTGTTGAGCACCTCGCCGAGCCGGCTGACCATGGGCGGGGTGATCTTGACCGTGGGGATGGTCAGGATCACGGGGGCGTTGGTGCCCGCGTTGGAGATGTCGGGGACCTGCATCTCCATGGCGACGAGCCGGGGCACGTCCTCCCGCTTGTCGAGCCGTCCCTTGACGAAGACGACGGTGTCCTCGACGAGCTGGGTGGAGACCAGCTGGTAGGTGGCGGGGAAGAACATGCACTCGATGGAACCGGCCAGGTCCTCGACGGTGGCGATGGCCCAGGCATTGCCCTGCTTGGTCATCTTGCGCTGGAGGCCGGAGATGATGCCGCCCACGGTGACGATCGCGCCGTCGCTGTGCTCGCCGCCCATGAGCTGGGAGATCGCGGCGTCGGACTTGTCGCTGAGCACGTGCTCGATACCGAAGAGCGGGTGGTCGGAGACGTACAGCCCGAGCATCTCGCGCTCCTGGGCCAGCAGGTAGGACTTCTCCCACTCGATGTCGGAGAACTCCACGTCGAGCCCGAAGCCCGGCTCGTCGCTGTCCTCCTCACCGCCGCCGAAGAGGTCGAACTGCCCCTCTGCCTCCTTGCGCTTGACCTGCACCACGTTGTCGATCATGGGTTCGTGGTGGGCGACGAGCCCCTTGCGGGTGTGGCCCATCTCGTCGAAGGCGCCGGCCTTGATGAGGGACTCCACGGTCCGCTTGTTGCAGACGACCGCCTCGACCTTGTCGAGGAAGTCGGGGAAGCTGCTGTACTTCCCCTTCGTCTTGCGGCACCGGATGATCGAGTCGACGACGTTCTGGCCGACGTTGCGGACGGCCGTCAGCCCGAAGAGGATCACGTCGTCGCCCTGCGCGGCGAAGTTCGACTCGGACTCGTTGACGTTCGGCGGGAGCACCTTGATGCCCATGCGGCGGCACTCGTTGAGGTAGACCGCCGACTTGTCCTTGTCGTCCTTGACCGAGGTCAGCAGCGCCGCCATGTACTCGGCGGGGTAGTTCGCCTTCAGGTAGCCGGTCCAGTAGGTGACCAGGCCGTACGCGGAGGAGTGCGCCTTGTTGAAGGCGTATCCCGCGAACGGGACCAGTACGTCCCACAGGGCCTTGATCGCGGCGTCGGAGAAGCCGTTCTTCTTGGCGCCGGCCTCGAAGAGGACGAAGTTCTTCGCCAGCTCGTCGGCCTTCTTCTTGCCCATCACGCGGCGCAGGATGTCGGCCTCGCCGAGCGAGTACCCGGCGACGATCTGGGCGGCCTTCTGGACCTGCTCCTGGTAGACGATCAGACCGTAGGTGAGGCCGAGGACCTCCTTGAGCGGCTCCTCCAGCTCCGGGTGGATCGGAGTGATCTCCTGGCGGGCGTTCTTGCGCTCGGCGTAGTTCGTGTGCGAGTTCATGCCCATCGGGCCCGGCCGGTACAGGGCCGAGACGGCGGAAATGTCCTCGAAGTTGTCGGGCTGCATCTGGCGCAGCAGCGACCGCATCGGCCCGCCGTCGAACTGGAACACCCCGAGCGTGTCGCCGCGGCAGAGCAGCTCGTACGTCTTGGGGTCGTCCAGCGGGAGGGCCAGCATCTCCAGGTCGACGCCCTTGTTGGACTTCACCATCTTGATGGCGTCGTCCATGATCGTCAGGTTGCGCAGCCCCAGGAAGTCCATCTTGAGCAGGCCGAGCGACTCGCACTGCGGGTAGTCCCACTGGGTGATGGTGACGCCGTCGGAGTGCCGCGTCCAGAGCGGGGCGTGGTCGACGATCGGCTCGCTGGACATGATGACGCCGGCGGCGTGCACGCCCATCTGCCGGACCAGGCCCTCGACGCCCTTCGCGGTGTCGATGACCTTCTGGACGTCCGGCTCGTTCTCGTACATCCCCCGGATCTCGCCCGCCTCGCTGTAGCGCGGGTGCTTGGGGTCGGTGATGCCGTTGAGGTCGATGCCCTTGCCGAGGACGTCGGCGGGCATGGCCTTGGTGAGCCGGTCACCCATCGCGTACGGGTAGCCGAGGACGCGGGCGGAGTCCTTGATCGCGTTCTTGGCCTTGATCTTGCCGTAGGTGCCGATCATGGCGACCTTGTCGGCGCCGTACTTCTCCGTCACGTACCTGATCACCTCGACGCGCCTGCGCTCGTCGAAGTCGATGTCGACGTCGGGCATGGAGACGCGCTCGGGGTTGAGGAACCGCTCGAAGATCAGGCCGTGCTCGATCGGGTCGAGGTCGGTGATGCCCATCGCGTACGACACGATCGATCCGGCGGCGGAGCCACGGCCGGGACCGACCGCGATGCCGTTGTTCTTCGCCCACATGATGAAGTCCGCGACGACCAGGAAGTACCCCGGGAACCCCATCTGGATGATGATGTCCATCTCGTACTCGACCTGCTTCTGCCGGTCCTCCGGCACCCCGCCCGGGAAGCGGCGGTTCATCCCGACCCGGACCTCCTCCTGGAACCAGGTGATCTCCGTGAAGCCCTCGGGGATGTCGAACTTCGGCATCAGGTCGCGCTTCTCGAACATCCCGGTGGTGTCGATCTGCTGCGCGACGAGCAGGGTGTTGGCGCAGCCCTGCTGCCAGGCGTCCGAGGAGTCGACGGCGTACATCTCGTCCGTCGTCTTCAGGTAGTAGCCCGTGCCGTCGAAGCGGAAGCGGTCCGGGTCGGAGAGGTTCTTGCCGGTCTGGATGCAGAGCAGGGCGTCGTGCGCGGTCGCCTCGTTGGCGTACGTGTAGTGCGAGTCGTTCGTCACCAGCGGCGGGATGTCGAGCTTCCGGCCGATCTCCAGGAGCCCGTCACGGACCCGGCGCTCGATCTCGATGCCGTGGTCCATCAGCTCCAGGAAGTACTTGCCCTCGCCGAAGATGTCCTTGTAGTCGGAGGCCGCCTTCACCGCCTCGTCGAACTGCCCGAGCCGCAGCCGCGTCTGCACCTCGCCGGAGGGGCATCCGGTGGAGGCGATCAGCCCCTCGGACCACTGGGAGATCGTCTCCCTGTCCATGCGCGGCCACTTCTGCAGCCAGCCCTCCGCGTAGGCGTCCGAGGACAGCTTGAAGAGGTTGTGCAGGCCCTTGGCGTTCGACGCCCAGATCGTCTTGTGGGTGTAGCCACCGGAGCCGGAGACGTCGTCGCGCTTCTGGTGCGGCTGACCCCACTGGATCTTCCGCTTGTGCTTGCGCGACTCCGGGGCGACGTACGCCTCGATCCCGATGATCGGCGTCACGTTCGCCTTGGCCGCCGAGTGGAAGAAGTCGTACGCGCCGTGCAGGTTGCCGTGGTCGGTCATCGCGATGTGGGACATGCCCATCTCGTTGCACGCCTCGAACATGTCCTTGAGCCGCGCGGCACCGTCCAGCAGCGAGTACTGGGTGTGGACGTGAAGGTGCGTGAAAGGCGGCTTGGTCACGGCGCTGTGCCTCCGGGAAAACTGAGCATGGCGGGCTGGGGAGTCCGGCCCTGATCGACGGGACACGACCGAGGGGGGACAGCGTGGAAGTCTACGTCTCCGAGGTGACAACCGGCGGGCACTCCGGGATACGGTCGCGCGTTGGAAGAGCTGGGACGCCCGTCCCATTTGTCATGTACGTCGTCACGCACGCCAGGTACCAGGAGGCACCCAGAGATGTCGGAAACGCAGACCGGCGCAGCGCAGCGCGGGGAGCAGATCCTTGAGGTCTTCGACACCGCCTTCGGGGAGCTGCTGGCCGCCGACCCGGCTGCGTTCCGGGTCAAGTTCCGCAAGATGGCGGGCTCGGCCTTCGCCTTCTACCGGGGCACGGCGTGCCTGTTCTACGGCGACCTGGAGCGGGAGCGGCACGGCGGCCCGTATCTCGACGAGCGCACCGGCCGGGTGTGGATCCACGGCGATCTGCACGCGGAGAATTTCGGCACGTACATGGATGCCAACGGCCGGCTGATCTTCAATGTGAACGACTTCGACGAGGCGTACGTCGGCCCGTTCACCTGGGACCTCAAGCGCTTCGCCGCGTCGGTCGCCCTGATCGGTTACGCGAAGGCGCTGGGCGACGACCAGATCACCGAGCTCGTCCGGGTCTACGCGGCGGCCTACCGCGAGCGGATCCACGCGCTGGCGACGGGCGCGAAGAACGACGAGGTGCCCCCGTTCACCCTGGACACCGCCGAGGGCCCGCTGCTGGGGGCATTGCGTGACGCCCGGTCGCTGACCCGGTTCTCGCTGCTGGACTCGATGACCGAGATCCGTGACTTCGAGCGCCGCTTCGCGGACGGCGCGGGCGCGATCGACCTGGACGCGGCGACGCGCTACAAGGTCCTCGCGGCGTTCGACGGCTACCTGGAGACGCTGCCGGAGTCGAGCCTGACCCGCCCCGACTCCTACCGGGTCAAGGACGTCGTCGGCAGACGCGGGATCGGCATCGGATCGGCCGGCCTGCCCTCGTACAACATCCTTCTGGAGGGCAACAGCGACGCCCTGGAGAACGATGTGGTCATCTACCTCAAGCAGGCGCAGACCCCCGCGGTCTCCCGGCACATCACGGACTCGGCCGTACGGGACTACTTCCAGCACGAGGGGCACCGCACGGTGATCTCGCAGCGCGCGCTCCAGGCGCACGCCGACCCGTGGCTGGGCTGGACCGAGCTGGACGGGTCCGGTCAGCTGGTCGCCGAGGTGTCGCCGTACGCGGTCGATCTGGACTGGTCCGACATCGACGAGCCCGACGAGATCGCGGCGGTCGTCGCCGACCTCGGCCGGGCGACGGCCACGATGCACTCCGCGGCGGACGACGAGAGCGGTCACTCACTGGTGCCGTTCTCCACCGAGCGGGCGATCGACGCGGCGATCGCGGCGGACGAGGAGGGGTTCGGGGACCTGCTGGTGGACTTCGCCCACCGTTATGGTGCCAGGGCGCGCGCGGACCACCAGATCTTCGTGGACCTGTTCCGCAACGGCCGGATTCCGGGACTGTAGCGGCCTCGCTCACAGGGGCGGGCCCCTTTAGGGCTCGCATACAGGTTCGCATGCGACACTCCTCGACGATGGACATATCCGGGACGCAGCTCAGAGTCGTACGCGCGGCGCTCTTCACGGCGCTCGTCGTGACGCTCTCCACCGCGTCCCATGTGCTGCTCTCCCGGGTCCCGCTGCCGCTGACCCTCGTCGCCGTACTGGCCGGCGGGGTCTTCGCCGTCGCGTACGCGCTGGCCGGCCGGGAGCGCGGCTTCGGGGCGATCGCCGGGCTGCTGGTGCCGCTGGAACTGGCCGCCGACACCGTCTTCACCACCGGTCAGCACCTCTGTTACGGCGCTGCGGGCGGCCCGATCGCCGGTCCGCTGCGTTCGGTGGGCGTCGATGTGTTCTGCGGCGGCGGAGACCTGGGCGCCGGCGCCACCGAGTTCGGCAACGTCGGCGCGCTGGGCACCCCGCTGGCCTCGGTGACCGGCGCCGGGCACGGTACCGCCGCGCTGCTGGCCTCGCCGGGCCCCCTGGTGCCCTGGCTGCTGCTGGCCGCCCATGTCACGGTCGGGCTGCTCGCCGCGGCCTGGCTGTACCGGGGCGAGCTGGCGCTCGCCGGTCTGCTGGGCGCCTTCGCGCTGCTGGCGTTCCGGCCGCTGCTGGTCGCGGTCGCGGTGGTGGGCACGGCCCGTCACCGGCTGCGCCGCGCGGCACGGCCCGTGGCCCGGGGCCCCCACGCGCACGCGACCGCCCGCCTCCTCGTGCACTCCGTGGGACGGAGGGGACCGCCGCGCTCGGCCTGCGCCACCGCCTGAGCACACGAGTCCCTGACCAACGCACCACCACACCCCACGGAGAACCGACCATGAGCAACCGCAACAGCCAGGCCAACAAGTCCGCCGCCCGCGAGCGGCTGCGCGCCGAGCGCGACCGCCAGGCCAAGAAGGACAAGACCCGCCGCCAGGTCGTCGTCGGCGTCTCGATCGTCGCCGTCCTGGCGATCGCCGCAGGTGTCAGCTACGGCGTGATGCAGCTGAACAAGCCCGGCCACTGGGACGAGGCGAAGGACGCCACGAACGTCACCGCCCCGAAGAACACCTCGGGCAAGGACGGCACGACCGTCGTCGTCGGCAAGTCGACGGCCAAGAAGACGCTGGAGCTGTACGAGGACTCCCGCTGCCCGATCTGCGCCACGTTCGAGCAGACGGTCGGCGAGACGGTCCACAAGGACGTCGACGCGGGCAAGTACAAGGTCAAGTACATCGGTGCCACGTTCATCGACAACAGCGACAACGGCGAGGGCTCGAAGAACGCCCTGAGCGCGCTGGGCGCCGCTCTCGATGTCAGCCCCGAGGCCTTCCTCGACTACAAGTACGCCCTCTACTCCGCGAAGTACCACCCGCAGGAGACCGAGGACAAGTTCAAGGACGACTCGTACCTGATCAAGGTCGCCGACACGGTGGACGCCCTGAAGGGCAACGCCGCGTTCCAGAAGAGCGTCAAGGACGGCACGTACGACGCCTGGGCGATGAAGATGTCCGGGGCCTTCGACAAGAGCGGCGTGCAGGGCACCCCGACGCTCAAGATGGACGGCAAGACGCTGACCGGCTCGGACAAGAAGAACGCCCCGATGACGGCCGACGACTTCAACACCGCGATCACCGCGGCGCTGAAGGGCTGATCCGCTCCGCACCCCCGAAGGGCCCCGCGCGCCGCTTCCGTGCGCGCGGGGCCCTTCGCGTGCTCACAGCGTGGCGAGGAAGCCGATCGCGACCTTCCAGGCCAGCTCGGCCGAGGCCTGGTCGAAGTCCGGCAGTTCCGCGTCGGTGAACACGTGGCCCGCGCCGGGGTAGCGGTAGATCTCGACATCGGCGCCGGTCTGCCGCATCTGGAGGTACCAGGAGTTCAGCCAGTCGTGCGTCTCGTACGGGTCCGGGTCGGCGACGTGCAGCTGTACGGGCAGCTCGTCCACCGAGGCGTTCGCGGCGATGTCCGAGGTGCCGTGGAAGAGCAGCAGCCCGCGCGCCTTCGCGTCCCCGAGCGCCAGCGTCTGGGCGACGGACGCCCCGAGCGAGAAGCCGGCGTAGACCAGTCCGGAGTCCGAGTAGGGTGCGGCGGCCAGCACGGCCCGCTTCAGCAGCTCCTCCTTGCCCGTCTCCTGCTGGAAGGCCAGCCCTTCCTCGATGGTCTCGAAGGTGTGCCCGGCGAAGATATCGGGCACGCGCACCTCGTGCCCGGCTGCACGCAGCCGCTCGGCGGCCGCGTGCACCGCGGGGCGCAGACCGTACGTCGAGTGGAAAAGCATGATGTTCATGAGGCCCATGGTGCCAGTTGCCGTCGAGAGCTTGGAGAGCGACAGGATGGAGAACCTACTGCGTCCGCTGATCGTCGTCGGCGGTTCGGTAGTGATCACGCTGGTGATCGGCTGGCTGGTCGACCTGCTGCTCAGACGGGCCGACGGGCGGCATCACGAGACCCCGTTGTGGGGTCTGCTGCGGCGCTGCGGGATACCGTTCCAGCTCACGCTGTGCACGGCGCTGCTGCGGGCCAGCTACACCCACACCCGGCTCGACCTGATCAAGGACCACCGCACGGGCATCGGGCAGGTGCTGACGCTGGTGATGATCGGCGCCTCTGCCTGGCTGGTGCTGCGGATCGCCATCGCGGTGGTGGACTCGGTGTACGCGCGCTACGCGGCGAACACCCGGGACCCGGCGCGGGTGCGGCGGGTGCGGACGCAGGTGACGCTGATCCAGCGGGTGGTCACCGCCGTCGTGACGACGGTCGCCGTCGCCGCGATGCTGCTGACGTTCCCGGCCATGCGGGCGGTGGGCACCTCGATGCTGGCCTCGGCCGGTGTCCTCGGCATCGTCGCGGGTGTCGCCGCCCAGTCCACGCTCGGCAACCTCTTCGCGGGCCTGCAGATCGCCTTCGGCGACATGGTGCGCATCGGTGACACGGTGGTGGTGGACGACGAGTGGGGCACGATCGAGGAGATCACGCTGACCTTCCTCGCGGTACGGACCTGGGACGAGCGGCGGATCACGATGCCGGTCTCGTACTTCACGAGCCAGCCCTTCGAGAACTGGTCGCGCGGCGGGGCCCAGATGACCGGTTCGGTCTTCTTCCACCTGGACCACTCGGCGCCGGTCGCCGCGATGCGCGAACAGCTGCGGGACATCCTGGGCGACTGCGCCGCGTGGGACGGCCGCAACTGGTCGCTGGCCGTCACCGACACCACCCCGTCCACCGTCGTGGTGCGCGCGGTGGTCACGGCGAAGGACGCGGACGACATCTGGACGGTGCGCTGCGCGGTCCGGGAACAGCTGATCGGCTGGCTGCGCGATCACCACCCGTACGCCCTGCCGCGCATCGCGACGGCGCCCGCGGCGCTGCCGCCCCAGGACCAGTGGCCGCTCGGGTCGCACCCGAACGGGAAGCCGATCGGCCGGGACCGGGCGCCGCGCACCGGGCGCGGCTGACCGGCCCGGCCCGGGACCGGGTCAGCGCAGACTGCGTACATCCAGCTGCCGCAGCACCCGGTCGACGATCTCGGGGTCGGCGCCGGCCTCGCTGCGTGCGGAGAGCACCGCGTGGCGGGCGGCCGACAGCATCTCGCGCTGGATGCGGCTGATCTCCTTGAACCGCTCGGCGCGCTTCGCGTACGCCTCGCGCCGCTCGTCGTCGACCATGTCGGGGCTGATCCGCGCGCCCACGTCGTAGGCCAGCCGGTGCAGGCGCTCCACGACGTCCTCGGGGAAGTCCTCGACCTCCTGGATCTCCTTGAGCCGCTGTTTGGCGGCCCTGGCGGCCCGGATCGCGAGGTCCTTCTCCAGTGCCTCCTCGGCGTCGGTGTCCGCCTTGACCCGGAGCTTGCGCACCAGCCACGGCAGGGTCAGGCCCTGGAAGACCAGGGTGACCATGATCACGGCGAAGGCGATGAAGACGATCTCGTCCCGGCCCGGGAACGGCTTTCCGTCGTCCGTCTTCAGCGGGATCGCGAGGGCCAGCGCGACCGACGCCACCCCGCGCATCCCGGCCCACCACATGACGACGGTCTCGCGCCAGCCGGTGGGGATCTCCTCGCTGACGTCGCGGCGGGTGTGCAGCCGCTTGGCCAGCCAGGTCGCGGGCAGCAGATAGAGCAGCCGGACGCCGACGACGACCACGACGACGGCCAGGGCCCAGCCGGCCATCTCCAGTTCGCGCCCGTCGGCGGTCCCGAAGACGTTGTGCAGTTCGAGGCCGATCAACCCGAAGGCGACCCCGGTGACGAGGGTGTCGACGATCTCCCAGAAGGTACGGCCGGTGAGCCGGCCCAGGACGTCGTCGGCGTCGGCGGTGTGCTCGGCGAGGAAGAGCGCGGTGGTGAGGACGGCGAGGACGCCCGAGCCCATCAGCTCCTCGGCGAGTACGTAGCTGACGAACGGCACCAGCAGGGTGAGCCCGACCTGGAGCGTGGCATCGCCGAGCAGGCCCATGAGTTTGATGGTGAGCCAGCCGAGCGCGACGCCCACCGCGACGGCGACGACGGCGGAGAGGATCAGCAGCCCGAACGCCTCCGGCAGCGAGAAGGTGCCGCTCACCGCGGCCGCGATCGCCACGTGGTAGAGCACGATCGCGGTCACGTCGTTGAACAGCCCCTCGCCCTCCAGGATGGAGACGAGCCTGCGGGGCAGTCCGACCGAACCCGCGACGGCGGTCGCCGCGACCGGGTCGGGCGGTGCGACGAGCGCGCCGAGTGCGACGGCGGCGGCGATGGGCAGCCCGGGGACGATGGCGTTCGCCACCGCGGCGACGGCCGCCGTCGTCAGGAAGACCAACGCCACGGCCAGCAGAAAGATCGGTCGTTTGTTGGCAGCGAACTGCCGCCAGGAGGTGCGCTGCACGGAGGCGTAGAGCAGCGGCGGAAGCAGCGCGGGGAGGATGATCTCAGGCGGGATGTCCACATTCGGCACGAAGCTGAGGAATGCCATCCCGACGCCCGCGAGCGTCATCAGTACCGGCGCGGGGAGCCCCAGCCGGTCCCCCAGCGGCACGGTGACCACCGCCCCCAGCAACAACAGGAGCAACAGGGCCATTTGGTCCACGGGGTGCCTTCCGGAGCGCGGCGAGCCGGCCTCGGTGATCGGCCGATTCGGGGTTCCAGCCTGCCACGCACGTCACGCGAACCCGGTAACACCCCCACCACACACTTCTCCTGACCGATCATTCCTCCGATGTTTCTGCGGTCAGCCCTCTTCCGCTGCCCGCTCCGGGCGGGCAGTATGCGGCGTGCGTCATTCAGGGACGAGAACTCTCACCACATACATGACTGGCAGGAGAGACCACGTGACCGCGTTCTCCCGAAGGCATTTCGTCGGCGCCGCCGCTGCCGGCACCTCCGCGTTCTGGCTCGCCGGCTCCCCCACCGCGTGGGCGGCCCCCTCCCCCGCCCCGGCGGGCGGTCCGGACACCGACGTCCACGAGAGGACCGTCCGGGACGCCGCCATGACCTGGCGCACGCTCCCCACCGGCTGGCAGCAGGCCCCGTTCCTCGCCAACGGCCACCTCGGCGCCCAGCTGTACGCGGGCGGGTCCGCCAACACCCTGAAGCTGATGCTGAGTCACAGCCAGGTACAGGACCAGCGCGGCCAGTGGCGCGGCGGCATCGGCTTCTCCCGCCTCCCCGTCGGGTACTTCACCCTGACCCTGGCCGGGGAGATCACCGGCGTCGACTGGACCCTGGACCTGTACGACGCCGAGCTGCGCGGCACCGTCACCACCACCCGCGGCTCCCTGGCCTTCTCCGCCCTCGTCCAGAACGACACGAGCGCCCTGCTGGTCTCCACCCGGCCCACCCCGGGCGAGGAGTCCGCGGCCTGGTCGTTCCAGTGGCTGCCGGCCGCCACCACCCGCAGCAGCGGCAAGCCCGAGGACTACACGCCCAACCCGGACCCGCGGACCGGCGACGGCTTCGTCGAGCAGCCGCTGCTCGCGGGCGGCGGCTGGACCACCGCCTGGCGCGAGCGGCGCGAGGGCACCGGCCGGCTGCTCGCCGCCCACCTCGTGTACCGCTTCCCCGGCCGGGTCTCCCGGGCGACGGCGGACGCGCTGCGCGCCGTGGACCGCACCCTGGCCACGGACCCGGACCGGCTGGTGGACCGTCACCGCGGGTGGTGGCACGCGTACTACCGGCGCAGCTTCCTCTCCGTACCGGACAAGCGGCTGCAGAGCTTCTACCTCATCCAGCTCTACAAGCTCGCCGCGTCGACCAGGGCCGGCGGGCCGACGATCTCCGAGTGGGGCCCCTGGTTCCCCGAGACCGGCAACAACTGGACCGCGGTCTGGTGGAATCTCAACGTCCAGATCGGCATGGCGCCCGTCCACGGTTCCAACCACCCCGAACTCGACTCGGTGACCAGCACCTTCCGCCGCTTCGAGCACAACCTCCCGACGTCGGTCCCGGCCGCGTACCGCGACGGCGAGAGCTACGCGCTGGGCCACCCCTCGGACTGGCAGCTGCGCGCGGGCGACACGTACGACGTCGGCGCCCCCGGCTCGGACCACGTCTCCGACAACTTCGGCAACCTCATCTGGGCGCTGCACAACGTCTGGCAGTCCTACCGGCACTCGATGGACCTGTCCGTCCTGCGCGACGTGGTGCACCCGATCCTCGCGAAGGCCGTCAACTTCTACGCGCACTTCCTGCGCGAGGGCCCGGACGGCAGGCTGCACCTGCTGGAGACCCGCTCCCCCGAGTACGCCGACGCCGAGGACTGCACGTACGACCTCTCGCTCGTCCGCTGGGGCGTGCGCACCCTCATCGCGTCCTCGAAGCTGCTGCGGAACAACGACCCGCGGCTCGGACGCTGGCAGGACATCGAGCGGCGCCTCACCCCGTACGTGCAGGACCCGGTGTCCGGCGTGCTGATCGGCAAGGACGTCCCGCTCGCCGACTCCCACCGCCACCACTCGCACCTGCTCTGGCTCTACCCGCTGCGCGAGCGCGACTGGGACCGGGCCGGGGACCGGGACGTGATGCGGCGCTCCATGGACCACTGGGTCTCGATGCGGGAGCTGTGGCACGGCTACAGCTACGCGACCGCCTCGTCGATGTACTCGGTGACGGGCGAGCCGGAGAAGGCCCTCGACTTCCTGACCTTCTTCACCGATCTGAAGGTGGTCGCGGACTGCCAGATGACGGTCAACACGATGTACCGGGAGGGCAAGAACCTCGCCCTGGAGAGCCCGTTGTCGGCCGCCCAGTCGATGCTCGACATGGTGGTGCAGGGGCACGAGGGAGTGGTGAAGGTCTTCCCGTCCGTCTCGGACCGCTGGGCCGACGCGTCGATCGCGTCACTGCGCACCCAGGGGGCCTTCCTCGTGGACGCCGACCGGTCGGGCGGTGCCACGCGCTGGGTACGGGTCCACAGCGAGGCGGGCGCGCCGCTGACCCTGGACCACTCGGTCCGGGCCCCGGTCGAGGTGCGGGACGGCCGCGGCCGTCCGCTGCGCTGGCGGGAGACGGGACCGGGCCGGATCACGGTCGCCCTGCCGCGCGGCGCCACCGCGGTGATCACCCCGCGGGGTGCCCGGCCCGCCGGGCCGGGCCCGCGCGACGTGCCGTCGAACGGTGCGTGGACGAAGTGGGGCCTGCCGGGCTGACCCGGGCCCGGCCGCCGGGGGACTCAGCCGTTCAGCGCGCGGCGCATCGCCCGGTGCGGGATGCCCGCGTCCGGGAACTCGGGCCCGTAGGCCTCGTAGCCGAGCCGTTCGTAGAAGCCGAGCGCGTGCGTCTGGGCGTGCAGGTCGACGGCGGCGAGGCCGAGGTCGCGGCCCGCGTCCTCGATGGCCCGCACCAGCGCGGCGCCGACCCCGAGGCCGCGCGCCCCGCTGGTCACCGCGAGCCGGCCCAGCGAGCCGACCGTGAGGTCACCGCCGGTCTTCGCCACCGCACCGGGGCCGTGCAGCAGCCGCCCGGTGCCGAGCGCCGTGCCGTCCGCCGCGACGGCGATGACATGCACCGCGTCCGCGTCGTAGGCGTCGTACTCGATCTCCTCCGGCACGTTCTGCTCACCGACGAAGACGTCCTTGCGGACCTGGAAGCAGGCGGCGCGGTCCTGCTCCCCGGCGGCGGTGCGGGTGGTGTACGAGGGGGGCGTGCCGGTCATTCGCTCTCCGCCGCGATCCGGTCCAGGGCCTGCTGGAGGTCGTCCGGGTAGGTGCTGGAGAACTCGACCCAGCGGCCGTCGGAGGGGTGCTCGAAACCGAGCCGGACTGCGTGCAGCCACTGCCGGGTCAGGCCCAGCCGCTTGGCCATCGTCGGGTCGGCGCCGTAGGTCAGGTCGCCGACGCAGGGGTGACGGTGGGCGGACATGTGCACCCGGATCTGATGCGTACGGCCGGTCTCCAGCTTGATGTCCAGGAGGCTGGCGGCGCGGTACGCCTCGATCAGGTCGTAGTGGGTGACCGACGGCTTGCCCTCGGCGACGACCGCCCACTTGTAGTCGTGGGTGGGGTGGCGGCCGATGGGGGCGTCGATGGTGCCGCTCATCGGGTCCGGGTGGCCCTGGACCAGCGCGTGGTACTTCTTGTCGACGACCCGGTCCCGGAACTGGGCCTTCAGCAGGGTGTAGGCGCGCTCGGACTTGGCGACGACCATCAGCCCCGAGGTGCCGACGTCGAGCCGGTGCACGATGCCCTGGCGCTCCGCGGCGCCCGAGGTCGAGATCCGGTACCCGGCGGCGGCGAGGCCGCCGATGACGGTGGTGCCGGTCCAGCCGGGGCTCGGGTGCGCGGCGACACCGACCGGCTTCATGATCACGACGATGTCGTCGTCGTCGTGGACGATCTCCATGCCCTCGACGGGCTCGGCGACGATCTGCACCGGCGCGGGAGCCTGCGGCATCTCCACTTCCAGCCAGGCGCCGCCGTGCACGCGTTCCGACTTGCCCGCCACCGAACCGTCCACCTGCACCTTCCCGGCGGCGGCCAGCTCTGCGGCCTTGGTGCGGGAGAAACCGAACATCCGGGAAATGGCGGCGTCGACACGCTCGCCTTCCAGGCCATCGGGTACGGGCAGGGTTCGGATCTCGGGATGCGTACTCACCTGTCGAGTATGCCTTGCGCGTCCTAATCCTTGTGCACGGTGCCGTCGGGGTCCAGGCCCTTGAAGGAGAGGATCACGATCAGGATGCCGCCGCAGACGATCGAGGAGTCGGCCAGGTTGAAGACGGCGAAGTGGGCGGGGGCGATGAAGTCCACCACCGCGCCCTCCAGAACGCCCGGCGCGCGGAAGATCCGGTCGGTGAGGTTGCCCAGCGCACCGCCGAGCAGCAGCCCGAGCGCGACGGCCCACGGCAGGCTGTAGAGCTTGCGCGAGAGCCGTGCGATCACCACGATGACGGTCGCCGCGATGATCGTGAAGATGATCGTGAAGGCCTCACCGATACCGAACGCGGCTCCCGCGTTGCGGATGGCGTCGAGCCTGAGCCAGCTGCCGAAGATCTCGATCGGCTCCTGGTGCTCCAGCTTCGCCACCACGAGCATCTTGCTGCCCAGGTCGAGCAGGTAGGCGAGGACGGCGACGCAGAAGAGCAGGATGATCCGGCGCCGGCGCGTGGCCGGCGAACGGTCGACCGCCGCTTCCCCGTCCTCGGCCGCGGTGCTGTCCGCCGCCTGCCCGTCCGGGGCGCCGGCCCCGTCGTTCCGCTCCGGCTCGGCTCCTTCGTGTCCCTCAGCCTCAGGGATGTCCGGCGTACCGATGATGCTCTCCGCCTCTGCCACGTGAGTCCCTCAACCTAGTTCCCGACTGAGGACGAGGGTACGACACACCGGCGGGGATCAGCCGCGTCGCTCCTGCTTCTGTTTGTCCTCCACACAGAGGGTGGCCCGGGGGAACGCCTGCATCCGCGCCTTGCCGATCGGGTTGCCGCAGATCTCGCAGAGCCCGTACGTCCCGGCGTCGAGGCGGGCGAGGGCGCGCTCGGTCTGCTCCAGCATCTCCTGGGCGTTGGCGGCGAGCGACATCTCGTGCTCGCGGGTGATGTTCTTGGTGCCGGTGTCCGCCTCGTCGTCACCCGCCCCGTCGCCGGAGTCCCGCATCAGCCCGGCCAGCGCCGCGCCCGAGGTCTCCAGCTCGTTGCGCAGCCGGGTGATCTCGCCGGTCAGCTCGGACCGGGCGGCCACGACTTCCTCCTCCGTCCAGGGGTCCTCGCCCGGCCGTACGGCCAGCTCCCCCGGCGTGGTCGCGGCGGCGCGGGCCGGGGGCACGGGCGCCGTGCCCCGGCCGGCTGTCCGGGTCCTGGCCGCGCTCTTCTTGGCTACCACCGTGTGGGCTCCCGTCTGCTCGGCGGCCGCGGCCGCCCCCGTGGCCGCCGCGGCGGCCTTCTTCGAAGCCTTCTTGGCCGTGGACTTCGCTGCCGCGCTCTTCTTCGGCGCGGCCTTCTTGGCCGCCGTCTTCTTGGCCGCTGCCTTCTTGGCCGCCGTTTTGCTGGGCGCCGCCTTCTCGGCAGCCTTCTCCGTCGCCGTCTCCCCGGCGGCCGCGCCCGTGGATTGCGCCGACGCCGTCTTCTCTACGGCGGTCTTCTTCGCCACCATGGCCGCGGCCCCTTCACGCATTGTGATCTTGCTCGCGAGTCGTGCTGGGACGATAAGTCGACCCCGGCCCCGCGGCAACGGGGCACGCCGCCGAATCGCCCCTCCCCGTGTCCGGATCACAGCGCGCCTGAATCCGTTGTGCCCAGCTCCCCGCCCGGTAATCCGCCTTCCGCTCCCCCGCCGGGGCCCACCAGGACTCCGTACGCCGGGTCTGGCCATTCGGGTCACGCCGGGGCCCGTCGTTAAACCGGTCGGCCGTCACACCCCTGGGCCCGTACACTGACGGCAGCGAGAGGCGTGGATGGGACGAGTAGCGTCGTACGCAGCCAGGAGCGACCCGGGGACGGTGGGAGCCCGGGGGCGAGCGCGTCGTGAAGATCACCCGGAGCCGCCGGAGGAAAGCCTTGGACCGTGGGCCCCGCCCACGGGCGCAAGGCGAGTAGAACCGGCTTCGCACCCCAATGAGGGGGCCGTGGGCGCACGCCCGGGGCCAAGGAGGGTGGTACCGCGGGAGCCCGACCGGTTCTCGTCCCTCCGACGGAAGTGGAATACGTCCGCCGGAGGAAGCCGCACATGACATCGCCGCAGTACCGCCAGGTACCCGCCCAGGTCGACCTGCCCGCTCTGGAGCACGCAGTGCTCGACTTCTGGCGCGAGAGCAAGGTCTTCACCAAGAGCCTGGAGCAGTCCGAGGGCCGCCCCGAGTGGGTCTTCTACGAGGGCCCGCCGACCGCCAACGGAATGCCGGGCGCCCACCACATCGAGGCCCGCGTCTTCAAGGACGTCTTCCCGCGCTTCCGCACCATGCAGGGCTACCACGTCGGCCGCAAGGCCGGCTGGGACTGCCACGGTCTGCCGGTCGAGCTCGCGGTCGAGAAGGAGCTGGGCTTCAACGGCAAGAAGGACATCGAGGCGTACGGCATCGCCGAGTTCAACGCCAAGTGCCGGGAGTCGGTGACCCGCTACACCGACGCCTTCACCGAGCTCACGACCCGGATGGGCTACTGGGTCGACCTCGACGACGCCTACCGCACGATGGACCCCGAGTACGTCGAGTCGGTGTGGTGGTCGCTGAAGGAGATCTTCAACAAGGACCTGCTGGTCCAGGACCACCGCGTCGCCCCCTGGTGCCCGCGCTGCGGTACCGGCCTCTCGGACCACGAGCTGGCCCAGGGGTACGAGACGGTCGTCGACCCGTCGGTCTTCGTGCGCTTCCCGCTCACCTCCGGCCCGCTGGCCGGCGAGGCCGCCCTCCTGGTCTGGACGACGACCCCCTGGACCCTGGTCTCCAACACCGCCGTCGCCGTGCACCCCGAGGTGGACTACGTGGTCGCGACGAACGGCGAGGAGAAGCTCGTCGTCGCCCGGCCGCTCGTCGAGAAGGCGCTGGGCGAGGGCTGGGAGCTCACGGGCCGGTCCTTCACCGGCCGCGAGATGGAGCGCTGGACGTACGAGCGCCCGTTCGCCCTGGTCGACTTCCCCGCGCCCGCCCACTACGTCGTCAACGCCGAGTACGTGACGACCGAGGACGGTACGGGCCTGGTCCACCAGTCCCCCGCCTTCGGCGCCGACGACCTCCTGGTCTGCAAGGCGTACGGGCTGCCGGTGGTGAACCCGGTCCGCCCCGACGGCACCTTCGAGGAGGACCTGCCGCTGGTCGGCGGCGTCTTCTTCAAGAAGGCCGACGAGGCGCTCACCGCGGACCTCGCGGACCGCGGCCTGCTCTTCCGGCACGTGCCGTACGAGCACAGCTACCCGCACTGCTGGCGCTGCCACACCGCGCTGCTCTACTACGCGCAGCCGTCCTGGTACATCCGCACGACCGCTGTCAAGGACCGGCTCCTGGAGGAGAACCAGAAGACCAACTGGTTCCCCGAGTCGGTCAAGAACGGCCGGTACGGCGACTGGCTGAACAACAACATCGACTGGGCGCTGTCCCGCAACCGCTACTGGGGCACCCCGCTGCCGATCTGGCGCTGCGAGGACGACCACCTCACCTGCGTCGGTTCGCGCGCCGAGCTGAGCGAGCTGACCGGCAGCGACCTCTCCGCCCTCGACCCGCACCGGCCGTTCATCGACGAGATCACGTTCACGTGCTCGCACGAGAGCTGCCAACTGGAGGCGTACCGCGTCCCCGAGGTCATCGACGCCTGGTACGACTCGGGCTCGATGCCGTTCGCGCAGTGGGGCTACCCGCACAAGAACAAGGAGATCTTCGAGAGCCGTTACCCGGCGCAGTTCATCTCGGAGGCCATCGACCAGACGCGCGGCTGGTTCTACACCCTGATGGCGATCGGCACCCTGGTCTTCGACAAGTCCAGTTACGAGAACGTGGTCTGCCTGGGCCACATCCTCGCCGAGGACGGCCGCAAGATGTCCAAGCACCTGGGCAACACCCTCGAACCGGTCCCGCTGATGGACCAGCACGGCGCCGACGCCGTGCGCTGGTTCATGGCGGCCGGCGGCTCCCCGTGGGCGGCCCGGCGCGTCGGCCACGGCACGATCCAGGAGGTCGTCCGCAAGACGCTCCTCACGTACTGGAACACCGTCGCCTTCCAGGCGCTGTACGCCCGTACGTCGAACTGGGCGCCGTCCGCGGCCGACCCGGCCCCGGCCGACCGCACGGTCCTGGACCGCTGGCTGCTGAGCGAGCTGAACGCCCTGACCGACCAGGTCACCCAGGCGCTGGAGAACTACGACACCCAGCGCGCCGGCAAACTGCTCTCGGGGTTCGTCGACGACCTGTCCAACTGGTACGTCCGCCGCTCCCGCCGCCGCTTCTGGCAGGGCGACAAAGCGGCGCTGCGCACCCTGCACGAGGTCATCGAGACGGTCACCCGGCTGATGGCCCCGATGACGCCGTTCATCACCGAGCGGGTCTGGCAGGACCTGATCGTGCCGGTCTCCCCGGACGCCCCGGAGTCGGTCCACCTCTCCGGCTGGCCGAAGGCGGACCTGGCGGCGATCGATCCCGCGCTCTCGACGCAGATGGCGCTGGTGCGCCGGCTGGTCGAGCTCGGCCGGGCCACCCGCGCCGAGTCGGGCGTCAAGACCCGTCAGCCGCTGTCCAGGGCCCTGGTCGCGGCCTCGGGCTTCGAGAGCCTCTCCCCCGCCCTGCACGCCCAGATCACGGAGGAGCTGAACGTCTCCTCGGTGGCGTCCCTCTCCGAGGTCGGCGGTTCGCTGGTCGACACGACGGCGAAGGCCAACTTCCGGGCGCTGGGCAAGCGGTTCGGCAAGGGCGTCCAGGCGGTGGCCAAGGCCGTCGCGAACGCCGACGCCGCCGCGCTGTCGCTGGCCCTGCGCGAGGGCACGGCCTCGGTCGAGGTCGACGGCGAGACGGTGTCGCTGGCCCCGGACGAGGTGATCATCACGGAGACCCCGCGCGAGGGCTGGTCGGTCGCGTCCGACTCGGGCGCCACGGTCGCCCTGGACCTGGAGATCACCCCGGAGCTGCGGCGTGCGGGCCTGGCCCGTGACGCGATCCGCCTCATCCAGGAGGCCCGCAAGAACAGCGGCCTGGACGTGGCGGACCGCATCGCCGTCCGCTGGACGTCCACGTCGCCCGCGACGGCCGAGGCCCTGACCGAGCACGCGTCCCTGATCGCGGACGAGGTCCTGGCCCTGGACTACGCCCAGGGCGAGGCGGACACGGCGTACGGCGAGCCGTTCGAGGACGAGGGCCTGTCCCTGACGTTCCGCCTCCGCAGGACGGAGCGGTAACCCACAGCACCGAGGGGCCCGGCCGGACACATCCGGCCGGGCCCCTCGCTGTTCCCCACCACCGAGCACCCCCAAGCCCCTTCGGGCTGTTGCCGAGCCACATCCAGCTCCCCGGCGATTGCCGAGCAACCTCAAACCTCTCCGGCGATTGCCGAGCAACCTCAAGCCCCTCCGGCGATTGAGGAGCGGGGGTCCGGGGGCGGAGCCCCCGGGTGCCGCCGCCCACGGCAAAGGGCCGGGCCCCGGGGAAAACCCCGGGGCCCGGCCCTCAGCCTGCCGACGGCTACGCGCTCAACGCGCGACAGCCGCTCAGTTGTCGTCCTCGTCGATCAGGAACCCTCGCATCGGCGAAGGCGCCTGCTGCATCGGCTGGGGCGCCTGCGGCCGCACCGGTGCCATCGGCTGAGTCATAGCCGGGGACATCTGCTGCTGACCACCGTACGAGGGCGCACCGCCCATGGACGGGTTGCCGCCCATCTGCGGGCTGCCGTGACCGCCGTGGTTGCCACCCATGTGACCCATGGCACCCGCACCGGCCGGAGCCAGCGAGGGCGACGGCGGCAGCGAAGCGGCCGCCGGGGTCCGCGGCGGAGCGAGCGAGTCGTCCGCCTGGGTCTCCAGCTGACGCAGCTGGCTCTCCAGGTAGGACTTCAGACGCGTCCGGTACTCGCGCTCGAAGCCACGCAGGTCCTCGACCTTGCGCTCCAGCGTCGCGCGGGCCGACTCCAGGGAGCCCATCGCCACGCGGTGCTTCTCCTGCGCGTCCCGCTCCAGGGCGTCCGCCTTGGCACGCGCGTCGCGCTCCAGGCCCTCGGCACGGCTGCGCGCCTCGCCGACGATCTTGTTGGCCTCGGAACGGGCCTCCGCGATCGCCTGGTCGGCGGTCTGCTGCGCCAGGGAGAGGACACGGGCGGCGCTGTCGCCGCCGGGGCCCTGCTGCTGCTGCATCTGCGGCGGCTGCTGCTGCTGCATCTGCTGCATCTGCTGTTGCTGCTGCTGCTGGGGGTTGTGACCACCCATCGGGCCGCCCATCGGGCCACCCATGGGACCGCCCTGCATCGGGCCGGGGCCGTGCGGGCCCTGCGGACCGGGGCCGTGCGGGCCCTGGGGCCCGTGACCGCTGGGACCGGCGGGCAGCTGCGGCGCGCCACCAGGCAGCTGGGGCGGACCCATCTGCGGGGGCTGCTGCTGCTGGACCGGCGGACCAGATATGGCGGCCGGCACCGGTGCGCCGGGCCGGTCCTGCTGCTCCGGCTTGCGCATACCTTGCTGCTGCTGGTTCTGCGCGGCGGCACGCGTGGCGGCGGCCAGCTTGGCGCGCAGGTCCTCGTTCTCACGGAGCAGGCGGGTCAGCTCCGATTCGACCTCGTCGAGGAAGGCGTCAACCTCGTCCTCGTCATAGCCTTCTCGGAGGCGGACCGTCGTGAACTGCTTGTTCCGCACGTCCTCGGGGGTCAGCGGCATCTCTTCTTCACCTCTACGTAGTCGTCGGCAGTCGGCAAGACCGTATCGCTCACACCTTGATCACGACGCTGATCAGGATGGAAACGATGATCATCAGAACGAAGAAGGACAGGTCGAGTGCCACGCCCCCGAGACGCAGCGGCGGAATGAACCGCCGCAGGAGCTTGAGCGGTGGATCGGTGATCGTGTAGGTGGCCTCAAGAACGATCACCATCGGCTTGCCCGGCTGCCATGAACGTGCGAACTGGAAGACGTAGTCCATGACAAGCCGGAAGATCAGCACGATGAGGAAACACATCAACGCGATGTAGACAACACTTTGAGCGACGCCCATCCTCGCGCTTCCCTCTCCCCTGGCTCTCGTAGCTCCGGCCTCTCGGCCGGGTTGTTCCCGGTGTCGTGTTCTCAGCTCTGGTTGAAGAATCCGCCCTCTGCGATGCGGGCCTTGTCCTCCGCCGTGACATCGACGTTAGCAGGCGACAACAGAAAGACCTTCTGCGTCACTCGCTCAATGCTGCCATGGAGACCGAAGACAAGTCCCGCGGCAAAGTCGACAAGTCGCTTCGCGTCCGTGTCGTCCATCTCCGTGAGATTCATGATCACCGGAGTGCCCTCACGGAAGTGTTCCCCGATGGTACGGGCCTCGTTGTAGGTCCTGGGGTGCAGCGTGGTGATGCGGTAGGGCTCCCGCTCGGACACAACCTTGGGCATGATCACCGGTGCGTTCTTCTCCAAGTTCGAGCGTTCAGGTGTGATGGATGCCACGGGGGCGATTCGGGCGGGTCGCTCTCGTTCGGCCGGGATCTGGACCGGCTCCCGCTGCGCCGGAGGCTGCACCGCTCGTACCGGTTCGTCCCGTTCCCGTTCCACCTGATGCGCTGGCTGGTGCCGGCGCCGGTCCCGCTCGGGTTCCGGCTCGGGTTCGAATTCGTCGTCGGGGTCGAACCCCGGACCGTCGTACCCATCGTCCTCCACGAGGCCGAGGTAGACCGCCATCTTGCGCATCGCGCCGGCCATGCTCTGAGTCCTCCGCTCTGTGGTGGATCGGCATCTGTCACCAAGTGCCCGCGATCCACTGTGGCCTACCCGCCGTGGGCGGTAATGACCATATTTTCTGCTGTGGTCCGACTTGCTTGGCGACGTTACCCGAGCCCGGGTCGGTCTCCGAGTACCGCAGTACCGACGCGCACATGTGTCGCTCCGGCCGCAACCGCGTCCTCGAGGTCCGCACTCATCCCTGCGGAGACCATGTTCGCAGCCGGATGGTTCCCGCGCAGCCGGGATGAGATTTCCATCAGCCGGTCGAACGCCGCCCGTTGCCTGCCGGCGAACGGCCCGGCGAGCGGCGCGACGGTCATCAGACCGGCCAGCCGCAGCCCCGGGGCGGATTCGACCGCGGCGGCCAACTCCTCGATCCCGTCGGGTGCGACGCCGCCCCGCTCTCCCCGTTCGCCGCTTTCCGCGTCGAGCGCAACCTGGATGAGACACCCGAGTTCGCGCCCGTCACGCCCCTCACGCGCAGCCGCCGCGGAGAGCGCCGTCACGAGCTTGACGCGATCCACTGACTGCACGACATCGGCATAACTCACCACAGAACGAACCTTATTCGTCTGCAATTGACCGACAAAATGCCATCTGAGGGACAGATCAGCACATGCGGCGGCCTTGGGAGCCGCGTCCTGGTCGCGATTCTCCGCGACATGGCGCACGCCGAGTTCGTGCAGAATCCGCACATCGCTCGCGGGGTAGGTCTTGGTGACCACGATGAGGGTCACTTCTTCCCGCTTGCGGCCGGCGGCGGCGCAGGCGGAAGCAATGCGTTCCTCCACCTGTGCGAGATTTGCTGTGAGTTGAGCCCTACGGTCCGTCATGCCCTATCAGTCCAACCAGACATATCCGGCGAGCCGCCCCGTGGTGCGGTCGCGTCGGTACGAGAAATGGTCGCCCGATTCGAGAGTGCAGAAGGGCGACATGTGCCGGTCGGTGACCCCGAGGGCATCGAGCTGGGCATGGACTCCGGCCGTGACGTCCACGGCCGGGGTCCCCCAGCTGGTCTCGGACCAGGAGGCGGGGACGCTCGCGGCGACCTCGTCCCGCATGGCGGCCGGGACCTCGTAACACCGTCCGCAGACGGCCGGCCCGGTGCGGGCGATGATCCGCGCCGGGTCCGCGCCGAGCCGGACCATGGCCCCGACGGCTGCGGGGACGACTCCGGCGACCAGACCGGGACGCCCCGCGTGTGCCGCCGCGACGATCCCGGCGACCGGGTCGGCGAGGAGCACGGGGGTGCAGTCCGCGGTGAGGACGGCGAGCGGGAGTCCGCGCCGCGCGGTCACCACCGCGTCCACGGCGGGAATCCCGGGGGCGTCGCCCCACGGTCCGTCGACCACGGCGACGTCCCGGCCGTGGACCTGGTTCATCCAGACGACCCGCGCCGGGTCGAGACCGCGGCTGCGGGCGGCGCGCTCGCGGTTGGCGAGAACGGCGGCGGGGTCGTCACCGACCGCGCCGCCGAGGTTGAGCTCCGCATACGGGGCGGCGCTCACCCCTCCCCACCTGTCGGTGAAGGAGAAGTGGGCGCCGCCCCCTGAAGAAACCGAGTCCTTCGAGTTCACTGCGTGTTGCGGATCTATCACTTCAAGAAATCCGGAACATCCAGCTCTTCCGCCTGGGAGTCCTGGTAGGGACGGGCCGGCGGGACGTGCGGCGGAGCGACCGGCGGGAGGTGGCTCTCATTGGCCACCGGCACCGGCTCGTTCTGGACCGGGGACTCCTCGCGCGGGGGCACGGAGCCCAGTCCGCTCGTCTGGCGCACGGGCTCGGCGGCCCGGACCGGCGGAGCCGACTCCTCACGCTTGGCGGAGTTCGCGCCCAGGACGTTCTCGCGACGGGTCGGCGGCTGTCCGCCGTCGAAGCCCGCGGCGATCACGGTGACCCGCACCTCGTCGCCCAGTGCGTCGTCGATGACCGCACCGAAGATGATGTTCGCCTCGGGGTGCGCCGCCTCGCTCACCAGCTGGGCGGCCTCGTTGATCTCGAAGAGACCGAGGTCGCTGCCGCCGGAGATGGAGAGCAGGACACCGCGGGCGCCGTCGATGGACGCCTCCAGGAGCGGCGAGGAGATCGCCATCTCGGCCGCTGCCACCGCACGGTCGTCGCCGCGCGCGGAGCCGATGCCCATGAGCGCCGATCCGGCCTCGGACATGACCGACTTGACGTCGGCGAAGTCGAGGTTGATCAGCCCCGGGGTGGTGATGAGGTCGGTGATGCCCTGGACACCCGAGAGCAGTACCTGGTCGGCCGACTTGAACGCGTCGAGCACGCTGACCTGGCGGTCCGAGATGGACAGCAGTCGGTCGTTGGGAATGACGATGAGGGTGTCGACCTCTTCGCGGAGTTCGGCGATGCCGTCCTCCGCCTGGTTCGCGCGACGCCTGCCCTCGAAGGTGAACGGGCGGGTGACCACGCCGATCGTCAGGGCGCCGAGCGAGCGCGCGATGTTGGCGACGACGGGGGCGCCACCGGTTCCGGTGCCACCGCCTTCGCCTGCGGTGACGAAGACCATGTCGGCCCCCTTGAGGACCTCCTCGATCTCTTCACGGTGGTCCTCTGCCGCCTTGCGACCGACGGCCGGGTTCGCCCCGGCGCCGAGGCCACGGGTGAGTTCACGGCCGACGTCGAGCTTGACGTCGGCGTCGCTCATCAACAGGGCTTGCGCATCAGTGTTGATCGCGATGAACTCGACGCCCTTGAGACCGACCTCGATCATTCGGTTGATGGCATTGACACCACCGCCGCCGACACCGATGACCTTGATGACTGCGAGGTAGTTCTGCGGTGCTGCCACGTCGAAGGCCTCTCGCCTCGAGTTACGTGTCGTCGCTGGCGGTAGTCCCGCCGCGACGACGGATGCCGATTGGGACGGTCCGAACGCCGACCCGAACCCTAACGTTGAAGTTTAGGGTTACCAGTGTGTCTGCTTCATGGACTCTTCCGAACAGGACACTAAGTCGACAAGTGGCGCACGTTCAACGAACACGCCGAACCTCCCGTTTTTCTTTTCACCCTATGTGATCACCCGTAGCGCTGACCAACCAGGGTGCTGGCCAGGCCGAATGCGCGTCAACTGCCCGACACCGCAGGAGCGGTGGGTGCACTCACGTCGAAGTGTCCTGCTTTGGGAGCGGCTTTCATGAGCGCGATGAGCACTTTCGCCTTCACCGCACCTTCTTCACCACTCCCCCAGATCACCTCACGGTCCCGAGTGAGTTCCAGGGAGACCGAATCGTACGAGGTGACCCGCACGACCTCGGTGTCCCTGGCGACGCCGTCCGGGAGGCCGCCCGCGACCCGGACCGCCTCCCGCACCAGCCGGTCGCTGCCGAAACGGTGCAGACTCGCTGACCGACCCGGGGTCAATTCCAGCAGAGGTACACGCCGGGGCGCCTTGTCCACCGTGGCGAAGCGCACGCCTTTGGCGTCCACTTCAATGAACTTTGCGCCCTTTTTCACCAGCAGAACCGGCTTTCGTTCGGTCACCTTAAGTCCGATGCCGTGCGGCCATGACCGTACGACATCCACCGAGTCGATACGAGGCAACTTCTGGCGCAACCGGTTCGCGATGGAGTCCGTGTCCACGGAAATCAGCGGAGCGCCCATCGGCACCGCCGCGGCGGCCTCCACCTCGGCGGGTGACAGCACGTCGACACCGGTGATCCGGACCTGTTCGGTCCGGAGCCAGGACGAGCCGTAGAGCGCCCAGACGGCGCCGGAGCCGACGACCAGCACGGCCGCGGCGATCACGATCAGCAGCCTCAGCCGGGACATCCGGCGCCCCCGGGCGTCCGGGCGCGGCGGCCGGTCCGGGGTGTCCTCCTGCTGCCCTGCACCGCGCTGGGCGGTCGTCGGTCCGGCCACGCTCGCTCCTTATGCCGGGTCCGGGGGCGCCGCCCCCGGACCCGTCCGCCTCACGCGCCTCGGCGTGCGGCAATCGCCTCGTACACCATGCCGACCAGCAGGTCGTCGGCGTCCCGGCGGCCGAACTCGGCGGCAGCACGGGACATTTCATACAATCGGTGCGGATCCGCCAGCACCGGAAGGACGTTGCCCTGGACCCACTCGGGAGTGAGTGCCGCGTCGTCCACCAGCAGCCCGCCGCCGGCGTTGACCACCGGCTGGGCGTTGAGCCGCTGTTCGCCGTTGCCGATCGGCAGCGGGACGTAGGCGGCGGGAAGCCCGACGGCGGTGAGTTCGGCGACGGTCATCGCGCCCGCGCGGCAGAGCATCATGTCGGCCGCGGCGTACGCGAGGTCCATCCGGTCCACATACGGTACCGGGATATAGGGCGGCATACCGGGCATGTTGTCCACGCGCGGCATTTCGTTCTTCGGGCCGACCACGTGCAGGATCTGGATTCCGGAGCGCTGCATCAGCGGGGCGACCCGCTGGACCACCTCATTGAGGTGCCGGGCGCCCTGCGAGCCGCCGGAGACCAGCAGCGTCGGCAGGTTGGGGTCGAGCCCGAAGGCGGCACGCGCCTCAGGACGGACCCGGGCCCGGTCCAGGGTGGCGATGGTGCGGCGCAGCGGGATCCCGATGTAGCGGGCACCGCGCAGCTTGCTGTCGGGGGTGGAGACGGCGACCCCGTGCGCGTACCGCGAACCGATCTTGTTGGCCAGGCCCGGCCGGGCGTTGGCCTCGTGCACCACGATCGGCACCCCGGCGCGTTTGGCGGCGAGGTAGCCGGGCAGCGCGACGTAGCCGCCGAACCCGACCACGCAGTCCGCCTTGGTCCGTTCCAGGATCTGCTCGGCGGCCTTGATGGTGCCGCGCAGCCGCCCCGGGACGGTGATGAGTTCGGGGGTGGGCTTGCGCGGCAGCGGTACGGCCGGGATCAGGGCGAGTTCGTACCCCCGCTCGGGTACGAGTCTTGTCTCGAGTCCGCGCTCCGTGCCGAGAGCGGTGATTCCCACGCTCGGGTCCTGCCTGCGCAGGGCGTCCGCGAGGGCAAGCGCGGGCTCGATGTGGCCGGCGGTCCCCCCACCGGCGAGTACGACATGCACCGAAATTCACCGCTCTCCGGACGGACGCTTCTTGATGCGCCGTCTCATCGTCTTCCATCTCACCCCGGGCCTCCGCATGGCCAGGGCCGCCTTCGCGGCGGGATCCTCTCGCGCGAACGCGATCAGCAGCCCGACAGCGAACATGGTCGGCAGCAGGGCCGACCCTCCGTAGGAGAACAGCGGGAGCGGGACACCGGCGATCGGAAGCAGACCGAGCACCGCACCGATGTTGATCACGGCCTGAGCCGTGATCCAGGTGGTCACACCTCCCGCGGCATACCTCACGAAGGGGTCCTCCGTGCGTCCGGCCACGCGGATACCCGCATAGCCTAGAGCCGCGAAGAGGGCGAGTACCGACAGCGTCCCCGCCAACCCCAGTTCCTCCCCCGTGATGGCGAAGATGAAGTCGGTGTGAGGTTCGGGGAGTTGACCCCATTTTTCCACACTCGCACCGAGCCCGGATCCGAACCAGCCGCCGGACGCCAGAGCGTAGATACCGTGTACGGCCTGCCAGCACGAGCCGCCCGGTCCGGGTTCGCTGGCGCCCATGCAGTCGAGCCTGGCCATCCGGTTCGGACTGGTCTTGATCAGTACGAAGCCGATCAGGCCGGCGGTGGCGAGCACTCCGGCGAACAGCCGCGTGGGCGCCCCGGCCAGCCAGAGCAGCCCGAACAGGATCGCCGTGAGAATGATCGCAGTGCCCATGTCACCGCCGAGCATGATCAGCCCGAGCAGCATGAAGGCGACCGGGACGAGCGGCACGAGCATGTGCTTCCACTGGTTCAGCAGCCGCTTGTCCTGTTTGCGGGCGAGCAGGTCGGCCCCCCACAGGACGAGGGCGAGCTTGCCGAACTCGCTGGGCTGGAGCTGGAAGGGGCCGCCCAGGTAGAGCCAGTTCCGGTTGCCGTTGACCGACATCCCTATCCCCGGCACCTGGACCAGCACCATCAGGAAGACGGCGCCCGTCAGCAGCGGGTAGGACAGGGCGCGGTGCAGTTTCACCGGCATCCGGGCGGCGACCGCCATCAGCCCGGCCCCGATGACGGCGGCCAGGAACTGCTTGCGGAAGAAGTAGGTGCCCGGCTTGTCGAGTTCCAGCGCCTTGATCATCGAGGCGGAGTAGACCATGACGAGCCCGAGCACGGTGATGAGCAGCCCGGCACCCAGGATCAGGTAGTACGCGGTCAGCGGGCGGTCCCAGGCCCGGCGTGCCTGCTCGTAGAAGCGCCGCACACCGCCGCCGCGCGGGGTGCGGGGGCCTCCCGTGCTCCTGGAGCGGGCCGCGGGGGGCCGCCGGGAGCCGGGAGCCGACCGGACGCGCAGGGCGAGTCCGTCCGGCAGCGGGGCACCCCCGGTCGCGAGGAGGGACGGATGGAGCGCCCGGCTGATCGCCGTGGTCGCCCGTGAGCGCTCCCTGCCGCGTGCGGCAGAGCTCTCTTCGGCCGGCATGGTCCTGTCCCCTCCACTGCTCGTGCCCGGGGCTTCGGCGCCGAGTGCCCGCGGCCGCGGCACAGCCGTACGTACCCGGTTGTCCCGGGACGGTACGGCGCGGAGGCCGGGTCCGTCAGGCGCTCTCGGCGACGAGTGCGCGGACGGCGTCCGCGAAGGCCTCGCCCCGCTTGTTGTAATTGACGAACATGTCCATCGAGGCGCAGGCCGGGGCCATCAGTACGGTGTCTCCCGGCCGGGCGAGCCGTGCCGCCTCGCGGACCGCCTCCGACATCGCCCCAGTGTCGGTCCGGTCGAGGTCGACCACCGGGACCTCGGGCGCGTGTCGCGCGAGGGCTTCGCGGATCAGGGCTCGGTCGGCGCCCATCAGGACGACGCCCCGCAGACGCTTCGCGCACCCGGTCACCAGCTCGTCGAAGGTGGCGCCCTTGGCCAGGCCCCCGGCGATCCAGACGATCGGGTCGTAGGAGGCGAGGGAGGCCTCGGCGGCGTGGGTGTTGGTGGCCTTGGAGTCGTCGATGTACGTGACCCCGCCGGCCTGCGCGACCTGCTCGATGCGGTGCGGGTCCGGGCGGAAGGCCCGCAGCCCGTCCCGTACGGCGGCCGGTGCGACGCCGTAGGCGCGGGCCAGCGCCGCGGCCGCCAGCGCGTTGGCGATGTTGTGCGGGACGGGCGGGTTCACGTCCCCGACCTCGGCGAGCTCCTGCGCCTGCTTCTGCCGGTTCGTCACGAAGGCGCGGTCGACGAGGATGCCGTCGACGACGCCGAGCTGGGAGGGGCCGGGAGTGCCGAGGGTGAAGCCGATCGCCCGGCAGCCCTCCTCGACGTCCGCGCCGCGCACCAGTTCCTCGGTGGCGGGGTCCTCGACGTTGTAGACGCAGGCGACTTCGTTGCCCTCGTAGATCCGGCCCTTGTCGGCGACGTACGCCTCCATGGAGCCGTGCCAGTCGAGGTGGTCGGGGGCCAGGTTGAGGACGGCCGCGGAGTGGGCGCGCACCGAGGGCGACCAGTGCAGCTGGTAGCTGGACAGCTCGACGGCGAGGACGTCGTACTCCTGCTCGCCGAGGACGGCGTCCAGGAGCGAGACGCCGATGTTGCCGACGGCCGCGGTGCGCAGCCCGGCCGCCTCCAGGATCGAGGCGAGCATCCGCACGGTCGTGGTCTTGCCGTTGGTGCCGGTGACCGCGAGCCAGGGGGCCGGTGCCCGGCCGTCCCTGCCGCGCAGCCGCCAGGCGAGTTCGACGTCGCCCCAGACCGGGACGCCCGCCTCGGCGGCCGCGGCGAACAGCGGTTTGTCGGGCTTCCAGCCCGGGGTGGTGACGATGAGCTCGGTGGACTCGGGCAGGGTGGCCCCGTCGCCGAGGCGCACGGTGATGCCCTGCGCCTCCAGCTCCGCGGCCTGGGCGCGGGAGCGCTCGTCGTCCCCGTCGTTGACGACAGTGACGACGGCGCCGAGACCGCGCAGCACCCGGGCCGCCGGGATCCCGGAGACCCCGAGTCCGGCGACCGTGACGTGCTTGCCCTGCCAGTCCGTGCTGCTCACTTCTTGGCTGCCCATCCTGCGTAGAAGAGGCCGAGACCGACGATCACGCACATGCCCTGGATGATCCAGAAGCGGACCACGACAAGGACTTCGGACCACCCCTTGAGTTCGAAGTGGTGCTGGAGCGGCGCCATCCGGAACACCCGCTTGCCGGTCATCTTGAACGAGCCGACCTGGATGACGACGGACATCGTGATCATCACGAAGAGACCGCCGAGCACCGCCATCAGGAACTCGGTGCGGGAGCAGATCGCCAGACCGGCGAGCGCGCCGCCGAGGGCGAGCGAACCGGTGTCACCCATGAAGATCTTGGCGGGCGAGGTGTTCCACCACAGGAAGCCGAAGCAGGAGCCCATCAGTGCGGAGGCCACGACCGCGAGGTCGAGTGGATCTCGCACTTCGAAGCAGGCGCTCGGGTTGGTGAGGGTGGCCGCGTTGGCGCAGGACTCCTGGAACTGCCAGAGCCCGATGAAGGTGTACGCGCCGAAGACCATCACCGACGCACCGGTGGCGAGGCCGTCCAGACCGTCCGTCAGGTTCACGCCGTTGGACATGGCGAGAATCATGAAGAGCGCCCAGACCACGAACAGCACCGGGCCGATCGACCAGCCGAAGTCCTCGACGAACGAGAGCTTGGTGGAGGCGGGGGTGTTGCCGCGGGCGTCGGCGAACTGGAGCGAGAGCACCGCGAAGGCGATGCCGACGATCAGCTGACCGGCCATCTTCGCCTTGGCCCGCAGGCCCAGCGAACGCTGTTTGACGATCTTGATGTAGTCGTCGAGGAACCCGACGAGTCCCATGCCGGCCATCAGGAAGAGGACCAGCACACCGGAGAAGCGCATGTCCTCGCCGGTGATCACCTTCGCCAGGACGTACGCGATGATCGTCGCCAGGATGAAGGCGATGCCGCCCATGGTGGGCGTGCCCTTCTTCGATCCGTGGCTGCGCGGGCCGTCGTCCCGGATGAACTGCCCGTATCCCTTGCGGGCCAGCAGCTTGATCAGCAGCGGGGTACCGACCAGGGTCAGGAAGAGCCCGATGGCCCCCGCGAAGAGGATCTGCCTCATCGGCCGGCGACCTCGCCCTCGGTCGCGTTATCCAGCAGTGCCATGACAACCTGCTCCAGGCCGACCGACCGGGACGCCTTCACCAGCACGACGTCTCCCGGGCGCAGTTCACTGCGCAACAGGTCGACGGCAGCCTGTGCGTCGGACACATGCACCGACTCCTCACCCCACGAACCCTCGTTGTATGCGCCCAGTTGCAGCCAGGAGGCTTCTCTGCCCCCGACCGCGACGAGCTTGCTGACGTTGAGCCGGACGGCGAGCCGTCCGACCGCGTCGTGCTCGGTGAGCGAGGCGTCGCCGAGCTCGGCCATCTGGCCGAGCACCGCCCACGTACGACGCCCCTTCCCCATGGCGGCCAGCGCGCGCAGCGCGGCTCTCATGGATTCGGGGTTGGCGTTGTAGGCGTCATTGACGAACGTCACGCCGTCCGGACGCTCGGTGACCTCCATGCGCCAGCGGGAGAGGGTGCCCGCCTCGGAGAGCGCCTCGGCGATCTCGTCTGCGGACAGGCCCAACTCATGGGCGACGGCGGCCGCGGCGAGCGCGTTCGACACGTGGTGCTCACCGTACAGGCGCATGGTCACATCGCTGCACCCGGTGGGTGTGTGGAGGCGGAACGCGGGCCGTCCGTCGTCCGTGAGCCGCACGTTCTCTCCCCGTACGTCCGCATCCGCGGCTTCACCGAAGAGCAGGACGCGGGCCTTGGTGCGGGAGGTCATGGCGCGTACGAGCGGGTCGTCGGCGTTGAGGACGGCGAGGCCGTCCTCGGGCAGCGACTCGACCATCTCGCCCTTGGCCTGGGCGATCTGCTCGCGGCCGCCGAACTCGCCGATGTGGGCGGTGCCGACGTTCAGGACGAGGCCGATCCGGGGCGGGACGAGGCCGGTGAGGTAACAGATGTCCCCGATGTAGCGGGCACCCATTTCGAGGACCAGGTGCCGGGTCTCCTCGGTGGCGCGCAGCGCGGTGAGCGGCAGCCCGATCTCGTTGTTGAGGTTGCCCAGCGGGTAGACGGTGGGGCCCTTGCGCTCCAGGAGCTGGGCGATCAGGTCCTTGGTGGAGGTCTTGCCGGCGGACCCGGTGAGGGCGACCACGGTGGTGCCGAGGCGCCCGGTGACGGCGCGGGCGAGCGCGCCGAGCGCCGCCACGACGTCGTCCACGACGATCGCGGGAACGCCGACGGGGCGGGCGGCCAGGACGACTGCCGCGCCCGCCTCGACCGCGCGCTGCGCGTAGTCGTGGCCGTCGACCCGTTCGCCGGCGAAGGCGACGAAGAGGCTGCCTGGCTTCACCGCGCGGGAGTCGATGACGACCGGCCCGCTGACGGTTGCTGCCGGATCCGGTATGTCGTACGACTGCCCGCCGACGATTTCGGCGATCTCGGCGAGGGAAAGGGCGATCACTTGGTCATCCCTGACTGTTGTTCTCGTGGGTGGCGGCACGGTGGGCGGAGCTCTCGTGTCCCAGGGACCGCTCGATGGCCTCGCGCAGGACCACCCGGTCATCGAAGGGGCGCACCACTCCGTGGATGTCCTGGCCCTGCTCGTGGCCCTTGCCCGCGACGATGACGGTGTCGCCGGGCCCGGCCCGGCCGACCGCGGCGGCGATGGCGGCGGCCCGGTCGGCGTCGACCAGGACGTCACCGCGCTCGTGCACGGGCACCTCTGCGGCGCCCGCGAGCATGGCGGCGAGGATGCCCAGGGGGTCCTCCGAGCGGGGGTTGTCGGAGGTCAGTACGGCGGTGTCGGAGAGGCGTGCCGCGGCTGCGCCCATCGGACCGCGCTTGGTGGTGTCGCGGTCGCCGCCGCAGCCGAGGACGATGTGCAGCTTGCCCTCGGTGACCTTCCGCAGGGAGCGGAGCACCGATTCGACGGCGTCGGTCTTGTGCGCGTAGTCGACGAGCGCGAGATACGGCTGTCCGGCGTCGACCCGCTCCAGCCGGCCGGGCACCCCGGGCACGACGGCGACGCCGTCGGCCGCGATCTGCGGGTCGATGCCCGCGACCGCGAGGGTGACGATCGCGGCCAGGGTGTTGGCGACGTTGAACGGTCCGGGCAGCGGGGCCCTGGCGGTGGCCCGTTCGTCCTTGGGGCCGACGACGGTGAAGGTGGAGCCGAGCTGGCCGACCTCGACGTCCTCGGCCCGCCAGTCGGCGTCGGGGTGGCCCTCCGCGGAGAAGGTGGTGACCGGGACGGAGGCCTCGGTGATCAGCCTGCGTCCGTACGCGTCGTCGAAGTTGACGACGGCCTGCCTGCTGCGCTGCGGGGTGAACAGCCGTGCCTTGGCCTGGAAGTAGTCCTCCATGCCGGAGTGGAACTCCATGTGCTCGGGGCTGAGGTTGTTGAAGACGGCGACGTCGAAGACGCAGCCGTCGACCCGGCCGAGCACCAGGGCGTGGCTGGAGACCTCCATGGTCACCGCGTCGGCACCGCGTTCGCGCATGACGGCGAGCAGGGCCTGCAGATCGGTGGCCTCGGGGGTGGTCCGTTCGGACTTGATGCGTTCGTCGCCGATCCGCATCTCCACGGTGCCGATCAGACCGGTGCTGCGTCCTGCGCCGCGGAAGCCGCCCTCGATGAGGTAGGCGGTGGTGGTCTTGCCGGAGGTACCGGTGATGCCGATCTGGAGCAGGTCGGTGCCCGGGTGTCCGTAGATCTCGGCGGCGAGTTCCCCCATCCGGCCGCGTGGGTCCTCGGTGACCAGCACCGGGAGTCCGGTGGCGGCGGCGCGTTCGGCGCCCGCCGGGTCGGTGAGGATGGCGGCCGCGCCGAGGCCGGCCGCCTGGGCGGTGAAGTCGGCGCCGTGGAGGCGGGCACCGGGCAGGGCCGCGTAGACGTCTCCGGGGCGCACGGCCCGGGAGTCATGGGTGATGCCGGTGACTTCGCCGGTGCCGGGCGGTTCGACTCCCAGCCTGGCTGCCAGCGTAACCATGGAGGTCGGCCGCAGCCGATCCGGGCGGGGCGCTCCCGGGTAGTTCACAGGGGCGTCCTTCTGGGTGGTTCGGGACTGTTCAGCGTGGGGCACGGCGGTGAGCGTACCGGGAGCACCCGGCCTCTCGCGAAGTGAGGGGGCGGGGTCGCGGTGGTTCCCGTTCCGGTTCCCGGGATCAGGGGTGATGGTTGTCACTGGAGGGTCTCCCCGAGTTCACTCGCCGGGTTTGAAGGACACCGGCAGCCTGGCCGGCTCGCTGCCGGACGGTGCGGTCTGAAGCGTCTTGAGCGCGAATTCCATGACCTGCTTGTAGATGGGTCCGCAGATCTGGCCGCCGAAATAGCCGCCCTTGGTGGGGTTCTGGATCGCACAGTAGACGGTGATCTGGGGGTTGTCGGCGGGTGCGAAGCCGGCGAAGGAGGCGGTGTAGCCGTGGTAGCCGCCGCGCAGCGGATCGACCCGGTTGGCCGTACCGGTCTTGCCCGCGACCCGGTAGCCGGGGATCTTGGCCTGCGTTCCGGTGCCCTCCTGGTCGCCGACCACCGACTCCAGCATGCTCGACAGTGTCCTGGCGGTCTTCTCGCTGACCACCCGGGTCTGCTCGGGTGCGTCGGCGGCGGTGAAGCGGCCGTCGGCGCCCTTGGTGCCGCGGACGAGGGTCGGTGCGATCCGGACCCCGCCGTTGGCGATCGTGGAGTAGATCGAGGCGGCCTGCACGGCGTTGAGCGAGAGGCCCTGGCCGAACGGGATCGTGTACTGCTGCGAGGTCGACCAGTCCTGCGGCTTGGCGAGGATGCCGGGGGTCTCACCCGGGTAGCCGAGTCCGGTCGGTGAGCCGATGCCGAATTTGCGCAGGTAGGAGTAGAGCGTCTTGTTGGCCTGGGCCTGGGTCTTGCCGAGCTGTCCGGCGGCCATGATGGTTCCGATGTTGCTGGACTTGGCCAGGACGCCGTTGAGCGTCAGGTACCAGGTGGGGTGGTCGATGTCGTCCTTGAACTGCCGGTCGCCGCGGTGCAGCCGGTTCGGGACGGTGACGTGGGTGCCGGGGGTGGCGACTCCTTCCTCCAGCACCGCGGCCATGGACATGACCTTGCTGGTGGAGCCGGGCTCGTACACGTCCTGGAGCGCGGCGTTGCCCAGCGACGCCGCGTCGGCCTGCGAGAGGTCGTTGGGATCGAAGCCGGGGGCGTTGGCCATGGCCAACACCTCGCCCGTCCGGGTGTTCTGGACGACCACGTAGCCGCGGTCGGCCTTGGACTTCGCCACCTGTTCGGAGATGGCCTTCTGGGCCGCCCACTGGATGTCGCGGTCGATGGTCAGCTCGATGTCGGAGCCCGCGACGGCCGGGACCTCCTTGGTGCCCGCGGTGGGCACCCGGCGGCCGCCGGACTGGGCGTACTTGATCGTGCCGTCCTCGCCCGCCAGCTCCTTGTCCAGCTGCGACTCCAGGCCGCCCGCGCCCTTGCCCTCCGCGTTGACGTAACCCAGTATCCCGGCGGCCAGCCCGCCGTTGGGATAGACCCGCTTGGTGGTCGCCTCCTGGAAGACGCCGGCCAGCACGTTGGCTCCGCGGCCGCCGGCCGCCTCGTCCTTCGCGGCCTTCTCGGCGAAGACCGACTTGAGGTCCTTGATCTGCTTCCAGACCTGCGGGGTCTGCCGGCGGGCCAGCACCGCGTACCGGCTCTTCGGCTTCGCCAGCTTCTTCCTCAGCTCGGCGGCGTCGACGCCGAGGATGGGCGCGAGCAGGGCCGCCGCCTGCTGGGGGGCGTCCGGGGCGTTGCTGTCGGCCGGGGTGAACATCTTGGGGTCGGCGGTGATGTCGTACGCGTCGACGCTGGTGGCCAGCGCGATGCCGCTGCGGTCGGTGATCTCGCCGCGCTCGGCGGCGACGGTGTAGCTGAGGTAGCGGTTCAGGTCGGCCTTGGCCGCGTACGCGTTGGCGTCGACGGCCTGCACCTGGAGGAGCCGGACGACGAACGCGATCATGACGAGCGTCAGGGCGAGGCTGACCAGCCGCAGCCTGGGGCGCGGACTGCCGAGCCGCAGCGGGCGGCCGGAGCGGCTGCGCGGCACCTGCCCGCGCGCGGCGGACGAGGAGCTCCGCTTCGCGTCGGGGCGGGGGCGGCCGGAGCGGGGCGCCGCCTTACGGGGGCGCGCCGGGCCGGGGACCCGGCGGCGCGGTGGTTCCTTGGAAGGCACTGCGTCACCTGCCGGGGCTCGTGGAGGGCTGGTCTGCCGGGGTGCTGGGAGTCGCCGGTCCGGCCGCGTCGGCGGCGGGCGTACTCGGTTGGGCGGCGGCGGTGCCGGTCGTGCTGCCGGAAGGGGTGGGGCCGGGCGGACCGGAGGACGCCGCCGGGCTCGTGGTGGCCTGCGGCGGCGCGGTGGTCTCCTGCGGCGGCGTGGGGGTCGGCTCGGCGGTGGCGGTCGACGGCACACCCCGGACCGTGCCGTCGGGACCCAGGAAGACGGGGCTGCCGCCGGGGACCATGCCCAGTTCCCGGGCGCGCCGGGCCAGGGCGTCGGGCTCCGCGGAGCTGTCGACGTCACGCTGGAGCGCCTGCTGCTCGTCGGTGAGGTCGGTGGTGCGCTTCTTCAGCTCGCTCAGCCGGAACGATCCTTCGTTGAGCGCGGAGTTCAGCAGCAACAAGGTGATCAGGCCGCCGCCCAGGAGCAGGACGACCAGCAGGACGAAGGGGGCACGGGCCGCGTTGCTCGGCCCGGCCGGCATCAGCCGGGAGAGCCGTGCGGCACGCCCTTTCAACTGCCCGGCCGCTTTGCTCACCGCGCCGCCCCGTCCCTCGGCCGCGTCCGCACGCCGGGGCTCCGGGGGCTCATCGCTCCTCCGCCCGGATCCGCTGGGCGCCGCGCAGCCGGGCGGGGGCGGCGCGCCGGTTCTCGGCGACCTCCTCCTCCGTGGGCAGCTCCGCGCCCCGGGTCAGCAGCTTCAGCCGGGGCTGGTAGCGCTCGGGGACGACCGGCAGCCCGGCCGGAGCGGTGTTGGCGGCGCCCGCCGCGAACACCTGCTTGACCAGCCGGTCCTCCAGCGAGTGGTACGAGAGGACGGCGATGCGGCCGCCGACGGCGAGGCTCCGGACAGCGGCCGGGATCGCCCGCTCCAGCACGGTGAGCTCGCCGTTGACCTCGATGCGCAGCGCCTGGAAGGTGCGTTTGGCGGGGTTGCCGCCGGTGCGCTTGGCGGCCTGCGGCAGCGAGTCGCGGATCAGCTCGACGAGCCTGGCGCTGTTGGTGAAGGGCTCCTTCTCGCGCTCGCGGACGACGGCGGAGACGATCCGCTTGGCCTGCTTCTCCTCGCCGTACGCCCGCAGGATCCGGACCAGTTCGCCGGGCGGATAGGTGTTGAGCACCTCGGCGGCGCCGATGCCGGTCGTCTGGTCCATGCGCATGTCGAGCGGGGCGTCCTGGGCGTACGCGAATCCGCGGTCGGCCTCGTCCAGTTGCATGGAGGAGACGCCGAGGTCGAACAGGATCCCCTGGACCTTGGGGACGCCGAGCCGGTCGAGCACCTCGGGCAGTTCGTCGTAGACGGCGTGCACCAGTTCGGCGCGGTCGCCGTAGGGGGCGAGGCGCTCGCCGGAGAGGCGCAGCGCCTCCTTGTCCCGGTCCAGGGCGATCAGCCGGGCGGTGGGGAAGGCGGCGAGCAGTGCCTCGCTGTGTCCGCCGAGGCCCAGCGTGCAGTCGACGACCACGGGCGGCTGCGGTCCCGGTGCCTCAAGAGCCGGGGCCAACAGGTCCAGGCACCGCTGGAGCATCACCGGGACGTGTCGGGTCTGGCTCATGCGCCCTCTCAGGCTCAGGTCCCGGGTGGCTGTACGTACGGCCTGGTCCCCGCCCGCTCGCGAAGGGGAGGTCCGCCGGCGCCGGGGAAGGGGCGTCAGCCGACCGGCGAGCGGGAGAGGGCCGGGCCGTACGTACGCCGCGCACACGGGGAAACTTCGGAATGTGCAGGGTGTCGGTAACTTCCCGTCACTTTAGACCGACCGGCAGTCGGTCTTGTTCCACCCTGCCATTCGATCGATTCCCGATCAATCAACCCGGCAGCGCGTCGGCCCTCCCTTTGTTCACCCGGCCGGGCGACCGGGTGTGAGGCTTGTGGGTTACCTCACAACAAACGTCGTTGATGTTCTTTGTCCGCTTCCACGCCACGCCGGAGCGGCCCTCGCGGCTAACGTCTTGTCCATGTCGACTTCCGCGCATTCCCCCGCCGAGCCGTCCGCCCCCGTCGCAGGCCAGGTCCGCACCGGCGGGACGGTCACCGACCGCCTCGTCGAGGCGAACGTCCACTACGCCTCCGAGTTCAGCGATCCCGGGATGGACGCGAAGCCGGTGCTGCGCGTCGCCGTGGTCGCCTGCATGGACGCCCGCCTCGACCTGCACAAGGCACTCGGCCTGGCGCTCGGCGACTGCCACACCATCCGCAACGCGGGCGGCGTGGTCACCGACGACGTGATCCGCTCGCTGACCATCAGCCAGCGGGCCCTCGGCACCCGCAGCGTGATCCTGATCCACCACACGAACTGCGGCATGGAGTCGATCACCGAGGAGTTCCGCCAGCAGCTGGAGGGCGAGGTCGGCCAGCGCCCCGTCTGGGCCGTGGAGGCCTACACCGACGCGGACCAGGACGTACGGCAGTCGATGCAGCGGGTCCGCACGTCGCCGTTCCTGCTGCACAACGATGACGTGCGCGGTTTCGTCTTCGATGTGACCAGCGGTCTGCTGCGCGAGATCTTTCCGGCTTCCTGACCTCCGGAAAGACCCGGAAAGACGCAGTCCGGCATAGAAAAACACCCCCAACCCGACATATCGGCACCAGTTATCCACAGGCGAGTGACACGAAGCGGTAACGGCAACAAGAATGCGGGGGTGACACCCCGTCGGACGCCGTCCGCCGCGGTGTCCGTGTTTCGGGGTGGGCCGGGCCGCACGAGGGCGCCGGCCCGTGACTGGGGAATCCCGTGCTCCTGGTGAGCGCGGGGCAGGGCCGAGGAGGGCCGGGTGACGACCTATGACGAGCGAGCGAGCCTCACAGATCTGACCACCACAGCGGAGCGGGTGCGCAAGTCGGTGGAGAGTGTGATCGAGGGCAAGCCTGAGGTCGTACGGCTTTCGCTGACCGTGCTGCTCGCGGAGGGACACCTGCTGATCGAGGACGTCCCCGGTGTCGGCAAGACCATGCTGGCCAAGGCGCTGGCACGGTCCATCGACTGCTCGGTGCGACGGATCCAGTTCACACCGGACCTGCTGCCCTCGGACATCACCGGGGTGTCCATCTTCGATCAGCAGCGCCGCGAGTTCGAGTTCAAACCGGGCGCGATCTTCGCCCAGATCGTGATCGGCGACGAGATCAACCGCGCCTCGCCCAAGACCCAGTCCGCGCTGCTGGAGTCGATGGAGGAGCGTCAGGTCACGATCGACGGGCACACCTACGAACTGCCCGACCCCTTCATGGTCGTGGCCACCCAGAACCCGGTGGAGATGGAGGGCACGTACCCGCTGCCCGAGGCCCAGCGCGACCGGTTCATGGCGAGGGTGTCGATCGGCTACCCCAGCCCGGAGGCCGAGCTCCAGATGCTCGACGTGCACGGCGGTGTCTCGCCCCTGGACGACCTCCAGCCGGTGGCGCACGCACACGACATCGCGAAGCTGATCGAAGCGGTGCGGACGGTCCACGTCGCCGACGCCGTCCGCCGGTACGCGGTGCAGCTGGTCGGGGCCACCCGCAGCCACCCCGATCTCAGGCTCGGCGCCTCGCCCCGCGCCACCCTGCACCTGCTGCGCGCGGCGAAGGCCTCCGCGGCGCTGAGCAGCCGGGACTACTGCCTGCCCGACGACGTGCAGGCGCTGGCGGTCGCGGTCCTCGCGCACCGGCTGCTGCCGACCGCCCAGGCCCAGCTGAACCGCCGTACCGCCGAGCAGGTCGTGCTGGAGATCCTCCAGCAGACACCGGTGCCGACGGCGGCGGGCGGTGCGGGCATCCCGGCGCCGCAGCACCAGCCGGGCGCCGCGTACGGCAGCCGGCAGCCCGGCGTACGGCGGCCCTGATGAGCCCCGGGGGGCCCACCGCGATGGACGACAGCGACGGCAAAGGCGGTCTGCGGGCCGCTCTGAGCGGGCTGACCACGCGCGGCCGATCCTTCCTCGCGGCGGGTATCGCCGCCGCGGTCTGCGCGTATGTGCTGGGCCAGGGAGACCTGCTGCGCGTCGGGCTGCTGCTCGCCGTGCTGCCGCTGGTCTGTGTGACGGTGCTCGTCCGGACCCGCTACCGGGTCGCGGGCACCCGGCGCCTCTCGCCGTCCCGGGTCCCCGCGGGCTCCGAGGCCCGGGTCCATCTGCGGATGGACAACGTCTCGCGGCTGCCCACCGGTCTGCTGATGCTCCAGGACCGGGTGCCGTACGTGCTCGGCCCACGCCCCCGCTTCGTCCTGGACCGGGTGGAGGCGGGCGGCCGGCGCGAGGTGTCCTACCGGGTGCAGTCCGATCTGCGCGGGCGCTATCCGCTGGGCCCGTTGCAACTGCGGCTGAGCGATCCGTTCGGGATGTGCGAGCTGACACGTTCGTTCAGCGCGTACGACACCCTCGTCGTCATCCCGCGCACCGAACCGCTGCCGCCGGTGCGGCTGGCGGGCGAGTCCTCCGGGTACGGCGAGGGGCGGCAGCGGTCGCTGGCGCTGGCCGGCGAGGACGACGTGATCCCGCGCGGCTACCGGCACGGCGACGATCTGCGCCGCGTCCACTGGCGCTCCACCGCGCGCTACGGCGAGCTGATGGTGCGCCGCGAGGAGCAGCCGCAGCGGGCCAGATGCACGGTGCTGCTGGACACCCGGCAGACCGCGTACCAGGGGACGGGGCCCGACTCGGCGTTCGAGTGGGCCGTGTCGGGGGCCGCCTCCGCGGTGATGCACATGCTGGAACGGGGCTTCACGGTCCGGCTGCTGACGGACGAGGGCAGCCCGCTCCCGGGCGAGGGGTCGGACGGTTTCGCCGGCTCCGGCCAGGACTCCGCGGCCGCGGCCGGGCTGATGATGGACACCCTCGCCGTCGTCGACCACTCCGACGGGGGCGGTCTCTCCCGTGCGTACGACGTGCTGCGCGGCGGCAACGAGGGCCTGCTGATCGCGTTCCTCGGCGACCTGGACGAGGAGCAGGCGGCCGTGGCCGCCCGGATGCGGCAGCGCAGCGGTGGCGCCGTCGCGTTCGTGCTGGACAGCGCCGCCTGGGTGCACGGTGAGTCGCCCGCCGCCGAGGCGGCCTCCGAGCAGCGGCTGCGGCTGCTGCGCGAGTCGGGGTGGACGGCGGTCGCGGTGGGGCCCGGAACGGATCTCGCCCCGCTGTGGCAGCAGGCGAGCCATCTGGGTTCGCTGACGCAGTCCGCCGCCGTGGGCGGCGCGACGGGCGGTACGACAGGTTTCTCCGGTGGTTGGTCATGAGGGGACGGGCATGAGCGGTCGTGGTCGGCTGGCGCTGTGCGCCTATGCGGCGACGCTGATGGCGGCGTGTTCGATGCTGCCGCTGGTCGACCAGGTCAGCTGGATGATGCAGGCCGTGTTCCTGCTGGCCATCCAGTACGGCGTGGGTGCGCTCGGCCGCCGGGTGCCGCTGCCGCGGCTGCTGACCGTCGCCGCGCAGATGCTGGTCACGCTGGTGCTGCTGACCATGGCGTTCGCCCGGGAGCAGGCCCCGGCGGGGTTCCTGCCGGGGCCGCAGGCCGTGCGGCTGCTCGCGGATCTGCTGTCGGCGGGCGCCGATGACGTCGGCCGGTACGCGATCCCGGCACCGGCCACGGCGGGCATCCGGCTGATGCTGGTGGGTGGTGTGCTGCTGGTCGGTCTCGCGGTGGACGTGCTGGCGGTGACGTTCCGCAGCGCCGCACCGGCCGGGCTGCCCCTGCTGGCCCTGTACTCCGTCGCGGCCGGGCTGTCGGACGGCGGCGCGGACTGGCTGTGGTTCCTCCTCGCCGCCTGCGGCTATCTGCTCCTGCTGCTGGCCGAGGGGCGCGACCGGCTCTCCCAGTGGGGCCGGGTGTTCGGCGGTGCCGGCAGCAGGTCCAGGGGCGGCCCGGCCGGCGGCGACCTCTCGGGGGGCGGAGCGCTCGCCCCGGTACGCACGGGGCGCCGCATCGGCGCGCTGGCCCTGGGTGTCGCGCTGGTCGTGCCCGCGGCGCTGCCCGCTCTCGACGGCGGTCTGCTGGCCGGTTCGGGGGCCGGCAACGGCCGAGGGGGCGGTGGCGGCACCATCTCCGCGGTGAACCCGCTGGTCTCCCTGCAGAACAACCTCAACCAGCCGGAGAACCGGCAGGTGATGTCGTACCGCACCAACTCGAACAGTCCGCAGGACTTCTATCTGCGGATCCTGGCGCTGGACCAGTTCAACGGAAACGAATGGCGGGCGTCGACCCGACGGCTGAAAGACGTACCGAAGCGGCTTCCGAGCCCCGGGGGTCTGTCCCCGGAGGTCGCGGTGACCGAGATCAGCTCCAACATCTCCGCGTCCCCCTCGTACCGGCAGACCTATCTGCCGCTTCCCTATCCGGCGACCGAGGTCAGGGTCGGCGGGCACTGGCGGTACGAGTCCGAGGGGCGCACCCTCGTCGGTGACGACGGGGAGACGACCCGGGGTGCGCAGTACGAGGTCTCCAGCCTGCTCGTGCAGCCGACATCGGAGCAGCTCGCCGACGCGAGGCCGGCCCCGGCCGCCCTCCAGCGCGAGTACACCCAGGTGCCCGACTCACTGCCGAAGGTGGTCAAGGAGACCGCCGACGAGGTGACGAGGGGTTCCCGCAACGCCTACGAGCAGGCGGTGAAGCTACAGGACTACTTCGCCTCCGACGGCGGGTTCACCTACGACACCTCGGTGAACTCGGGCACCGGCAGCGCGGCGATCGGCCGCTTCCTCAAGGACAAGGAGGGCTTCTGCGTCCACTTCTCCTTCACGATGGCCGCGATGGCCCGGACGCTCGGCATCCCGGCCAGGGTCGCCATCGGCTTCACCCCCGGTACCGCGCAGTCAGACGGTTCGATGTCGATCGGGCTGCGCGACGCACACGCCTGGCCGGAGCTGTATTTCGAGGGCATCGGCTGGACCCGCTTCGAGCCGACGCCGACGCGTGGCACGGCGCCGTCGTACACCGTGCCGGACGCGCCTTCCGGCGACCCGGCCGATCCGGCCCGCCCGGAGACGGGCGCGTCGGCCGCCACGCCGGTCGCTCCGTCCGCCTCTGACAGCTGCCCGCCGCAGCTGCGCAAGCAGGGCGAGTGCGGCAGTCCGGTGGCTTCCGGAGCGGCGGGGCCGACGGATTCGGGGACGCCGACGGGCACGGTGCTCGGCGTGATCCTGCTGGTGCTGTTCGTACTCCTGCTGCCGTCGCTGCCGATGCTCTGGCGGATCCGGGCGCGGGCCCGCAGGCTGAGCTTCTCCGCCGGGCGTACGCCGGGCGACGCCGTCGCCAGAACGCTGGCGGCCTGGCGGGAGATCACCGACACGGCGTGGGACCACGGCATCGTCCCGGACGAGTCCCTGACCCCGCGCAAGGCCGCGGCCCGGATCGTGCGGCTGGGGCAGCTCGGCACCGACGGGGCCGAGGCGGTGCACCGGGTGGCGGGCGCGGTGGAGCAGGTGCTCTACGCGCCGGAGCCGCGCCCCGGGGCAGGGCTCTCGGAGGACGTGCAGGCGGTACGGACCGCGTTGCGGGCCTCCGTCGGCCGGTCCACCCGGCTCCGCGCGGTCGTGGCACCGCGATCGGCCGTACGGGTGGTGTGGGCGGCCTCGGAGCGCCGGTCAGCCCTGACCGCCCGGTGGCACCTGCCCCGACGCCCCACGTGGCTGCGGCGCCCGTCCCACCAGGAGGGCTGACCGCTCCGGCGTTCTGGTGGGCTCCCGGGCCCGCCAGGACGCCGTGTCGCGGACCGCAGCAGTGCCGGACGCCGTGCCGGACGCCGTTCCCGGTCCACCCGACAGTTCTCTCCGGCGCGGCCGGCGGCCGGGTGCGCACACCCGTCCGGCCGGCGCCGCGGCGTGGACACACGTGTGAGGGGCGGTCGCAGAAATGCGACCGCCCCTCACCCATAAGTGTGCGAAGCGCTTACTGGCCCTGCTCATCACGGCGGCGCTGCCACCGCTGCTCGATACGGTTCATCACGGTCCGGCGCTGTCTGGGCTGTCGACGCTCGCCCCCGCCTCCGGCCCCGGCCGTCTGTTGCTCACCGGGCTTGGGCGCTTTGCGCCACCCCGTGACCGCGAGCACCGCGCAGCCCAGCATGACGAGGAACCCCACCACGCTGATCCAGATCTGCTGGGCGACCATTCCGGCCATGAGGAGCGCGATACCCACCAGGAAGCCAGCAACTGCCTGGTAGACCCGTCGCCGGGTGTACGTACGCAGCCCGCTTCCCTCGAGCGCTGTCGCGAACTTGGGATCTTCGGCGTACAGCGCTCGCTCCATTTGCTCGAGCATTCGCTGCTCGTGCTCCGAGAGCGGCACGGAGTCCTCCTCGTCGTCGGCCGCGGGGGGCGGCCGGTATGCGGCCCTTTCAGGATAGGCAGGGAATCGTCCCCGTGAAACCCGCCCTCTTTGCCAATCAGCCAGTCCGGGCCGCCACGACGGCTCAGCTGCTGAGGCGTTGATTCCCCAACCTCCGGTCCGTCATGCCGGATGGTGTCCCCCGATCATACGGGGCCGAAGCGCTGATCGGGGCTGCTGGGCCGTACTCCGTCTGCGGCTGCGTTGCTGATCAGCCGCGCTAGCGGCTCGATCCGGCCGGTGCCTCAGGCGTGCTTGGTGCCCAGAACGTGCAGCTGGGTCGCCACCGAGTGGAACGCCGGCAGTTCGGCGACAGCCGTCTCCAGCTTGAGCAGGGCTTCCATCGCGCCGGGCTCGGTGTCCACCAGGACGCCCGGTACGAGGTCCGCGAAGACGCGTACGCCGTGGACCGCGCCGACCTCGACACCGGCCGCGGAGACCAGCTCGGTGAGCTGGTCCGCCGTGTACCGCCGGGGCATCGGGTCGCCCTCGCCCCAGCGGCCCGCCGGGTCGCTGAGCGCCTGCCTGGCCTCGGTGAAGTGACCGGCGAGCGCGCGGGCCAGGACCGCGCCGCCCAGCCCGGCGGCGAGCAGGCTGAGGGCTCCCGCCGGGCGGAGCGCGTCGACCGCGTTCCGCACGCCCTCCGCGGGGTCGTCCACGTACTCCAGGACGCCGTGGCAGAGCACCGCGTCGTAACCACCGCGCTCGACCACGTCGAACAGTCCGAGGATGTCGCCCTGGACACCGCGGACACGGTCGGCGACCCCGGCCTCCGCGGCGCGGCGCTCCAGCGCGAAGAGCGCGTTGGGGCTGGGGTCGACGACGGTGACCCGGTGGCCGAGGCGGGCCACCGGTACGGCGAAGTTGCCCGTGCCGCCGCCGGTGTCCAGTACGTCCAGGGCGTCCCTGCCGGTCGCCTTGACCCGACGGTCGAGGGCGTCCTTGAGGACCTCCCAGACCACGGCGGTACGAAGGGAGGCGCGGGGGCGCAGCTGGTCCGACACGGCAGTAGTCTCCTCGGCACGGTGCCGCCGCTGACGGCGGAGCGTGAACAGCGCAGGTGATAGGTCCCGTCCACCCTATTGCCTCGCGCCGCCCGCGCCGCCCTCACTCCTCGGGCCGCTCCCCGCGGGGCTGCGGAAGCACCGGCTGGAGGACCAGCAGCCGCTCCACCAGGCGCAGGAACATCGCCGCGTCCCGCAGCAGGTCGTCCGCGTCCCGCCGGCCGGCCGCTCCGGGTATGCCCGCTTCCGCTCGGGCCCGCCGCCGGGCGCCCGAGGCGAACAGCGCGCTCCACTCGGTCAGCTCGGGGGCGATCTCCGGGAGGACCTCCCAGGCGCTGCGGATCCGCTCCCGGCGCCGCCGGGAGGTCTCGGGGCGCCCCCGGACGGCGAGAACCGCGGCGGCGGCGCGGAGCGCGGCGAGGTGGGCGGTGGCATAGCGCTCGTTGGGGACGTCGAGAACAGCTGCCTCTTCTAGGCCGGCGCGGGCCTGGGCGAGGAGATCGAGGGCGGCGGGCGGCGCCGTGGCGCGCCGCAGAACGGGGTGGACGTCGTGCGCCGGGCCGGTCGGTGAGGGGGCAGGGCCGTCTGCGCGGCGTCGCGGAGCGGCTGCTGCGGACGAGTGGGCCATGACAGAACCTCCTGTCTCGTAACGGCTTCGTGGCCGTCTGTATCCATCGTGACGGCCCCCACTGACAATCGGCGTCGATCAGCTCCTGACCTGGGGTTTTGCTTCCATCGCGAGTTCCCGCTACCTTTTTGCACTGACCAGTCAGTTTAAAGAACGGAGAGGGCTTGTGGAAAGCCCGCACGGGGCAGCCGTCACCGCCGAGAACCTCGGGCTCAAAGGGCCGCGCGGCTGGGCCTTCCGCGGGGTGACCTTCAGCGCCGGGCCCGGCTCCCTGATCGCGGTCGAGGGCCCGTCCGGCTCCGGCCGCACCTGCCTGCTGCTCGCCCTCACCGGCCGGATGCGCTCCACCGAGGGCCACGCCGAGACCTGCGGCCTGCGCCTGCCGCGCCGGGCCGCCGCCGTACGACGCGTCGCCGCACTGGGCCCCGTACCCGGGGTCAGCGAGCTCGACCCGGCCTTCACGGTCGCCGAGCACCTGCGCGAACGCGCCCTGCTCCAGCGCCGCTACGACGGCTCCCTGCGCGCCCTGCTGCGACCGCGCCGCGAGCGCGCCGCCACGGCACGGGCCCGGATCGACGCGGCGCTGGACGCCGCCGGACTCGACCCCGCCACGCTGCCCAAGGCCGAGCGGACCTCCGTACGGGATCTGGAACGGCTGGAGGCCCTGCGGCTCTCACTCGCCCTCGCGCTGATCGGCCGGCCCGCGCTGATCGCGGTGGACGACGCCGATCTCAAGCTCTCCGACACCGAGCGCGCCGAGGCCTGGGAGCTGCTGCGCTCCCTCGCCGCCGACGGCACGACCGTGCTCGCCGTGTGCAGCGAGGCCCCCGAGGACGCGCTCACCGTACACACGGACGCCCCCGGGACGGCGCGGCACTCCAGCGGTACCGACACCACGGACGCCGCGGAACCGGCGGACCCCACGGACGACGAAGGGACGGCCGATGCGTTCGCCGAGACTGGCCGCTCTTGAGCTGAGGCGCTTCGGCAGGGGGAGGCTGCCCCGTGCGGCGCTGGCCGCACTCCTGCTGCTGCCCCTGCTCTACGGCGCCCTGTACCTGTGGTCGTTCTGGGACCCGTACGGCCGCCTGGACCGCATCCCGGTCGCCCTGGTCAACGACGACAAGGGCGCCTCCGCCGAGGGGAAGCGCATCGCGGCCGGGGACGAGATCACCGGCAAGCTGCTCGACTCCAAGGTCTTCGACTGGCACGAGGTGAGCGCCGCCGAGGCCGGCAAGGGCGTCGAGGACGGCACGTACTACCTCTCGCTGACCATGCCGTCGGACTTCAGCAGCCGCATCGCCTCCAGTGCGGGCGACTCCCCCGAGACCGGTGCGCTCCAGGTGCGCACCAACGACGCGAACAACTACATCGTCGGCCAGATCTCCCGGACGGTCTTCTCCGAGGTCCGCACCGCCGCCTCGGCCAACGCCTCGCGCGGCTTCCTCGACCGGATCTTCATCAACTTCTCCGATCTCCACGACGCGACGGCCAAGGCTGCCAGGGGCGCCGACGACCTCAAGGGCGGGATCGGCAAGGCGAAGAAGGGCTCGAAGGACCTCGCGGACGGGCTGAAGGACGCGAAGGCCGGCAGCAGCAGGCTGGCCGGCGGCATCGTCAAGCTGAACACGGGCGCGAGCGACCTGGAGACCGGCTCGCGCCAGGTCGCGGACGGCACCCAGCTCCTCGCCGACAAGGTCAACGGGGTGGCGGCCGATGTCCGCCCGTTCCTGAAGGACAACGGGAAGTCGATCGGTGACACGGCCAGGCTGGTCGCCGATTCCTCGCAGACCGTACGGGACAACCTCGACGTGCTGGTGAAGGCCGCGCCCGCCGCCGCCACCGCCGCGCACACGGCCTCCGACGATCTCGCCGACGTCCACCGCACCCGGTGCGAGGAGCAGCCGCTCCCCGACCCCACCGTCTGTCCGCCGCTGAAGCGGGCCGTGACGGCGGCGGCCGATGTCGCGGCCGTGGCCGACGACGTGAACGTCCTGGTCAGGAACCAGCACGGGGACCTCAAGAAGCTGCGCGGTCAGCTGACCACCCTTCAGGAGCAGGCAGACGCCCTCGCGGCGCGCTCGCCGCACCTGGACGAGGACCTGGAGAGCGCGGTCAAGAAGGTCAACGCGCTCAACACCGGTGCCCACAAGGTCGCCAAGGGCGCCGGTCAGCTGCACACCGGGCTGGCCACGGCCAAGTCGGGCTCGGCCGAGCTGAACACCGGCGTCGGCGACCTCAAGAAGGGCGCGACGAGCCTGGACAGCGGAATGATCCGGCTCGGCGACGGTTCCGCCACGCTCGCCCAGGGCCTCAACGACGGCGTCGGCAAGATCCCCGACTACGACAAGAAGGACCGCGACGCCCGTACGGGAGTCATGTCCGACCCCGTGCAGCTGGCGTCCCGGTCGCTGCACGCCGCCCCCAACTACGGCACCGGCTTCGCCCCCTACTTCATCCCGCTCTCCCTCTGGGTCGGCGCGATGGTGGCGTACATGCTGATCCAGCCGCTCAACCGGCGCGCGCTGGCCGCCGGGGCACCGGCCTGGCGGATCGCCCTCGCGGGCTGGCTGCCGGTGGCCGCGATCGGCCTGCTCCAGGTGGGCGCGCTGATGTCCGTACTGCACTGGGGACTCGGCCTCCAGATGGTCAGGGCCGCCGGGACGATCGGCTTCCTGGCACTGGTGACCTGCTGCTTCGCCGCGATCGTGCAGTGGCTGAACGCCCGCTTCGGGGCGGCGGGACGCATCCTCGTACTCGCGGTGCTGATGCTCCAGCTGACCTCGGCCGGGGGCACGTACCCCGTGCAGACCAGTCCGGGCTTCTTCAACGCGATCCACCCCTACCTGCCGATGAGCTACGTCGTCGAGGGGCTGCGCCGGCTGATCACGGGCGGCGGTCTCGGCCCGGTCTGGCAGGGCTGCGCGGTGCTGCTGGCCTTCACCGCGGGCGCGCTCGCGCTCACCGCCGTGTCGGCACGACGCAAACAGATGTGGACACTGGACCGGCTCCACCCGGAACTGAGCCTGTGAGCGCCCCGGGACCTGTGAGAATCAGGAGCATGGAAAGCAGTAGCACCACGCGCCGCCAGGCCACCCGGCAGAAGCTCTACGAGGCGGCCGTGACCCTCATCGCCGAGAAGGGCTTCTCGGCCACCACCGTGGACGAGATCGCCGAACGGGCCGGGGTCGCCAAGGGCACGGTCTACTACAACTTCAAGAGCAAGACCGAACTCTTCGAGGAGCTGCTGCGCCACGGCGTCGGGCTGCTCACCGCCTCGCTGCGCTCCGCGGCCGAGGAGACCGACGAGCGCGGTGGCAGCCGGGTCGAGGCGCTGGACGCCATGATCCGGGCCGGCCTGGCGTTCATCGACCACTATCCCGCCTTCACCCAGCTGTACGTGGCCGAGCTGTGGCGCACGAACCGGGCCTGGCAGGCGACCCTGCTGGTGGTCCGTCAGGAGGCCGTCGCCGTGGTCGAGGGAGTGCTCAAGGAGGGGGTCGCGGGCGGCGAGCTCAGCGACGAGATCGACATCCCGCTGACGGCGGCCGCGCTGGTCGGCATGGTGCTGGTGGCGGCGCTGGACTGGCAGGCGTTCCAGCCGGAGCGGTCGATCGACGACGTGCACTCGGCGCTGTCCCTGCTGCTGCACGGGCGGGTCAGCGGACGCTGACCTCCGCTCCGCGCGGCGGCCGGACAGACGACGACGCCGGTCCGGCGGAGCTCGATCCCCCCGAGCCCCGCCGGACCGGCGTCTTCCGTGCTGCCGGAGAACCTTCCCCCGTGACCCCGTCGTCCCCCGTGGTCCCGGATCCTCCGTCGCGCACCCCCGTTCCGGACGAGGTGCCGCGCCTGCTCCGCCGCCCCGTGCCGGCGGTACCGGCGCAGCGCCCCTTCCGTGGTCCCCACTCTGCCGTCCGCGCAGGTCGCGGCCCATCCGCGTACCTACTCATCTCGTGCTCTGGGTACGGATACTCAGACGTGCGCACCCAAGCGCTCCCGCGGCCGTACGCCGACTGGCTACGATCGCGTCCGTGTCCGTACTCCCCCTGGTGTTCACGAGCGGCTGGGCCAGCGGGATCAACGCCTACGCGGTGGTCCTCCTGCTCGGCGTCCTCGGCGCGACCGGTGTCACCGACGAGGTGCCCGACTCGCTCCAGCGCACCGATGTACTCGTCGTGGCCGGTGCGCTCTTCCTGTGCGAGATGGTGGCCGACAAGATCCCGTACGTGGACTCGGTCTGGGACACGGCGCACACCGTCGTCAGGCCGCTCGCCGGAGCGGTCGTCGCGGCGCTGCTGGCGGGCGACGACGGTTCACTGCCGGAGCTCGCGGCGGGGGCCGTCGGCGGTTCCACCGCGCTGATGAGCCATCTGGTGAAGGCGGGCACCAGGATGGCGGTCAACACCTCCCCCGAGCCGTTCAGCAATATCGCCATGAGCACGGTCGAGGACCTGGGCGTGGCCGCGGTGGTCACGTTCGCCCTCTTCCATCCGGTGATCGCGGCCGGCATCGCCGGGACGCTGCTGCTGCTCGGCCTGCTGACAGTGGCCTTCCTGGCCTCCCGCATCCGCCGCTTCCTGCGCCGCAGGGCGCAGCGGCGGGAGGAGAGGCGGCCGGTCTCGCCCGTCTCCCAGTGGCCTGACGGCTGAGCTGTCAGTGACGGCCGTTAAGGTCGCTGCCATGGCACGTATTGCGGTGATCGGCGCCGGGATGGGCGCGATGTCGGCGGCGGCACGGCTGGCCGTGGCAGGCCACCGGGTGACGGTGTACGAGCGGTCGGAGACCTTCGGCGGCTCGGTCGGCCGCTATGCCCGGGACGGCTTCGCGTTCGACACCGGGCCCGCCCTGCTGCATCTGCCCGCGGTCTACCGCGACCTGTTCGTGAAGACGGGCAAGGAGCCGCTGGAGCGGTGCGTCACCCTGACCCAGGTCGATCCGGCGAGCCGCCACGTCTTCGCGGACGGCACCGCGGTGTCGCTGCCGAACGCCTCGCGGGCCGGGGTCGTCGACGCGCTGGACGGCGCGCTCGGGCAGGGTGCCGGTGCGAGCTGGGGCGCGTTCCTGGACCGGGCCGGGGATGCCTGGGACCGGTCCAGGCGGCCGTTGCTGGAGGAGCCGCTGCGCCCCGACTGGCAGGTGCTGGCCCGCGATCCGTACCCGGCGCTGGTACGGCGGCGCCTGCTGCGCCCGGCGTCGCGGGCCGGCACGGTGGCGGAGGTGGGTTCCCATGAGCTGGCGGACCCCCGGCTGGCCGCCCTCCTCGACGGGTACGCGCTGTCCTACGGCCTGGATCCGCTGCACGCCCCGGCGAGCGCGGCCCTGCTGCCGTACATGGAGGAGACGTTCGGCAGCTGGTACGTCTCCGGCGGAACGCGAGCCCTGGCGCGGGCGGTGTACGAGCGGTGCCTGGCGCGGAAGGTGGAGTTCGTCTTCGGTGCGGAGGTGACCCGGGTGGTGGAGAAGGACGGCCGGGCGGCGGGTGTGGAGCTGGCCGACGGGAGGGTCGCGGAGGCCGCCCACGTGGTGCTCGGAGCCCGCCCGCATCCGGGGCTGATGCCCGGTCAGGAGATCTGGCGGGACGATGATGTGACGGTTCAGCCGCGGCCGGGCGGAGCCGGGGCGGCGGGCCGGTTCCTGGTCCTGCTGTCGCTGCGCGGCGCCCGGCCCGCGGATGCGGTGCACCGGACGCTGGTGCATCCGGCGGACGGGGCGGCCGAGCGCGCGGCGGTGTTCGGGGGCCGGCTCGCCGCGCACCCCACGGTGACGGTGCTGCGCCCCGACGACCCCTCGACCCGTCCCGACGCGTCCCACGAGGCCGTGACGCTGGTGGCGACGGTCGCTCCGCACGGCCCGGTGGACTGGACGGACGCCGCGCTGCGGGCGCGGTACGCGGACACCCTGATCGACGCGGCGGGCGCGGCCGTGCCCGGCCTGCGGGACCGGCTGCTCCACGCGGAGGTGCGGACGCCCGCGGAGACCGAGGCGGAGACGGGTGCGCAGGGGGGCGCGGTTCCCCCGCCCGCGCTGGCCGGGGCCGGCGGCGGGTATCTGCACGCGGGGAACGGCACCCGGGTGCCGGGGCTGCTGCTGGCGGGCGGCTGGGCGCATCCGGGCGGCGGACTGGCGCACGCGGGGATGTCGGGGGCGCTGGTCGCCGGACTCATCGTCGAGGGGGACGGGTTCCGCGGCTCCCAGTGAGACGGCGGGGGTCCGGTGGGGGTGACCGGCCGTCAGGTGGCAGAGCCGACGAGCGGTGTCAGGCCGTCAGGCGGCGCTGTCAGTAGCGGTACTGGTCGTTGTGGCCGGTGTCGTAGCCGTTCGGGTACTGGGCGGGCTGTACGGGCTGCTCCGGGGGCATCGGGGGGTGGAACTGCTCGCCCTCGCGCTGCTGCGGCACCCAGACACCGCCCGGCGGGGTCTCGGGGGCGTACTGCTGGGACTGGGCGTACGGGTCGGCGTACTGCTCCCCGCCGCCGTTGCTGTCGTGGTTCCCGTAGCTGTCGTACGTGCCGTACTGCGGTGCGCCCGCGGTCGTACCGGTGCCGATGTACGGGTCGGAGTAGGCGGCGTACTGCTGCCCCGCCGTGCCGTAGTCGTACTGCCCCGCTCCCGCGTAGCCGTCCTGGCCCGGGTACGTGTCCTGGCCGGCGTGGCCGCCCTGGCCGCCGTAGCCGTCCTGGCCCTGCGCCGGGTACGGGGAGTAGTCCGTGTAGGGGTCGTAGGCGGCGTACTGCGGCTGGCCCTGGGGCTGTTGGGGCTCCTGGTGCTGTTCCTGGTGCTGCCCCTGCGGCGAGCGGGAGTCGTAGACGCCGTACTGCCCGGTGTCGTCCGGCAGGGGCTCGGTCTCGTAGACCGCCGCCGGATTCCGCGGGGCGTGGGTGGGCTCCGGGGGTGTGCCGGGGTCGTACTCCGTCTCCAGGTCCGAGACCTGGAGCCGCGGCTCGCGGTCCCCGCCGCCACGGCGGCGACGGCTCTCACCGGGGCTGCCCCCTATGGCCCAGCCGGTCGAGAAACCGCGCCGGAACGAGAGCGTGACGTACGTCTGGCCGGTCGCGAAGGCGATCGCGCCGACCGTGATGACGAGCACGGACGGCATCAGGACACCGACGACCACACCGACGAAGCCGGTGAAGGCGAGCAGGCGCCAGCGAAGCCGCGCCTTGTACTGGAGCAGCACCTCACCGAGCAGCCACAGCGCAACGATGCCGAACGCGATGTAGAGGACCGTCCAGCCCATGCCCGCCCCCTTCTACGGCCACCGCCCCGGATCGCGGCGGGTACGGCCGGTCACGACTGCTTGTGCAGTCCGAGATTTTCGTAGATTTCGAGCGTCGCCGTCGAGTTGTTCAACGTGATGAAGTGCAGCCCGGGGACACCCTCGGACAGCAGCTTCGCGCAGAACCGCGTTGCGAAGTCGATGCCAATGGAGCGTACAGCGGCGGGATCGTCCTTGGCGGCGAGGATGCGCTCTTTCAGCGCCGCGGGCAGGCTCGCGTTGCTGAGCTGCGGGAAACGCTCCAATTGGCGGACGCTCGTGAGGGGCATCACCTCGGGAATGACCGGGGTGTCGCAACCGGCGGCGACCACCCGGTCACGCATACGCAGGTAGTCCTCGGGGTCGAAGAACATCTGCGTGATCGCGTAGTCCGCACCGGCGCGGCACTTGTCCACGAAATGCCGGATGTCGGTGTCCCAGTCGGCGGAGCGCGGATGCATCTCGGGGAACGCGGCGACGCCGACGCAGAAGTCGCCGGATTCCTTGATCAGCCGGACGAGGTCGGCGGCGTACCGCACGCCCTGCGGGTGCTCGATCCACGGGCCCATCGGGTCGCCCGGCGGGTCCCCGCGCACGGCGAGGATGTTCCGGATTCCGGCGCCCGCGTACTGGCCGATCATGTTGCGCAGCTCGGCGATGGAGTGGTTGACCGCCGTGAGGTGCGCGACCGGGGTGAGGGTGGACTCGGCGGCGATGTCCTGCGTCGCCTTCACCGTCCCGGCCCGGGTGGACCCACCGGCTCCGTACGTCACCGAGACGAAGCTCGGTCCCACCGCCTCGATCCGGCGCAGCGCGTTCCAGAGATTGCGCTCGCCCTTCTCGGTCTTGGGCGCCCAGAACTCGAAGGAGTGCAAGGTCTCGCCGGTCGCGAGCATCTCACGCACGGTGCGCGCGTGATCTGTCCTGGTGGAAGGTGTGCCAAGGGCCATACCGGCAGGTTAACCAGGGCGTGGCGGCCACCCAACCGAACCAGCGAGATTTGCCCGAATTGACCGGTACTTGTCCACGCTTCGGACACCGATGTCCCAAAGACGCCGCTCGGGCGGTCCCGTCCGCCCGGGGTGTCCGCCGGATCACGCGTCGGCGCGGGCCCGGATCCTTTCTGCGAGTTCAGCGGCGGCGGCCGCGGGGTCCGCGGCCTCGGTGAGGGCCCGTACGACGACGACGCGGCGCGCTCCGGCGTCCAGCACCTCGTCGAGATTGCCGGCGTCGATCCCGCCGATGGCGAACCACGGACGCGCCGGGGCGAGCGAGGCGGCGTACCGGACGAGGCCGAGGCCGGGGGCGTGCCGGCCGGGCTTGGTCGGGGTGGGCCAGCAGGGGCCGGTGCAGAAGTAGTCCACGCCGGGCTCGGTGACGGCGGCGTCGACCTCGGCCTCGGCGTGCGTGGAACGGCCGACGATCACGTCGTGGCCGATGATCGCGCGGGCGGCGGGCACCGGCAGGTCGCCCTGGCCCAGGTGCAGCACGTCGGAGCCGATGGCGTGGGCGACGTCGGCCCGGTCATTGACCGCGAGGAGCCTGCCGTGACGCCGGCAGGCGTCGGCGAGGACCGCGAGGTGGTCGAGCTCCTCGGCCGCCTCCATCCCCTTGTCGCGGAGCTGGACGATGTCCACCCCGCCGGAGAGGACCGCGTCGAGGAATTCGGGGAGGTCTCCCTGGCGCCTGCGGGCGTCCGTGCACAGGTAGAGCCGGGCGTCGGACAGCGGCGTGCGAGGCGTGGGCATGGCGAAGTTCCCCCGGAGAGCTATGACGTGCGGTAGGCGGTGCGGAGATGGTGCGGGCCGCACCGTGCGGCCCGCACCACCCGTACGGCTGTCGGTCAGACGGCGAGCGCCTGGGCGCGGCGCTTCACCTCCGTGCCGCGATTCTCACTCAGCGCCTGCGCGGGCGTGCCCGGCAGGCTCGGGTCGGGAGTGAAGAGCCATTCCAGCATCTCCTCGTCGGAGTAGCCGTCGTCCCTCAGGAGCGTCAGGGTCCCCGAAAGGCCCTTGACCACCTTGTCGCCGTCGATGAAGGCGGCAGGCACCTGGAGTGCCCGGTTCTCACCACGTCGTACGGCGATCAGCTGGCCCTCCTTGACCAGCTGCCGCACACGCGTCACCTCGATATCGAACAATTCGGCGATATCGGGCAGGTGGAGCCAGGCAGGGACGAGAGCATCGATCTTTGCGTCAATCTCGGTCACGGGACAAGCCTGCCATCCCGGACCGACAGTCGATACCCGGACTCAGCCCTTCAGGGCCTCGCGGGCCACGTCGGCGACGCGGCAGTGGCGCTGCCGGTCGGCCGTGACCCAGCCGTGAGCGGTCGTCAGGGAGCGCGAGTAGCAGGCCCCGGTGTCCGTGGTGCCCCGGTACTTCTCGGTGGAGGCCCCGTCGGCCGACCGGACGGCACCCGCGGTGCGGACGATGCTGCCGGTCGAGTCCACGGTGTCGTCGGTGACCGCGTCCGTGTGCCATCCGGATGCGGAGCCCCTCCGGGACGTGTCGACGATCACGCGGCGCTGGGTGACGGCCGCCCTCATGTCGTAGTTGTTGTAGTTGCCGTACAGCGGGATGTCCAGGTCCACGTCGATGGGGTAGGACCAGGTGCCGCGCAGCGCTTCCGTGCGGCCGCGGGCCTTGGTCGTCACCGTGGTGGAGCCGTGGTCGCGCTGGTGCATCACCTGGTGGCTGCCGGTGGCGGAGACGTTGTCCGTGTTGGTGTACGCGAACTTCTGCTCGACGGTGGTGGTGACCCGGCCCCTGGAGGTCTCGACGTACCCCGAGATCCTCCAGGAGCGGCCGGTCGACACGGAGACGTCGGTGGAGCCGTTCGCACCCGGGGTCCGGACGGTCTTCACGTCCGGGGTGTGGCTGAGGGTGTTGGTGGTCACCCCGCCGCTCGTGCGGGCCTTGTGGGCGTCGGTACCGAGGAAGAGCGAACCGTCGATGGTCCAGCCGTCGGCCGCGCCGTACGGGGTGATGCCGATGGCGTGCGGCCGGCCGTCGGCCAGCAGGCCCGCGAAGGGGGTGAGGTCGATGTCGTACGCCTCGGTACCGAACTGGTCGATGGCCGGGATCGGGCGCCACAGCGTCGGCACGATGCCGCCGGAGTACACGACGGGGTACGGCTGGGCGAGGCCCGCGGCCCGCCCGTCCACCGTGACCTGCACCTCGCGGTAGGGGCCGCCGCCGCAGAGGTAGTCGGGGGCGGTCGCCGCCAGGTCGTCGGGGACCGCGTCGAACCACTGCTCGTCGCAGCCGCCGCCGCGGGCGTAGACCTCCAGGCGCGCGTCGGTCAGATTGCGCGGGAAGGTGACGTCGGTGCTGGTGGAGCCGCCCTTGGCGACACTCATCCAGGGCGCGCCGCCGGAGCGGGTGTCACCGAGGGGGACGACGCGGTCGGCCGTGGCGGCGGCCGGGTGGCGCTTGTCGGCCCGGTAGTACGTGATCTTCAGCTTGATCCTGTACACGCCGGTGTACGTCTCGTTGACAACGTTGCCGAGTTCGAGCTGGAGCTTCTGCGGATCCTTGAGGAGCGGCGCGAAGTCGGTGATGTCCTTGGCGACGTGCCAGCTGATGCCGTCGTCGTCGGGCTCGGCGGTGCTGGTGCGGAAGACCTCCGCGCCGCCGATGAAGACCGCGGCGAGGCGGTCGTACTGGCGCCCCTTCACGCTGCCCGACCAGTCGAGGACGACCTTGTTCCACGGGCCCTCGCACTTCTTGGGCGGGGTGAGCGTGGTCGTGTACGGGGGCCCGCCGAGGGTGTTGCCGAAGTCGTGGTCGACGGCCGTCACCGAGCAGTGCCCGGTATCCGGACGGGAGACCGGCGGAGTCGCGTCGACCGGGTCCTGGTAGGCGACGGCCGGGTTGGAACCGGGCGCGGGGGCGGTGTCCGCCTGGGCCGGGGCGGCGAGGGCGCCTCCGACGAGGGCGACCGACGCCGAGGCCATGGAGATTCCACGCAGCGCGCGGGACCATCTGTGCCGAAACATGCGCATCCTTCGAAGAGTGTGAAAAATGATCACTTCAAAAGATGTACAGTGCACCAATCTCCGCCCTGCCCCAAGGGCCTGTCCACATATCGGACGTCAACGTCCGCTGCGCGCACCGCTACTGACGGGCCGCCGACTTCAGCGGTACGGAGACGTCACCGGCCCGCTCCGGATCGAGCCGCGCCCCGGCCTCGATGAGCCTGCGCCCCTGGATCAGGTCGCGCGGGCGGCCGACGGCGAGCACGGCGACCAGGACGTCGTCGCGCAGCCAGCACACCGACCAGGCGGGACCGGCCGGATCACCGCGCCACAGCAGGGTGTCCGCCCCTTCGTGGTGACCCGCGTACTGGACGAACCGGCCGAACTGCTCTGACCAGAAATACGGCACGGGGTCATAGGCGGGCGGCTCCGCCCCGTCCCCGCCGGCCGTGCCGATGATCTGGGCGGCCGCGGTCCGGGGCCCCTGGAGGGCGTTGTCCCAGTGGTGGACCAGCAGACGCGCCCCGTAGCGCGCGGAGGGGAACGAGGCGCAGTCGCCGACGGCGTACACATCGGGCAGCGAGGTGCGCAGCGCCGCGTCGGCGGTCACCGATCCGTCGGGCCCGAGCCCGATGCCGGAGCCGGCCAGCCAGCCGGTGGCGGGTCGTGCGCCGATCCCGACGACGACCGCGTCGGCCGGGAGCGTGCGGCCGTCCGCCAGGACCACGCTGCCGGGCTCGACGCGGGCCACCCGCGCCCCGGTGAGGAGTCCGGCGCCTCTCTCCGCGTACCAGGCGGCCATCGGGGCGGCGACCTCGGCGGGCAGGGCGCCCGCGAGGGGGCGTTCCGCGGCCTCGACGACGGTGACCTCGCAGCCCGCGGCGCGGGCCGCGGTGGCGAACTCGGCACCGATCCAGCCCGCGCCGACGACCACGACGGTGTGCCGCGCCTCCAGGACGGGCCGCAGCCGCGCCGCGTCGTCCAGGGTGCGCAGCAGATGGACGCCCGGCACGCCCTCTGAACCGGGCAGCACGACGGGTTCGGCGCCGGTGGCGATGACCAGGACGTCGTAGGGGACGGGCCCCGCGGAGGTGTCCAGCTCATGGTCGCCGGCGCGCAGGCCGGTGACCTCGCAGCCCAGCCGCAACGCGATGCCCAGTGCCTCGAAGTCGATGTCGAAGGCGGATTCCTCGGCCTTGCCGAGCAGCACCGCCTTGGACAGTGGTGGGCGGTCGTAGGGCTGATGGGGTTCGGCACCGATCAGGGTGACGGCGCCGGTGAAGCCCTGCTCCCGCAGGGCCACCGCCGTCTGCACGCCCGCCATGCCCGCGCCGACGACGACCACCCGTCGCCCCGCCCGCTCCGACTGCCGCTCCGGCCGCTCTGCCCGCTGCTGCTCGTTCACCCGTCCACCTTAATCAACTGACGACCCGTCAGGAAAGTGGTCCGCGGTCGCGCTCGCACCCACCGCCCTCCCGGGACCCGCCACGAGCCGGGGTCTAGGGTGACCCACGGAGAAACACTCGCGGGAGCCCGGACGCACCGGGCTGAGAGGGAGGCTGGACGGCCTCCGACCGTACGAACCTGATCCGGGTCATGCCGGCGAAGGGAGGGGCTGGATGCCCATGCGCACCCACCGCGCGAGCGGGTCCGACGTCCTCGTCATCGGGGGCGGCATCATCGGCCTGGTGACCGCCTGGCGGTCCGCGCAGCGCGGTCTGGCCACCGCGGTCGCCGATCCCGGCCCCGGCGGCGGGGCCGCCCGGGTCGCGGCCGGGATGCTGGCCGCCGTCACCGAACTGCACTACGGCGAAGAGATGCTGCTGGGTCTCAACCTCGCCTCCGCCGCGCGCTATCCGGCGTTCGCGGCCGAGCTGGAGGCGGCGAGCGGACAGGACATCGGCTACCGCGCCTGCGGCACCCTGGCCGTCGCGCTGGACACCGACGACCGTGCCCATCTGCGCGAGCTGCACGCGTTGCAGCGCCGGTCCGGGCTGGAGTCCGAGTGGCTCACCGGCCGCGAGTGCCGGCGCCTGGAGCCGATGCTCGCGCCGGGCGTACGCGGCGGACTCCGGGTCGACGGCGACCACCAGGTCGACCCGCGCCGGCTGGCCGCCGCGCTGCTGACGGCGTGCGAGCGGGCCGGGGTCGTCTTCCACCGCCACCGGGCCGAACGGCTCTCGGTGGCACGGGACCGGGCCACCGGGGCCGTACTGGCCGACGGTTCGGAGCCGGTGGCCGATCAGGTGGTGCTCGCCGCGGGCAGCCTCAGCGGCCGGCTCGCGGGGGTGCCCGACGACGTCCTGCCGCCCGTCCGCCCGGTCAAGGGCCAGGTGCTGCGGCTGACCGTACCCACCGCGTACGCCCCCTTCCTCAGCCGCACCGTGCGGGCCGTGGTCCGGGGCAGTCACGTCTACCTCGTGCCGCGCGAGAACGGCGAGCTGGTGATCGGCGCCACCAGCGAGGAGATGGGCTGGGACACCACCGTCACGGCGGGCGGGGTGTACGAGCTGCTGCGCGACGCCCACGAGCTGGTGCCCGGCATCACCGAGCTGCCGCTCACCGAGACCCTGGCCGGTCTGCGCCCCGCCTCACCCGACAACGCCCCGCTGCTCGGCCGCACCGCACTGCCCGGCCTCCACCTCGCCACCGGGCACCACCGCAACGGGGTGCTGCTCACTCCGGTCACCGGCGACGCCATGGCGCAGCTGCTGGCCGACGGCGAGCTCCCCGAGGTGGCCCGCCCCTTCTCCCCCGGCCGTTTCGCGGCCGCCACCCCCGTACGACAGGAGCAGCCCGCATGACCGTGCCCGTCCCCCTCTCCGTGTCCGTGTCCGTGAACGGCGAGACCGTCGCCGTCGCAGCGGGCACCACGCTGGACGCCCTCGTCGCGACCCTGACCGAGGCGCCCTCGGGTGTCGCGGCCGCGCTGAACGAGACCGTCGTGCCGCGCGGCCAGTGGTCCGCCGCGGCGCTCGCCGACGGCGACCGGGTCGAGGTCCTGACCGCGGTCCAGGGAGGCTGACCGTGTCCGACGATCTGTTCACTCTCGGGGACACCGTCCTCGGCTCCCGGCTGATCATGGGAACGGGCGGGGCGCCCAGCCTCGATGTGCTGGAACGCTCACTGATCGCCTCCGGCACCGAGCTGACCACCGTCGCGATGCGCCGCCTCGACCCGACCGTGCGGGGCTCCGTGCTCTCCGTACTGGAGCGGCTCTCCATCCGCGTCCTGCCGAACACCGCGGGCTGCTTCACGGCGGGCGAGGCCGTGCTCACCGCCCGGCTGGCCCGCGAGGCGCTCGGCACCGACTGGGTCAAGCTGGAGGTGGTCGCCGACGAGCGGACCCTGCTGCCCGACCCGATCGAGCTGCTGGACGCCGCCGAGATCCTGGTCGACGACGGTTTCACCGTGCTGCCGTACACCAATGACGATCCGGTGCTGGCCCGCCGGCTCCAGGACGTGGGGTGCGCGGCGGTCATGCCGCTCGGCTCCCCCATCGGCTCGGGGCTGGGCATCCGCAATCCGCACAACTTCCAGCTGATCGTCGAGCAGGCCCGGGTCCCGGTGATCCTGGACGCGGGTGCCGGGACGGCCTCGGACGCGGCGCTCGCCATGGAGCTGGGGTGCGCGGCTGTGATGCTCGCCTCAGCGGTGACCCGGGCCCAGGAACCCGAGCTGATGGCCGCCGCGATGCGTCACGCGGTGGAGGGCGGGCGGCTGGCGTACCGCGCGGGGCGGATTCCGCGCCGGCACTTCGCCGAGGCGTCGTCGCCGGTGGCGGGGCGTGCGGCGCTGGACCCGGAACGCCCCGCTTTCTGACGCCGGACACCGCGGCTCCGGGAGCGGTGGGCAGCGTGTCCCTGTCACGGCCCGGCTGCGGTACCGGTCCGGAATCGTCCCGGCCCGTCAGTCGTGTCCGCGCCGGCTCGTAGACTCGCTGCGTGGATACGACCCTCCAGGACCCTCTCGTCGGGCAGCTGCTCGACGGCCGCTACCGCGTCGATGCCCGCATCGCCGTGGGCGGCATGGCCACGGTCTACCGGGCCATGGACACCCGGCTCGACCGGGTGCTCGCCCTCAAGGTGATGCACCCGGCGCTCGCGACCGACGCCTCCTTCGTCGAGCGCTTCATCCGCGAGGCCAAGTCGGTGGCGGGGCTCGCGCACCCCAATGTGGTCGGGGTCTTCGACCAGGGGGCCCAGGGGCAGTACGTGTACCTGGCGATGGAGTACGTCGCGGGCTGCACGCTGCGCGACGTGCTGCGCGAGCGCGGCGCACTCCAGCCGCGGGCCGCGCTGGACATCCTGGAGCCGGTGCTCGCCGCGCTCGGCGCCGCGCACCGGGCGGGCTTCGTGCACCGTGACATGAAGCCGGAGAACGTACTCATAGGCGACGACGGCCGGGTCAAGGTCGCCGACTTCGGCCTGGTACGGGCCGTAGGCACGGTCACCAACACCACCGGTTCCGTCCTGGGCACCGTCTCCTACCTCGCCCCCGAGCAGATCGAGCGCGGCACCGCGGACACCCGCGCCGATGTGTACGCGTGCGGGGTGGTGCTGTACGAGATGCTCACCGGCACCAAGCCGCACACCGGGGACTCCCCCGCCCAGGTCATCTACCAGCATCTGAACGAGGACGTCCCGGCCCCATCCGCCCTCGTCCCCGGGCTCGCACCCGAGCTCGACGAGCTGGTCGCGAGCGCCGCCGCGCGTGACCCCGAGGTCCGGCCGTTCGACGCGGTGGCCCTGCTCGCCGAGTCCCGCCGGGCCCGCGCCGGCCTCAGCGACGCCCAGCTGGACGCCGTTCCGCCGCAGGCCCTGGCCGAGGTGCGCGACGCCGCGGAGGACCGCACGAGCGTGATTCCGCGGGTGCTGCCGCCCGGCCAGGGAACCGCCCACCACACGAGCCGGCTGGAGATGCCCCCGCCGCTGCCGCCGGAGCCGCCGGTCCGGCGGACCGGGCCCCTCGGCGGGCCGCGGCGCGGCATCGTCGCGGCGGTCGTCGCCGTGCTGCTGGTCCTGGGGATCGGCGGCGGCGTCTGGTACATCAACTCCGGACAGTTCACCCACGTCCCCTCGGTGCTCGGCCGGAGCGAGCAGGCGGCCAAGGGCCGGCTGTCGGACGCCGGCCTCGAAGTGAAGGGCGTCGAGCGCGCCTACAGCGACACCGTCGGCCGCGGCAAGGTGATCGGCAGCGACCCGAAGCCGGCCGCCAGGATCCGGGGCAACGGCTCGGTGACACTCGTCGTCTCGCGCGGGCCCGAGATCGTGAAGGTGCCCGACGTCGAGGGCGTCGCGCTGGCCGAGGCCAGGCGGAAGCTGGCGAAGGCGGGCCTGGTGCCCGGCATGACCACCAAGGAGTTCAGCGAGGACGCGGAGGCCGGCGAGGTGGTGCGGACGGACCCCGAGGCGGGCACCGAGCGCCGCGCGGACAGCGCGATCGCCATCGTGGTGTCCAAGGGCAGCCCGGTCGACGTCCCCGATGTCACCGGCCTCTCCGTCGAGGACGCCACCGACGCGCTGGACGAGGAGGGGCTGAAGGCCAAGGTGCTGCCCGGCCGGGTGAACTCCTCCGAGGACGCGGGCGACATCGCCGAGCAGTCACCGACCGAGGGCCGGGAGGCCGCCGAGGGCGACACCGTCACGCTGACGGTCTCCAAGGGCCCGCAGATGATCGACGTCCCGGACGTCACCGGCAAGGACGTCGACGACGCCCGGAGCGAGCTGGAGGACGCGGGCTTCGAGGTCGAGGTCGACCGGCCGTTCCTCGGCATCAGCGACACGGTCGCGAGCCAGTCCGTCGACGGCGGCGACCGGGCCCCCGAGGGCAGCACCATCACCATCAAGACCAAGAGGCTCTAGATCCATATGCGCAACCCCGTAGGCGGCCATGTACCGGTGGCCGGCGGCCTCGCCAGGGCCGGCCTCCCGTACGCCCGCGAGATGGGAGCGGAGGCCGTCCAGGTCTTCGTCGCCAATCCGCGCGGCTGGGCGACCTCGCCCGGCAGCCCGGCGCAGGACGAGCAGTTCCGCGCCGAGTGCGCGGCCGAGTCCGTACCGGCGTACGTCCACGCCCCGTACCTGATCAACTTCGGCTCGCACACCGCGGCGACCGTCGAGAAGTCCGTGACCTCGCTGCGCCACTCCCTGCGCCGCGCCCGCGAGATCGGCGCCCTGGGCGTCGTGGTGCACACCGGCTCCGCGACCAACGGCCGGCCCCGCGAGGAGGCGCTGGCCCAGGTGCGCACCCATATGCGGCCGCTGCTGGACGAGCTGACGCACGACGACGACCCGTTCCTGCTGCTGGAGTCGACCGCCGGCCAGGGGTTCTCGCTCTGCTCGCGGACCTGGGACTTCGGCCCGTACTTCGACGCGCTCGACGCCCATCCGAAGCTCGGCATCTGCCTCGACACCTGCCACATCTTCGCGGCGGGACACGATCTGGCCGGTCCCGGCGGGATGAAGGAGACGCTGGACCTGCTGGTGGAGACGGTCGGCGAGGGCCGGCTGAAGCTGATCCACGCCAATGACTCCAAGGACGTGGCCGGAGCCCACAAGGACCGGCACGAGAACATCGGCGCGGGCCACATCGGCGAGGAGCCCTTCCGGGAGCTGTTCTCCCATCCGGCCACCGAGGGCGTACCGCTGATCATCGAGACACCGGGCGGCAAGGAGGGGCACGCGGCGGACGTGGCCCGGCTGAAGGAGCTGCGCGGCCGGAGCTGATCCGGCCGCGCCACTGGGCGGGGAATACCCCATGGGGGTATACGGTTCCTGTAGTCGACAGACACCGCAGTCCGGCATTGGGGTATCGACATGCAGGAGCACACACAGCACACGGAGCACGCACACCACGCAGCGCACACGGGGCACGTCGGATGGGGCACGGCCGCTCGGGCCACCCTGCACTGCCTGACCGGATGCGCCATCGGTGAGGTGCTCGGCATGGTGATCGGCACGGCGTTCGGCTGGGGCAACCTGCCGACGATGGTTCTCGCCATCGCCCTGGCGTTCTTCTTCGGCTACACGCTGACCCTGCGGTCCATCCGGAAGGCCGGCGTCGACTTCCGTACGGCGTTCCGCGTCGCCCTCGCCGCCGACACGCTCTCCATCGCGGTGATGGAGCTGATCGACAACGGGCTGATCGCCCTGTGGCCCGGCGCGATGGACGCGACACTCGCGGACGCGCTGTTCTGGGGAACGCTCACCCTGTCGCTGGCCGTGGCGTTCGCCGTCACCACACCGGTCAACAAGTGGATGATCGGCCGCGGCAAGGGCCACGCCGTGGTGCACCAGTACCACCACTGAGGCAGCGCGGGGACCGGCAGGGGCCGGGGGTCAGAGCTCGGGGCCGTCCCCGGGCTCCTCCTGGTAGGAGTAGCGCTGTTCCTTCCACGGGTCGCCGACGTTGTGATAGCCGCGCTCCTCCCAGAAGCCGCGGCGGTCGGCGGTCATGTACTCGACGCCCCGGACCCACTTGGGGCCCTTCCAGGCGTACAGCTGCGGAACCACGAGCCGGAGCGGGAAGCCGTGCTCCGCGGTGAGCAGCTCGCCGTCCTTGTGGGTCGCGAACAGGGCTCGCTCCGCGGTGAAGTCCTCGATCCTGAGGTTCGAGGAGAACCCGTACTCGGCCCAGACCATGACGTGCGTGACATGGGGTGCGGGCGGCGCGAGCGCCACGACATCGCGGACGAGCACCCCGCCCCACTCCGCGCCGAGCATGCTGAATTTCGTCACGCAGTGCAGATCGGCGACGACCGAGGAAAACGGCAGCGCCGAGAATTCCTGATGGTCCCAGCAGTGCTTGTCGCCGTCGGCCGTGGCACCGAAAACCCGGAATTCCCAGCGTTCGGGTCTGAACTTCGGCACCGGCCCGTAATGGGTGACCGGCCAACCGCGCTGCAGTCGCTGTCCCGGCGGAAGCTCGGACTGCTCTGATGCGCGGTTTTCCCGGCTTTCCGGCTGACCCATGTCTCCATGGTGACAGACAGGCAAGGGTGGTCATGACCAGCACAGAGACGTTTCGGGCAAGCACTACTAAGCATGTACTTACTGGACGGCCACCGGGTGCGATGCGAAGATGCGGCCAACTTGCCCAGTTCACCGGTTGGAAGGAGCCTCTGCGATGCAGGGCGACCCCGAGGTCCTTGAGTTCCTGAACGAACAGCTGACCGCCGAATTGACTGCCATCAATCAGTATTTCCTGCATGCCAAGATGCAGGAGAACTTCGGCTGGACGAAGCTCGCGAAGTACACCCGCTCCGAGTCGTTCGACGAGATGAAGCACGCCGAGATCCTGACCGACCGGATCCTCTTCCTCGACGGACTGCCGAACTACCAGCGGCTCTTCCACGTACGTGTGGGCCAGACGGTCACCGAGATGTTCCAGGCGGACCGCCAGGTGGAGGCGGAGGCGATCGACCGCCTCAAGCGGGGCATCGAGCTGATGCGCGGCAAGGGCGACATCACGTCCGCGAACATCTTCGAGTCGATCCTGGCCGACGAGGAGCACCACATCGACTATCTCGACACCCAGCTGGAGCTGGTCGAGAAGCTCGGTGAGCCGCTCTACATCGCGCAGCTGATCGAGCAGCCGGAGAGCTGACCGGTACGGGGGACGCCGCTCAGGCGGCTTCGGGGAACCCGGCCACCGGTGCGTCCACGCGTGCGACGGCGCCGGGCGGCTGCTTCTGGTCGAGCAGTTCGCGGCGCGGACAGGCGCCGCGGCCGAGCATCGCCTGGATGGTGCGGACGCAGCCACCGCAGTCGGTCCCCGCCTTGCAGGCGGAGGCTATCTGGCGGGGCGTGCAGGCGCCGGCTTCCGCATGCTTCCTGACCTGCTGCTCCGTAACGCCGAAGCACGAGCAGACGTACACGCGGTTCACCTCCCGGCGGGATGGGTCGTGGCGGCCGCCCCGATAATCGGTGAGGCTAACCTAACCTTACCTGCCGCTCAAGAGCGGTAAAAGCCCCGGAACGCCCAGTGGGGCACGGATCACATCGATCCGTGCCCCACAGTCGTACGTGCGCTACCAGCGGTGATGCCTACTGATCCCGGTACATCTCGGCGACCAGGAACGCGAGGTCCAGCGACTGGCTGCGGTTGAGCCGCGGGTCGCAGGCCGTCTCGTAACGCTGGTGCAGATCGTCCACGAAGATCTCGTGGCCGCCGCCGACGCACTCGGTGACGTCGTCACCGGTGAGCTCGACGTGGATGCCGCCCGGGTGGGTGCCGAGGCCCTTGTGCACCTCGAAGAAGCCCTTGACCTCGTCCAGGACGTCGTCGAAGCGGCGGGTCTTGTGGCCGGACGCGGCCTCGAAGGTGTTGCCGTGCATCGGGTCGGTGACCCAGGCGACGGTGGCACCGGAGGCGGTGACCTTCTCGACCAGCGCGGGGAGCTTGTCGCGGACCTTGTCGGCGCCCATCCGGACGATGAAGGTCAGCCGGCCGGGCTCGCGCTCGGGGTCGAGGCGGTCGATGTAGCCGAGCGCCTCGTCGACGGTGGTCGTCGGTCCGAGCTTGATGCCGATGGGGTTGCGGATCCTGGAGGCGAACTCGATGTGCGCGCCGTCCATCTGGCGGGTGCGCTCACCGATCCACACCATGTGGCCCGAGGTGTCGTACAGCTCACCGGTGCGCGAGTCGGTGCGGGTCAGCGCCGACTCGTAGTCCAGCAGCAGGCCCTCGTGCGAGGCGAAGAACTCGACGGCCTTGAACTCCGCCGGGTCCGTGCCGCACGCCTTCATGAAGTTCAGCGCGTTGTCGATCTCGCGGGCCAGGGCCTCGTAGCGCTGGCCGGACGGGGACGACTTCACGAAGTCCTGGTTCCAGGCGTGCACCTGGCGCAGGTCGGCGTAACCGCCGGTGGTGAAGGCGCGGACGAGGTTCAGCGTGGAGGCGGACGCGTGGTACATCTGCTTCAGCCGGTCCGGGTCCGGGACGCGCTCGGCCTCGGTGAAGGCGAAGCCGTTGACGGAGTCGCCGCGGTAGGTCGGCAGGGTCACGCCGTCGCGGGTCTCGGTCGACTTGGAGCGGGGCTTGGAGTACTGGCCGGCGATCCGGCCCACCTTGACGACGGGCACGGAGGCCGCGTAGGTGAGGACGGCGCTCATCTGGAGCAGCGTCTTCAGCTTGGCGCGGATGTGCTCGGCCGACACGGCGTCGAAGGCCTCGGCGCAGTCGCCGCCCTGAAGCAGGAACGCCTCGCCCTTGGCGACGGCTCCCATGCGGGCGCGCAGCTGGTCGCACTCGCCCGCGAAGACGAGCGGCGGATACGACGCGAGGTCCGCGAGTACATCGCGCAGCGCCTCGGAGTCGGGGTACTCGGGCTGCTGCGCCGCGGGAAGGTCTCGCCAGGTGTTGCCACCGGCGACGGAGGTATTGGCGTTCACGGTCACGAGTCCCACATTACGGGGTCGTGTCGACTGGTTTTCCTGGTGCTCAGTCACTGAGACGGACGACGCGGCGCGGTCCGTGACGAGGGACACAGCGGGGGGCTGCTAGCCTCACGACTTTCGGATGTGAACAAGTGACGTACAGGGGGTGGGGATTTGAAGCGGAACCACCGCAAGGATCTCAGGAAAAGACGGGTGCTCTACGGGGTGGGGGCAGCGGTCGTGGCGACCGCGACGATCGGCACGGTCGCCATGGCATCGCAGGACACCGTGCCGGCCGACGGCAAGCCGGCTCCGGCGTCCGCCACGCTGCAGACGCAGTTCAAGGACGCGGCGCGCGAGTTCGACGTGCCGCAGAGCGTGCTGATGGCGGTCTCGTACCGCCAGACGCTGTGGGAGAGCCACGACGGCGAGCCGAGCACGAGCGGCGCGTACAACGTGATGGGGCTCACCCGGGTGACACCGAAGGACGTCGTCCAGCCGGACGGCAAGGAGCGTCTCGCGCACCTCAACATGAGCGGCAGTCCCGAGATCGCGCGCAAGTTCGACGCGGCCGAGGCGCTGCGCAACCTGCCCGCGGAGACCGTCGCCACCGACGACCCGCGGCTCCACACCCTGGACAAGGCCGCCGGTCTCATCGACGCCGGCACCGACGCGGTCCGCGGCAGCACCGGGCAGAGCATCCGTGCGGGCGCGGCGCTGCTGGCCGAGTACCAGCGGCAGGCGACCGGCTCCCTGCCGGACAGCGCGGGTGAGTGGTACCCCGCGGTGGCCCGCTTCAGCCAGTCGACGGACGCGAAGGGCGCCGATCTCTTCGCCAAGCGGGTCTTCGAGTCGATCAGGACGGGTGAGCGGCAGCTCACCACGGAGGGCCAGCAGGTCACACTGCCCGCCGACCCCTCCGTCGAACCGGTCAGGCCGTCGAAGGTTCCGCTCGCCGCCACGTTCGCGAGCACGGCCGCGGCAGCAACGCCGGAGTGCCCGTCCGGCCTGAACTGCAACTTCATCCCGGCCGAGGACCCGAAGACCGGCACGCGGAACTACAGCCTGGCCGACCGGCCCGCGGGCGGGTTCGGCATCCGCCAGATCGTCATCCACGACACCGAGGGCGGCTACCAGGGCTCGGTCGACACGTTCCGGAACTCGGCGAACGGTGTCAGCACGCACTACCTGGTCCGCGCCTCCGACGGTCTGGTCACCCAGATGGTCGAGAACAAGAACCTGGCCTGGCACGCGGGCAACTGGTCGCTGAACATGCACTCCATCGGCGTGGAGCACGAGGGCTACGCCATCAAGGCCGGTACGTGGTACACCGAGCCGCAGTACGAGTCCTCCGCGGCCCTGGTGAAGTTCCTCGCGGCCAAGTACGACATCCCGCTGGACCGTGAGCACGTCATCGGCCACGACGAGGTGCCCGGTGCGCTGGACGCCAATGTCGCCCCCATGCACTGGGACGCGGGCCCGTTCTGGGACTGGAACCACTACATGGCGCTGATGGGTGCCCCGACCGGTGCCAGTGGCGCGGGCGGCCCGGTCAAGACCGGCCAGGTGGTCCGCGTGGTGCCCCCGTTCACCACGGCCAACCAGCCGGAGCTGACGTACAACGGCGGCACGGTCGCCAAGCAGCCGGCGAACTTCGGCTACCTCTACACCTCGCCCTCGACGACGTCGGCCAGGATCACCGACCCGTACATCCCGAACGTTAAGGCCACGGACGGCCCGAACTGGGGCAACAAGGTCGTCGCGGGCGGCAAGTACGTGGTGGCCGAGGCCCGGAACGACTGGACGGCGATCTGGTACGGCGGACAGAAGGCGTGGTTCTCCAACCCGGGCGGGCAGTTCACCGCACGCGTCGCCGGTACCGCCCCGGTCGTGCTGAAGGCGAAGGCCGGGGTCACACCGCGGCTCTACGGCCGTTCGTTCCCCGAGGCCTCGGCCTACGACGGGACCGGCGCCACCGCCCCGGCGGACAGCCCCGACCACCTGTCGAAGTACAAGCTCCCCAGCGGGCAGGCGTACGTGAAGGCCGGGGACGAGGTCCAGGGCGACGACTACTTCGGCTCCTTGCAGACCCGTGTCGTGGGCACCGAGCTGTACACCCCGATCCGCTACAACCACCGCATCGCCTGGGTGAAGTCGAGCGACGTCCAGGAGGCGAGCGGCACCGTCCCGGATGCCGGGACGAACCGCTACAACCTGATCGGCAAGGACAGCAAGGGCGACGTCTGGCAGTACCAGGGCACCGGCAGCGCCGCGTCCCCGTACTACAAGCGCTACCTCATGGGCTACGGCTGGCAGAACTACACCGCCATCACCGCCATGACCGCGATGCGCGCCGACGGCACCGGCGACATCACGGCCCGCGACAAGGACGGCGTGCTCTGGTACTACCGCGGCAGCGGCAACCCGGACAAGCCGTACCTGGCACGGCTCAAGGTGGGCAGCGGCTGGAACCAGTACAACGGCATCTGGGGCATGCGCGACCTGGACGGGGACGGCAAGGCGGACATGATCGCCCGCAACGGCTCCGGGGTGATCTATTTCTACAAGGGCACGGGTGACCCGGCGAAACCCTTCGCCCCCAAGGCGCAGATCGGCACCGGCTGGCAGATCTACGACGCCGTCGTCTCCACCGGCGATCTGAACGGTGACGGCAAGGCCGACTTCGTGGCGCGGGACAAGTCCGGTGTGCTCTGGCTCTACACGGGTACCGGCAGCGCCGCGGCGCCGTATGCCAAGCGGGTGCAGATCGGCTCCGGCTGGGGCGCCTACAAGCTGATGCTCGGTCCGAGCGACCTCGACCGGGACGGCATCGGGGACCTGGTCGGCGTGAACGGATCGGGAGTGCTCTGGTTCTACAAGGGCACCGGCAACGCGGCCAAACCCTTCGCCACCAAGGCGCAGGTCGGCACCGGCTGGCAGATCTACGACTCGCTGTTCTGAGACCCGCTGTGACGGGTCCGGCCCGGCCGGCCGGACCGGAGGCCCGTTCCATCCGTCGGGTGGGACGGGCCTCCGCGTGCCCGATCGTGGGTTAGGGTTCGGGCATGTTCGCGCACTCGACCCGTAACTGGTGGTGGACCGCTCATCCGGCGGCCCACTGACTGCGCGTACGCAGAAAGACAACAGAGGCCGCCCGAGGGGCGGCCTTTTCCGTTTCCACGGGCCGTTCCTCCCAGCTGATTCCACTGGAAGGAACACCCCGCATGACACCGCACACGATCGTCCGGAGACTGCTCGGCGAGGACTGCCCGCCCTTCGCCCTGCTCCGCAGGCGCACCCCCGGCCATGACCACGACACCGTCGAGGTGCTGATCGGCGAGGTGCGGGAGGTGGACCGGCTGGCGGACCTCCCGGTCGGTGAACGGCCCTCGCTCGCCATGGTGCCGTTCCGGCAGATCGCCGAGCGCGGTTTCGACGTACGGGACGACGGGACGCCGCTGGCCGTACTGGTCGCGGACGAGACGTACGAACTGCCGCTCGACGAGGCGCTGGAGCTGCTCCCCGCGCACGAGGTGCGGGTCGAGGACGGCGCGTTCGACGTCGCCGACGAGGAGTACGCGGGGACCGTCCGGCGGGTCATCCAGGACGAGATCGGCCGGGGCGAGGGCGCGAACTTCGTCATCCGGCGGACCTTCCGGGGCGGGATCCCGGGGTTCGGGAGGGCGGACGCGCTGGCGCTGTTCCGGCGGCTGCTGGCGGGCGAGCGGGGCGCGTACTGGACGTTCGTCGTGCACACGGGTGACGGCGGGCCCGAAGGGCTCTCGTCGTCGGGGCGGCGGGCGGCGGGCGGGCGGACCCTGGTCGGTGCCAGCCCCGAGGTGCATGTGCGGATGTCCGGCGGGACGGTCGTGATGAATCCGATCAGCGGCACCTACCGCTACCCCGCGCAGGGACCGTCCGCCGAGGGCCTGCTGGCCTTCCTCGGGGACCGCAAGGAGACCGAGGAGCTCTCCATGGTGGTCGACGAGGAACTCAAGATGATGTGCACGGTCGGGGACATGGGCGGGGTGGTGATCGGCCCCCGGCTCAAGGAGATGGCCCATCTCGCGCACACGGAGTACGAGTTGCGCGGGCGCTCCTCGCTGGATGTGCGCGAGGTGCTGAAGGAGACCATGTTCGCGGCGACGGTCACCGGCTCCCCCGTGCAGAACGCCTGCCGGGTCATCGAGCGGTACGAGTCCGGCGGGCGCGGCTACTACGCCGGCGCGCTGGCCCTGCTGCGGCAGGGGCCCGACGGGGCGCAGACGCTGGACTCACCGATCCTGATCCGGACCGCCGACATCTCGGCGGGCGGGCAGCTGCGGGTACCGGTCGGGGCGACGCTGGTGCGCCACTCCGATCCGGCGAGCGAGGTCGCGGAGACCCATGCCAAGGCGGCCGGGGTGCTGACCGCGCTGGGCGTGCTGCCGGGCCGGCCGAGGGCCGGGGGCGCACTGCCGCGGCTGGCCGAGGACCCGCGGGTGCGGGCGGCGCTGGACGCCAGGCGGGACGGGCTCGCACCGTTCTGGCTGCGGATGCAGGAGCGCACCGACGAGCTGTCCGGCCACGCGCTGGTGATCGACGGCGAGGACACGTTCACCGCGATGCTGGGGCATCTGCTGCGCGCCTCGGGTCTCGATGTGACGGTGCGCCACTACGACGAGCCGGGGCTGCGCGAGGCCGTACGGGCGCACGAGGGGCCGGTGGTGCTGGGCCCCGGGCCGGGGAATCCGGGTGATCCGGACGATCCGAAGATGCGGCTGCTGAGGGCGCTGGCGGCGGAGCTGGTCCGGGACCACCGGCACGGGCTGCTGGGGGTGTGCCTGGGCCATGAGCTGATCGCGGCGGAGCTGGGCCTGGAGATCGTCCGCAAGACGGTGCCGTACCAGGGTGCGCAGACCCGGATCGAGCTGTTCGGGCGGCCGGAGACGGTCGGCTTCTACAACAGTTTCACCGCGCGCTGCGACGACGCCGCGGCCGACGAGCTGGCGGCGCACGGCATCGAGGCGAGCGTGGACGGGGCGACCGGGGAGCTGCACGCGCTGCGCGGGGACGGCTTCGCGTCGGTGCAGTTCCACCCGGAGTCGGTGCTGACGCTGCGCGGCGCGGCGATCGTGGCCGAGCTGCTGGCGGGGCTGCCGGTGCGCGGCTGAGCGGCCGCCGCCCGGACCCTGTCGGGCTTCAGGGGCCGGGCGGCGCCGGGACCAGGACGTTCTCGCTGCGGGCGCGGGCCAGGTAGTCGTCGACGTTCCGGACGGTCGCGTCGATGATCTGGCCCACCGCGTCCTCGGTGTAGTACGCCTGGTGCGAGGTGACGATGACGTTCGGAAAGGTGACCAGCCGGGCCAGGGTGTCGTCGTCGATGCCCTTCAGCGACTTGTCGAGGAAGAAGAGCCCGGCCTCGGCCTCGTACACGTCGAGGCCGACGCCGAGGAACCGGCCGGCCCGCAGCTCCCCGACCAGGGCCGTGGTGTCGACGAGTCCGCCCCGGCTGGAGTTGATCAGGATCGCGTCGTCCTTCATCAGGGCCAGGGCGTCCTTGCCGATGATGTGGTGGGTGGAGGGCAGCAGCGGGACGTGCAGGCTGATCACGTCGGACTCGGCGAGGAGCTGCTCCTTGTCGACGTACCGCATGCCGAGTTCGACGCAGGCCGGGTTCTCCGCGACGTCCCAGCCGAGCAGATTCATGCCGAAGCCGTGGGCGATCCGGGTGAAGGCCTCACCGATCTTGCCGGTGCCGATGACACCGACGGTGCGGCCGTGCATGTCGCGGCCGAGGAGCCCGTCGAGGCGGAAGTCGAAGTCGCGGGTGCGGCTCGCGGCCCGGATGACGCGGCGGTTGACCGCCATGGCGAGGGTCCAGGCGAATTCGGCCACCGAGTAGGGCGAGTAGTACGAGACCCGGGAGACGCGCATGGCGAGGCGCTCGGCGACGTCCAGGTCGATGTTGTTGAAGCCGGTGGAACGCTGGGCGATCATCTGGGTGCCGCCGGCCGCGAGAGTCTGCAGGACACCGCTGCCCAGGTCGGCGTTGACGCTGGTCGAGATGATCTCGTAGCCGGCCGCGATGGGCGCGGTGTCCCGGTTCAGGAAGACGTCCAGGCACCGGACCTCGTGCTTCCCGGCGAAGGCTTTCTCGATCAGCGGCTTCTCGTCGGACTGCACGCCGAAGGCCAGGATCTCCACTGCGTCTCCCGTTACTGATGCGGGCGGGGTGCCGGGGCGCGCGCACGGGGGTGCGTACGGGTCCGGCCGGTCGGTCATCGCGAATATATGGCAGGGCCGCCCGGCACGCCGACCGGACCTCAGCCGGAGAAGGCCCCACCTCAGGGAATTGATCTCAGATGTCGTCGAGTCCCCGTTCGATGGCGTACCGCACGAGCTCCACCCTGTTGTGCAACTGGAGCTTGCCCAGGGTGTTCTGGACGTGGTTCTGGACCGTGCGGTGGGAGATGACCAGCCGTTCGGCGATCTGCTTGTACGAGAGTCCCTTGGCGACCAGCCGCAGCACCTCGGTCTCCCGGTCGGTGAGCTCCGGGGCCTTCGGCTCGTCGGACGCCACGGGCACGGGCTCCGAGGCCAGCCTGCGGTACTCGCCGAGCACCAGCCCGGCGAGGCCGGGGGTGAAGACGGGGTCGCCGGCCGCGGTGCTCCGGACCGCCTCGGTCAGCTCCTGGGTGCTGGCCGACTTGAGCAGGTAGCCGGTGGCGCCGGACTTGACCGCCTCCAGCACATCGGCGTGCTCGCCGCTCGCGGAGAGCACCAGGACCCGCAGCCCGGGGTGCGAGCCGACGAGCTCCTTGCAGACCTGGACGCCCGGCATCCCGGGCAGATTGAGGTCGAGGACGAGGACGTCGGGGCGGACGGCCCCGGCCCGGCGGACCGCCTGCGGGCCGTCGCCCGCGGTCGCCACCACGTCGAAACCGGACTCCGCGAGGTCGCGGGCGACGGCGTCGCGCCACATCGGGTGGTCGTCGACCACCATCACCCTGATGGCCCGCGGCTCTCCCGCCGCGCCCTGGCCGTGCTCCGCACTCATCGGACCGAACCCGCCTTCCCCCGTGAAATCTTCGGAACCTTCAATTCGACCTCGGTGCCCTGGCCGGGCACCGAGATCAGCTCTGCCGTACCGCCGAGTTCGGCCAGCCGCCCGCGTATCGACAGGGCGACGCCGAGGCGCCCCTCGCCCTCGGCCTGGGCGAGCCGCCCCGCCGGGATGCCCGGCCCGTCGTCCCGGACCGTGACGATCACCTCGTGCGGCCAGTCCTCGACCAGGATCCAGGCCTGGGCGTTCTCCCCCGCGTGCACCCGGACATTGTCCAGGGCGGCGCTCACCGCGGCCGCCAGCTCCATCGCCGCCGGGGGCGCGAGGAGCACCGGGGCTCCCGGCTCCGCGAAGCTGACCCGGGAGCCGGCGTGCGGGGCGAGCAGGGCGCGCAGATCGGTCCCGCCCGGCCCGCCGGGCTCGTCGTCGTCCGTCTCGACGGTGCGCACCACGGCGCCCTCCGCGGCGTCCTCGGAGACCCGGGTGGGCGGCACCAGGCCGCTGGAGACCAGGGTGCGCAGGGCGACCTCCTGCTCCCCGGCCATCCGGCCCAGCTCGGCGGCCTCGCCGCCGAGCGCCGTACCGCGGCGCTGCACCATCGCCAGGACCTGGAGCACGCTGTCGTGGATGTCGCGGGCCAGCCGTTCCCGTTCCCGGGTGGCGGCCTCGATCTCCAGGGCGCGGGCGAGGGTGCGCTCACTGGCGCGGGCCACCTCGACGACGTAACCGATCGCGATGGAGGCGACCCAGACCAGCAGGACGTTGTGCAGGGTGTCGCGGCTGGGTTCGGCGCGCTCGACGATGTTGGCGGCGGCGACGAAGCTGGAGGCGAAGGCCGCCCAGCGCCAGCCGCCCTTGATCGCGAAGGCCAGGACGGACCCCGCGGTCCAGATCGACGGCAGGGTCGGGCCGTCGACGTGCTGGGCCTGGAAGTCGGCGAGCGGGGTGAGGAGGATGCCGGCGAGGGCGAGGGCGAGGTCGGCGCCGAGGAAGCGCTTGGTGCAGGCCGCCGCGCCGGCGACCTTCGGCAGGGTGGCGAGCGTCCAGACGGCCATGACCGTCAGGAAGACGACGGCCACCCACGGCCGGTCGTACTTGTCGCGTCCGAAGACCGCGAGCAGGATCGCGTAGAGCATCGTCAGAATGCGGTACGCGGTCAGGGCACGCCACAGCGGCTGCTCGACCGACATCCGCACGACCCGCACACGCTTGGCCATCTTCATCTCCCCCGCCCCGGACGGACCGACGCGCGCTCAGGCGCCGCCGCGGTCCTTGTCCGTACCCTGCTGCTCGTCCCCGCCGCCGGACGCGGCCCGCTTGGCGGTCTCCGAGCGCCGCTTCGCCTCGTCCGCGATCTGCCGCTTGGCGGCGGTCGCGTAGATGTCGACGTACTCCTGCCCGGAGAGCTTCATGATCTCGTACATCACCTCGTCGGTGACCGAGCGCAGGATGAAGCGGTCGCCCTCCATGCCGTGGTACCGGCTGAAGTCGAGCGGCTTGCCGATCCTGATCCCCGGGCGCATCAGCTTGGGCACCACCTGGCCGGGCGGCTGGATCTTCTCCGTGTCGATCATCGCGACGGGGATCACCGGCGCCCCGGTCGCGAGCGCCACCCGGGCGAGCCCGCCGGGCTTGCCCCGGTAGAGGCGGCCGTCGGGCGAGCGGGTGCCCTCCGGGTAGATGCCGAAGAGGCCGCCGCTCTCGATCACCTCGATACCGGCCTTGATCGCCGCCTCGCCGGCGCCCCGGGCGCCCGAGCGGTCCACCGGGAGCTGGCCGACGCCCTTGAAGAAGGCGGCGGTCAGCTTGCCCTTGACGCCGGGCGCGGTGAAGTACTCGGCCTTGGCGATGAAGGTGACCTTGCGGTCCAGGACGGCGGGCAGGAAGAAGGAGTCGGAGAAGGACAGATGGTTGCTCGCGAGGATCGCCGGTCCCTGCGCGGGGATGTTCTCCAGGCCCTCCACCCACGGCCTGAACGCGAGCTTCAGAGACCCGCCGATGGAGAACTTCATAGCGCCGTAGATCAACTCGGGTGCCTCCTGTGTGCTGTCCGGCAGACCTCAGGGCCTGCCCGGCGGCCCGCGGCCGGGGTCGCGACGTCCGGCACGGCGCCCCACCCTGTCCGACTGCGATCCCCCGGACAGACCCTAACCCGTGCCGCCGTCCGTGCTCCTGCCCGGCACGGCCCCGGGTACCCGGCCCGTGCCGGTGACGGCCCTGGTCGGTGTCGGCCCGGTCGCGTACGGTGAAGTAATCCTTGCGCACTCCCCCTTTCGCTCCCCTCCGAGCCTCACGAACAGGAGACCCCGGTGCCGGTCCTTCCTGGAGCCGAGCCGTTCCGCCACGAGGGCGGAGAGGTCGGCGTCCTTCTCTGTCACGGATTCACCGGTTCCCCGCAGTCGCTGCGCCCCTGGGCCGACTACCTGGCCGAGCGCGGGCTCACGGTCTCGCTGCCGCTCCTCCCCGGGCACGGCACCCGCTGGCAGGACATGCAGGTGACCGGCTGGCAGGACTGGTACGCGGAGGTGGACCGGGAGCTGCGGTCGCTGCTGGAGCGGTGTTCCCAGGTCTTCGTCTTCGGTCTCTCCATGGGCGGAGCCCTCGCGCTGCGGCTCGCGGCGAAGCACGGTGACGCGGTCCGGGGGCTGGTGCTCGTCAACCCGGCCAACAAGGTGCACGGCCTCGCGGCGCACGCGCTGCCGGTCGCCCGCCATCTGGTGCCGACGACGAAGGGCCTGGCCAGCGACATCGCGCGGGAGGGCTCGGAAGAGGTCGGCTACGACCGGGTGCCGCTGCACGCGGCGCACTCGGTAAGGAAGTTCTTCCGGCTGGTCGACGCCGAACTGCCCCAGGTGACCCAGCCCGTCCTGCTGCTGCACAGCCCGCAGGACCATGTCGTGCCGCCCGCCGACTCGGCCCGGGTCCTGAGCCGGATCTCGTCCACGGACGTCGAGGAGATCCTCCTGGAACAGAGCTACCACGTGGCGACGTTGGACCACGATGCGGAGCGGATCTTCGACGAGAGCTATTCGTTCATCGGCCGCCTCGCTCCGAGCGTCGGGAAGAAGGGGAGCACGTCCGGTGGCTGAGCACAACGCGGATCGCGCGAGCGGCGAGGAGGAGCGCGAGCCGCTCCCCGCCGAGGGAGCGGCCGTCCCCGATGACGGCGGCGCACCCCCGTCGGAGGCGCCGGGCATCGCCCAGGGCGGCGACGGGGAGCGGCCGGTGGACGAGGAGGCCGTCTGGGAGGCGATCGTCGCGGGGTACGGCGACGAGCCGCCGGACCCGCCGGGCGCCAGGCCGTTCCGGTCCATCGAGGACGTCGCGCTGCTGGAGGACGGTCCGCTGAGCGCCCTGGATCCGGACAAGGGCATCGGCAAGCGGCCGCCCAAGCCGCCGGAGAAGCCGCTCGGCAGCTCGGTGGTGTTCGCCCCCGGCGTCGGCAACGGCCCGCGCGACTACGAGCCGGCGGAGCCGGCCGCGGGTGACACGGACGACGGGGACGACAGCGGCGAGGGGCACTTCGTGCCGCCGGAGCCGCCCCCGCTGCCGGAGGCCGACGTCACGGCCAAGTTCGCCTGGCTGGCGGTGATCGGCGGACCGGTCCTGCTGCTGCTCGCGGTGCTGCTCCAGTGGGAGATGACCTGGTGGCTGACGACGGTCTGCGTCGGCGGCTTCCTGGGCGGCTTCGTGACGCTGGTGGCGCGGATGGAGCACGACGACGAGGACGGCGACGACCCCGGCCGCGGCGCGGTGGTCTGAGCACCCGCCTCAGGCCGGGTCCGCCGCGGGCACCCGCAGCGCGGCCAGCACCGGCAGGTGGTCGGTCGCGGCCCGCAGGTCGCCCTCGGCGAGGCCGGGCAGCCCGGCCGGGACACCGCAGCCGAGCACCTCGACGCCGCGGGTCGCGAGGACCGCGTCGATCCGCTTGCGCGGGTCGTGCGCCGGGAAGGTGTGCTCGCCGCCCCGGGGCCGTGCGGTCCAGCAGTCCTGGAGGCGCCCGGCCAGCCGCCGGAACGCCTGCCCGCCCGGTACCTCGTTGAGGTCACCGCCCACCACGGCGTGCTCCACCCCCATCGCGTCCAGCCGGTCGAGCAGCGCCTGCGCGTGGGCGAGGCGCTCCTCGCGCTGGAGGCCGAGGTGGCAGCTCAGCACGCCGATCCGGGTGCCGGCGATCCGGACGACCGCGGTGGCGAAGCCCCTGCGGTGCAGTCCGGGGGTGAGCGGCAGCAGGACGTCCTCGGTGCGCTCCACCGAGGCGCGCAGCGAGCAGAGCAGCAGCGGTCCGGCCGCGGTGGCTCCACCGCCGAGGACCACCAGATCGGTGGCGGCGGCGAGCCGGGCGGCGCGCTTGCGCCAGCGGAAGAAGCGCGGCGCCTCCTGGACGAGGACCAGATCGGGGGCGCAGGCGCGGATCACCCGGGCCAGTGCCGCGGGGTCGTCGCGCATCGACCGGATGTTGTAACTGAGCACTCTGATGACGGCCGAGCCGTCCTGCTCGGTACGGGATTCTGGCAGCGACGTCTGGGCCATGGCGCTCACGATACGACGGACGCCCGCCGCGACCCGGTCGTGGGGCGCGACGGGCGTCCGTCATGTCCGTGGTGCCTGGGTGGATCAGCCCTGCCGGGCCAGGTCCGCCGCGCCCACCAGCCCGGCCTTGCCGCCCAGTTGGGCCGCGAGGACCTGGGCGTGCGGACGCCACTCGCCGCCGATCAGCCAGCGCCGGAACGACTTGCGGATCGGGTCGAGGACCAGCTCGCCCTCGTCCGAGACGCCGCCGCCGACGATGAAGGCGGACGGGTCGAAGAGCGAGGCGAGGTCGGCCAGTCCCGCGCCGGCCCAGCGGGCCAGCTCGCGGAACGAGTCGACGGCCACCGGGCAGCCCTGCCGGGCGGCCTCACTGATGTGCTTGCCCTCGATGCCCTCGACCGTGCCGTCGCCGAGCGACAGCAGGATCGTGGCGTTCTCGGGGGTGGCGTTGGCCCGCTGCTTCGCGTACCGGACGAGCGCCCGCCCGGAGGCGTACTGCTCCCAGCAGCCCTGGCTGCCGCAGCCGCAGAGCAGACCGTCCGGGACGACCCGGATGTGGCCGAACTCGGCGGCCACGCCGAAGCGTCCGCGGCGCAGCTTGTTGCCGATGATGATGCCGCCGCCGAGGCCGGTGCCGAGCGTGATGCAGATGACGTCCTCGTGGCCCTGGCCCGCGCCGAAGCGGTACTCGCCCCAGGCGGCCGCGTTGGCGTCGTTCTCGACGACCACCGGGAGGCCGACGCGCTGCTCGACCTTGTCCTTGAGCGGCTCGTGCCGCCAGTTGATGTTCGGTGCGAAGAGCACCGTGGCACGCTTGTCGTCGACATATCCGGCCGCGCCGATGCCGACCGCCTCGACCGGGTGTCCCTCGCTCGCGCCGGACACCGCCGCCGCGATCGCGTCCACGATGCCTTCGGCCGTCGGCGGGGTCGGCACCTTGAAGGTCGAGAGGATGTGGCCCTCTTCGTCGACCACTCCAGCTGCGATCTTCGTGCCGCCGATATCGACGCCGATGGTGAGTCCCATGAATCCCTCAGTTTCGGTCGAGCCCCGCTGGGGCAACCGTACCCGAGGCCGGGCCCCGCCCGGTCGGCGCCGGTCAGTCCAGGTCGATCTGCTCGCCGGTGCCGGGCCCCTCGTCTCGGGGGTCGGTGGCGTCGTCAGCCTTCTTTTCGGTGCCCGCGGGGTCTCCCGCGCCCTGGGTCCAACGGCGTTCCTGACCCTCGACGGCCGAGCGGTAGGCGGCGAGCAGTTCGCCACCGGCCGCCGCGATGTGATCGAAAACGTCAGGATTGCGCTCGATGACGGGTTCGACGGCGGACTTCGCCTGCCTGATGACCTGCTGGACCGCGCCCTGGGCCGCCATGCCGAACAGCGGCGACTGGAGGGAGGAGACCTTGTCGGCCACGGCGTCCATCAGCTTGCGCAGCTCCTCGGCCGCGGAACCGGGCGGCGGACCGTACTCGGCACGGCGGCGGGCCTTCTCGGCGGCGAGGTCCTCGGCACAGGCCTGGGCCCACGCGTCGTCGTCGGCGGGACGATCGGTGGCTTCGCTCATGGCGGACTCCTGCGACGTGGGTGGCCGGCGGCCCGGCACACGGGACCCGTACCTACGACGGTACCCGAACGGTGGTAAAGCGTTCAGCTCGTCCTGGGCCACAGGTCCGCGTCGGGCGTGAACCGGACACGGAGCACGCCGTCGGTGAGCGAGGCGCCGGAGACGGTGCAGCGGCGCAGCGCGGACTCCAGGGGCACGATGCGGTGGAACGGGCCGACGGTGAGCAGGAGTTCGTTGCCGCGGCGGACCAGCTGGAGGTCCTTCTTGACCGCTCCGGGCAGCCGCAGGCACCAGATCAGTATCCCGTCCGGGCCGTCGGCACCGTCAGGCGTGCCGGACTCCTCGATCCACCAGGGGTTCTCGGCGCGGCCGGTCCCCCGGTCGTCCACGGCCGGCACGGCGTCCCCGCCGGTCAGGGCGGCCAGGTCGGCGGCGTCCTGCGGGTCGCGGCCCAGGTGCGGCACCTCGACCGGCGGTGCCTCTGCGGCCCACTCCTCGCGCCAGTGGTCGAGGCACTTCTCCTGCTGTGCGGCGAGCGCCGCGAACCAGGGGTCCGGGGAGTGCCGGGGCAGCACCCGGTTGGCCACCAGGGCGTCGACGCGCGCTCCCTGGAGGGCGAGTCCGGTCCGGGCGGTACGCAGCGCGTCCTCGGCGGCCGGGCCGGGCTCCGCGACCAGCCGGAGCGTGGTGGCACGGTCCTCGACGAGGGCCTGGACGGCGGCCAGTTCGGCGTCGCGCCGGGCGGCGGCCTCGTACAGCCAGTGTGCGGGCATGGGCACGCCGGCCAGCTGGGCGAGCATCGGGCGCAGGGCGCGGGCGGCCTGGCGCTCCTGGGGGACGAGCCGGCGCAGATAGCGGCGCAGCTGTTCGGGCAGGGCCAGCAGGGCGAGGGCTTCGCGCAGCGGCGGCAGGTCGACGACGAGGAGGTCGTAGCCGTCGCGGGACCAGTCGCCCTGTGCGGCGCGGTGGAGGCTGTGGAGCAGGGCGAGCTGGTCGCTGCCGGGGAGTTCGGTGAGCTCCTCGCCGTCCAGGTGGTTGCCGCCGAGCATGCCGAGTACGCCGGACAGCTGGTCCTGGAGGGCGAGGAGTTCGCTGCGGAAGTGCTCCGCGGAGTCGGTCCGGACGGACCACAGGGTGTCGGTGACCCGTGCGGGTTCGGTGGCGGAGGGGAAGCCGGGTATGGCGTCCGCCGAGATCAGCAGGGTGCGGGCGCCGCGCCGGGAGCCGGCCAGCGCGGTCGCCGCCGCGACGGTGGTACGGCCGGCGCCGCCGGGGCCGGTGACCAGGACCGTACGCACCGGGTCAGGCCTTCGGGACGGACTCGACGCGCTTCTTCAGGCCGGCCAGGGCGCGGTCGATGATGACCTTCTCCGCCTTGCGCTTGATCATGCCGAGCATCGGGATCTTGACGTCGACGGTCAGCCGGTAGGTGACCTCGGTGCGGTCGCCGTCGCCGAGCGGGGCCAGTGCGTAGGAGCCGTCGATGGCGCGCAGCATCTGGGACTTGACCAGGGTCCAGCTGACCTCGTAGTCGCCGATCCAGGTGTACGCGAGGGTGTGGTCGTCCTTGATCGCTCCGGCGTCGAGGACCAGGCGGACCTTCTCGGCGCGGCCGCGGTCGTCGGTGGCGAGCACCTCGGCCTCCTTGACCTCGCCGGTCCATTCCGGATAGCGGTCGAAGTCGGCGATCACGCCCATGACGTCGGCCGGTGCCGCCTCGATGGTGATGCTCGAGCTGGTGTGTTCAGCCATCGCTGTGGCCCTCCAGTGCGGTGTACCGGTCGATCGGCAGAGACCTGCCGCCAGAAGGCTATCGCGTGTGCGCCGCGCCTCGGCCCAGGGCCTGCCGGGATGCAGGTGCGGCCGGGCCCGGTCACCACTCCAGCGCCCACGGCCTCCCGGTCGAGGCGAAGTGGCCCACGTTCACGCACTCGGTGGCGCCGATCCGCATCCGGCGGACCAGGGGCTGGTGGACGTGGCCGAACACGGCGTACCGGGGGCGGGTACGGCGGATGGCGTCGAGCAGGGCGCGGCTGCCGCGTTCGAAACGGCGCGCCACGGTGTCGTACGTCAGCTCCGGGACGTCGGGCGGAATGTGGGTGCACAGGACGTCGACCTCACCGACCGCCTCGATCTTGGCGGCGTACTCCTCGTCGCCGATCTCGTACGGGGTGCGCATCGGGGTCCGGAGTCCACCGCCGACGAACCCGAAGACGCGGCCGCCGATCTCGGCGCGTTCGCCGTCCAGGACGGTGGTTCCGGGGCGGGCGTACTCGGGCCACAGGCCGGGGATGTCGACGTTGCCGTAGGTGGCGTACGTCGGGGTGGGCAGCGCGGCGAACATCTCGGCGTACTGCTTGCGCACGGCCGTGACGATCGCGGTGTCTCGGTCCACGCCCGCCCACAGGCCCCGGCCGAAGTCCCTGGCCTCCTCGAAACGGCGCTCGGTGCGCAGGGCGACGATCCGGTCGGCGTTCTCCACGCCGAAGAGTTCCGGGAAGATGCCGCGCGAGTGATCGGCGTAGTCGAGGAAGAGCACCAGGTCGCCCAGGCAGACGAGGGCGTCGGCGCCGTCCCCCGCGCGGGCCAGCGCCTCGGTGTTCCCGTGCACGTCACTGACCACGTGGATTCGGGTGCGCCGCTCTGCGGCGGCCTCCCGGCTGTTCGGTCCGGCTCGCATGACGATCACCCTAGAACCCCCGCGCCCGCCTGGGTAGAGGCCACCGGACCTGCGGTTACTTCCAGGGCCCGGCCGGGGTGCACTACTGTGCGCGAAAGGCCAGCCGATATGTGTGACGCGTAAGACATCTGACCGGAACCCCCTATCCGGAACCGAGTACTGGTGGGTAACGTCCGGGCAGTCCAGTCGTGCTCACCCCACTGAGCACCCGCCACCTTGGACCGCAGCCGGTGCGTCACACAGAGCCGTGGCACCGGAGCCCGATGAGGAGCAGCAGTCTTGCGCGAGTTCAGCCTTCCGGCCCTGTACGAGGTCCCCTCGGACGGCAACCTGACGGATCTCATCCGCCGCAATGCCGCTCAGCATCCCGATGTCGCGGTGATGAGCCGCAAAGTGGCGGGCGTCTGGACCGACGTCACCGCCACGCAGTTCCTGACCGAGGTAAGAGCCGCGGCCAAGGGGCTGATCGCCGCCGGTGTCGAACCCGGTGACCGGGTCGCCCTGATGTCACGCACCCGCTACGAGTGGGTGCAGCTGGACTTCGCGATCTGGAGCGCGGGCGCCGTCACCGTACCGGTGTACGAGACCAGTTCGGCCGAGCAGGTCCAGTGGATCCTCGGGGACTCGGGCGCCGTCGCGGTCCTGGTGGAGAGCGATGCCCACGCCGACGCCGTGGCCTCCGTGCGCGACCGGCTGCCGGAGCTGCGCCAGGTGTGGCAGATCGACAAGGACGCGATCGGCGCGCTCACCGCCTCGGGCGCGGAGGTCTCCGAGGAGACCGTGGACCTGCGCAGCGGGAGCGCCAAGGCCGACGACCCGGCCACCATCGTCTACACCTCGGGCACCACCGGACGCCCCAAGGGCTGCGTGCTCACCCACCGCAGCTTCTTCGCGGAGTGCGGCAACGTGGTGGAGCGGCTCAAGCCCCTCTTCCGTACCGGTGAGTGCTCCGTCCTGCTCTTCCTGCCGGCCGCGCACGTCTTCGGACGGCTGGTCGAGGTCGCCTGTGTGATGGCCCCGATCAAGCTCGGCTGCGTACCGGACATCAAGCACCTCACCGATGAACTGGCCGCGTTCCGGCCGACCCTGATCCTCGGGGTGCCGCGGGTCTTCGAGAAGGTCTACAACTCGGCGCGGGCCAAGGCCCAGGCCGACGGCAAGGGCAAGATCTTCGACCGGGCCGCGAACACCGCGATCGCCTACAGCCGCGCGCTGGGCACGCCGCAGGGCCCGTCCGTGGGCCTCCGGTTCAAGCACAAGGTGTTCGACCGGCTCGTCTACAGCAAGCTGCGGGCCGTGCTCGGCGGACGCGGCGAGCACGCGATCTCCGGCGGTGCGCCGCTCGGTGAGCGGCTCGGGCACTTCTACCGCGGGATCGGCTTCACCGTCCTGGAGGGCTACGGCCTGACCGAGACGTGCGCGGCGACCGCCTTCAACCCGTGGGACCGCCAGAAGATCGGCACGGTCGGCCAGCCGCTGCCCGGCTCGGTCGTGCGGATCGCGGACGACGGCGAGGTGCTGCTCCACGGCGAGCACCTGTTCTCCGGGTACTGGAACAACGAGACGGCGACGGCCGAGGCGCTGGCCGACGGCTGGTTCCACACAGGCGACATCGGCACGCTCGACGAGGACGGCTACCTCGCGATCACCGGCCGCAAGAAGGAGATCATCGTCACGGCGGGCGGCAAGAACGTCGCTCCCGCCGTCATCGAGGACCGCATCCGCGGGCACGCCCTGGTCGCGGAGTGCATGGTGGTCGGCGACGGACGCCCGTTCGTGGGCGCGCTGGTGACGCTGGACGAGGAGTTCCTGGGCCACTGGGCCGAGGAGCACGGCAAGCCGGTCGGCTCCACCGCCCTGTCGCTGCGCGAGGACCCGGAGCTGCTCGCCGAGGTGCAGCGGGCGATCGACGACGGCAACGCCGCGGTGTCCAAGGCCGAGTCCGTACGCAAGTTCCGGATCCTGGCCGCCCAGTTCACCGAGGAGGCGGGCCACATCACGCCGTCGCTGAAGCTGAAGCGGAACGTGGTGGCGAAGGACTTCGCGGACGAGGTCGAGTCGATCTACCGGAGCTGATCCGCGTGACGCGTACGCAGGGGCCCGCACCGATTCCGGTGCGGGCCCCTGCGGCGTTCAGAGCAGCGCCCTGAGCTTCTGTGCCAGCAGGTCCCAGCGCCACTTCTCCTCGACCCAGGCCCGGCCCCGCTCCCCCATGCGCCGGCGCAGCTCCGCGTCGCCGAGCAGCGTGACGATCCGCTCCGCCGACTCCTCGGCGCGGCCGCCGCGCACCACCCAGCCGGTCTCGCCGTCGAGCACCGCGTCCGGGGCGCCGCCCGAGTCGCCCGCCACCACCGGCAGCCCGGTCGCGGACGCCTCCAGGTAGACGATGCCCAGGCCCTCCACGTCGAGGCCGCCGCGCCGGGTGCGGCACGGCATCGCGAAGACGTCACCGGCCCCGTAGTGCGCGGGCAGTTCCGCCCAGGGCACAGGCCCGGTGAACCGCACCGAGTCCAGCACCCCGGTCTCGGCGGCCAGCTTCCTCAGCTCCCCGGCGTACGGTCCGCCGCCGACGATCAGCAGGACGGCGTCGGGCACCTCGGCCAGGATCGCGGGCATCGCGAGGATCAGGGTGTCCTGGCCCTTGCGGGGCACCAGCCGGGACACACAGACGACGACCGGCCGGTCCGTGAGCCCGAGCCGGGCGCGGACCAGATCGCCGCCGGAGTCCGGGTGGAAGGTCTTCTCGTCCACGCCGGGCGGCAGCTGGACCATGCGGTCCGCGGCCGCCGGGGTGAGCGCCGCGGCGATCCGGGACCGGGTGTACTCGCCGAGATAGGTGATCGTGTCCGTGCCCTCGCCGATCCGCCGCAGCAGCTGCCGGGAGGCGGGCAGCTGGGCCCAGCCGGCCTCGTGCCCGTGCGTGGTGGCGACCAGCCGGCGGGCACCGGCCCGGCGCAGCGCCGGCGCCATCAGCCCGAGCGGGGCGGCGGCGCCGAACCAGACGGACGAGCAGCCGTGGGTCCGCAGCAGCTGGACGGCGCGCCGGGTCACCCGCGGGGTCGGCAGCAGCATCGTCGTACGGTCGCGGACCACGGTGAAGGGCTGCTCGGCGTCGAACGCGGCGGTGGCCGCGGCGCCCTCGGGGCCGCGCTTCCAGGTGGAGGCGTAGACGACGATCCGGTCCGGGTCCAGCCGGAGCGCCATGTTGTGCAGGAACGCCTGGATTCCACCGGGGCGGGGCGGGAAGTCGTTGGTCACGATCAGGGTCTTGTCCATCGCCGCCGACAGTACCGGGCGGCCCCGCCTCGTGGCTGTCCGGCGGACGGGGCGGGCATCATGTCCTGTCGTACCACCGGCACAACGGACGAGGACGGGACATGACGGGTTCGAGCGGCGCACAGCCGGCCTTCGTGGTGTGGGCCCTCACCAGGGCCCTGTTGCTGCTCTGTGTCATCAAGGTGATCACGCTGCCGGGCGCCGACGTGACGAACGACGTGTCGGTGATCTACCACGGCTGGTACGACGTGCTGCGCTCGGGAAGTTACCCGCAGTCCGACGTCACCTGGCAGTACCCGCCGGTCGCGGCGCTCGCGATCCTCTCCCCCGCCCTGCTGCCGTTCCTGGACTACGCCTCGGCCTTCTTCGTCCTGGCGTTCCTCTGCGACGCGCTGGTGCTGGGCCTGCTGCTGCACGCGGGCCGGGGCGCCTCCCGGCGGACGGCCGGGGCGTGGATGTGGGTGGCGGGGGTGCCGTTGCTCGGTGCGACCGCGTACGCCCGGTACGACGTGATGGTGACGGCCGTCGCGGTGGCGGCGCTGCTGGCCGGTGTCCGGCATCCGCGGGTGATGGGGGCGCTGGCGGCGGTCGGGGCGACGCTGAAGGTGTGGCCGGTGCTGCTGCTCGCCGGTACGGCGCGCGGGCGCGGGACGCGCCTGGCGTGGGCGACCGCGGCGGGGACGGCGCTCGGGCTGCTGGGGCTGTGTGCGCTGGCGGCGCCCGGCGCGCTGGCCTTTCTCGGCTTCCAGCGCGACCGGGGCACCGAGGTCGAGTCGCTGGGGGCGCTGGTCTTCCATGTGGCACGGCAGTTCGGCTGGCAGGGCCGGGTGGAGCTGCATTACGGCTCGCTGGAGTTCCTGGGCCCGCACGTGCCGCTGGTGAGCACGCTCGCGCTGGGTCTGAGCGTGGTGGCGTTGGGCTGGCTGGTGGTGTGGCGGCTGAAGGCGCGCACGTTCGGCGTGAGTACGCCGGCGGACGCCGCGTTCACCGCGGTGCTGCTGTTCACCACCACGAGCCGGGTGATCAGCCCCCAGTACATGCTGTGGCTGGTCGGCATGGCCGCGGTGTGCCTGGTCTTCCGGGAGAGCCGGATGACGCTGCCGGCCTGTCTGGTGCTGGTGGCGACGGGGGTCACCCAGCTGGAGTTCCCGCTCGGGTTCATCCATGTGGTGACGAGCGACGCGACGGGCGTGACGCTGATGTTCCTGCGCAACGGGCTGCTGGTCGCCGCGACGCTGATCGCGGGCGGGCGCCTGTGGCGGGACACGGTGACGAGGCCGGCCCCCGAGGTCAGCCGAGCCGGTCCCGCACGTGCTCCCGCCAGCGCGCCGTGAAGTCCTCCGGGGTCGTGCCGAGCACCTCGTGCAGGGCCTGCTCCACCGCTCCGTCCCGCCCTGAGTGGGCTCCGACGGCCCGGTAGAAGGCGAACAGCTTCTCCTCGCCCCAGCGGTCGGCGACGAGCTCACAGGCCAGCCAGGCGCCCTCGTACGCCCTCGCCAGCCGGTCCGGGTCCTCGGTGAAGCCGAAGTCCTCGTCGGTGGGCAGGGCGGCGGGCAGCTCGCCGCGCCGGACGGCGTCCGCCAGCTCGGGCGCGACCTCGGCGGCGGTGCGGTCCCCCTCCCGGTAGGCCGCCCAGTCGGCGAAGCCCTCGGAGAGCCAGGTCGGGGTGGCGGCGGAGGTGCGGGTACGGGTGGCGACGTGGGTGGTCTCGTGGGTGAGGACGACGCGCTGCCCGAACGAGCCGAGCATCCCGTACGCCTTCGGGTTCACGATCACCCGGTCCGCGGGCGCCGTGCCCGAGCCGCCGGTCTCGCCGGTGGTGACGGCCGCTATGCCCCGGTAGTTCGCGGCGGGCGACCCGAGCAGCTCCGCCATGTCCTGCACGGTGTCCGGGACCAGCACCACCACCCGGCCCGCCCAGCGCTCCGGCCAGGCGTCGGAGACGGCGGGTACCGCCCGGTCCGCGGTGGCCGCGATCCGGGTCAGCTCGTCGCGGGAGCGGCCGACGCCCAGCACCAGGCTGTGCGTGCCGCGCACCACCTCGACGTCGCCCTGCTGCCAGAGCTGCCGGCCGCCGCCCTCGGCCGGGCGGTCGGCGGTGAGGTACCAGCGGCCGTCCGCCGGGTCCCGTTCGAGGTCGAGGACCCGGTCCACGGAGACCGGCGCGCTGTCGTAGCCCTTGATCCGGTAGCCGAGCCGGACATCGGCGGTGGCCCGGTCCGCGCCGTGCGTCGAGACATCCGTCAGCCGGTACGTCCAGGAGCCGATCGGCATGTCCGCGAGATGGCCGATCTCCTTGCGCTGCGCGGCCCGCAGGTCGGGGGCGTCCTGAGCGACGACCGCGGCGTAGGCGTCCGGGTCGTGGTGCAGCACCGCGGCGGCCCGGCGGCCCAGGGTGGCGCGGATATCGGCGGCGGCGGTGTCCGGGGCGTCGCCGGCCGGGGCCGAGCAGGCGGTGGCGCACAGCAGCGCGGCGAGCACGGCACCGGCCGCGCGCCGCAGTCCGCCGCGCGCCCGCGCCGCGGTACGCCCCTGATCAGCCACAGGAACGAGAGTAGCGACCTCACCCGCGACACCGCTGCCCGTCGGGGGCGGGGCCGTGGGGGTCAGACCCGGGTGACCGAGGAGACGGGCATCATGCCGACGGGGTCGTAGCGGACCGGGGCGCCGGGGTACGGGGCATGGATGACCTGGCCGTTCCCCACGTACATCCCGATATGGCCGGCGTCCGCGCGATAGGCGACCAGATCACCGGGCCGGGCCTGGGAGAGCGGCACCATGCGGCCGGCGTACCGCTGGGCCTGCGAGGTGCGGGGCAGGCTGACCCCGGCCTGGGCGTACGCCCACTGCATCAGCCCGGAGCAGTCGAATCCGGAGGGCCCGCTCGCGCCCCAGACGTAGGGGCGGCCCAGCGCCCGCTGGACGGCCATGACGGCGGCCGCCGCCCGCGCCGAGCCCGCCGGAAGTCCGGCCGTCGGCCGCGCGGCGGTGTCCCGGCCGTCGCGCGAGGCCCGCTCAAGGGCCGCCCGGTCGGTGCCGGACAGCGATCCGAGCAGCCGCCTGGCCTCGGTGAGCTTGCGCACGACGGTCCGCTTGTGGCGGCTGACGGCGGCGCGGCCGCGCTCCAGGCCCGCGAGCGAGCCGGCCGCCTCCGCCCGGATCTGGGCCAGCGCCCGCTGGGCCCGGCGGAGTTCGGACAGGGCGCCCGCCCTGCTGTCGTTCACCCGGCCCAGCACGGCGGCCCGGTCGAGGTAGTTGTCCGGGTCGGAGGAGAGCAGCAGGGCGAGCGAGGGGTCGATGCCGCCGGCCCGGTACTGCGCACGGGCCGCGGAACCGACCTCCTCGCGCATCCCGTTGACGCGCTCCTGGCCACGGGCCGCCCGGTCCTGCGCCCGGCGCACCTCACCGCGCAGCCGTCCGACGTCCTCACCGGCCTTGTTGTACTGCTCGGTGGCGTGCTCGGCCTCGGCGTAGAGGCGGTCCACCCGGGCCCCGGCGGACCGCGGGGTGTCCTGCGGCTCGGCGTGCGCGGTGGCCGCGCCGAGCGTCGCGGCGGCGGTCGCCGCCGCGGCCGACAGGACAGTGGCCCGGACGCCCCGGCTCACGCCGGGCTGTGTGGAACGGCGATGGGACACCACAGGACGCCGCACTCCCTTCCGCTGTACGCAGATGTGCGCAGCCCCTGCCGCCCGGGGCGGGCGGACCGACATGTGGAGCTGCGCGGCAGCCAGACAGTAGTCGCGCGATCACGGAGCGGACAAAGGCCGCGCCGGGCGGACGGGGGTCACAAATGACGGCGCCCCGCCGGTGACCTGTGGTCTCCGGCGGGGCGGGCAGTCAGTGCGGGGCGCGGGAATTCGCCCGTTCGGGCGTGATCAGATGCGCACGGCGGTCTGGTAGGCGCCGACCGTGTTCATCGACTCGAAGCGGACCACGGCGCCCGGCTTCGGGGCGTGCAGCACGGTGTTGTTGCCCGCGTAGAGCGCCACGTGCGAGGTGTTGCTGAAGAAGACCAGGTCGCCCGGCTTCAGCTGGCTGCGCCCGATCTGGGTGCCCTGGTTGATCTGGGTGTACGTGGTGCGGGTGATCTGGGCACCGGCCTGGGCGTAGGCCCACTGGGTCAGGCCCGAGCAGTCGAAGGAGCTGGGCCCCGTGCCACCGGAGACGTACGGCTTGCCGACCTGCGTGGAGGCGGCCTGGAGGGCGGCACCGCCGAGACCGGAGGCCGGGGCCTCGTTGCCGAGGTCCACGCGGTCACCCGCGTCGCGGCTGGCGCGCACGTCGTCCTGGCGCATCTTCTCGCGCTCGGCGGCGGTCAGGGTGTTGAGCACCTTCTGCGCCTCGGCGAGCTTGCCCTGCTGCTTCTTCTTCTTCTCGCCGAGCGTCTTGCGGACGTCCGCGAGGTCACCCAGCTTGTCCTGGGCCTCCTTGCGCTCCTGCGCGAGGGACCGCTGCTTCTCCTGGATCTTCTGCATCGCCTCGGCCTGCTTGGCCGTCAGCTGGTCCAGGGCGGAGGCCTGGTCGAGGAAGCTGTCCGGGTCGGAGGCGAGGAAGAGCTGCACGGAGGGGTCGATGCCTCCGGAGCGGTACTGCGCGGCGGCGAGCGAACCGAGGCCGGAGCGGAGCGTGTTGAGCTCCTCCTGGCCGCGGGCCACCTTGTCCTGAAGCGCGCCGACCTGCTTCTCCAGCTTCTCCTGCTTCTCCTTGGCCCCGCTGTACTGCTCGGTGGCCGTCTCCGCCTCGTGGTAGAGCTTGTCGACCTCCGCCTTGACCTCGCTCTTGGTCGGCTTGGGGTCGGCGTGAGCGGCCTGGGAGGTCAGGGCCACGGCTGCGGCGGCGGTCGCGGTGAGCACGGTCACACGGGCGCGGCTCGGATTCTTGGGACGACGGTGGGACGCCACGAAGGCGAGCTCCTTCTTCCTCGAGCCGCCTACCGGGCTGTGGGGGACATGAATCCCCGGCTCCGTGGGGATCACGGACTCGGCGGTTCCTTCACTGCCACCCCGGATGGGTGATCAACCGTGCGAAGGTTCGAGGCCCGACCATAGTGACCATCCTGTGATCAGTTCAAATCCTCGCAGGAAAAATCTCGTCACAGCCGGTACTTCTTTACCCACACCACACTGCGTGTAGCGGTGAATTGACGGCCCGTTCCGTAATTTCCGGCAAGCCGCAACAAGTCTCGCTAAACGCGCGAAAGCCGCTTCAGGAGCAAGAGGGACGCAACGGGCCTGGCCCCCGCCTTCGCCACTCCGTCGGCCACCTCGCGGTCGGTGGAGACCACCACGACGGGCCGTCCGGACGGTTCGGCGCGCGCCAACTGCCGGATCAGCTCGTCCGCGGTGACCCCCGCCTTGCTGAACAGCACCCGCACCCCACGAGGCGGCGCGAGCAGCACCGGAGCGGCCAGCTCGGCCCCGTCGAAGACGCAGGTCATCTCGGCGCCCGTCTGGGCGGCGAGCACCGACAGACCGCCCAGCAGCCGCAGCCGCTGCTTCTCCAGCGGCATCTGCGGATAGCCGGTCTTGGTGACGTTGTAGCCGTCCACGATCAGATGCGCCTGCGGCAGCGCGAGCAGTTGGTCCAGCAGCGCCGGATCGGTGTCGGAAAGGGCTCTGGCGGCAACGTCCTTGGGCGACATCCGGCCCGGCTCGACGGCGTCGACGGTGTCCGCGGGACGCATCGAGGAGGGCGGCAGCGCCAGTTCGCGGCGCAGTCCGCCGGCCGCTTCGAGCACCGTGTCGAGCAGCAGCCGCAGCCGCATGTCCTCGACCGACCGCCCCTCGCGCGCGGCCCGGCGCCCCGCCTCGACGGACGCCTCCGCCTCGCTGAGCCGCGCCCGCAGCCTCCGGGTCTCGCTCTCCGCCGCGGACACCTGGACGGCCGCCTCTGCCCGTACGGCGTCGCTCTCGGCCCTGCCCCGGCGCAGCGCCGCCTCGCCGCGCTTCACCTCGCTGGCCGCGCTGCGCAGTTTGCGCTGGAGCGACTCGGCCTCCTTGCGGGCCGCGTCGAGGTCGGTGCGGAGCCGTTCGGTCTCGCTCCTCGTCTGGGCGCGGGCCTGGACGAGCTCCTCGCGCAGCCGCTCCAGTTCGCGCCGGGTCTCCTCGTCCGCCCGCTCGGCGCCGGCCCGCTCGGCCTCCTCACCGGCGGCGGCGAGGAGCTTCACCCAGCCCACCGGACGCAGCACATAGGCCGCGGCGGCCACATCGACGGGGTCGGCGGCGGCGGGCGGCGAGCCCGCCTCCAGGGCGGCACTCAGCTCCGGCTGGGTCTCCCTCAGCCGTTCACCGATGCGCCGGCGGAACGACGCGTCGCTCTCCAGGGCGGCCGCCATCGCGTTCCCGGCGAACTTCGCACGCCGGGTCGGCGTGAAACGGGCGTACTGTCTGAGCTGAGCCGGGAGTTCGGTGACCGTGAGGCCGCCGAACGCGTCCGAGACCAGCGCGACGACCCGACGCCGTACGCCTTCGGGCAGCGGACGGTCGAGCACCTCCACGGCATCGTCGGCCGCATCGGCCGACGCGGCGCCGCCAGCGGGCTGCTCCACCATCCGTCACCTCAAACTCTATGTCCGCACGGCCCCGTCAGGAGTCGGCACCCGGCCTGTCCACCAGCTCGATCTGATCCACCGCGTTGCACCAACGACAGCGCACCGACTCGATGGTCTCACTGACCACCTCGCGTTCTTCGACGCTCGATTCCCCGGCCAGGTCGAGATGGACGTATTCGACGACCTTGGAGGAGCGCGTCACGTCGAATCGCGTGAGGTTTCCGCAGAGCGTGCAGCGCCAGCGGGTCGCCTCGGTCGGCTGGGGAACCGTCGTCATCGTTGCGTCCTCTTTCGTCGGGCCTCGTGCTGCCACATAAGGATCTTCGCGGTGCGCCGTCGAACTGCGGATGTCCTGCCGTAACCCTACGGCCTCGTCGCATACCACCGGCACGGCGAGGCGCTCTGTCCGGTTCCCTCCGCTTGAGTCATGCTCTGTTCATGACCGATCGGCGGGCTGCGGCCGGCAGACTCCTGCGGGCGGCCACCTCGGGCGGGCCGCCGGTGACCTACGCCCTCATCGCCCTGTGCTGCGTGGTCTTCGCGATCAGCCCGCTCTCCGGGCTCGCCCCGGTGTACGGCAGCGCGGACGCCCTGCTGTCCGCCCAGGCCGGGTACTTCGAGCGCTGGGGCGTGATCCCGAGCGAACTGTGGGACGGCTCCGCCCACGCCCTGCTCACCCCGCTGACCGCGCTCTTCGTACACGGCAGCTGGCTGCACCTGCTCGGCAACATACTGTTCCTGTACGTGTTCGGAGCGATGGCCGAGGAGCGCATGGGCCACACCGAGTTCGCGTTCTTCTACCTCGGCTGCGGCTACCTCGCCCTGCTCGCCTACGCGGCCGCGCACGCCACGTCCGACCAGACACTCGTCGGCGCGTCGGGGGCGATCTCGGCGGTGCTGGGCGCCTTCCTCTATCTCTTCCCCCGGGCCCGGGTCACCAGCGTGTTCCCGTTCCTGCTCTTCCTGCCGCTGCGCTTCCCCGCCTGGATCGTGCTGATCTTCTGGTTCGTGCTGCAGTGGCTGGCCGCAGAGGGCGCGGGCAGCGGCCCCGGCGTGGCCTATCTCTCCCATGTGGTCGGCTTCGCCATCGGCTTCCTCTACGCCTGGGGGCGCTATCGGCGTGGGGCCAGGACACGAGGCCCTAGAGTGAGATCTCCAGCCACGGCCACCGAGGGAGAAAGCCAGCCGTGATCACCGCGATCGTGCTCATCAAAACCAGCGTGGACCGGATCCCCGAGATCGCCGAGGCCGTCGCGGCGCTGGACAGCGTCAGCGAGGTCTTCTCGGTCACCGGTACCTACGACCTGATCGCCATGGTCCGGGTGGCCAAGCACGACGATCTGGCCGACGTCATCCCCGGCCGGATCAGCAAGATCCCCGGCGTCGAGGGGACCGACACCCACGTGGCGTTCCGTACGTACTCGCAGCACGACCTGGAGGCGGCCTTCGCCATCGGTCTGGACGCATAGGTACATCCGTTCGGCCGGGTACGGACAGCTGTCCGTACCCGGCCGAACGTGTTTCACGACCCTCAGAGCTGGGCGGTACCCCGGTCCGGGACGCAACGGCCGTCCTCGGTGCGGTACTTCCACTGGGCGCCCTCGCTCACCAGCTCCTTGACCGCCCGCACGAAGCGCTCGATGTGCTCGTCCGGCGTACCGGCACCGAAGCTGACCCGGATCGCGTTGAGCGACCTCTCGCCCGGCTCGGCCTCCGGCGCACCGCACTCACCGATGTCCTGCGGGTCGCTGCCGAGCAGGGTGCGCACCAGCGGGTGGGCGCAGAACAGCCCGTCGCGCACCCCGATGCCGTACTCGGCGGAGAGCGCCGCGGCGAAGTGCGAGCTGTTCCAGCCCTCCACCACGAAGGAGATGACGCCGACCCGCGGGGCGTCGTCGCCGAACAGCGAGAGCACCTTGACCTCGGGGACCTCGGCGAGGCCGGCGCGGACCGCGGTGACGAGCCGCTGCTCCCGGGCGACCAGGCCGTCGAATCCGGCCTCGGTGAGCGCCTTGCAGGCGGAGGCGATGGAGTAGACGCCGATGACGTTGGGGGAACCGGCCTCGTGGCGGGCGGCGGTGGTGTGCCACTCGACGTCCACTGCGCCGTCGGCGCGCCGGGCGACCTTGCGGGAGGCGCCGCCGCCGGCCAGGTAGGGCGCGGCGTCGCGCAGCCAGTCGGAGCGGCCGGCCAGGACGCCGGAGCCGAACGGCGCGTACAGCTTGTGTCCGGAGAAGGCGACCCAGTCCACGTCCAGCTCGGTGATGTCGACGGGGTGGTGCGGGGCCAGTTGCGCGGCGTCCAGCACGATCCGCGCGCCGTGGGCGTGCGCGGCGGCGGCGAGCTCCTTGACCGGCCACAGCTCACCGGTGACGTTGGAGGCGCCGGTGACGCAGACCAGCGCGGGGCCGTAGGGGTCACGGTCCGCGAGGGCCCGCTCCAGCGTGGCGACGGCCTGGGCGGGGGTGCGCGGGGCGTTCAGGTAGGTCACCCGGGCGTCGCGCCAGGGCAGCAGGGACGCGTGGTGCTCGGTCTCGAAGACGAACACCTGGCAGTCGGCGGGGACCGCGGCGGCCAGCAGGTTGAGCGAGTCCGTGGTCGACCGGGTGAAGATCACCTGGTCGTCGGCGCGGCAGCCGAGGAACTCCGCGACGGTGACGCGGCTGGACTCGAAGAGGTCCGTGGAGAGCTGCGAGAGGTAGCCGGCGCCGCGGTGGACGCTGCCGTAGTACGGCGCGTACGCGGCGACGTCGTCCCACACCCGTTGCAGGGCCGGGGCGCTGGCGGCGTAGTCGAGGGCGGCGTAGACGACCTCACCGCCGGTCACCAGCGGAACCGTCACATCCTTGCCCAGAACCGGCAGAGGGGTACAAATGGACTGGTCGGCGGCAGCGGTGAAGACAGACATGACGGACTCCCGTAACAGGCAGGCGAATTCCGCGTGCCTGCGGGTACGCGGCAGCACGGAGGGAAGAAAAGAGGGTGTGCGGAGGAGGGCCGAAAAGCCCTATCGCATTCGCTTGCTCACAGAGGCTCCCTGAGGACCAGGACCCCACGGGTGGACGTCTACGACGTCGAGGGGTCCGCGCTTGCCGCAGACCTCGCTGCCTACGGCCTGGTCTTCACCCGGGGCACCCCGCCACGGACGGAGGGTTGCCGGACAGCGGGCCGGGGCCGTAGTCGCTGTCACTCATGACCTGCCCAGCATCTTGCCATACGTACCGGAACGCGCAAGGCGCAGTCCATGATCTGGACTGCGCCCTGCCTCACCTTCCGCACGGTCAGGCGTTGCTCGCCCTGACCCATCTCTCCAGCACCCGGCCGGCGGACCCGGAGTCGATGGACTCGGCGGCCTTCGCGATACCGGCGGCGAGCTGCTCGGTGAGCGTGCCCTCCCCCTGGTCCAGCGCGACCAGGGCCGCCGCCGAGTTGAGCAGGACGGCGTCCCGTACCGGGCCCTTCTCACCGGCCAGCAGGCGGCGGGCCACATCGGCGTTGTACGAGGCGTCGGCGCCGCGCAGCGCTTCCACCGGCACCAGTTCCAGGCCGACGTCGCGCGGGTCGAAGGCCTGCTCGCGCACGACGCCGTCCCGGGCCACCCAGACCCGGGAGGTCGCGGTGGTGGTCAGCTCGTCCAGGCCGTCGTCGCCGCGGAAGACCAGCGCGGAGTTGCCGCGTTCGGCGAGCACGCCCGCGACGATGGGCGCCATCCGCAGGTCGGCGACGCCGATGGCCTGGGAGCGGACCTGGGCCGGATTGGTGAGCGGACCGAGGATGTTGAAGGTGGTCGGGGCGCCCAGCTCCGACCGTGCCTTCGCCGCGTACCGCAGGGCGGGGTGGAACTTCACCGCGAAGCAGAAGGTGATGCCCGCTTCCTCGGCCACCTCGACCACGCGCTGCGGCGACAGATCCAGGTTGACGCCGAGCTTGCCCAGGACATCGGAGGAGCCGCTGGCCGAGGAGGAGGCGCGGTTGCCGTGCTTGACGACCTTGGCCCCGGCCCCCGCCACCACGATCGCGGACATGGTGGAGATGTTGACCGTCTTGGCCATGTCGCCGCCGGTGCCGACGATGTCGACCGTACGGCCGGGCACGTGGATGGTGGTGGCGTGCTCGTACATCGCACGGACCAGACCGGTGACCTCCGTGACGGTCTCGCCCTTGGCGCGCAGGGCGACCGCGAAGCCGGCGATCTGCACGTCGGTCGCCTCACCGCTCATGATGCGGTCCATCGCCCACGCGGTGTCGTCGGCGCTCAGGTCCTCGCCGCGCAGCAGCGGGGTCAGCACGCCGGGCCAGGAACGAGCCGCCACGCTGTCGCCGCCGACCGGGGTCACAACGTTCATGGTCCGCTCCTGGGGTCCACAGCCGATAAGGGGATGTGACCACCCTATCGAGCGCCGGGGACAGCGAAGAGCCCCGTCCATCGTATGGATGGGCGGGGCTCCTGCTGTGGCGATCAGTTCAGGTGATCAGTGGTGGCCGTGGCCGTCGGTGATCTCCTTGTACTCCTCGGCGGAAGGCTTGACGATCTGGTTGTTCTCGCCGTAGTAGCCCTTGCTGAGCCTGGCCCGCAGCTTCTCCACCGGCGACACCTTGCGCTTGACGCCGTTCTCGTCGACCAGCGGGCCGATCTCGACCGGCGTGTACTGCTCGTGCGCGGTGAGGGTGTGCAGCTGACCCTGCGACAGCGGCTCGTGGACCTCGACGAACTCACCGTGCGGCAGGCGCTTGATGAGCCCGGACTCGCGCCCGTGCAGCACCTTCTCCTTGTCCCGGCGCTGAAGGCCGAGGCAGATCCGCTTGGTGGCGATGAACGCCAGGACGGGAGCGACGAAGAACGCGATCCGCACGAACCAGGTGATCGAGTTGATCGACAGATGGAAGTGCGTGGCCCAGAGGTCGTTGCCACCACCGACCAGCAGTACGAAGTACCACGTGATCCACGCGACGCCGAAGGCGGTGCGCGTCGGCGCGTTGCGCGGCCGGTCCAGGATGTGGTGCTCGCGCTTGTCCCCGGTGACCCAGGACTCGACGAACGGGTACACGGCGATCGCGACCAGCACCAGCGGGAAGATCATGAGCGGCACGAGCACACCCAGGACCAGCGTGTGGCCCCAGAGGTTGATCTCCCAGCCCGGCATCACACGGATCAGGCCCTCGGAGAACCCCATGTACCAGTCGGGCTGCGCGCCGGTGGACACCTGGTCCGGGCGGTAGGGCCCGATGGCCCAGATCGGGTTGATCGAGGCGATGCCCGAGATGGCGGCGATGACGCCGAAGACCAGGAAGAAGAACCCTCCGGCCTTCGCCATGTACACCGGCAGCAGCGGCATGCCGACCACGTTCTTGTTGGTCCGGCCGGGACCCGCGAACTGCGTGTGCTTGTGGTAGAAGACCAGGATCAGGTGCGCCACCAGCAGCCCCATCATGATGCCGGGCAGCAGCAGGATGTGGACCGAGTAGAACCGGGCGATGACATCGCCGCCCGGGAACTCCCCGCCGAACAGGAACATCGACAGGTACGTGCCGACGATCGGCATGGACAGGATCGCGCCCTGCATGAACCGGACACCCGTACCCGAGAGCAGGTCGTCCGGGAGCGAGTAGCCGGTGAAGCCGGTGAACATACCGAGCACGAACAGCAGGAAGCCGAACAGCCAGTTGATCTCACGCGGCTTGCGGAACGCGCCCGTGAAGAAGACACGCATCATGTGCACGAACATGCCGGCCAGGAAGATCAGCGCGGCCCAGTGGTGGATCTGCCGGACCAGCAGACCACCGCGGACGTCGAAGCTGATGTTCAGCGTCGAGGCGTAGGCCTCGGACATCCGGATGCCCTGCATGGGCTCGTACGGGCCGTGGTACACGACCTCGTTCATGCTCGGGTGGAAGAACAGCGTCAGGTACACACCCGTGAGGATGATGATGATGAAGCTGTAGAGGCAGATCTCGCCGAGCATGAAGGACCAGTGGTCCGGGAAGATCTTGCGCATGTTGGCCTTGGCCAGGGAGTAGATCCCGAGCCGGCCGTCCGCCCAGTCGGCCATCTTCTCACCGGCGGGCGCCTTGCGCTTCGTATCGGTCGCAGTACTCATCCGCGCTCCCAGAATGCAGGACCGACGGGCTCTTCGAAGTCACCGAGCGCCTCGAGGTTGCCCTCGCTGTTCACGCCGATCCGCAGCTGCGGAAGGGCGTGACCGGCCGGACCGAAGATGACGCGGGCGCCGTCGGAGAGGTCGAAGGTTGACTGGTGGCACGGGCAGAGCACGTGGTGCGTCTGCTGCTCGTACAGGCTGATCGGGCAGCCGACGTGGGTGCAGATCTTCGAGAAGGCCACGATGCCCTCGTGGGCCCACTCCCGCTCGCGCTTGTCCTTGATGTCGGACGGCTCGATGCGGATGATCATCAGCGCGGCCTTGGCGATCTGCTTCTGGAAGTCCTCCGCGTGCTCCTCCAGGCCCTCGGGCATGGCGAAGGTCAGCGAACCGACAGCCACGTCCTCGGGACGGAGCGGCTGCATGGTGTTCATGTTGACGAGCTGCTTGCCCTTGGCCCACAGGGTGGAGCGGAGCTTCTTCTCCGGCAGCGGACCGAGGTCGCGCAGCAGCACCACACCGGCGAGCGGCACCAGGGCCAGCGCGCCGAACATGGTGTTGCGGATCAGCTTGCGCCGGCCGAACGCGGACTCCTCGGCACCGGCCGCGAAGTCGGCGAGAACCTTCGCCTTGACCTCGGGCTCGGCCGAGATCGCGTGCCGCTCGTCGGCGACCTCCACGTCGGACATCAGGGTGCGCGCCCAGTGGACGGCTCCCGCGCCGATCGCGAAGAGCGCCACGCCCAGGGTCAGCCCCAGGGAGAAGTTGAGCGCGCTCACATGACCGAACGGGAAGATGTAGACGATCTTGTCGACCGGGAAGATGACGTAGGAGGCGATGAAGCCGACCGTCGCCAGCATGGACAGCGTGAACATGAACGCGACCGCGCGCTCGGACCGGTCCGCGGCCCGTTCGTCGATGTCCTGGACCCGCGGCTGGTGGGCCGGGAGTCCCGGGTCGGCGAACGGATCGTCCGCACCCTCTACCGCGCCGTGCGCGGGGGCCTGCTCTGCGGGCAGGTTCTCTTCTGGAATCTCTTGGCTACTCATGACTTCTTGGCCTTAGCGGTGTGGGCCGCGACCCAGACGGCAACTGCGATCAGTGCGCCGAGCCCGAAGATCCAGCCGAACAGACCCTCGCTGACCGGACCGAGACCGCCGAGCTTGAGGCCACCGGGGCTCTCCGACTCAGCGCTGTTCACGGTCTGGATGTACGCGATGATGTCCTTCTTCTGCTGAGTGGGCATCGTCGTGTCGGGGAAGGACGGCATGCTCTGAGGACCGGTCTGCATGGCCTCGTACATGTGCTTCGGGTCCACGCCCTCAAGGGTGGGAGCGTACTTGCCCTTGGTCAGGGCACCGCCCTGACCCGTGAAGTTGTGGCACTGCGCGCAGTTGGTACGGAACAGGTCGCCGCCCTTGGCCACGTCCGCGCCCTCAGGGCTGACCTGGCTCTTGGTGGGGACGATCGGGCCGGCGCCGAGCGACGCGACGTACGCCGCGAGCTGGTCGATCTCGGCCTGGTTGTAGATGACCTTCTTCTTCGGTACCTGGGCACCCGGCTGCTGCGCCGGCATACGGCCCGTACCGACCTGGAAGTCCACGGCGGCGGAGCCCACGCCGACAAGCTGGGGCCCGTCGGTGGTTCCCTCACCGCCGGTTCCGTGGCAGCTGGCGCAACCGACGGAGTACAGCTTCTTGCCCTCGTCGATGGCGAGGGACTGGGCGGTGTCGTCGGCCTGCGCCTTACTCGCGGGCGCAAACGCGGCGTACAGCCCCCCAGTAGCCGCCAGCGCGAGGAGTAGTACGACGACCGCCGCCAACGGATGGCGTCGTCGTGCGGAGAGCTTTTTCACGGATTACCCCGGTGTCAGGATCTTCTGCGTCGATGGTCGATGCTGGATGTGGTTCGGGCTCGGGCCCGGTTACTTGATCAAGTAGATCGTGGCAAAAAGGCCGATCCACACAACATCGACGAAGTGCCAGTAATAGGACACGACGATGGCAGCGGTCGCCTGTTCATGGGTGAACCTCTTGGCCGCGTATGTCCTGCCCAGAACGAACAGGAAGGCGATGAGACCGCCTGTCACATGCAGACCGTGGAAGCCGGTGGTCAGGTAGAACACCGAGCCGTACGGATCGGAGGACAGCGAGAGGCCGTCCTCCTTCACCAGCTCGGTGTACTCGAAGATCTGGCCTCCGATGAAGATCGCACCCATCACGAAAGTGATCACGAACCAGGCGCGGAGCTTCTTCACATCGCCCCGCTCCGCGGCGAAGACGCCGAGCTGGCAAGTGAGTGAGGAGAGCACCAGGATGGTCGTGTTCGTCGCCGAGAACGGAACGTTCAGGGACGACGCCATTTCCTTCCAGTGATCTGGTCCGGTCACCGATCGCAGGGTGAAGTACATCGCGAAGAGGGCCGCGAAGAACATCAGCTCGGAACTCAACCAGATGATGGTTCCGACGCTGGTGAGGTTCGGCCGATTGACCGACGGGTGCGCGTGCCCGGTTTCTACTGTCGTTGCTGTCGCCACGACCGACATTATGTCGGTCGCTTATCCCGCCCTCACTCCGGGGGGTGCCGTTCGGTGTGTCAGAGGCGTGTGTCCTCCCCGAACGGCCCATGAATCCGCCGTCCCGGGCGGTGCTGACAGGCTGTCGGGCGGAGTACGATCCGCGCATCGGTCCCCCATGCCCCGAAGACACAGATGTCACGGAGGAACAATGCAGCCGACCGCCACGGTCCTGGTCTACAGCGACAACGCACACACCCGTGAGCAGGTGAGGCTGGCAGCAGGGCGCAGGCCCGCGGCGGACGTGCCGCCGGTGGAGTTCCTGGAGTGCGCCACCCTGCCCGCCGTCCTGGACGCACTCGACCACGGAGGCGTGGACGTCTGCGTGTTGGACGGTGAGACCGCGCCCGCCGGCGGCATGGGCGTCTGCCGCCAGATCAAGGACGAGATCTTCCGCTGCCCACCCGTACTGCTGCTGATCGGGCGCCCGCAGGACGCCTGGCTGGCCACCTGGAGCCGCGCGGACGCCGCGGTGACCCTTCCGGTCGAGCCGGTCGGGTTCGCGGACGCCCTGGCCGCCCTGCTGCGCACCAGGCTCTCCGTGGGGGCCTGAGGGACCGCCGGACCCTCCTCCTGGCGCCGCTCCCTCCGAGGAGCGGCGCCAGTCCCCGGTCAGACCTCGGGGCGCAGTCGGGCCGTCTGAACCGTGTCCACCCGGTCGGGCGTGTCGTTCTGGAGTGCGCTGCCCTTCTGCCACTTGGCCCAGGACAGGTTCCAGTCGCCGTAACCGTTGTCGAACGGCGTCATGGTCTCGCCCTCGCTGCCGACGACGCTGACGATGTCGCCCTCGCGCACGGTGTCGTAGAACCATTCCGCCTCGCTGGTGCTCATGCCGGTGCAGCCGTGGCTGACGTTCGCGACGCCCTGCGACCCGGTGGACCAGGGGGCCGCGTGGACGTACTCGCCGCTCCAGGTGACCCGGGTCGCGTAGTAGACCGGCAGGTCGTACGAGTCGGACGAGCCCTCGGAGATGCCGATGGTCTCCCCGCGCATACGTACGTAGTACTCCTTGCCCAGCACGACCTTGACGCCGTTGCGGGTGGAGAAGCCGGGCTTGCCCGTGGTCACCGGAATGGTGTTGATCACTTCTCCGTTGCGCTTGACCGTCATGGAGTGCTCGGAGGCGTCGGTGACGGCCTCGATCCGGTCGCCGGTAGTGATCTTCAACGCTTTCGCGGGAGCCCCGTACAGCGCGCTGGTCACCTTGATGCCGGCCAGATTGCTGCTGACCTCGATGGTGGCCTTGGCCGGCCAGTACTCCCGCGGCCGGTAGTGCAGCGTCTTGTCGTCGACCCAGTACCAGGAGCCGGTCACGGAGGGCGTGGAGCGCACCTTCAGCGCACGCTCGACGGTGGCGCGGGCCGCCTTGTCGGCGACCGGGGCGCTGAGAACCGCCGTAACGGGCTGTCCGACGCCGTAGGTGCCCGCCTGAGGGCCGAAGGTGACCTTCAGGAACTTCTTGGCGGAGGCGGTCTCGAAGGAGAGCGTGCGGCCCCCTGGGGCGCCGTCGTGGTCCTCCATGCTGACCTTGACGGTGTACCGGGTGCCTGCGGCGAGCGGGGCGGTGGAGTGCCAGCGCTTTCCGTCGGCGTCGAGTTCGCCCGCCAGATGGCGTCCTGCGGTGTCCACGGCCGTCACATCGGTGATCCGGCCGTCGTCGCCGTCGACGCCGACTTCGAGGGGCTTGTCCGGGTCGACCTTCTCGCCGCCGTCGGGCGCGTTGGAGGAGATCTCGTCCACGGCGTCGTACGGCTTCGCCGAGAGCGGATGGCTGCCGGACTCCCCACAGGCGGTCATCCCTGCGAGCAGGGTCACGACCAGCAGAGTGCAGCTCACTACGGGACGGATGCGCGGCGTGTGGTTCATGAACCCACGCTAAGAAGATTCATTCGTTTCAGCGCGCGGGGTGACTGCAAACGGGGGGCCCGCACTTCTCGTGGAAGTGCGGGCCCCCCGTCAGGTGGAGCGGTGTCACGGGTGGAGCGGTGTCACTGGGTGCGGTTCTCACCGCGGTAGTACTCGAAGACCCAGCCGAACAGACCGATCAGGATGACCGGGAGCGAGAAGTAGAGCAGCCACCAGCCGAAGACGACTCCCATGAAGGCGAGTGCGCCGCCGAGCGCCAGCGAGAGCGGCTGCCAGCTGTGCGGGGAGAAGAACCCCACGTCGCCGGCCTCGTCCGCCACGTCGGCTTCCTTGTTGTCCTGCGCCAGAGCGTCGATCCGCCGGGCCGTGAAGGCCAGGTAGAAGCCGATCATGACGCTCAGGCCGAAGGCCAGGACGAGCGCGGTGGTGCCGGCCGGCTCCTTGGACCACACGCCGTACGTGACGGCCATGGCGAGGATGAAGACCGAAAGCCAGAGGAACAGCTTGCCCTGAATCTTCACTTGCCCGCCTCCTTGCCGCCGGCGAGGGCCTTGTCACCCTCGGAGTGGTGCTCCAGCTGTTCGAGCGCCGTGATCTCCGGGTGGTGCAGGTCGAACGCCGGGGATTCGGAACGGATGCGCGGCAGCGTGATGAAGTTGTGCCGCGGCGGCGGGCAGGACGTCGCCCACTCCAGCGAACGGCCGTAACCCCACGGGTCGTCGACCTCGATCTTCTTGCCGTACTTGGCCGTCTTCCAGACGTTGTAGAAGAACGGCAGGATCGACAGGCCGAGCAGGAACGAGGAGATCGTCGAGACCGTGTTCAGCGCGGTGAAGCCGTCCGCCGCGAGGTAGTCCGCGTAACGACGCGGCATGCCCTCCGCGCCCAGCCAGTGCTGCACCAGGAACGTGCCGTGGAAGCCCACGAACAGCGTCCAGAAGGTGATCTTGCCGAGCCGCTCGTCCAGCATCTTCCCGGTGAACTTCGGCCACCAGAAGTGGAACCCGGAGAACATCGCGAAGACCACGGTGCCGAAGACCACGTAGTGGAAGTGCGCCACCACGAAGTACGAGTCCGAGACGTGGAAGTCCATCGGCGGCGACGCGAGGATGACGCCGGTCAGACCACCGAAGGCGAAGGTGATCAGGAAGCCGACGGCCCAGAGCATCGGTGTCTCGAAGGACAGCGAGCCCTTCCACATCGTGCCGATCCAGTTGAAGAACTTCACCCCGGTGGGTACCGCGATGAGGAACGTCATGAACGAGAAGAACGGCAACAGCACACCGCCGGTGACGTACATGTGGTGCGCCCACACGGTCACGGACAGACCCGCGATGGCGATCGTCGCGCCGATCAGGCCGATGTATCCGAACATCGGCTTTCTGCTGAACACCGGGATCACTTCGGAGACGATCCCGAAGAAGGGCAAAGCGATGATGTACACCTCTGGATGGCCGAAGAACCAGAAGAGGTGTTGCCAGAGCAATGCGCCGCCGTTGGCCGCGTCGAATACATGCGCCCCGAATTTTCGGTCCGCCTCCAGCGCGAAGAGCGCCGCGGCGAGGACCGGGAAGGCCAGCAGGACCAGCACACCGGTCAGCAGGACGTTCCAGACGAAGATCGGCATGCGGAACATCGTCATGCCGGGTGCGCGCATGCAGATGATCGTGGTGATGAAGTTGACCGAACCGAGGATCGTGCCGAATCCGGAGAAGGCCAGACCCATGATCCACATATCGGCGCCGACGCCCGGCGAGCGGACCGCGTCCGAGAGCGGGGAGTAGGCGAACCAGCCGAAGTCCGCCGCACCCTGCGGGGTGAGGAAGCCGGCCACCGCGATGAGCGAGCCGAAGAGGTACAGCCAGTACGCGAACATGTTCAGTCGCGGGAACGCCACGTCGGGCGCGCCGATCTGCAGCGGCATGATCCAGTTCGCGAACCCGGCGAACAGCGGCGTCGCGAACATCAGCAGCATGATCGTGCCGTGCATCGTGAACGCCTGGTTGAACTGCTCGTTCGACATGATCTGCGTGCCCGGACGGGCCAGCTCGGCGCGCATGAAGAGCGCGAGCAGACCGCCGATGCAGAAGAAGGCGAACGATGTGACCAGGTACATCGTGCCGATCGTCTTGTGGTCAGTGGTGGTCAGCCACTTGATGACGACGTTTCCCGGCTGCTTGGGCCGGACCGGCAGCTCGTCCTCGTACGAGTCGTCTGCTGCCGCGGCACCCTGAGGTTCATTGAGGATGCTCACAGTTTGTTCGTCTCCGCATTCCTGGCCGGGTCAGTCTGCTCGATGCCGGCCGGCACGTAGCCCGTGTTGCCCTTCTTCGCCAGCTCCTTGAGGTGCGCCTGATAGCGCTCCGGGGAGACGACCTTGACGTTGAAGAGCATCCGGGAGTGGTCGACGCCACAGAGCTCGGCGCACTTGCCCATGAAGGTGCCCTCCTGGTTGGGAGTCACCTCGAAGGAGTTGGTGTGGCCCGGAATGACGTCCTGCTTCATGAGGAACGGCACCACCCAGAAGGAGTGGATGACGTCACGCGAAGTCAGGATGAAGCGGACCTTCTCGCCCTTGGCCAGCCACAGGGTCGGCCCCGGGTTGCCGGTCTGCGGGTTCCGGGTTCCCGGGACGCCGACGTCGTAGACGCCGTCAGCACCCTTGGGGAAGTCCTTGCGGAACCGGTCCGGGATGGCGTCGAGCTCCTTGGGGATCTTGTTGCCCGTGGCGGTCGAGCCGTCCACGTTCTCGATGTAGTTGAAGCCCCAGCTCCACTGGTAGCCGACCACGTTGACCGTGTGGGCGGGCTTCGGGGAGAGCTCTAGAAGCTTCGATTCGTCGCGCGCGGTGAAGTAGAACAACACCGACACGATGATCAGAGGGACCACGGTGTACAACGCCTCGATCGGCATGTTGTACCGGGTCTGCGGAGGAACCTCCACCTTGGTGCGGCTGCGCCGGTGGAAGATGACGCTCCACAGGATCAGGCCCCAGACCAGCACACCCGTGGCGAGCGCTGCCGCCCACGAGCCCTGCCAGAGGGAAAGGATCCGTGGGGCCTCTTCCGTTACCGGCGTAGGCATACCAAGGCGGGGGAAATCCTTGTATGTGCAACCGGTTGCGGTCGCCAGGATCAGGGCCGCAGTCAGCACCTGCGGCAGCTTCCGCCGCATCGGGCGCCGCGACGAGCGGTCGGAGCCGTTGGGACTCACGTAGCGCCTTCCCGAGAGTCTCGCCCGCACGGTCGGCGCGCCCGTCTCGTTTGTCGGTCGCCGCCCCTGACGCGGGCAGGGGTTTGGATGTTTATGCGGACCAAACCCTACTGGACGCTATTTGGGGTCGCGCGGGGAGGGTGCCCAACGCGCCGCCCGACTCCCCGAAGGGGTGGAATCCGCGCCTCCGACCGCCATCTGACGCCCCCTCTCCCGACCGGGTGGGCGGCCGGTCCCGAGCCGGGGTCCGGACCGGGCTAGCGTGGCCGGGTGCCCTACTTCGACGCCGCGTCCGCCGCCCCCCTCCACCCCGTCGCCCGCCAGGCGCTGCTTGCCGCACTGGACGAGGGCTGGGCCGATCCGGCCAGGCTCCACCGCGAGGGGCGCCGCGCCCGGCTGCTGCTGGACGCGGCCAGGGAGGCGGCGGCGGAGGCCGTCGGCTGCCGTCCCGACGAGCTCTCCTTCACCTCGTCGGGCACCCGGGCGGTGCACTCCGGAATTTCCGGGGCTCTCGCCGGGCGTCGGCGTGTCGGCCGCCATCTGGTGGTCTCCGCGGTCGAACACTCTTCCGTCCTCCATTCGGCCGCCGACCACGAGAGCCGGGGCGGATCGGTCACGGAGGTGCCGGTGGACCGCTCGGGGGCGGTGGGCCCGGCGGCGTACGGAGCGGTGCTGCGCGAGGACACCGCGCTGGCCTGCCTCCAGTCCGCCAACCACGAGGTGGGCACGGAGCAGCCGGTGGCCGAGGTCGCCGGGCTCTGCCGGGAGGCGGGGGTGCCGCTGCTGGTGGACGCCGCGCAGTCGCTGGGCCGGGGGCCGGTGCCGGGCGGCTGGTCGCTGCTGGCGGCGAGTGCCCACAAGTGGGGCGGTCCGGCCGGGGTCGGGCTGCTGGCGGTGCGCAAGGGGGTCAGGTTCGCGGTCCAAGGACCGGCCGACGAGCGGGAGTCGGGGCGCGCCGCCGGCTTCGAGAACATTCCGGCGATCGTGGCCGCGGCGGCGTCCCTGCGGGCGGTGCGGGCGGAGGCGGACGCCGAGTCGGTGCGGCTGCGGGCGCTGGTGGAGCGGATCCGGAGCCGGGTGCCGGCGCTGGTGCCCGATGTGGAGGTCGTCGGCGATCCGGTGCGGCGACTGCCGCATCTGGTCACCTTCTCCTGTCTCTATGTCGACGGGGAGACTCTGCTGCACGAGCTGGACCGGGCGGGTTTCTCCGTGTCGTCCGGCTCGTCGTGCACGAGCAGCACCCTGACCCCGAGCCATGTGCTGAAGGCCATGGGGGTGCTGTCGGAGGGCAACGTCCGGGTGTCGCTGCCGGCGGGCACCGCGGAGGAGGACGTCGACCGCTTCCTCGATGTGCTTCCCGGAGTGGTGGCGGGGGTGCGGGAGAAGCTGGGGGCGCCCGCCGCGGCCGCCCCCTCCCCCGCCCCGGCGGCCTCCCTGGTCGTCGACGCGCTGGGGAGGCGCTGCCCGGTCCCGGTGATCGAACTGGCAAAGGTGATCGGAGGGGTACCGGTGGGCGGGACGGTGACCGTGCTGTCCGACGACGAGGCGGCCCGGCTCGACATCCCGGCGTGGTGCGCGATGCGCGAGCAGGAGTACGTGGGTGAGGAGCCGGCGGACCGGGGCTCGGCCTATGTGGTCCGCCGGCTTTCGTGACCGGGTGCGGCTCCGCCTACGCGAGGTGCGTGCGGACCTCGGCGGCGGCCTCGTGGCCGTAGGCCTTGGTGAAGCGGTCCATGAAGTGGGTGCGGTGCAGGGTGTACTCCTGGGTGCCGACCGTCTCGATGACCAGGGTGGCGAGCATGCAGCCGACCTGGGCGGCCCGCTCCAGGCCGACGCCCCAGGCGAGACCGGAGAGGAACCCGGCGCGGAAGGCGTCGCCGACGCCGGTCGGGTCGGTCTTGCTCATCTCCTCGGCGCAGCCGACCTCGATCGGCTCCTCGCCCACGCACTCGATCCGGACGCCCTGGGAGCCGAGGGTGGTGACGCGGTGGCCGACCTTGGAGAGGATCTCCTCGTCGGTCCAGCCGGTCTTGGACTCGATGAGGCCCTTCTCGTACTCGTTGGAGAAGAGGTACGTGGCGCCGTCGAGCAGGATGCGGATCTCGTCGCCGTCCATCCGGGCGATCTGCTGCGAGAAGTCCGCGGCGAACGGGATCCCGCGGGTGCGGCACTCCTCCGTGTGGCGGAGCATGCCCTCCGGGTCGTCGGCGCCGATGGAGACCAGGTCGAGTCCGCCCACGCGGTCGGCGACGGCCTTCAGCTCGATCAGCCGGGCCTCGCTCATGGCGCCGGTGTAGAAGGAGCCGATCTGGTTGTGGTCGGCGTCCGTCGTGCAGACGAAGCGGGCGGTGTGCAGGACCTCGGAGATCCGCACGGAGCCGGTGTCGACGCCGTGGCGGTCGAGCCAGGCCCGGTACTCGTCGAAGTCGGAGCCCGCGGCGCCGACCAGGATCGGTGCGGTGCCGAGCAGGCCCATGCCGAAGCAGATGTTGGCGGCGACACCTCCCCGGCGCACGTCCAGGTTGTCGACCAGGAAGGAGAGCGAGACCGTGTGCAGCTGATCGGCGACCAGCTGGTCGGCGAATCGGCCGGGGAAGGTCATGAGGTGGTCGGTGGCGATGGAGCCGGTGACTGCGATACGCACGGGGGACTGCTCCTGCGGAGGTCGGGGGAACGGTGTCCGCGTTCCCGGGGCGGCGTGACAGGTGAACGCCCGGAAATCGGGGCCCCCTCACGTTACCGGTTTCCCCGGTGACCCGAAGGGGAAAAACTACCCGATAGTAGGGCTTTCTTACTGAGCTTTATGGTGCCTACGGTGCGGATATGTCGAAACACATCGTCCCGCTCGAGTACGAGACCGGTCTGGCCGAGCTGCGCGGGGACTGCGCACGGATGGCTCCGCACTGGGTGGTACCCGCGAAGGCCGCCGCCACCCCTGTGGCGGCTTCCCTGATTCACGGGGTGACCGTGCCGCCCGCCTCGGCCCGGCTGATCGACGCGATGTCGGATTACGGCGACTGACGATCGCGCGCCGGCCGCTCCCGGACCGCGCTCCCGCCGCAACTGCCGCCCCACGGGGGAACCGTGCGCTCCCGCGCCCCGTCCCATCGGTGTCCGCACCCGAGGGGCGGGCCATATGCCGGCCAGGCGTATGACGGCAATGCAGGCGAAGGAGCGATCCGGTGAGCACCGAGCGACCCGACAACGATGTGACCGGCCCCCGGCGGCGTTCGCCGCTCGCCGTGGCCTCGGTGGCGGCAGCCGTACTGCTGGCCGGTGGCGGCGGCGCGTACTGGGCCGCGACCGCGGCGGACGGCGGCAGCGGCAGCGCGGGCAACGGCACCGGCACTCCCCCACTGCTCTCCCTGGACGAGCGGACGGGCGGACCGGCCGGCCACTCCACCAGCCCGTCGACCCCACCGCGGGGCATCGCACCGGGCGAGCCCGATCCGCACGGCGAACGGCTCGTCTACCGCGCGGCCGGGACCCTGCCGGACGGTCCGGCGAAGGCCGCCGTCCAGCGCACGAGCGGAACCGTCTCGGCGGCCGAGGTGACCCGGCTGGCGAAGGCGCTCGGCCTGAAGGGCGCCCCGCGGGCCGAGGGCACCTCCTGGAAGGTGGGCTCCGACGGGGACGGCTCCGGGCCGGTGCTGCGGGTGGACAAGCAGGCGCCCGGCACCTGGACCTTCGCCCGTTACGGCTCCGGAGGGACCGACAACTGCGGGAACAAGGCGACCTGTTCGGGCAAGCACGTGGCTCCGGGCGGTTCGGGGTCGCCGGTGAGCGAGAAGTCCGCCAAGGCGGCCGCGGCGCCCGTACTGAAGGCGGCCGGCCAGGACGGCGCCGCCCTCGACGCCCGTCAGCTGATGGGCTCCGCGCGGGTGGTGAACGCGGATCCGGTGGTGGACGGACTGCCGACGTACGGCTGGGCCACCGGGATCCAGGTCGGTGCCGACGGTGAGGTGATCGGCGGTGGCGGGCAGTTGAAGGGCCTGGAGAAGGGCGACGACTATCCCGTGATCGGCGCGGCCGAGGCACTGAAGCAGCTGAACGCCGCACAGCCCTCCGACGGCCGCAAGAACATCGGCGGGTGCGCGACCGTGGCGCCGCTGAAGGACGACAGGAAGCCGTCCGGGGCCACCTGCGGCGCACGGACCGGGGCGGAACCGGCGACGACGACGGTGACGGTCGACAAGGCCGTGTTCGGCCTGGCGGCGCGGTACGTGGACGGCGGGCAGCTGCTCGTCCCGTCCTGGATCTTCACGGTGCGGCCGGCCTCGGGCGGGACGGGCTCCACCGTCACCCAGGTGGCGGTGGACCCGCAGTACCTGGCGGAGGAAGCCCCGTCGGAGAAGACCCCGGACACGGGCGGGACGACACCGGCCGGCGGCGCGGTCCAGTCGTACAGCGCCGACGGGCGGACGCTCTCGGTGACGTTCTGGGGCGGTGCGTGCAGTACGTACGAGGTGAGCGCGCGCGAGGACGGTGACACCGTGCGGGTGACCGTGGCGGAGTCGAAGCCGGACCCGAAGAAGGTCTGCGTCATGATCGCCAAGGAGCTGACCCGTACGGTCACCCTGGACCAGCCGCTGGGCGACCGGAAGGTCGTCGACGCGGCGTCGGGCGAAGCGGTGGCGCGGAAGTGACGTGACGCCCGCTCGGCGGGCGCACCGGACAGGACAGCGGTACGGCGGCGGGGGGGGGGGGCGGGGGGGGGGGGGGGGGGCGGTGGGGGGGGGGGGGGGCGGGCGGGGGGGCGCCCCCCGGGGGGGGGCCCCCCCCCCGGGCCCGGGGGGGGGGGGGCCGCCGGGGCCCCCCCCCCGGCCCCCGCCGCCGTACCGCTGTCGCGCACGCGCGCTGTCGCGTACGCGCCTTAGCTGAAGGAATCGCCGCAGGCGCAGGAACCCGTGGCGTTCGGGTTGTCGATCGTGAAGCCCTGCTTCTCGATGGTGTCGACGAAGTCGACGGAGGCGCCGCCCAGGTACGGGGCGCTCATCCGGTCGGTGACGACCTTGACGCCGCCGAAGTCCTTCACGACATCGCCGTCGAGCGAGCGCTCGTCGAAGAAGAGCTGGTAGCGCAGGCCCGAGCAGCCGCCGGGCTGGACGGCGACGCGCAGCGCCAGGTCGTCACGGCCCTCCTGCTCCAGCAGGCCCTTGACCTTGGCTGCGGCGGCGTCGGACAGGAGGATGCCGTCGCTCACGGTGGTGGTCTCGTCCGATACGGACATCTGCTTCTCTCCCGGGTTGTTCGGAGTCTGCTTGCCGACGTTGCAACCGCCGGAGCCGCGGATTCATTCCGGGCCGCGCGCTTGCCTGTTCCATTCATGCTCGCACACCGGCCCCTCGGGCGGGTGCGTCACATTGACGTTATCGGCATCGTCAAACTGACGTGAAGCGGTTATGATAGATAACGTCAATTCGACGAAAAGGCTCCTCGTAGAGAAGCTCCTCGCAGAGAAGAAAGGGTGCGTGACGTGACCACGGCCCACCCCGTCCAGGAACTCGACGTCCAGCCGTCGCCCCTCGCCCTGCTCCTGCTCGGCCGCGACGCCGACCCCAGGAGCGAGCGCGGCGTCGAATGCCCCGGCGACCTGCCCTCCCCGTCCGACCCGGACCTGGTGGAGCGCGCCCGCGCGGCCAAGGAGAAGCTGGGCGAGAAGGTCTTCGTCCTCGGGCACCACTACCAGCGCGACGAGGTCATCCAGTTCGCGGACGTCACCGGGGACTCGTTCAAGCTGGCGCGCGACGCCGCGGCGCGTCCGGAGGCGGAGTACATCGTCTTCTGCGGCGTGCACTTCATGGCCGAGTCCGCGGACATCCTGACCGGCGACGCCCAGAAGGTCGTGCTGCCGGACCTGGCGGCGGGCTGCTCGATGGCCGACATGGCCACCGCGGAGCAGGTCGCCGAGTGCTGGGACGTGCTGACCGATGCCGGGGTGGCCGAGCAGGTCGTGCCCGTCTCGTACATGAACTCCTCCGCCGACATCAAGGCCTTCACGGGCCGCCACGGCGGCACGATCTGCACCTCGTCCAATGCGAAGCGGGCCCTGGAGTGGGCCTTCGAGCAGGGTGAGAAGGTCCTCTTCCTGCCGGACCAGCACCTGGGCCGGAACACCGCCGTGCGCGACATGGGGATGACCCTGGAGGACTGCGTCCTCTACAACCCGCACAAGCCGAACGGCGGTCTGACCGCCGAGCAGCTGCGCGACGCGAAGATGATCCTGTGGCGCGGGCACTGCTCGGTGCACGGGCGCTTCTCGGTGGAGTCCGTCAACGACGTCCGCGCCCGCATACCCGGCGTCAACGTACTGGTGCACCCGGAGTGCAAGCACGAGGTCGTGTCGGCGGCCGACCACGTCGGCTCGACGGAGTACATCATCAAGGCCCTGGAGGCGGCCCCGGCCGGTTCCAAGTGGGCGATCGGCACCGAACTGAACCTGGTCCGCCGGCTGGCGAACCGTTTCGCCGCCGAGGACAAGGAGATCGTCTTCCTCGACAAGACGGTGTGCTTCTGCTCGACGATGAACCGGATCGACCTGCCGCACCTGGTGTGGACGCTGGAATCGCTGGCCGAGGGCAACCTCGTGAACCGGATCGAGGTCGACCCGGAGACCGAGAAGTACGCCAAGCTCGCGCTGGAGCGGATGCTGGCGCTGCCGTAGCCCCGGCCGCGAAAGGCTGCCCGCCGCGCAAGGCCCCGGGGCGCCTCCGGGCGCTTCTCCGGGGCCTTTCGCACGTGCAGCGCCGGCCGGCCGATTTCCCCCATACGGCCCCCAGGATGTCCGTACCGTAACTACGCTGCTACTCACCGCAGCGCACATTTCACGGGGGTACGGCGGCAGATGACATCTCGCAGCCCGGTGCACGACCTGGTGGTCGTCGTCCCGGGCATTCTCGGCAGCCGGCTGGCGGACGCGGACGGGAACGAGGTCTGGGGCCTCTCGGGCCCGGCCCTCCTCCGCGGAATCCGTACGTTCGGCCGGTCCGTCAAGGGCCTGGCGCTCCCCCCGGACCTGGGCGACGAGCACCCGGGCGACGGCGTGAGCCCGCTCGGTCCGATGCGCGACCTGCACGGGCTGCTGGGCATCGGGACGCTCGTGGACGGCTACGACGGCCTCCTGGACTGGCTGGAGCGCCACTTCACGCTGCGCCGCCGGAGAGTGACGGACGAGGCCGACGCCCCCGCCAACCTGATCGCCTTCGCCTACGACTGGCGGCTCTCCTGCCGGTACAACGCGGGCCGGCTGGCCGGGCGGGTGGCGGAGGAGCTCGGCCGCTGGCGGGCCTCGGCACCGGAGCGGGCCGGGGCCAGGGCCGTCCTCGTCTGCCACTCGATGGGCGGACTGGTCGCCCGCCACTACGTGGAGCGAGGCGGCGGCGCGGAGACGACGCGCCTCGTGATCACGCTCGGAACGCCGTACCGGGGTTCCCTGGACGCCCTGCTGTATCTGGTCAACGGAGTGGGCCCGGCCGGTATCGGCCTCACCGCGTTCGCCCGGAGCCTTCCGTCCCTCCACCAGCTCGTCCCCGACTACGCCGCGCTGAGCACCGCACCGGGCGAGCCGCTGCGGTACGCCCGCGAGGTGACCGGCCTGCCCGGGACCGACGCGGCACTGCTCAAGGACGCCGCCCGCTTCCACGAGGCGCTGCGGGAGTCCGGCGCGGGAGCGGCGTACGGGGTGGAGTACCTGCCGGTCAGCGGGGTGCGCCAGCCGACGCCGACCACCGCGGAGGTCCGGGGCGAGAGGCTGGCCGGACTGCTCACGATCAACGGGACCGACGAGGGCGGCGACGGCCGGGTCCCCCGGCTCTCCAGCGCCCCTGTGGAGGTGGCGGGGCGGCCCGCGTACACGCCCTGGGAGAAGCACGGTTCGCTCCAGAACAACACGGCGCTGCGCCAGGCCCTCTACGGCTGGCTCATCCCGGACCCGCCGGTGCACCGGGGCCCGGAGGCCCCGGACGTCCCGCTGGTGGTGGACGCCCCGGACGTGATCACCGGCGGCGAGGCCTACGAGCTGCGGGCCACGGTCCCGCCGCACATACCCGGCCACGACCGGGCGGCCGTCCTCGTGGCGGCCGACGGCGGACCGGTGCGGACGGCGGCCAACCTGGGCGGGGGCCGTTACGTGGCGCGCCTGACCGGGCTGCCGGCGGGACCGCACCGGGTGCGGGTGAGTACGGGAAACGCGGGTCACGTCGTGATGACCGCGCTGGTGCTGGTACTGGAGGGCGGGGCGGGCGATGGTGCGTGAGCCGGGTATGACGGGTGAGTCGAGCGGGGCGGGCGACGAGGGAAACGAGCCGGTGGGGACGGCGCTGTGCGTGGTGTGCGAGGAGTACGCCGACCGGCGGAGCTTTCCCCGGCTGACCGGGGCGGTGGCCCAGATGGAGGGGATCGCCGGACTGCTGGAGGGGCTGGGGATCGCGGCCCACGTGGTGGGCGGCGGGAACCCGTCCTGGACGGTCTTCGACGACTCCCTCACCGCCTGGAGCGAGGGGTGGCGGGAGACGGGGGCGGCGAAGCCCGCGGTCATCGTCTGGTCGGGGCACGGCGTCTTGGTCGACGACGAACTGCGCCTCGCGCTCTGCGACCTGGATCTCGACGTCGAGCAGGTGACGCGTGACGCACGCGCTCTCAGGCGGGGCGTCTCGGCCGAGACGCTGGTCAATGACGCGGTGGCGTCGGGCGCCGACCAGATCCTGGTGATCATCGACACCTGCCACGCGGGCGACGCGGTGGGCCGGGGCCTGGAGAAGACCCTGCGGCGCTGGGCGGCCGCCTCCACACCGCCCGGCCGGGCCAAGTGGTTCGGGATCATGGCGAGCTGCCGGCGCGCCGAGACGTCGGACGGCAGCGGCCCGCTGCTCACCGCGTTGGCACAGGTGCTGAGGGCGGGGCCCGCCACCTCCGAGTACCGCTCGGCGTGGAGCGCCCACAACGAGCTGGTCAGCGGCCCCGACCTGCTGGCCGCGCTCGGTGGGCGGTGGCACGGCGAGGGCCAGACACCGGTCTCCGCCGCCCTCGGCACCGGGCGGCCGGTCTTCCCGAACCCGCGCCATGTGCACAGGGCCCCCGCCCGGCTGGTGGAGCACCTGGTGCTCGCGGCGCGCGGGGTCGGCTACCGCGAGGAGGGCTGGTTCTTCACGGGCCGCAGGCAGGTGCTGGGCCGGATCGCCGCCTGGCTGGAGACGGACGCGGCCGGGCTCTTCCTGGTGACCGGCCCGGCGGGCTGCGGCAAGTCGGCCGTGCTGGGCCGGATCGCGACGCTCACCGATCCCGTACGGCGGGAGGAGACCGAGGCGCACGGGGGCCTGCGCGAGGACGACCCGGACCCGGGCCCGCGCCCCGGCCGCACCCTCGCCTCCGTGCATCTGCGGGGTCTGAGCCCGCTCCAGGCGGCCTCTGAGCTGGCCCGCCGGCTCGGCCTGCCGGAACCCCGCAACACCGACGACTTCCGGGGCGAGCTCCGTGAGTTGTCCCCGCGGCCGGTGCTGGTCCTCGACGGGCTGGACGAGGTACCGGCCGAGCACCTCCGCGCCATGACCGAGGAGCTGGTCTTCCCGCTGAGCCGTACGAGCCCGGTCCTGCTCGGCTCCCGCGACCGCGCGTTCCGCAGCCGCCTGGCGGAGGACGGGCGCGCGGACGAGACGCTGCCGGACGCCCTGGCCCGGCTGACCGGTGCGGAGGTCACCACGGCGGACCTGGAGCGGGAGCCGGACACGCGGGAGGACATCGCCGAGTACGTGTTCCGCCGGTGCGCGGCGGCCGGTGTCCCGGCGGGCCGGGCGCGGCAGGCGGGCGAGGCGGTCGCGGCCCGCGCCACGGACGTGGGCGGCGGGTTCCTCTTCGCGCGGCTGGTGACGGGCTCGCTGCTGGCGGCGGCGTCCGGTGGTGGTGCCGGGGACCAGTGGCTGTCCGGTCTGCCCGGCTCCATCGAGGCCGCGTTCGAGGGGGACATGCTGGCTGGGCCGGTACGGGTCCGGGCGGACGGCACCGAACTGCCGTCCGCCGCCCGGGACCTGCTGACCGCGCTGGCGTGGACGGTGGGGCGCGGGATGCCCGCCGGGGGCGTGTGGGAGGAAGTCGCCGGGGCGCTGAGTGGCGGTGCCGTGTCCTACGACGAGGGCGACGTGGACTGGCTGCTGTCCGCGTACGGCCGCTACATCGTCGAGGACGTGGAGAACGGGCAGGCGGTGTACCGGCTGTACCACCGCGAGTTCGTGTCGCACCTCGCGGGCCGGGCGGGGCCGGAGGGCGCCGCGGCCGGAGAGGTGGTGCTGGCAGCACTGATCGCGCACGTGGAGCGGCGAGCGATGGGCGGCGGCTGGCGGACGGTCGATCCGTACGTGGTGTGGGGGCTGCCCCTGCACGCGGCACGGGTGGGTGCGGCGGGGATCGGGGCGCTGCGAGGGTCCGCGGAACGGGTCGGACCGAGCGCGGCACCGGTACTGGCCCAGGCGTTGCAGTACTTCTCCGAGCGGCTCGCGGCGGAAGGCGATCTGGCCGGGGCGCCGGCCCCGGCGCGGGAGGCCGCCACCCTGTACAAGGCGCTGGAGCACGTCGTGCCCGGATCGTGCACGACGGCGCTGGTACGCGCGCTCGTCAATCTCGCCGACCGGTACGCCGCCGTCGGCGACCACCAAGGGGCGCTTGCTCCGGCGCGCGAAGCGGTGGCGCTCCGGCAGGGCATCGCCGGGGCGGACGCGGAGGCGTCCCTCCCCGACCTCGCGCTTGCCCTCGGCACTCTCGGCCGGCGCCTCCACGCCATCGGTGACCACGAGGAAGCACTCGCACTCGCCCGGGACACGGTCGCCATCTACCGGCAGCTCGCCGGACGGGCTCCCGCGGTCTTCCGCCCGCGTCTGGCCGCCGCGCTGACCGATCTGTCGGTGAGTCTGGGAGCCGTCGGAGAGCGCAGGGCCGCCGTGCCGTCGGCGCGGGAGGCCGTGGAGATCGGCACCGAGCTGGCCGCATCGCACCCCGAGGAGTTCTCGGCCGGCCTCGCCTCCGCCCTGATCATGCTGGCCGGCACTCTCAGGTCCGTCGGGAGCCACACGGAGGCGCTGCCGCACGCGGAACGGGCGGTCCAGGTCAGCCGCGGGGTGGCCGAAGGCCGTCCCGTCGTCCTGCGGTCCGCTCTGGCGGGCTCCCTGACCAATCTGTCCGTACACCGCGCGGACGTCGGTGACCTCGCGGGGTGCCTCGCGCCCGCGCGGGAGGCCGTGGAGATCTGCCGGGAACTCGACGCGCATCATCCGTCCGCCTTCAAGGGCCAGTTGGCGGGCGCCCTCCACAACCTGGCGGACCGGTTCTCCGACGCGGGGGACCACGAGCGCGCGCTCGCCCCTGCGCGGGAGGCCGCTCGGGTGCACGCCGAGCTCGCGCTGCGGCTGCCGGAGGCCTTCCAGCCGAATCTCGCCCGGTCCCTGTCCTCCCTGGCGACCAAGACGGCCGCCGCGGGAGACCCCTCGGCGGTGCTTTTCGCGCGGGAGGCCGTCCGTCTCCAGCGCGAACTGGCCGCGGACCGGGAGGCAGCGGCTCTCCCCGGCCTGGCCTCGATGCTCAACGACCTCGCCACGCTCCACGTCTCAGCGGGTGAGCCCGCGGCAGCCCTGCCCCACTCCGAGGAAGCGGCCGGCCTCTACCGGCGCCTGGCCGCCGAGGATCCCGGCGCGTTCCTCCCCGCGTTCGCGACCGTGCTCAGCAACCTCGGCAACCATCGCGCGGCCGTGGGCGATGTCTCGGGGGCGCTCGCGGCGGGCGTGGAAGCCGTTGCCCTGCGCCGCGCGCTCGCCGCGGAGCGGCCCGCCGCCTTCCGGCAGGAGCTGGCCACGTCACTGGCCGGCCTGGCCGGTCACCTGAACCAGGCGGGAGATCCGACGGCGGGACTGCACGCAGCGGAGGAAGCGGTCGCCCTTTACCGTGAGACCGCCGAACGTCAGCCGGCCGTCCGCGCCGCTCTGGCCGGCGCGCTCGGCACGCTGGCGCAGAGCCTCGCGGACACCGGCAGCGCGAAAGCGGCCCTGGTGCCGGCCAGGGAGGCCGTACGCCTCTTGCGCGAACCGGAAGACGCACCGGCCGAGGCCTTCCGCCGTCAGCTGGCCCTCGCCCTGCGGAACCTCAGCGAGCACCTGGCCCGGAACCAGGAGCACGAGGAGACCGTGGGCACGGCGCGGGAAGCGGTCGCCGCCTACCGGACCCTGGCCCTGGAGGACCCCGGTGCCTTCGGCACCCACCTGGTCTCCGCTCTCGCCGGCCTGGCCCAGGCACTCGTCCGCACCGACGATCGCGCGTCCGCGATCCGGCAATTCGACGAGGCCGTCGCGGAGTTCACCTCCGCCCACCCGGCGACCGCGCGGCGTCTCGGTGTCGAGCGGAGCGTTTTCCTGCTCGACTGTCCCGATCCCCAGGCCTCGGTCGGCGTACGCGAACTCGTGGCCTTCCTCGACGGGGAGTCCGCGCCGGACGGCGGCGCGGACACCGTGACCGTACGGGCCCGGCGGGCCCTTCGCGCCGTCAGCGACGCCGAGGCCGTACGCACGGCGTGGGAAGAGGCGACCCTCGCCCCCGCACCGGCCTGGCTCACCCTCTCGCCGGAGACTCTGACCCTCGTCAGTTCCTGGATGTTCGCGCCCAACTGGCCCGAGTCACGCGACTTCTGGTCCCGGAACGGCGAAGCGCTCAGCAGCGAGGAGACGGCGACCGCTCTCGAGGAACTGGCACTCCTGGACCCCGGGGCCGCGCTGCGGCATGCCGCGCTCCGCGAGGCCGTCCTCGCCCACGGCGTGACCGCCGCCTACGATCCGCTGATCCTCGCGGAGCTGGTGGCGGAGTGGGTGGACTGCGCCACCTGGGCGGAGTCGCGGGCGTTCCTCCAGGACCACCCCCGCATCCTGGGGGCCCAGCCGTCCGAGGCCACTCCGCTCGCCCACGTCGCCGTCCTCGATGTCGCCCGCACCGAAGGACTGGACGCCGCGTACCGCCTCGTCGAGGACCGTGACGCCCTCCAGGCCTACGTGGAACGCGCGTTGGCGGCCGGGGACGGCAACGCGCTGATGCACGCGGCGGCCGTGGAGGGGCAGGTCTTCGACGACAAGCTGTCCTCCCTCACCCACGCCCAGGCGGGCATGGTGCTCTCCGGAGCGGTCGAGGGCGTCGAGCCGGACGATCTGGCCACGCTCCTGCCCCGGGCACGCGAGGAGATCCGGGTCCGGCTGCTGAGGGAGATCTGCGCCCTCAGCGTCCGCCACGCCCACCCGTACGGGGAGACGTGGCTCCGGATCGTCCAGGCCCTCAGCGGAAGCGGGGCCGCCTGACGCTCACCGCCGGCCCGGTTCGTCCCGGCAGCCGGCGCCCTCACCGTTCGCCAGCCGCCCGCCCCGGCTCGCCGCGATCCGCAGGGTGTCCCCCAGCGACTCGGCGAGCCGGACGCCCGCGAACCGTAGCTCCTGCTCCCCCACCACGGTCTCCGCCAGCACCTCACGGGCCTCCTCGAGCACGTACTCGGCCGAGGCGATCAGGTCGGCCTCGATCTCGTCGGCCATCCGGGAGACGGGACCGCCGGGGCTCGCCGTGCTGAGCCAGCACGGCCCGCCCTGGTCGTTGGTCCACGGGAGCAGTCGCAGGGCCTGGCCCTTCGCATCGAACATCATGTCGATCGCCACCTTCGGAGAAGGCCCTCTGGTGCGCCGCACGAGAGGACGGTTACGGTGTGTGCCGCAATCGTCGCCCTGGGGAACCTCACGCCAACAGGGCGCCGCTGTCCCGTCCTTGGGAACGGGACGCACGAAAGGCACGCACCGTGACGTTCAAACCCCAGCCCCTGACCCCCTATCTGTCCGCCCGCCACTACTTCGGTTCCGAGCAGCGCCGCCACCGCGACCGGGCGGGTCTGTCGCTCGTGCAGCTCGCGGACATCGTGAACTCCAGCAAGAGCACGCTGGCCCGGATCGAGACGGCCGACCTGATGCCGCCACCGGACATCCCGAACCGGCTGGACATGGCCTTCGGGACGGACGACCACTTCCACGGGCTCTACGAGCTCGCCCGGCGCGAGATCCATCCCGACCAGTACCAGCGGTACATGGACTTCGAGTTCCGTGCCGAAGTGATAGAGCAGTACGGGGCGCAGGCGCTGCCGGGGCTGTTGCAGACCGAGGAGTACGCGCGCACGTTTCTCCGCTGCCAGGAGGACCTGAGTGCCGAACAGGTCGAGGAACGCGTCACCGCGCGCATGTCGCGGCAGGAACGGCAGCATTCGGAGAACGCGCCGTTCCGGTGGGCGATCATCGACGAGGCTGTACTGCGACGGCAGATGGGCAGTCGGGCCTGCATGCGTGAGCAACTGGCTTCGCTGCTGGAGCAGGTGGATACTCCGGACAGTAAAGTTCAGGTGATGCCGTTCGGCGCGGGACTCCACCCGCTGCTGGGTGGCGCGCTGACTCTGCTGGCCCTGCCCGACGGCACTTCGGTGGCGTACGAGGAGGGCATTCAGGCCGGTCATCTCTACGAGGATCCGGCCGCGGTGAAGAAGTGGCGGCGGCAGTACGAGGTACTGCGGGCCAACTCCCTCCCCCTGGCCGAGTCGGCGGAACTGATCCGGACCGCGATGGAGGGCTACCGACCATGACCCACTCCCCCGAGCTGAGCACCGCCCACTGGCGCAGCAGTAGCTACAGCAATTCCAATGGGGGCGAATGCGTCGAGATCAGCGACGACTTCCCCGGCATCGTCCCCGTACGCGACAGCAAGAACCCCACCGGCCCGGCGCTCGTCGTCCAGGCCGCGTCCTGGGGCGCGTTCGTCTCCTCGCTCAAGTAACGACGGCTCGGGCAGCACGCCGAAACCGGCCGGGAAGAAAACGAGAGGGCCCTGTCCCACGCACCCGCGTGGGACAGGGCCCTCTCGTCCGGTCAGGCCTGCGCGGGCTCGGTCTCCCGGACCTCGTCCGACTCGGTCTGAGCCGGCACGCCCGCCTTGGAGGCGCGCTTGTCGGCCTTCTTCTTCGCGCGGCGCTCCTTGCGGAGCTCCACCATCGCGTACAGCGTCGGCACCAGGAGCAGCGTCAGCAGCGTCGAGGTGACCAGACCGCCGATGACCACGACGGCCAGCGGCTGCGAGATGAAGCCGCCCTCGCCGGTGACGCCGAGCGCCATCGGGAGGAGGGCGAAGATGGTCGCCAGGGCCGTCATCAGGATCGGGCGCAGACGGTGGCGTCCACCCTCGACGACCGCCTCGACGATTCCCATGCCCTGCGTCCGGTACTGGTTGATCAGGTCGATCAGCACGATCGCGTTGGTCACCACGATGCCGATCAGCATCAGCATGCCGATCATCGCGGGGACCCCCATCGGGGTGCCGGTGATGATGAGCAGGCCGATCGCCCCGGTCGCCGCGAACGGGATGGAGACCAGCAGGATCAGCGGCTGGACGAGCGACCGGAAGGTCGCGACCAGCAGCATGAAGACGATCGCGATGGCCGCCAGCATGGCCAGGCCCAGCTTGACGAAGGCGTCGTTCTGGTCCTCGGAGACACCGCCGATGGTCGCGGTGGCGCCGTCCGGGAGGTCCAGGGCGTCGATCTTCTTCTGGAGCGAGGTGCCGACCGCGCCGGTGTTGTCACCGACGGGCTTGGCGGTGATCGTCGCGGCGCGCTGGCCGTCGATCCTGGTCATGGAGACCGGTCCGGGGACCAGCTTCACCTCGGCGATGGTGCCGAGCTTGACCGGGCCCATCGGGAGCTTCTTCAGCTCCTCCATCGTGGTGGCCGGGTGGGCGGACTTGATGACGACGTCGCGCTCGGTGTCGTCCATGATCGCCTTGCCGGACTGGGTGCCCTGCACCGCACCGGCGACGGCCGCGCCCAGGGTGGCCTGGCTGTAGCCGGCGTCGGCGGCCTTGGCGTTGGCCTTGACGGAGATCCGCGGGATGCTCTGCGCCAGGTCGCTCTGTACGTCGGTGACGTCCTTGAGCTTGGCCACCTCGGCCCGTACTTCCTCGGCGGCCTTGCGCAGGGTGTCCCCGTCGGCGGACTTGACCACGACGCTCAGGTCCTGGCTGCCGAAGCCGTCGCCCGCGGCGATGGTGGTGTCACCGATGCCGTCGAGCTTGCCCAGCGCCTCGTCGATGCGCTTCTCGGTGGCGTCGTAGTCCGCGGAGTCCTTGAGGGTGACCTGGTAGGAGGCCTGGTTGGCGCCGGTGCCGCCGCCGAAGGCCGCCATGAAGCCGGACGAACCGACGGTGACCTGGTACTCCTTGACGCCCTCGTCGCTGCCGAGGAGCTTCTCGACCTTCTTGGCCGCCTCGTCGGCGGCCGCCAGGCTGGTGCCCGGGGTGAGCTCCTGCTTGATGGACAGGACTTCCTGCTCGCCCTGGTCGAAGAAGTTGGTCTTGAGCAGCGGGACCATGCCGAAGGTGCCGAACAGCACGGCGACGGCGATGACGATGCTGGTGATGCGGCGCCGGGTCGCGAAGCGCAGCACCGGGACGTAGAGCCGCTGGAGCCTGCTGCGGGCTTCCTTCTCCTCGGCCTCACGGCGTGCCTTGTCCGGGTCCTCGGCGCTGCCCTTGGGGGCGCGCAGGAACCAGAAGGACAGGACGGGGACGACGGTCAGCGAGACCAGCAGGGATGCCAGCAGGGCCGCGGTGACGGTCAGGGAGAACGAGCCGAAGAGCTCGCCGACCATGCCGCCGACGAGACCGATCGGCAGGAAGACCGCGACCGTGGTGAGGGTCGAGGAGGTGACCGCGCCGGCCACTTCCTTCACCGCGGTGATGATCGCGGACTGGCGCTCCTCGCCGTAGCCGAGGTGACGCTTGATGTTCTCCAGTACGACGATCGAGTCGTCGACGACCCGGCCGATCGCGATGGTCAGCGCGCCCAGGGTGAGCATGTTGAGCGAGAGGTCACGGGTCCAGAGCACGATCAGCGCGAGGACCACGGAGAGCGGGATGGAGACCGCGGTGACCAGGGTCGAGCGGAGCGAGCCCAGGAAGACCAGGATCACGATGACCGCGAAGAGCAGGCCGAGCGCGCCCTCGGTGGTCAGGCCCGAGATCGCCTTGGAGACCGCGGGGCCCTGGTCGGACACGACGGTCAGCTCGGCGCCGGCGCCGAGGTCCTTGCGCAGGTCCGGGAGCTTGTCCTTGACCGCGTCCGAGATGGCGACGGCGCTGCCGTCCTTGTCCATCGTGGCCATGACGGCGAGGCTCGGCTTGCCGTTCGTACGGGTGAGGGAGACCGCGGTGGAGGGCTCCTGCTTCACCGTCGCGATGTCACCGACCCGGACCGGGTCGCCGGGCTTGCCCGTCGCCGGGTCCTGGCCGGTGACGCGGAGGTCCTCGATCTGCTTCAGGGAGGTGAAGGCGCCGCCGACCTGGACGGTGCGGCTCTTGCCGGACTCGGAGAAGGAACCCGCCGGGACGGTCGCGCCGCCCGCCTGGAGTGCCTGGGCGAGCGAGGTCGCGTTCAGACCGGCTTCGGCGAGCTTCTTGTCGTCGGGGGTGACGGAGATCTGGAGGTCACGCACACCGTCGACGGACACCTGGCCGACGCCGTCGATGCCCTCCAGCGCGGGGACGACGGTGCGGTCCAGCTGGTCGGCGAGCGCCTGCTGGTCCTTGCCGGAGGTGACCGCGAGGACGACGGTCGGGATGTCGTCCGTCGAACCGGCGATGACCTGCGGGTCCACATCGTCGGGCAGCTGGACGCGGGCGCGGTTCACCGCCTGCTGGATGTCGGCGACGAGCTGCTTGGTGCCCTCGTCGCCGAAGTCGAAGGACGCCATGATGACGGCGTTGCCCTCGCTGGCGGTGGAGGTGATTCCGGTGACGCCGTCGACGGACTTGATCGAGTTCTCTAGCGGTTCGACGACCTGCTTCTCGACCACATCGGGGGACGCTCCCTGGTAGGGGGCGAGCACCGACACCATCGGAAGTTCGATGGTGGGCAGCAGTTGCTGCTTGAGCTGCGGGATCGCAATCGCTCCGAATACGAGCGCGACGATCGAGATCAGCCCGATCAGGGCCCTTTGCGCGAGGCTGAATCTGGACAGCCAGGACATGGGTGAGGTCTCTCTTCTGTGGCTTACGCGGCAGGTGGGCGGGGTAACACGGGGACAGACCCGGCCCACTTATACGATCGCCCATCCCTGGGACCCAAAGCGTCAATCCCAGGTCGCTTTCTTATCCCGCGCATACCGCAGCTGGAGTACACCGCGTCTGCACCCTCACTCCACCCTGGGGCGGACAAGACCCGATTCGTAGGCTATTACCACCAATTGGGCCCGGTCGCGGGCGCCCAGCTTCGCCATCGCCCTGTTCACATGGGTCTTCACGGTGAGCGGGCTGACCACCAGGCGCTCGGCGATCTCGTCGTTGGAGAGCCCGCCCGCGACCAGGACCAGCACTTCGCGCTCCCGCGTGGTGAGGGCCGCGAGGCGCGCGGAGTACTCCGCGGCGCCCGGCCCCTCGCCGTCCGAACCGCCGCCCTGCGCGAGGAACGTGGCGATCAGCCCCTTGGTCGCGGCCGGGGAGAGCAGCGCCTCGCCTCCCGCGGCGACGCGGATGGCGCTGAGGAGCTCCTCCGGTTCCGCGCCCTTGCCCAGGAAGCCCGAGGCGCCGGCCCGCAGCGACTGCACCACGTACTCGTCCACCTCGAAGGTGGTGAGCATGACCACGTGCACGCCCACGAGATCCGGGTCGGCGCTGATCATCCGGGTCGCGGCGAGCCCGTCCGTACCGGGCATCCTGATGTCCATCAGCACCACGTCGGCGCCCGTCGAGCGGGCCAGCTCCACCGCCTGCGCGCCGTCCGCCGCCTCGCCGACCACCTGCATGTCGGGCTCCGAGTCGACCAGCACCCGGAACGCGCTGCGCAGCAGCGCCTGGTCGTCGGCGAGCAGGACCTTGATGGCCGGTGTCATGCGTTCTCCCCCGTCCGGCCCGCCACGTCCGGTTGCTCCGACTGCTGCGGGAGGGCCTTGACGGGCAGGATCGCATGGACGCGGAAACCGCCGCCGTAACGGGGTCCGGCGTTGAGGGTGCCGCCCAGGGCCGTGACCCGCTCCCGCATACCGAGCAGTCCGTGGCCGCCCCCGTCCTCGCCACCGCCCGGGTTCCCGCGGCCGTTGTCGAGCACCATGACCTCGGCCGTGGCCCCGACCCGTACGACACTCACCTCGGCCTTCGCGCCGGGGCCGGCGTGCTTGCGCACATTGGTCAGCGCCTCCTGGATCACCCGGTACGCGGCCAGGTCCACGGCGGCGGTCAGCGGCGGGCCGTCCCCGGTCGCGCAGGCCACCTCGACGGGCAGCCCGGCCCGCCGCACGGTCTTCACGAGCTCGTCCAGGACGGCGAGGCCGGGGGCGGGTTCGGTCGGCGCCTCCGGGTCGCCGGACTGGCGCAGCAGCCCGACGGTGGCCCGGAGTTCGTTGAGCGCGGAGCGGCTCGCCTCGCGGACGTGGGCGAGCGCCTGCTTGGCCTGGTCGGGGCGCTTGTCCATGACGTGGGCGGCGACCCCGGCCTGCACGTTGACCAGGGCGATGTGGTGGGCGACGACGTCGTGCAGATCACGGGCGATCCGCAGCCGTTCCTCGGCCACCCTCCGTCCGGCCTCCTCCTCACGCGTCCGTTCGGCCCGTTCGGCGCGCTCCCTGATGGCGTCGACGAACGCGCGCCGGGAACGCACCGCGTCGCCCGCGGCGCCCGCCATGCCCGTCCAGGCGAAGACGCCGAAGTTCTCCTGGCTGTACCAGGGCGCGGACCCGAAGAGCATCGCGGCGGCGGTGAGCGCGGCCATCGTGAGCAGCCCGACCCGCCAGGTGGTCGGCCGGTCGGTGCGGGCGGCGATGGTGTACAGCGCGATGACCACGCTCATCACCACCGGGGACGGCGGGTCCACCATCACCAGTTCGATGACCGTCAGCCCGCTGGTGACGACGAGCACGCACATCGGGCGGCGGCGGCGCCACACCAGGGCGAGGGCGCCGAGCACCATCAGGAGCACGCTGCTCGGGGCCGGTGTGCGGGTGCCGAAGGTGGGTCCGCTGTGCGAGCCGGGAGCGGCGAAGGATCCGACGATCATGGAGGCGAGCACGGCCAGGGCGAGTGCTCCGTCCAGCGCGAGCGGATGGTCGCGCAGCCAGTGCCGGACGCGCAGAACGCCGGTTCCGAGGGTGGTCACGTCAAGCTACGTTACGGCGTGTCGCGCGGGAATCGGTCCGGCCCGCGGCGAGCGGACCCAGCAGGGTGGGACGGGGCGCCCCGCCGCACGCACCGACGGTGCCCCGCGTCCGGTGGACCGGACGCGGGGCACCGTCGGTGCGGGTGCTGGAGCTGCCGGTCGTCAGCCGGGAATCAGACCGTCGTCGCTGAGCATGGCACGCACCTCTTCGAGGGTTGCCTCGGGCGACGGCAGGATCAGCTCGGACGGCTCCAAGGAGTCGTCCGGCCATGGTGTGCCGAGTTCGCGCACCCTGGCGAGGAGCGCGTGGAGGGTCGAGCGGAAGCCGGGGCCGTCGCCGCTCTCCATTTCGGCGAGCAGTTCGTTGTCGAGCTCGTCGAGCTCGGCGAGATGACTGTCGGCCAGGTCTACCTGGCCCTCCCCCATGATCCGTACGATCATGACGCTGCCTTAATTCTTGTCGAACTTGTTCGGGGACTGGGACTGCTGCTGCTGAGCGGCATCCTGCGGACCGCCCTCGATGGCCTGCTGCGAGGTGGAGCCGCCGGCCAGTTCGGCCTTCATGCGCTGCAGCTCCAGCTCTACATCCGTACCACCGGAGATCCGGTCCAGCTCGGCGGTGAGGTCGTCCTTCGCCGTGCCGGTCGGGTCGTCCAGGGCGCCGGAGGCGAGCAGCTCGTCGATCGCGCCGGCGCGCGCCTGGAGCTGCTGGGTCTTGTCCTCGGCCCGCTGGATCGCAAGGCCGACATCGCCCATCTCCTCGGAGATGCCCGAGAAGGCCTCCCCGATCCGGGTCTGCGCCTGTGCCGCTGTGTAGGTGGCCTTGATCGTCTCCTTCTTGGTACGGAAGGCGTCGACCTTGGCCTGCAGCCGCTGGGCCGCCAGAGTGAGTTTCTCCTCCTCGCCCTGCAGCGTGGTGTGCTGCGTCTCCAGGTCGGTGACCTGCTGCTGGAGGGCGGCTCGGCGCGACAGCGCCTCGCGGGCCAGGTCCTCGCGACCGAGCGCGAGTGCCTTGCGGCCCTGGTCCTCCAGCTTTGAGGTCTGGCCCTGCAGCTGGTTCAGCTGCAGCTCCAGACGCTTGCGCGACGTCGCCACATCGGCGACACCGCGGCGCACCTTCTGAAGCAGCTCCAGCTGCTTCTGGTACGAGTAATCGAGGGTCTCGCGCGGGTCCTCGGCCCTGTCAAGGGCCTTGTTTGCCTTCGCGCGGAAGATCATCCCCATACGCTTCATGACACCGCTCATGGGCTTCGCGCGCCCCCTTCTGACTTAACTGGGCTCCAGCACTCCAACAGAACCCACAGTACGGGCCCTGTCTCTATTACCGCACTGTTCGAGCAAGGATGTGGTCCTCCCCAAGGACGACTGGCACCGCTCGGCACTCCGGCCCAGGGAGTAGGTGAGGGTCAGGGAAACCGTCGACAACGCCCGTATCGTCCCGCTCGCACACTCATGGGGACGCAGGCCGTTGCCGGATCGTTCCCGGCCGGTCCGGGGTCGCCGCGATCGACCCCGTACCCTTGGGCCTTGTGTTCCGTAGCCGCTCCAAGGAAGAGAAGGCCCCCACCGGCAAGGTGACGGCGGACCTCTCCAAGACGCCCCGCGACCCGCAGGCCCCCAAAGGTCGCCCCACCCCCAAGCGCAGCGATGCCCAAACGCAGCGCCGTCGTGCCTCCAGTGGAGCGCCGACCGACCGCAAGGAGGCCATGAAGCGCCAGCGCGAGGCGCGCCGCGTGGACATGGCAAAACAGCGCGAGGCGCTCGCCAGTGGTGACGAGCGCTATCTGCCGGCCCGTGACAAGGGCCCGGTGCGGCGCTTCGTCCGTGACTTCGTGGACTCGCGCTTCTGCATCGCGGAGTACTTCCTGCCGCTCGCCGTGGTCATCCTGATCCTCAGCGTGATCCAGGTGCAGGGCATCCAGAACATCTCGCTGCTGCTCTGGCTCGGCGTCATCGTGCTGATCGTCGTCGACTCGATCGGGCTCACGTTCCGGCTGCGCAAGCAGCTGAACGAGCGGTTCCCGGACAAGCCCAAGCGCGGCGCGGTCGCCTACGGCCTGATGCGCACGCTCCAGATGCGACGGCTGCGGCTGCCCAAGCCGCAGGTCAAGCGCGGAGAGCGGCCCTGAGTACGGATCTCCTCGGCTCGGCCGGCGGTCCGTCCGCCGGTCGGCCGGGTGATGCCGGATCCGGTTTCGCCGGAGCCTCCTCGGCGTGGCTGGACGGGCTCGGCGGACTGCGCAACACCGTCCGCCAGGAGCTCGTGGCCCGGCAGCTGGACGAGCAGATCGCGGCACGCTTCCCGGTCGGGCAGCGGCTGCGGGTCCTGGACGTCGGCACGGGCCAGGGCACCCAGGCCCTGCGCCTGGCACGGGCCGGTCACACCGTGACCGGGCTGGAGTCCGACGCGGACATGCTGCGGGCCGCCCGTGAGGCGCTCGCCGGCGAGCCCGCGGGAATCCGTGAGCGGGTCCGGCTCATCGAGGGCAACGGCCAGGACACCGGGGTGCACTTCCTGCCCGGCAGCTTCGACGTGGTGCTGTGCCACGGCGTGCTGATGTATGTCCAGGCACCCGACGCCATGGTGGCGGGACTGGCCCGGATGCTCGCGCCGGGCGGCCTGCTGTCACTCCTCGTACGGAACGCGGACGCGCTCGCGATGCGGGCCGGGACCGCCGGGGACTGGGACGCGGCACTGGCCGCGTTCGACACGGACCGGTACACCAACCGGCTCGGGCTCTCCGTACGCGCGGACCGGCTCGACGCCCTCACCGCCACGCTCGCCGGGATCGCGGCGCCACTGCACGCCTGGTACGGGGTGCGCGTCTTCACGGACAACGTGAGCAACGACGTGGAACTGCCCGCCGCGGCGGAGCTGGAACGGGTGCTGGCGGCGGAGGACCGGGCCGGCCGGACGGATCCCTACCGCGGGGTGGCGGCACTGCTGCACCTGTGCGGAGTGCGGGGCTGACCGTTACGGGGTGGGTTCGCCGGGTCGTCCGGCGGCCGCTCCGCCCCCGATCGCCGGGCGGGCCCGGTCCTGCTCGGGCGGGTGCGCTCAACAGGCCACCCATGGGGTTGAAAGCCATAATCCGGACATGGATTCCTCTCACTCCCGCAGCCGTGTGCGCCGGCTGCTGCTGCCTCTGACCGCAGGTGTCTGTGCGATCGCGCTGGTCAGCGGTTGCTCCGACTCGAACTCGAACTCCTCCGGGCCGGACGCGACAGAGTCCGGAACGGTCCAGCAGGGCTCGGCCTCCAAGGCCACCGGCGACCTGCAGGCCGAATACCAGACCGTCATCGAGAACGTGCTCCCGTCCGTGGTGCAGATCGACGCGTCGGACAGCCTGGGCTCCGGCATCGTCTACGACACCAAGGGCCATATCGTCACCAACGCCCATGTCGTCGGCAAGGAGAAGACCTTCAAGGTCAGCTCGGCCACCGGCGAGAAGGTGCTGAGCGCCTCGCTGGTCGCCGCCTATCCCGAACAGGACCTGGCCGTCATCAAGCTCGACAAGGTGCCCAAGGGGCTGAAGGCGGCGAAGTTCGGCGACTCGGAGAAGGTCGCGGTGGGGCAGATCGTGCTGGCGATGGGTTCGCCGCTCGGCCTGTCCAGCAGCGTCACCCAGGGCATCGTCTCCGCGCTCGGCCGGACCGTGAGCGAGAGCAGCGCGGGCGGCGGCACCGGGGCCACCATCCCGAACATGGTGCAGACCTCCGCGGCGATCAACCCGGGCAACAGCGGCGGCGCGCTGGTGAACCTGAACAGCGAGGTCATCGGTATCCCGACGCTGGCGGCGACGGACCCGCAGATGGGCGGCAGCGCCGCGCCGGGGATCGGATTCGCCATCCCGGTCTCGATGGTGAAGACGGTCGCGGACCAGATCATCAAGAACGGCAAGGTCACCGACTCGGGCCGGGCGGGGCTGAACATCACCGGCCGTACGGTCGTCGACAACAGCTACAAGCCGGCCGGGGTCGCACTCGTCAGCGTGTCGAAGGGCGGCGCGGCCGACAAGGCCGGTCTGCGGGCCGGCGACATCATCACCAAGCTCGGTGACATGCCGGTCACCACGATCACGTCCCTGTCCGAGGCACTGGCCGCCGACAAGCCGGGCCAGAAGGTCACCGTGACGTATCTGCGCAACGAGGCGGAGAAGACCGCACAGGTCACCCTGGGCGAGATCTGAGAGCAGACGGCACAGAGGGAACGGACGTGTGAACGCGCGAGCGCCGGGCGGGCCCCCTCGGGTCCGCCCGGCGCTCGTACGGCGCTCGTACGGGTCAGCTCTGGTCGGCCTGGAGGCTCATCGGGCCGTAGATCTTCGTCGCGTCCTCGAAGAGCGTCACCTGGGCCGCCCCGCCGTCGAGGAGTTCCTTCCAGTACTCACCGATCCAGGACTCCGCGTCGCCCTGCGTCGTGAATTCCTCCGGCTGAAGGGCCGGCTCCGTCTCCGTACCGTCGGACTTCTCGAACCGCCACGTCCACGCCATGTCCGCCTCCTGGGTCACTTTGTTCCGTCCCGCAGCCTAGTGCTTCGGACCAGCACGGGAAGGGGCCCGCGCACGCCCCCCACCCCCCACGTCGCGCACCCGGTGCGGGTACGCGGGAGGATCGGTTCGTGGAACTCACTCTGCTCGGCACCGGAGCCCCCGACGGGCTGCCGCGGCCCGAATGCCCCTGCGCCGCCTGCGCCGCCGCCCGGGGGGCGCACAGCCGGGCCGCGACCGCTCTGCTGGTCGACGACGCGCTGCTGCTCGATCTCACCCCCGGGGCCGTGTTCGCCGCCGCCCGCGCGGGCCATTCGCTCACCGGCGTACGCCAGGTGCTGCTCACCCATCCGCACGACGGGCCCGCCGTGGAGCTGCCCGCCGGACTGCCGCCCGCGGGCCGGGTGCCGGACGGGCGGGTGCTGACGCTGATCAGCGGACACCGGGTGCGGGCGGTGCCGATGGACGCGCCGGGGACCGGGTACGAGGTGACGGCGCCGGAGGGCGAGCGGCTGCTCTACCTGCCCCCGGGAGGCGCCCCGGCCGGTCTCGCCGACCGGATGGCGGAGCCGTACGACATGGTGGTCGGCGATGTCGTGGGCCGGCCGGACGCGGTGGCCCGGCTGCGGGCCGTCGACGCGATCGGGCCGGCCACCGAGGTGATCGCCGTCCATCTGGACCATGACGCGCCCCCCGGCCCCGAGCTCGGACGCCGGCTCGCGGCGGCCGGGGCGCGGGCCGTGCCGGACGGGACGACACTGACGGTCGGCGGGTACCACGCGTCGCCGGACGTGCCCCGGCGCACGCTGATCACCGGCGGCGCGCGGTCCGGCAAGTCGGTCGAGGCCGAACGGCGGCTGGAGACGTATCCGGAGGTCGTGTACGTGGCGACCGGCGGCAGCCGCGACGGCGACGCGGAGTGGGCGGCCCGGATCGGGCTGCACCGGGAGCGCAGACCGGCGGCCTGGCGCACCGAGGAGACCTGCGACCTGGCGGCGCTGCTGGCCTCTGACGGGCCCCCGCTGCTGATCGACTGCCTGTCGCTCTGGCTGACGGACGCGATGGACCGGGTGGACGCCTGGGACGACGCGGCGTGGGCGGGCGGCGGGCGGAGCGTGCTGCGGAAGCGGACGGCGGAACTCGTGGCCGCTGTCCGCGGGACGCGGCGGACCGTCGTCATGGTGACCAACGAGACCGGCTCCGGCGTGGTGCCCGCGACGGCGGCGGGGCGGCGGTTCAGGGACGAGCTGGGCCGGCTGAACGCCTCGGTGGCCGCCGAGTGCGAGCAGGTGCTGCTGGTGGTGGCCGGGCAGTCGCTGCCCCTGCGCGGCTGACGGGCCGTCGGGCGGCCTCGCACCCGGCGGGGCCCGGAAATCGCGGCAGGTACTGTTCCGCAGTGGGAGGTTGCGAGGTCACCCGGCAACCTCCGAGCCCGCCGCCGGGCTCCCCGGCCCACACGACGTATCGACCCGCGAGGCAGACCCCCGTGAATCTGGACGACTTCTCCGACCTGATCGAACGCCCCGACGGGGGTGTACGGCGAGACGCCGAGGAGCGCCGGGAGCGCTTCATGGTGCCCCCGGGCGCCCTCGGCCGCCTCGACGAGCTGGGCGAATGGCTCTCGGCCGCCCAGCAGGCCGTGCCGGTCAAGCCGATCGACCAGCCGCGTGTGGTGCTGTTCGCCGGTGACCACGGGGTGGCCGCGCTGGATGTCTCCGGGCGTGCGGCCGGCAGCGCGCACGAGCTGGTGCGGGCCACGCTGGAGGGCGCGACGCCGCTCGCCGTGCTGGCCCGCCGGTTCTCCGTACCGGTACGGATCGTCGACGCCGGCCTGGACTGCGACCCCGAGCTGCTGCCGGAGCAGGTGGTACGGACCCGGGTGCGGCGCGGCAGCGGCCGGATCGACATCGAGGACGCGCTGACGGCCGAGGAGGCCGAGCGGGCGGTGCGCCTCGGCATGGCGATCGCCGACGAGGAGGCCGACTCGGGCACGGACCTGGTGGTGCTCGGCGATCTGAGCGTCGGCGGCACGACGGCCGCGGCCACCCTGATCGCGGCGCTGTGCGGCACCGACGCCTCCGTGGTCACCGGGCGCGGTGGCGCGGGCATCGACGACCTGGCCTGGATGCGCAAGTGCGCGGCGGTCCGGGACGCGTTGCGCCGGGCCCGGCCGGTCCTGGGCGACCAGCTGGAGCTGCTGGCCACGGTCGGCGGCGCCGATCTGGCGGCGATGACCGGCTTCCTGTTGCAGTCCGCGGTGCGCCGGCTCCCGGTGATCCTGGACGGTGTGGTCTCCGCGGCCTGTGCGCTGGTCGGCCAGCGGGCCGCGTTCCGGGCGCCGGACTGGTGGCTGGCGGGTCAGCTGAGCGGTGAACCGGCGCAGGCGAAGGCGCTGGACCGGATGGCACTCAACCCGTTGCTCGACCACGGCGTCATCGTCGGAGAAGGAAGCGGGGCATTGCTCGCACTTCCGTTCGTACAGGCCGCGGCCGCACTGGCGGCGGAACTGCCCGAGCGCGCACCGGCCGCCGACGAGGACGAGAAGGAAGAGACGGAAGGCGGGGACGACGGCGAGGAGCCGGCCGGCGGCGAAGGGGTCAACGGAGGCGAACCGGCCGGGGACTGACGAGAAGCAGCCGGCCGGATCGAGCTGCGGTCGCCGGACACCGACCGCGAAGCGGCCCCTTATGAAGTGCGATGCCCCATATGATCGCTTTTCATGGGAGAGGTCAGATTGGCCAGCGAGGAATCCGGGCGGGGCGCCGTCCAGCCACAGAGCACCGTCCGGTCGCAACGCAGCGCCGCCTTCGCCATCTGGTACCTGCGCGTCGTGTCGTTCATCAACTTCCTGAGCGCCGCCTGGGTCACCTTCGGCCAGGATCTGCGACGCCACAACACCGAGAACTACTTCACGCCCTACCTGCTCACCGCGGGCTTCTCCTCCGGGGTGGTCGCGCTCTTCCTCGCGGTCACCATGCGTCGGCGCAAACGGGCCGCGTGGATCATCAACATGGTGCTGAGCGGGCTCACGCTGCTGCTCTTCGCCGCCGTGATCGGCTTCCCGGAGATCCGCCGGTACCCGCAGAACTGGATCTCACTGTTCCTCACCGCCTCCTTCGTCCTCGCCCTCGCCCTCGGCCGGCGCGAGTTCTACGCGAAGGGGGACCGGTCCAACCCGAAGCTGGCCGCACTGGTGGCGGTCGTCGGACTGCTGATCACCTCACTGATCGCCGCGGCTCTGGTCACGGCCACCAACACCGCTCACCACGAGTCCCGTTCGACGTTCCTGGACCGCTGGCGCTACGGCGCGCTGCGGCTGGTGTCCGTCGCCGACAACGACGCGCGGTTCCCGGGCATCACCACGCCCGGCTGGGTCAACGTCCTGATCAACGTCATGTCCACGCTGCTGCTGATCGCCGTCGTGTACGCGGCCTTCCGCTCCCGCCGGGCGGTCGACCCGATCAGCCCGCAGGACGAGGAGGCGCTGCGCGTCCTGCTCGACAAGCACGGCGAGCGGGACTCCCTGGGGTACTTCGCGCTGCGCCGAGAGAAGAGCGTCATCTGGTCACCGACCGGGAAGGCCGCCGTCACCTACCGGGTGGTCGGCGGGGTCTCGCTGGCCTCCGGCGATCCGATCGGCGACCCGGAGGCCTGGCCGGGGGCCATCGGCCCCTGGCTGGCCGAGGCCCGCGAGCACGGCTGGACCCCTGCGGCGATGGGGGTGAGCGAGGAGGGCGGCACCGTGTACGCCCGGTACGGACTCGACGCCCTGGAGCTCGGGGACGAAGCGATCGTGGAGACCGCCGAGTTCACGTTGGAGGGACGGGCGATGCGCACCGTCCGCCAGGCGTACAACCGGGTCAAGCGGGCCGGGTACGACGTGACGGTCCGCCGTCACGAGGAGATCCCCGAGGCCGAGATGGCCGAACTGGTGCGCAGGGCCGACGACTGGCGCGACGGGGCGACCGAGCGCGGCTTCTCGATGGCGCTGGGGCGGCTCGGCGACCCGGCCGACGGCCAGTGCGTGATGCTCGAATGCCGTGACGCGGCCCCCGCCGACGACGGCGGTCCCGGCGAACTGCGTGCCCTGCTGAGCTTCGTCCCCTGGGGGCCGAACGGGCTCTCGCTCGACCTGATGCGTCGTGACCGGGACGCCGAGAACGGCCTGATGGAGTTCATGGTCATCGAACTCCTGCAACGGGCCGAGAAGATCGGCATCACCCAGGTCTCGCTGAACTTCGCGATGTTCCGCTCGGTCTTCGAACGGGGATCGCGGCTCGGCGCCGGACCGGTGCTCAGGCTGTGGCGGTCGCTGCTCAGCTTCTTCTCGCGCTGGTGGCAGATCGAGTCGCTCTACCGCGCCAACGCCAAGTACCGGCCGATCTGGGAACCGCGCTTCATGCTCTTCGAGAAGAGCTCCGACCTGCTGCGCATCGGCATCGCGGCGGGGCGCGCCGAAGGGTTCCTGGAGGCGCCCGGCCTGCCCAAGTGGCTGCACCGCTCGCACCTCGGACCGCGTGGATGAGACCGGTACACGCCCTCGGCCGGGCGGCCCGCCGGGAGTGGGGTTCGCTGTGGGCGACCGTACGGACGGCGCTCGTGGCCGACCGGCTGCGGGCCGTCCCGATGACGCTGGCCGCGGTCGGTCTGACCGCGCTGCTCCAGGTGGTCCAGAACCGGCCCTGGGGCTTCGGCCCGGTACAGACGCTCGGTTCGGTGCGGGCCGAGGATCCGCTCTGGGTGGCCCTGCTGCGTACCCCGCTGTCACTGTTCGTCCCCGCACTGGACCTGCCGGTGTGGGGTGCGCTCGCGCAGTTGCTGCTGGTGTTCGGGATCGCCGAGATCTGCCTGGGCCGGTGGCGGACGCTGCTGATCGCGTACGTCGCGACCCTGGCCGGGACGCTGTACGCGCGGATCGGCGTCGCGGTCGGCCCCGACGGGTTCCTCGGGCTGCCCGCGTCGGACTCCCTGGTCGTCGACACCGGCCCCTCGGCCGCCGTGGTCGCCCTGGCCGTCTACCTCTGCTACGTCCACCGGGCCTGGGTCACCGGGGCGGTGGTGATCGCGGCGATGGTGGGCGAGGTGGTGGTCAAGGACAACCTGGCGGGCAAGGAGCACCTGATGGCCATCGCGGCGGCCCTCGTGCTGTGCGCGGTCTCGGCCCGCCACGACCGGCGCAGGCTGCGCCGCCGCCGTCAGGGTTTGGGCGTGGGAGTCGGAACCCGGTCCGGTGCGCCGCCGATCAAGTCCTGAAACCTGCGGCGCGGTCCGGCCCAGCGGACGTCGTGGTGGTAGGCGCGCAGCACCGAGCGGGAGCGGGCCCGGTGCCGGTTGCGGTAGAACCGCTTCGCCCACCACGAGGCGGGCCGGGCCAGCCGGACCGCCCCGAACAGGGCGACGAACGGGACCAGGGTGCCGACCACCGCCATCCGCGCCTTGCCCTTGAACAGGGAGATCAGCACGAAGCAGAAGTTGATGACGAGCGAGAGGACGACGCCGAGCCGGCCCTGCTGCTCGTCGTCGCTCAGCTCGTTCACGCCGAGCGGGGAGAACCCGCCGAGCACGAGCAGCACCAGGGCCGCGGTGAGGACCACGACCTCCACGCTCTGGCGGCCCTGCTCGGTCCAGTACACGTCGTCCAGATGCAGGATCAGCGCGAACTCGTCCAGCACCAGCCCCGCGCCCATGCCGAAGACCACCGCGAAGACCCCGGCCGTGACACCGTGCCGCCCGCTGGCGACCGCGCCGAAGCCGCCGACGACGCTCAGCACCACCCCGGGCACCACATGGTGGACGTGGACCCCGCCGGGGGTGAAGTTGCGGAACGGCCCCTTCCCGGCCCGGATCATCCGGGTGATGACCCGGGTGATCGCGAAGGTCAGCACGAAGGACGCCAGCGCCAGCAGCAGGGGCAGCTTCCCCGGCTCGACGATGTTCTGATCGAACCAGTGACCCATGCCACCCACCCCCGATAAACCGCTTTCGCCCCACTCCATGGCGTTTTGGACAATCTATCGGCCGCGGCCACCGATTAGCCTGCGCGCCGTGACCTCCCTGAACAGCCACGGCATACGTTTCGCCTTCGGCACCCTCACCGTGATCCCCGTCCGCGTCACCCGCTGGGACCGTGAGGCGGCGCGGGCCGGAATGCTGTGCGCCCCGCTGGCCGGTCTGGTCGTGGGGGTGCTCGCGGCGCTGCCCGGCAGCCTGTTGCTGCTGTTCGGCTCGGGGCCGCTGCTCGCCGCGGTCGCCTCCGCCGCGGTGCCGGCGGTCCTCACCAGGGGGCTGCATCTCGACGGTCTCGCGGACACCGCCGACGGCCTGGGCAGCGGCAAGCCGGCCGAGGACGCGCTGCGGATCATGAAGCAGTCCGACATTGGGCCATTCGGTGTCATCACCCTGCTGTTCGTGCTGCTGGCCCAGGTGGCGGTCCTTCAGCAGCTGTACGCGCAGGGCTGGACGCGGGGTGCGGTGGCGGCCGTCGCGGCCGGGGCCGTCGCCCGGCTCGCCCTCACCCTGGCCTCCCGCGGCGGGGTCCCGGCGGCCCGTCCGGAGGGGCTGGGCGCCGCGGTGGCCGGCGCCGTCCCGGTCCGCGGCGCGGTGGCCGTCGCGCTCCTGACGGTGGCGGCCTGCGCGGGTGCGGGAGCGCTGTTCGGCGGGTACGGGGCGCTGCGGTACGGCCTCGCCGCCCTGGGCGCTCTCGCGGTGGCCCAGTTGCTCCTGCGGCACTGCGTGCGGCGCTTCGGCGGGGTGACCGGTGATGTGTTCGGGGCGCTGGCGGAGACGGCGGCGACCGTGACGCTGGTGGGGCTGGCGCTCGGCTGAACGGCGGCCGGGGAGCCAGCCGGTCAGGCTGACGCCGCCGGGCACTTCTCGCGCCAGACGCCGAGCTCGTACTTCTTGAGCAGCGAGCTGAGCCCCAGCCGCCGGGACTCCCCGCAGAACCGCGCCACGGGCAGCTCGTACTCGACGTGGAAGACCGCCTTGCCCGCCTTCACGAACGGGGTGAGCTCCTCGCACTCCTCGTACTGGGCGCACTGCTCGTTCACCGCGAAGTCGAAGTCCCCCACCAGCTGCGGGATCTGCGGGAGGTCGTTCTTCAGGCCGACGGCGAGGCCGTGGCGGTGGGCGACCCGGGCGATGAGCCGGTTGTAGCGCAGTTGGTGGGCGGCGGTCAGCGGGAAGCCGGTCCGGTTGCGGTAGCCGTCCATGTTGTCGGGCTCCACCGCGTCGAAGCCCTTCTTCGCGCACATCGCGATCCGGGTCTCCATCAGCGGCTCCAGGACCTCGGTGCGGCGGATGTCGAGCCAGCGCTCCCCCGCCCAGCCGTTGCTCCTGCCGAGGACCGCGGCGGGGAAGTCGTCCGCGTCGGGGCGGAACTCCTCCCAGGCGCCGGTGGAGAGGTAGCAGATGACCTTGCGCCCCTTGCGGTGCAGCGCGGCGACCTGGGCCGCGTCGCGGTCGAAGCCGTCGATGTCGTACACCGGGGCGTCCACGGCCGTGTCCAGCCGGCCGGAGAGCTGCCACTGCCAGTCGGTGCCCGGTGCGGGCTGCCAGCGCACCCGGGCGGGCCGGGCGGCCCCGTCGGATTCCGGCGCCGAGGTGCAGCCCGCCAGCACGGCCAGCAGAATCAGTACGGTGACGGGCAGCACGGCCGGCCTCCCGGTCACACGTGTGGCCATCCGCTCGCGCATCGTTCTCCCTGTTCACCGGTGTACCGCCAACGTCGTTGCGGTCGCGGCCCGTTCCCCCGGGAAGATCATCCCGGTACGACAACCGTACGACTGCCGGAGTGCGCAGTCGGCCCGCCGCCGTGATCCGGCAGCAAGGGCGCGCGTAGGCTCATTCCCGGCACATTGCGGCGGCGTCTACGATGCGCCGGGCACGGTCGGCCCACCCCTCGACCGAAAAAAGAACTCTACGGAAGCGAGATTTCACCACCGTGACTGCTCTCACTCTCAGCACCTCCGGTGCGGCGACGCTGCGCGCCGACGCACTCGTCGTAGGCGTCGCCAAGGGCACTGGATCCAAGTCCGGAAACCTGGTCCTCGCACCGGGCGCCGAGGCCGTGGACAAGGCGTTCGGCGGAAAGCTCGCCGGCATCCTGGAGACCCTGGGCGCCTCCGGTGCCGAGGGCGAACTGACCAAGCTCCCCGCGCCCGACGGCCTGAAGGCCCCGGTCGTCATCGCGGCCGGACTCGGCCCCGTCCCGGCGAAGGACGGCGCGTACGACGCCGAGGCGCTGCGCCGGGCCGCGGGCTCCGCCGCCCGCTCGCTCACCGGCTCGAAGAAGGCCGGCTTCGCCCTGCCCGTCGGCTCCGTCGAGGACGCCGAGGCCATCGCCGAGGGCGCGCTGCTGGGCGCGTACGCCTTCACCGCCTACCAGCGCGGCGAGAACAAGCTGGCGCCCAAGGGCGCCCAGTCCGGCGCCAAGCTGCCGCTCGCCGAGGTGGCCCTGCTCGGCGCCAAGCCCCGCGACAAGGCGTTCAAGGCCGCCGCGGAGCGCGCCGTCGCGCTGGTCGAGGAGATCAACCGCGCCCGCGACCTGATCAACACCCCGCCGAACGACCTGTACCCCGAGTCCTTCGCCGCCGTGGCCGCGGCCGCCGGCAAGGAGCACGGCATCAAGGTGCAGGTGCTCGACGAGAAGGCGCTCGTCAAGGGCGGCTACGGCGGCCTGGTCGGCGTCGGCCAGGGCGCGACCCACGGCCCGCGCCTGGTGAAGCTCGCCTACACGCACCCCAAGGCGGAGAAGACCCTGGCCCTTGTGGGCAAGGGCATCACCTACGACTCGGGCGGCATCTCGCTGAAGCCGGCCGGCCACAACGAGACGATGAAGTGCGACATGAGCGGCGCCGCCGCCGTGTTCGCGACCGTCGTCACGGCCGCCCGTCTGGGTCTGCGCGTCAACGTCACCGGCTGGCTGGCGCTCGCGGAGAACATGCCGTCGGGCAACGCCACCCGCCCCGGTGACGTGCTGAACATGTACAGCGGCAAGACCGTCGAGGTCCTCAACACGGACGCCGAGGGCCGTCTCGTCCTCGCCGACGCGCTGACCCGCGCCTCCGAGGAGAAGCCGGACGCGATCGTCGACGTGGCGACCCTGACCGGCGCGATGGTGCTGGCCCTGGGCAACCGCACCTTCGGCATCATGGCGAACGACGACGCCTTCCGCACCTCGATCCACGAGATCGCCGAGGAGGTCGGTGAGGCCTCCTGGCCGATGCCGCTCCCGGCCGACCTGCGCAAGGGCATGGACTCCCCGACCGCCGACATCGCCAACATGGGCGAGCGGATGGGCGGCGGCCTGGTGGCCGGTCTGTTCCTGAAGGAGTTCGTGGGCGAGGGCATCGCCTGGGCGCACCTGGACATCGCGGGCCCGGCCTTCCACGAGGGCGCCCCGTACGGCTACACGCCGAAGGGCGGCACCGGATCCGCGGTCCGCACCCTGGTGAAGCTGGCGGAGCGCACCGCGGCCGGAGACCTCGGCTGAGCTCGCAGCTGACGGTCGGCCCCGGGCATACGTCCGGGGCCGTCCGTGTTCCACCCACGGCACCGCCGCCGGGGCCGGGCGGGTTTCGCTCTCGACGAAATCAGCCCGTCCCTACGCGGCGGTAACCCGCTGGGACGGACGACCATCCGTCTCAGACCCGGGCCCCGCGTCCCGCCCACCGTCAACAAGTGCGAAGATGGGTTCTCGGCAGGACAGGGCCCCCACCACAGGGCCGAATGACAAAAGCGGCCGCACACCAGCCGACCGGCCGGTCACACCCCGATGACGGGGCCCGGCGTACGGCGCACATGCATGGAGGACGTGACGTGGCGAACGACGCCAGCACCGTTTTCGACCTAGTGATCCTCGGCGGTGGCAGCGGCGGTTATGCCGCGGCCCTGCGCGGAGCGCAGCTGGGCCTGGACGTCGCTCTGATCGAGAAGGGCAAGGTCGGCGGCACCTGCCTGCACAACGGCTGCATCCCGACGAAGGCCCTGCTGCACGCCGGTGAGATCGCGGACCAGGCGCGCGAGGCCGACCAGTTCGGTGTCAAGGCCACCTTCGAGGGCATCGACATGGAGGCCGTCCACAAGTACAAGGACGACGTGATCTCGGGCCTGTACAAGGGTCTGCAGGGTCTCATCGCCTCCCGCAAGGTGCACTACATCGAGGGTGAGGGACGTCTCTCCTCCCCCACCTCGGTGGATGTGAACGGCCAGCGCGTCCAGGGCCGCCACGTGCTCCTGGCGACCGGCTCCGTGCCGAAGTCGCTGCCGGGCCTGGAGATCGACGGCAACCGCGTCATCTCCTCGGACCACGCGCTGAAGCTGGACCGGGTTCCGAAGTCCGCGATCGTGCTGGGCGGCGGCGTCATCGGCGTCGAGTTCGCCTCGGCGTGGAAGTCCTTCGGCACCGACGTCACCATCGTCGAGGGCCTGAAGCACCTGGTCCCGGTCGAGGACGAGAACAGCTCGAAGCTTCTTGAGCGCGCGTTCCGCAAGCGCGGCATCAAGTTCAACCTCGGTACGTTCTTCCAGGGTGTCGAGTACACCCAGGACGGCGTCCGGGTGACCCTCGCCGACGGCAAGACCTTCGAGGCCGAGCTGCTGCTCGTCGCCATCGGCCGCGGCCCCGTCTCGCAGGGCCTCGGTTACGAGGAGGCCGGTGTCGCGATGGACCGCGGCTACGTCCTCGTCGACGAGTACATGCGGACGAACGTGGAGACGGTCTCGGCGGTGGGCGACCTGGTCCCGACGCTCCAGCTCGCGCACGTCGGCTTCGCCGAGGGCATCCTCGTGGCGGAGCGGCTGGCCGGTCTGAAGACCGTTCCGATCGACTACGACGGTGTCCCGAAGGTGACGTACTGCCACCCCGAGGTCGCCTCCGTCGGTATCACCGAGGCCAAGGCCAAGGAGCTCTACGGGGCGGACAAGGTCGTCGCCCTCAAGTACAACCTCGCGGGCAACGGCAAGAGCAAGATCCTCAAGACCGCGGGCGAGATCAAGCTCGTCCAGGTCAAGGACGGTGCCGTGGTCGGCGTCCACATGGTCGGTGACCGTATGGGCGAGCAGGTCGGCGAAGCCCAGCTGATCTACAACTGGGAGGCGCTGCCGGCCGAGGTCGCGCAGCTCATCCACGCCCACCCCACGCAGAACGAGGCGATGGGCGAAGCCCACCTGGCCCTGGCCGGCAAGCCTCTGCACTCCCACGACTGATCAGTCGACCGGGCGCGACGACCGACCTACTTCCGCACATTCGTAAGGAGCAACTGAAACCATGTCGGTTTCCGTAACCCTTCCGGCGCTCGGCGAGAGCGTCACCGAGGGCACTGTCACCCGTTGGCTGAAGGCCGAGGGCGAGCGCGTCGAGGCCGACGAGCCGCTGCTCGAGGTATCGACCGACAAGGTCGACACCGAGATCCCGGCCCCCGCCTCCGGCATCCTGGCCTCCATCAAGGTCGCCGAGGACGAGACCGTCGAGGTCGGCGCCGAGCTGGCCGTCATCGACGACGGCACCGGTGCGCCGGCTGCCGCAGCGGCTCCGGCCGCCGAGCCCGAGGCCGCACCGGCCCCGGCACCGGCGCCTGCCGCCGAGGCACCCGCCCCCGTCGAGGCTCCGGCCCCCGCGGCCGAGGCTCCGGCCGGTGGCGCCGCCGGGACCGACGTCACCCTTCCGGCGCTCGGCGAGAGCGTCACCGAGGGCACCGTCACCCGCTGGCTGAAGGAGGTCGGCGAGGAGGTCACGGAGGACGAGCCCCTCCTGGAGGTCTCCACGGACAAGGTCGACACCGAGATCCCGGCCCCGGTTTCCGGTGTGCTGCTGGAGATCGTCGTCGCCGAGGACGAGACCGCCGAGGTCGGCGCCAAGCTCGCCGTCATCGGTGCCCCCGGTGCCGCTCCGGCCGCCGCTCCGGCTCCGGCCGCCGCTGCCCCGGCGCCCGCCGCCCCGGCTCCTGCCGCTCCCGCTCCGGCTGCTCCGGCTCCGGCTGCTCCCGCAGCACCGGCCGCCGCTCCTGCTGCTCCCGCAGCACCGGCCGCCGCTCCGGCCCCGGCCGCTCCGGCGCCCGCCGCCGCTGCTCCGGCTCCGGCTCCGGTCACCCCGGTGGCCCCGGCCGCTCCGGCCGCGACCTCCGGTGACGACGGCGCGTACGTCACGCCGCTGGTCCGCAAGCTCGCCGCCGAGAACGGCGTCGACCTGGGCGCGGTCAAGGGCACCGGCGTCGGTGGCCGTATCCGCAAGCAGGACGTCGTCGCCGCCGCGGAGGCCGCCAAGGCCGCCGTTGCCGCTCCGGCACCCGCCGCCGCTCCGGCCGCCTCCAAGGCGCCGAAGCTGGAGGCCTCCCCGCTGCGCGGTCAGACGGTCAAGATGACCCGCATGCGCAAGGTCATCGGCGAGAACATGATGAAGGCGCTGCACTCGCAGGCTCAGCTGACCACGGTCGTCGAGGTCGACGTCACCAGGCTGATGAAGCTGCGCAACAAGGCGAAGGACGCCTTCGCGGCCCGTGAGGGCGTCAAGCTCTCCCCGATGCCGTTCTACGTCAAGGCCGCCGCCCAGGCGCTGAAGGCCCACCCGGTCGTCAACGCCCGGATCAACGAGGACGAAGGCACGATCACGTACTTCGACTCGGAGAACATCGGCATCGCCGTGGACGCCGAGAAGGGCCTGATGACCCCGGTCATCAAGGGCGCGGGCGACCTCAACATCGCCGGTATCTCGAAGAAGACCGCCGAGCTGGCCGGCAAGGCCCGGGGTGGCGGTCTGACGCCGGACGACATGTCCGGTGCCACCTTCACCATCAGCAACACCGGCTCGCGCGGTGCGCTGTTCGACACCGTCATCGTGCCGCCGAACCAGGCAGCCATCCTGGGCATCGGCGCCACCGTCAAGCGTCCGGCCGTCATCGAGACCGCCGAGGGCACCGTCATCGGCGTCCGCGACATGACGTACCTCGCGCTCTCCTACGACCACCGTCTGGTGGACGGCGCCGACGCCGCCCGCTACCTGACCACGGTCAAGGCGATCCTGGAGGCCGGTGAGTTCGAGGTCGAGCTCGGCCTCTGAGCACCGCGGTTGTAACCAGCCTCACCAGCGGCGCCCCCGTCCGGAACACTCCCGGGCGGGGGCGCCGCCGTATTGTCTAGACACCACCGGTCGCCCCCGGCAGCGGGGGTGGGTGCAGGCAGCACCGGTTTGCCCCGAAGGAGCCCCACATGACCCCGCCCGTCGTCCACTCGCTGCGCGAGCAGATCCGCGAGCACATCGTGGACGGGATCGTCAGCGGGCGCTGGAAGCCGGGCGAGCGGATCGTGGAGCGGCGCATCGCCACCGAACTGGAGGTCAGCCAGACGCCCGTGCGCGAGGCGCTGCGGGAACTGGAGACGCTCCGGCTGATCGAGTCGGCGCCCAACAAGGGCGTCCGGGTCCGCAATCTCACCGCGGCCGATCTCGAGGAGAGCTATCCGGTCCGGGCCGGTCTGGAGCAGATCGCCGCCGAGCTGGCGGCCCCCGGACTCGGCGAGGACTGCTCACTGCTCGCGCCCCATGTGACGGCGCTGTACGAGGCGGACCGGCGGGCCGACGGCGAGGCCCAGGTGCGCCACACGGTCGGTTTCCACCGCGAGCTGGTCCGGGCGGCGGGGAACGCCGTGCTGCTGCACACCTGGGAGGGGCTGGGCATCGAGGTGTTCACGGCGCTCTCGATCCGCTGGCTCGGCACGGTGCAGAAGTCCTACGCCGAGGAGCACGAGGCGCTCATCGAGGCGTTCCTTCGCCAGGACCCGGACATCGGTGTGCTGGTCAAGGCACATGTGCTCGGCTGCGCACCGCGCGCCTGAGTCCCGTACCGGCCGGCGCACACTTGCCGTCATCCGCGCTCGAATGTGCAGACGAGCGCCCCTTTTATCTGATATATCCCGTCACTGCGTGCCCCGTTCTGCGGCACCCCATGCCACTTTTCTTCATATCGAGAAGTTTTGCCTTTCATCCTTTGATCGATCATCGATCGGCGACTTAGAGTTCACCAGCGGGCCCACCGGCCCCATCGCCCTGTCCTGCCAGTCAGGGACTTCTCCACCCCCCTCCTCACCGGAAGGCGGCGAACATGACCGACCCCGTAGGAAAGCTTCCGAGCGAGCTCGACCAGCTCCCGGACCGCGACCCCGAGGAGACCGCCGAATGGGCGGCCTCCCTGGATGCCGTCACCAAGGCCGCAGGCCCGCACCGCGCCGCATACCTGATGCGCCGCTCGCTCCAGCATGCCGAGGGCGCCGGTCTCGCGCTGCCCAAACTGCTGGAGACCGATTACGTCAACTCCATCCCGACCGCCGCCGAGCCCGCGTTCGACGGCGACCTGGCGATGGAGTCCCGGATCACCGCCTGGAACCGCTGGAACGCGGCCGCGATGGTCACCCGGGGCTCCCGGCTCGGCGTCGGCGGCCACATCGCCACCTTCGCCTCGGCGGCCTGGCTGTACGAGACCGGCTTCAACCACTTCTTCCGCGGCAAGGAGGGGGACGGCTCCGGCGACCAGCTCTACATCCAGGGCCACGCCTCCCCCGGTATCTACGCCCGCGCCTTCCTCGACGGCCGGCTCAGCGAGCAGCAGCTCGACAATTTCCGCCAGGAGGCGGGCGGCGAGGGTCTGCCGTCCTACCCGCACCCGCGGCGGCTGCCCTGGCTGTGGGAGTTCCCCACCGTGTCGATGGGCCTCGGCCCGCTCTCGGCGATCTACCAGGCGCGCTTCAACCGCTACCTGACCAACCGCAGCATCAAGGACACGTCGAACTCGCACGTCTGGGCCTTCCTGGGCGACGGCGAGATGGACGAGCCCGAGTCGACCGCCGCCCTCGCCCTCGCGGCCCGTGAGCAGCTCGACAACCTGACCTTCGTCATCAACTGCAACCTGCAGCGCCTCGACGGCCCGGTCCGCGCCAACTTCCGGGTGGTCCAGGAGCTGGAGGGCGCGTTCCGCGGTGCCGGCTGGAACGTCATCAAGACGCTCTGGGGCAACGCCTGGGACGAGCTGTTCCAGCTCGACACCACGGGTGCGCTGGTGCGCCGGCTCCGGGAGGTCCCGGACGCGCAGTTCCAGACGTACGCCACCCGCGACGTCGCCTACATCCGCGAGCACTTCTTCGGCGCCGAGCCCGCGCTCTCCGAGCTGGCGAAGCTGCTCACCGACACGAAGATCGCCGAGTGTTTCCACACCTCGCGCGGTGGCCACGAGGCCCGCAAGGTGTACGCGGCGTACAAGGCCGCGGTCGAGCACAAGGGTGCGCCGACCGTGATCCTCGCGCAGACGGTGAAGGGCTACACGCTCGGCCCCGGCTTCGAGTCGCGCAACGCCAACCACCAGATGAAGAAGCTCGACGGCAAGCAGTTCCGCGCCATGCGCGATCTGCTGGAGCTGCCGATCCCGGACTCCAGGCTGGACGAGGGCCTGGTGCCCTACGGCCACCCGGGCGCCGACTCCCCCGAGGTCCGCTACCTCCAGGAGCGCCGCGCCGCCCTCGGCGGCCCCGCCCCGGCCCGCCGGGTGCACGCGGTGGCGCTGCCGCAGCCCGAGGAGCGCGCGTTCTCCGCGCTGAAGAAGGGCTCCGGCAAGCAGGAACTGGCCACCACGATGGCGTTCGTCCGCCTGGCCAAGGACCTGATGCGGGACAAGGAGACCGGCAAGCGCTGGGTTCCGATCGTCCCCGACGAGGCCCGCACCTTCGGTATGGAGGCGCTGTTCCCGTCGGCCGGCATCTACTCGCCGCTGGGCCAGACGTACGACCCGGTCGACCGCGACCAGCTGATGTACTACAAGGAAGCCAAGGACGGCCAGGTCCTCAACGAGGGCATCACCGAGGCCGGCGCGATGGCCGACTTCATCGCCGCGTCCACGTCGTACGCGACGCACGGCGAGCCGATGATCCCGTTCTACATCTTCTACTCGATGTTCGGCTGGCAGCGTACGGGCGACCAGTTCTGGCAGCTGGGCGACCAGCTCGGCCGCGGCTTCGTGGTCGGCGCCACGGCGGGCCGGACGACCCTGACGGGCGAGGGCCTCCAGCACGCGGACGGCCACTCGCACCTGATCGCGTCCACGAACCCGGCGTCGCTCAACTACGACCCGGCGTTCGCGTACGAGATCGCGGTGATCGTCCAGGACGGTCTGCGCCGGATGTACGGCCCCGACGCCGAGAACGTCTTCTACTACCTGACGGTCTACAACGAGCCGAAGCCGCAGCCCGCGATGCCGGAAGGCGTCGAGGAGGGCATCGTCAAGGGCCTCTACCGCTTCAAGGAGGGCACGCCCGCGAAGGCGGACGCGCCGCGCCTTCAGCTGATGGCGTCCGGTACGGCGATCCACTGGGCCCTGGAGGCCCAGGAGCTGCTGGCCGCGGACTGGGGTGTCACGGCCGACGTCTGGTCCGCCACCTCGTGGGGCGAGCTGCGCCGCGAGGCGCTGGAGTGCGACGAGGCGCTGCTCCGCGGTGAGCAGCGGGTGCCGTACGTGACCCAGGCGCTGGAAGGCGCACCGGGTCCGGTCCTCGCGGTGAGCGACTGGATGCGCGCGGTGCCGGACCAGATCAGCCAGTGGGTGGAGCAGGACTGGTCCTCGCTCGGTACGGACGGCTTCGGCCTCTCCGACACCCGCGAGGCGGCCCGCCGCCACTTCGGTGTCGACGCGCAGTCGGTCACCGTAGCGGCGCTGGCCCAGCTCGCCCGTCGCGGCGAGGTGACCGCGTCGGCGGTCAAGGAGGCCCGGGAGCGGTACGGGCTCTGACAGCGAGATCAGGCCCGTCCGGCGGAGGCTCTGTCCTCAATCGCCGGACGGGCCTGATTCTTCCGCCGGGCGCGCATCGAGCCCGTCCGGCGTTTGCGGCCATCTTTCGAGCCCGGCCGGCGATTGCGGCCGTCTTTCAAGCCCGGCCGGCGTTTGAGGCCGGACCCGGCCCGGCCGGCGTCTGCGGCCCACCGCCCCGGGCCGCAGGAACGCGCACCCCGTACCGCGGCCACAATGGCCGCATGCGTGCTGCCCGGCTCATCAGAATGGTGCTGCTCCTGCAGTCCCGCCCCGCCATGACCGCCGCCGAGCTCGCCCAGGAGCTGGAGGTGTCGGAGCGGACCGTCACCCGGGACGCCCAGGCGCTCTCCGAGGCGGGGGTCCCGGTCTACGCGGAGCGGGGGCGTGCGGGCGGGTACCGGCTCATCGGCGGGTACCGCACCCGGCTCACCGGTCTCGCCCGTGACGAGGCCGAGGCGCTCTTCCTCTCCGGCCTGCCCTCCGCGCTGCGCGACATGGGCCTGGAGGACGCCGCGTCCGCCGCCCGGCTCAAGGTGTCGGCGGCCCTCCTCCCCGCCCTGCGGGACGCCTCCACCGGGGTCAGCAGGCGCTTCCACCTGGACGCGCCCGGCTGGTACCGGGAGCCGGTCACCCCCGCACTGCTGCCCGCCGTCGCCGAGGCGGTCCGGGACGACCGGACAGTGCTGGCGCGCTACCGGCGAGCCGGTCAGGACACCGAGGCGGAGCGGGAGCTGTCGCCGTACGGGCTCGTGCTCAAGGCCGGGGTCTGGTACCTCTGCGCCCGCGCGGCGGACGACTTCCGGGTGTACCGGATCGACCGGTTCACCGCCGTAGCCGTGTCGGACACCCGCTTCGTCCGCGACGAGGGCTTCGATCTGCCGGGGTTCTGGGCTGAGCACGCGGCGCGGTTCGCCCGGTCGCTCCTGCGTACCGAGGTGACGCTGCGCCTCTCGGAGGCGGCCGCCGCCCGGCTGCCGCACACCGTGGACCGCGTCGCCGCCCTGGAGGCCCTGGACGCGGCAGGACCGCCCGGGGCCGACGGACGGGTGACGGTCACTCTGCCGGTCGAGTCCCTGGACGTCGCCTACGGCCAGTTGCTCTCGCTGGGACCGGAGTTGGAGGTCCTGGAGCCGGCCGCGCTGCGGACGCGCTTCGCCGACGCCGCCGAACGGCTGCACTCGCTCTACCGGCACAGCCGGTAACGGCCGCGAGTGAGGTCGTAAGGCTTCATTTCGGTGTCTCCGCGTGCGTCGCCCGCCGCCAGGGCCGATGCTGGACCCGTGATGGACGAGACGGAATTCTGGGAGCTCATCGACAGCACCCGCGAGGCCGCCGACGGCGATCCCGAGGACCACGCCGACCTGCTGGTCGAACGGCTGGTGCAGCTCGATCCCGAATCCGTGCTGGACTTCGCCCGGCACTTCGAGGCCCGTTACAACCGCGCCTACCGCTGGGACCTGTGGGGCGCGGCCGCCCTCCTGCTCGGCGGGGCGAACGACGACGCCTTCGACTACTTCCGCTACTGGCTGATCGGCCAGGGCCGGGAGGTCTTCGAGGGCGCCGTGCACGATCCGGACAACCTCGCCGAGCTCCTCGACGAGTTCGACGAGGAGCTGGACGGGGACGCCGAAGAGCTGGGCTACGCCGCCGACGAGGCGTACGAGCAGCTCACCGGCGTGGTCGCGCCGGACCTCGGGCTGCCGCCCCGGCCCGCGGACCCGGAGGGCACCCCGTTCAGCCTCGATGACGACGCGGCCCTGGCGGAGCGCTTCCCGCTGCTCCAGGAGCGGTTCGGCGGCGTCTGAGCCGTACCGCTCCCGTCCGCGGTCCCGGTCAGTAGTGGGTGCCGCCGTCGATGCGGATCTCCGTACCGGTGATGAACGCCCCGTCCTGCGAACCGAGCATCGCGACGACGCCCGCCACGGTGTCCGGGCTGGCGAAGCCCTCGCCCAGCGCGGGGGCCAGCTTCGCGAAGAGCGACATGTCGGCGTCGGCCGGGAGCCCCGGGCCGTTGCCGCTGGTCATGTCGGAGGAGATCGAGCCGGGCGCGACGGCGGTGAAGCGCAGCCCCTGCTTGCCGTACTCGGCGGCCAGCGCGTGGGTCATCGACTGGATGCCGCCCTTGCTCGCCGCGTAGGCCGACATATAGGGGTGCGCGAAGCTCGCCGACGTCGAGGAGAAGTTCACGACGGCCGGCCGGTCGCCCGCCAGCAGTGCCGGTATCGCCTCACGGATCATCAGGAACGTGCCGGTGAGGTTGACCGCGATGACCTTGTTGAAGAACTCCAGCGACGTCTTGTGCGTGTGCTCGGAGCGCAGGATGCCCGCCGCGTTGACCAGCACGTCCAGTCCGCCGAGGGTGGCCACGGCGGCGGCGACACCGGACCGGACGGCCGCCTCGTCCGAGATGTCGAGGACGGTGGTGGTGAGCCGGCCGGCGGTGCCGTGGGCCTGCGCGGTGCCGTACGTGGTCCGCAGGCCCGGCTCGCTGACATCGGCGGCGACCACGAGGCCGCCCTCGGCGAGGACGCGGTGGACGGTGGCCTGTCCGATGCCGGAGCCCGCGCCGGTGATGAGTACGCGTCGGCCTTCGTAGCGGTTCATATGAGGTCTCCCGATCTCGAATCCCCCGATGACAATCTCATTTCCTGTCCACCGTACGCCGTAGTGGCACGTTTTGCCATGACGGCATTGCGTGCATCGGATCGGTGCGGATCGGGCCCGGCCGGGGTAATCTGCGGGGAATGAGCCCCTCGCAGCCCTCACTCACCGAACGCCGCAAGGCCGCGACCCAGCTGGACATCGCCCGTGCGGCCGCCGCGCTCTTCGCCGAGCGCGGGCCCGACGGCACCACGGCGGAGGACATCGCCCACCGGGCGGGCGTCGCGCTGCGCACCTTCTACCGCTACTTCCGCTCGAAGCAGGACGCGGTGGGGCCGCTGCTCACCGGCGGCGCCGAGCGCTGGCAGGCACTGCTCGCGGCGGCCGAGCCGGGCACCCCGCTCGCCGGGGTCCTGGAAGGGGCGGTCACGGAGGCGCTCACTCCGGCCGACGAGCAGGCCACGGAGCAGCTCGGCCAGACGCGCGGGCTGCTGCGGGCGGCGCAGGACGATCCGGCGCTGCGGGCGGTCTGGTACCGGGTCAACCAGGATTCGGAGGAGCGGCTGCTGCCGGTGCTGACCCGGCTGGCGGGCGACGGGGCGGACCCCTTGGAGATCCGGCTCGCCGCCGCGGCCGCCACGGACGCGGTACGGGTCGCGCTGGAGACCTGGGCGGGGACGGACGCCCCGACGTCCGGACCCGGCTCCCCCGCCGACCTCGCGGTGCGCTGCCTGCACGAACTCACGGGCGGAATGGGGCTGTTCAGGCCCTGAGCGGAGAGCCACCGCTCAGCGTCCCCGCTCGGGCCTCGACTCAGCGCCTCCGCTCAGGGCCACCGCTCAGGGTCTCCGCTCAAGGAGCGAGTGAGCGCCCCATCAGTACGTCGTCGACATAGCGCCCGCCGAGGAAGAACTCGCCGGGCAGCACTCCCTCGACGGTGAACCCCTCCGACTCGTACAGCGCACGCGCGGGCGTGTTGTGCCCGAGGACCCGCAGGGTCATCCGGTTGGCGCCCTGGTTCCGCGCCACCGCCGTCGCCGCCCGCAGCAGCGCCCTGGCGATCCCCCGGCCGCGCGCCCAGTCGGCCACGGCCAGGCCCTGTATCTGGCGTACGTGCGTATTGCAGGCCAACGGGGTCGGCGGGACCAGCCTGGTGTACCCGGCCAGCCGCACCTCGCCCGCCGCGTCCCGCACCTCTGCCACCAGGAAGTCCGGCGGCCGGTGGTTGTCGTCGAAGAACGGCGCGTACGGCGGCTGCGGCCTCGGCGACACGGCATGCAGCGTCGACCAGGTCGATCGGTCGAGCTCACCGAGAGCGGCTTCGTCGGCGAGGACCGAGGGACGGACGGAGTGGGCCTGGTGGGCATGGGTCTCGGACATGCGCGCAACTGTGCCACGCCCGCTTCCGACCGCTCCGTACGGCAGGATGGCACCATGCTGCGCTCCCGAATTGCCGTCACCGGATCGACCGGACTCATCGGAGCGGCCCTGGTGCGCTCCCTGCGGGCCGACGGGCACGAGGTGGTCCGCCTCGTCCGCCGTCCGGCCCGGTCGGGCGACGAGGTGGAGTGGGACCCGAAGCGGAGTCGCGTCGACGTGGCCGGACTCGTGGGCTGCGACGCCGTCGTCCACCTCGCCGGGGCCGGGGTGGCCGACCACCGCTGGACCGAGGCGTACAAGCGCGAGATCCGGGACAGCCGGGTGCTGGGCACCGCCGCCGTCGCGGAGGCCGTCGCCTCGCTCGACACCCCGCCGAAGGTGCTGCTGGCCGGGTCCGCGATCGGCTTCTACGGCGACACCGGGGACCGGGCGGTCGACGAGAGCGCGCCGCCAGGCGACGGGTTCCTGCCGTCGGTGTGCGTCGAGTGGGAAGAGGCCACCGCCGCCGCGGAGGAGGCCGGAGTACGGACCGTGCACGCCCGTACCGGGCTGGTCGTCGCCCGGGAGGGCGGAGCCTGGGGCCGGCTGTTCCCCCTCTTCCGGGCGGGGCTCGGCGGGCGGCTGGGCAACGGGCGGCAGTACTGGAGCTTCATCGCGCTGCACGACCACATCGCGGCCCTGCGGCACATCCTCGACACCCCGGAGCTGTCCGGGGCGGTGAACCTGACCGGCCCCGACCCCGTCACCAACGGCGAGGTGACGGCGGCGATGGGCCGGGTGCTGCACCGGCCGACCCTCTTCACCGCGCCCGCACCGGCCCTGCGGATCGCCCTGGGCGACTTCGCCGAAGACGTGCTGGGCAGTCAGCGGGTGCTGCCGGGGCGGCTGCTGGACGCGGGATTCTCGTTCGCCTTCCCCGGGATCGACGCCGCCATCCGCGCGGCACTGCGCTGATCCGGCCCGCCCCGAACCACGGGGCGGTCCCGCCGCCACCCCGGAAAACCGCGAACTCTGAATCCCGGAGGCTCCCGGGAGCCCCCGGGAGCCCCTTGAAGCCCCTCGTGACGCCAGGAACCCCACCCGCCGGAGGACGCGGACGGATGTGCGACCCCGTGCCCCGGTGCCCCGGTGCGCGCGACCGCGCCGATATCCGGCCGCCCTCCTAGCCTCAAGGCGAACTCGCGCATTCCGGTGGCCTGTTGAGGGCAAGAGCCTCCCACCCATTGCGCCGACTCGGGGAGGGCACGTGCTCAGCACGGCACACCACGCGGACGTCGTCATCATCGGAGCCGGGATCGCCGGCCTGTCAGCGGCCCATCAACTGACCAGTGCGGGAGTGAGCGTCAGCGTCCTGGAGGCCGGCCCCCGGGTCGGCGGCCGGATGGTGACCGAGGAGATGGACGGATTCCGGCTCGACCGCATCGGCCCGCTCCTCAACACCTCGTACCCGGAGCTGTACGCGGGACCCGGACTCGACGGACTCGTCCTGCGGAACTTCGCCCCCGGTGTGCTCGTCCACAGCGAGGGCCGCCGCTACCGGACCGGGGAGATCCGGGGCACACGGGGCGCGCGCAACGCCCGGGGCGCGCTCAAGGCCGCGCGTGCCCTCGCCGGCGCCCCCAGAGCGCCGCTGGGCGGGACCATCAGCGGGGTCATGGGCGGCGCGATCGACCACGCCAGGCTCGGCGCCTCGCTGTCCCGCCTCGCCGCCACCCCCCGGGCCCGCGTACTGGCCCGGCCCGAACGGACCGCGCTCGAAGCCCTGTCCGGCCGCGGCCTGTCCTCCCGTACGCTCGACGGCTTCGTGCGCCCGCTGCTCACCGCGCTGCTCAGCGACCCCGAACTCACCACGTCCAGCCGGTGCGCCGATCTCGCCCTGCGCAGCTATGCGAGCGGCAGGCTCTGCGTACCGTCGGGCGGTTCAGGGACGCTGCCCGAACTGCTGGCGGCGGCGCTGCCGCCCGGCACCGTACGGACGGGGGTGCGGGTCACGGCCGCCGACATCACCTCGGTGCGTACCGAGGAGCACGGCGAACTGGGCTGCCGCTCACTGCTGCTGGCCACCGGCGCAGGCGCCGCCGCCGAACTGCTGCCCGGTCTGCGGGTGCCGTCCTTCCGCCAGGTGACGGTGCTTCACCACACCGCCCCCGCTCCCCCGCGGAGCGGGGCGTCGCTGGTGCTGGACGCCGACCGCGCGGGCCCGGTCGCGCACACCGCGGTGATGAGCGAGGTCGACCCGGCGCGCGCCCCGCACGGCCGGACCCTGATCAGCTCGACGGTGCTCGGCACCCCGCCGCCCGATCTGGACCGTGTGGTCCGCGCCCGTCTCGCCACGCTGTACGGCACCCCCACCGACGACTGGGAGCTGCTGGCCGTCCACCACGACCCGGAGGCGGTGCCCGCGATGAAGGCCCCGCACGACCCCCACCGCCCGGTCCGGCTGCTCGCGGGCCTGTACGTGTGCGGCGACCACCGCGACACGAGCACGGTCCAGGGGGCCCTGTTCTCGGCCCGCCGCGCGGCCGAGGCGATCCTCACCGACCTGGGCGTACGGCCCGGATACGGAAGCGCCACCGCACTCCCCCGGGCCGCCTAGGGCCTGGGCGCCGGTATCACCCGAGTGCGGCAACCCGCTCACGGTAGCCGCGTACGGGGGCGGCGTCCCGGAAGGGTTCGAGCCGGCGCTCGAAGTCCCGTACGTACTCCGTGGCGCGCACCGATCGCATCTCGGCGGCCTGCTGAGCGGCCTCCGCGCCCAGCCGGCAGGCCTGGTCGAGCTCACCGAGGCCGAGCCGCGCGGAGGCCAGCACGACGCGGCAGAACAGCCGGCTGCGGGCGTACGCGGGGGCGCGCAGCTGGAGCGAGCGCTCGGCGTGCTGCGCGGCGGCCCGGTACTGCTGGAGGTCCCGGTGGCAGTGGCCGAACTCGTCGGCGAGCTGGGCCTCGTCGAAGCAGCGCGCCCAGTGCGGCACGTCGTCCCCGTTGCGGGCGATCTCCAGTGCGCGTTCCGCCCGCGCCAGCGAGGCCAGACAGGCCTTGGCCTCCCCGAGCACCGCGTGCCCGCGCGCCTCGACCGCGTGCAGCAGGGCCAGGACCGCGTTCGGCGCCGCCGAGCCGATGCCCTGCTGGGCCACCCGCGCCAGCTGCACCGCCTCCCTGCCGTGCCCGAGGTAGACCGCCTGCCGGCTCATGGTGATCAGGACGTAACTGCCGTAGGCCCGGTCCCCGGCGGCCTGGGCGAGGCGTAACGACTGGACGAAGTACCGCTGGGCGAGCCCGTGCGCGGCGATGTCGTACGAGGTCCAGCCCGCGAGGCGGGTCAGATCGGCGGCGGCGGCGAACAGCCGGCGGCCGGTGGCCTCGCTGTAGGTGCCGCGCAGCATCGGTTCCGTCTCGTGCTCCAGGTACCGGACCAGGGCCTGCCGGGCGTGGCCGCCGCCGTAGGCGTGGTCGAGGGTGCGGAAGAGATCGGCGACCGACCGGAGAGCGGCGACGTCGCCGCTGCCGACCCGCTGGCCGGAGCCCCGGTCCGTCTGCCGCTGCCGGGGAACGGCGGGCGGTACGAGGGAGCCCCCGGGGCCGGGACCGCCGGGGGGCCGGGACGGCACGGGCCCCCGGAGACCGGGCCGGCCACCGGGCCCGGTGTACCCGTTCGCTCCGGTGCCGTACGTCCCGTTCAGCCCGGACGCCCCGCGTGGCCCGCCGGCCGTCTGGACGCCGTGGGTCCGGACGGCCGCACCGGCGCCGGGAGCGCCACCGCCGGTCCGCACCGGTCCGCCGGGCGCGCCCGCTCCGGGCTCGACGCCGCGCCCCACCCACTCGTCCGCCCGGCCGATGAGCCAGTCACGGCTGGGGACGACCAGGCCTGCCGGGGTGAAGGCGATCTTCCGCAGCTCCGCATGGCTGCCGGAGTCCTTCCGCCACAGTCCGCTGACGATGTCGACCGCCTCCGCCGGGGTGGCGGCGAACTCCAGGCCCGCGTAGACGGGGGCGCAGGCGTCGAGGCCCAGGTCCTGGGCGGAGAGTCTGCGCCCGAGCCGCCGGGTGAAGACCTCCGCGATGAGTGCCGGGGTGGTCCCCCGCGGCTGCTGTCCGCGCAGCCAGCGGGTCACGGACGTCTTGTCGTACCGCAGGTCGAGGCCGTGTTCGAGGCCGAGCTGGTCCACCCGGCGGGCGAGGCCCGCGTTGGAGAATCCGGCTTCGGCGATGAGCGAGGCGAGTCGGCGGTTGGGGGTGCGCTGCGGAGGTCGTTCCGACATCAGCTGTACGGTCTCCTGCCTTCGGGGCCGGGCGGGCAGCCCCTAGGGCCTGCTCTAGGGAACGGCGCGAATTTAGCGGCCTCCGGGGCGACCTCGGCCACCTTGGCTTCACATTCATCCGATCGTGTGAGGATTGCGGGAACGCTGACGGGAGTGACCTGCCGGGCCGGTGTTCCGTGGCCGGTCGTACAGTTGCGGGAGGCGCGATTCGGTGCATGGTGACGTGGTGCCGGGGACACCCCCCGTCCACGGCACCGCAAGAAGAAAGGCTGCTGCCGTGACTGAGCTTCGGTTCGTCCGTCTGGGATTCGGCGAGGAAGCCGTCGACTACCAGGAGGCCTGGCAGAAGCAGCGCGAGGTGCACGCGGCGCGGTTCGAGGACACCGTCCCCGACACCTGCCTGCTGCTGGAGCACCCGCCCGTCTACACGGCGGGCCGGCGCACGGCCGACAGTGAGCGCCCCCTGGACGGCACGCCGGTCATCGACGTGGACCGCGGTGGCAAGATCACCTGGCACGGGCCGGGCCAGCTGGTCGGCTACCCGATCCAGAAGCTCCCGCGCCCGGTGGACGTCGTCGCGCACGTCCGCCGTCTGGAGGAGGCGCTGATCCGCACGGCGGCCGAGTTCGGGGTGGAGACCAGCCGGGTCGAGGGCCGCAGCGGCGTCTGGGTGCTCGGTGACCCGGTCGAGGAGCGTCCGGCGATCGGCGGCCTCTCGCTCGACTTCGACCCCAGGCTCCGGGACGAGGAGTTCGACGCCCGGCTGAACGGCCCCGAGTACGCCCCGTCCAACGCCGGCCAGCGCCGCGAGGACCGCAAACTGGCCGCGATCGGCATCCGGGTCGCCAAGGGCGTGACGATGCACGGTTTCGCGCTCAACGTGAACCCGGACAACACCTCGTTCGACCGGATCGTGCCCTGCGGGATCCGGGACGCGGGCGTCACCTCGCTCGCGTACGAGCTGGGCCGCGACCTCACGATCGCGGATGTGCTCCCGGTCGTCGAGAAGCACCTCAGGGACGTCCTGGAGCACGCCGAACTGGCCCCGCGCACCATCGAGCGCGCGGCCGATGCCGTGGCCACGGCATGACGCTCGGAGCACCGTTCCGGGAATAGCCCCTGCCGGCCACAGGTTGGGCAGACGTAAAGCCGTATGAACTACGGGCGTACCCTGGTGTTCGCCGAAGAATCCAATGCAGTGAAAGCAAAGGGGAGTGCCGGAGTGTCCGCTGTCGCACCCGACGGGCGCAAGATGCTGCGCCTTGAGGTCCGGAACAGCCAGACCCCCATCGAGCGGAAGCCCGAGTGGATCAAAACCCGGGCGAAGATGGGCCCCGAGTACAACCAGCTGCAGAAGCTCGTGAAGAGCGAGGGTCTGCACACGGTGTGCCAGGAGGCGGGCTGCCCCAACATCTTCGAGTGCTGGGAGGACCGCGAGGCCACGTTCCTCATCGGCGGCGACCAGTGCACCAGGCGCTGCGACTTCTGCCAGATCGACACGGGCAAGCCGCAGGCGCTGGACCGGGACGAGCCCCGTCGCGTCGGTGAGTCCGTCGTCACGATGGACCTGAACTACGCCACCATCACCGGCGTCGCCCGCGACGACCTGGAGGACGGCGGTGCCTGGCTGTACGCGGAGACCGTGCGCCAGATCCACGCGCAGACGGCGGAGCGGGCGGCCGGCCAGACCAAGGTCGAGCTGCTGATCCCCGACTTCAACGCCGAGCCCGAGCAGCTCGCCGAGGTCTTCTCCTCGCGCCCCGAGGTGCTGGGGCACAACGTGGAGACGGTGCCGCGGATCTTCAAGCGGATCCGTCCCGGCTTCCGGTACGAGCGCTCCCTGGAGGTCATCACGCGGGCCCGCGAGGCCGGTCTGGTGACCAAGTCCAACCTGATCCTCGGCATGGGCGAGACCCGCGAGGAGGTCAGCCAGGCGCTCCGGGACCTGCACGACGCGGGTTGCGAGCTCATCACGATCACGCAGTACCTGCGGCCGACCCCGCGCCACCACCCCGTCGAGCGCTGGGTGAAGCCGCACGAGTTCGTGGAGCTCAAGGACGAGGCCGACGCGATCGGCTACTCCGGCGTGATGTCCGGGCCGCTGGTCCGTTCCTCCTACCGGGCCGGCCGGCTCTTCCAGCAGGCCGTCGAGCGGCGCGGTGCGGCCTCCGCCGCGGCACCGGCCGCGCAGCAGACGTCCGTGTGAAACCGAGCACAAGACGTTACTGAGCAGTAACAGCAGATCGGGCGCGGCCCATCCACTCCTCGCAGGTCGGAGGCGCGGATGGGCCGCGCCGACGTGCGCGCCGCTCATATCAAGGTTTCATTGGTGTTTGACCGACCGGTCATGCGCTGGTAACACCGAGCAATGACCCTGGATGCACGCAGCGCACAGCGGCCCTCCCGGCTGCTGGCCCCGCCGCTTCCGTATCCAGTCCGCGCAACACAGTCCGCCCACTGAGCGCCGCTCAGTCCGCGCATCCGTTCCGAGGGGACTTCCACGATGCAGGCCGCGCCGGTACGCGCCACCGCCATTCCGACCGTCACCAACGCCCTCCGCGCCGTCGAGTCGCTGCTGCTGAGCAGCGGCCAGCGCACCGCCCGCCGCAACGCCTGGACGGCGGTCCTGGAGGACCGCCGCCGGGCCAAGGACCGGGTCGAGTCCGAGTACGTACTGGAGGCCGTGGCCGAGCACCGTTCTTAGGCCACGTAAACTTCCTTGTATGGCGAGGAAGGCAAAATCCACTGAAGGCGCGGACAGCGCCGAGAACGCGGGGCGACTCAAGCAGATCGCTCTGACCTACAAGATGACCAGGCGGACCGACACCAAGATCGGTCTTGTCGTCGCGGGTGTGGGAATCGTCACCTTCGGTGTCCTCCTCGCGATCGGTTTCTTGATCAACCACCCGATCTACGTGGGCATCCTGGGCTTCGTGCTCGCCCTCCTCGCGATGGCGATCGTCTTCGGACGGCGCGCCGAGCGGGCCGCCTTCGGGCAGATGGAGGGCCAGCCGGGCGCTGCGGCGGCGGTGCTGGACCGTGTGGGCCGCGGCTGGTCCACGACCCCCGCGGTCGCGATGAACCGCAGCCAGGACGTCGTCCACCGTGCCGTGGGCAAGGCGGGCATCGTGCTGGTGGGCGAGGGCAACCCGAACCGGGTGAAGACCCTGCTCGCGGCCGAGAAGAAGAAGATGGCCCGCATCGTGGTCGACGTACCCGTGCACGACATCATCGTCGGCAACGACGAGGGTCAGGTGCCGCTCAAGAAGGTGCGCACCAAGATGCTGAAGCTGCCGCGCGTCCTGACCGGCCCCCAGGTGACCGCCGCCAACGACCGGCTGCGCGCGATGGGCGACCTGATGAGCAACATGCCGCTGCCGAAGGGCCCGATGCCGAAGGGTATGCGGATGCCGCGCGGCGGAAAGATGCGCTGACGCACGGAGACGGCATACGAAGAGGGCGGGTCACGAACTCCTGGTTCGCGGCCCGCCCTCTTCGTGTGCCGTCTCCGTATGCCGTCTCAGCTGCCGGACGCCGTGGCCCGCGGCGTCGCGGGCACTCGGACGCGTCCGGCTCAGATGCGGATCTGCACGGCGCGGGCCAGCCGGTCGTGCAGGCCCCGGCCGTCACGGTCCCAGACCAGGGCCGGGATCACCAGGCACAGCAGCACGCTGCGCACCAGCACCCTCCCGAGACCCAGCCGCCCGCCGCCCTCGGCGACGACCCTGATGCCCAGGAGGCGCTTGCCGGGCGTGCAGCCGATGGTGCCGACGGTGAGCACGCTCAGTACGAGGAAGATCCCCACGGCCCAGTTGCCGGCCGCCTGCTGGTCACCGCGGGCGAACAGCCCGTATGCGATCACCATGCACAGGGCCCAGTCGACGAAGATCGCGCCGAAGCGGCGGCCGAGCGGCGCGACGGCCCCCGGCCCCTGCTCGGGAAGCCCGAGCCGCTTGCCCCGGTACCCGAAGTCGGCGCCCATGTCCTCGGCTGCCGCACGCGGCCCGGAGAGCCAGGATCCGATTACTTGCCTGTTGTCCACCCGACCACGGTACTGCGCCCGTCCCGGACCCCTGCCGGGCGGGTGCGGAGGCCGCCTCAGGACACCGCTCCGGCGCCGCTCGGGACACGGCCCGGAAACCGGCCCGGAACCCGTCCGGAACCGGTCGCAGCACGGCCACGAGGCGCCGCTCACACCCGGCCCGGTTAACTTCTGCGAAACAAATGGGTCATGCTTGAGAAATCCGGTCTGCCTATGGTCGGGTCCAGCGTGTGCCACCGCACTGGCCGCACAACGAGCTGCAACCCCGTCCCGCCCCGGGCCGGGAGTAGGAGGAGTTGGATGTTCCAGAACGCCGACGACGTGAAGAAGTACATCGCCGACGAAGACGTCAAGTTCATCGACGTCCGGTTCTGCGACCTGCCCGGTGTGATGCAGCACTTCACCATCCCGGCGGCGGTCTTCGACCCGACCGAGGAACTGGCCTTCGACGGCTCGTCGATCCGCGGCTTCCAGGCCATCCACGAGTCCGACATGGCGCTCCGCGCGGACCTGTCGACCGCCCGCGTCGACCCCTTCCGCCGCGACAAGACCGTCAACATCAACTTCTTCATCCACGACCCGATCACCGGCGAGCAGTACAGCCGTGACCCGCGGAACGTGGCCAAGAAGGCCGAGGCGTACCTGGCCTCCACCGGCATCGCCGACACCGCCTACTTCGGTCCCGAGGCCGAGTTCTACGTCTTCGACAACGTCCGCTTCCAGACGTCGGCGAACGAGAGCTTCTACCACATCGACTCCGAGGCCGGCGCCTGGAACACCGGGTCCGAGGACAACAACCGCGGCTACAAGGTCCGCTACAAGGGCGGCTACTTCCCGACGCCGCCGGTGGACCACTTCGCCGACCTGCGTGCCGAGATCTCCCTGGAGCTGGACAAGAACGGCCTCCAGGTCGAGCGCCAGCACCACGAGGTCGGCACCGCCGGCCAGGCCGAGATCAACTACAAGTTCAACACGCTGCTCGCCGCGGCCGACGACCTGATGCTCTTCAAGTACATCGTGAAGAACGTCGCCTGGCGCAACGGCAAGACCGCGACCTTCATGCCGAAGCCGATCTTCGGCGACAACGGCTCGGGCATGCACGTCCACCAGTCCCTGTGGGCCGGCGGCGACCCGCTGTTCTACGACGAGCAGGGCTACGCGGGCCTCTCGGACATGGCGCGCTACTACATCGGCGGCATCCTGAAGCACGCCCCGTCGCTGCTGGCGTTCACCAACCCGACGGTGAACTCCTACCACCGCCTGGTCCCCGGCTTCGAGGCCCCGGTCAACATGGTGTACTCGCAGCGCAACCGCTCCGCCGCGATGCGCATCCCGATCACGGGCTCCAACCCGAAGGCCAAGCGCGTCGAGTTCCGCGCCCCGGACCCGTCGTCCAACCCGTACCTCGCCTTCTCGGCCCTGCTGATGGCCGGCCTGGACGGCGTGAAGAACAAGATCGAGCCGCCGGAGCCGATCGACAAGGACCTCTACGAGCTGGCTCCCGAGGAGCACGCCAACGTCCAGCAGGTCCCGACGTCCCTCCCGGCCGTCCTCGAAGCCCTTGAGGCGGACCACGAGTACCTCCTCGCGGGCGGCGTCTTCACGCCCGACCTGATCGAGACGTGGATCGACTTCAAGCGCACGAACGAGATCGCCCCGATCCAGCTGCGCCCGCACCCGCACGAGTTCGAGCTGTACTTCGACCTCTAGGCAGCAGGGTCTGTCACCGGCCGGTATCCGTGCCGTGGTGCACCGGGTGCGCGCCGCGCGGCCGATTCGCTGACACGATCTCAGAAATGCCGGCAACGCCAGTGAGGGCCGCTCCCCATATCCGGGGAAGCGGCCCTCACTGGCGTCGGCGATACCGGAGGCGGGCAGGACGTCGGCCCAGAAGGTGCCGTCCACCCGGGCGGAGGACAGCCACAGCATGCCTGCCGCGAGGGACAGCAGACCGATGACGATCAGGGGCTCGGTCCCGAAGCGGGCGATCGGCCGGGGGCCAGGACGACCATCATGATCATGGTGGCGACCGTCATGGGCAGCAGGGCCGCGCCGGAGGCGAAGGCGCCCAGCCCCAGCACCTGCTGGAGAACACGTCGACCTCGCCGACGCCCGCGCGTCCGGCGAGGACCTTCGCGGTCAGTGCCGCAGCGCCCTGCCCACCTCGGCCTTGACGTCGCCGTCGAGCTCGCGGTTGCTGCGGGCGTCGGCGTCCTTGGTGCCCTTGGCGGGGACGTCGTCGACCGCCAAGGGCACGGCCCCCGCGCCCCGTACGCCTCGCCTCGCCATCGCGCCTCCCAGCGGTCGTCCATCGCCCCAAGTCAAGGCGGCGGCAGGTGGGGGCGCATGTGGTGCGGGCCGGACGGGTGAGGGAGGAGGCGGGGTCGCGGGGCGGGCCCGGAGCGTGGAGGGTGGTGGCATGAGCGAGCAGCCGACCGACGACGGACCGGCCGGGCCGCAGCCCCCTCGGCGGCGGATCTGGCCGTGGGTGCTGCTGATGGCCGTCGTGCTCCTGGCCCTGGCCGCGGGCGCGGTCTCCGCGGTGCTGGCCCACGGGCTCTCCGAACAGAGCTCGCAGAGACTGCGGATCAGGTACGAGGTCACCGGCACCGCCGAGGACGTCACCCTCACCTACAGCAGCTGGCAGGGCGAGGCCCTGTCGACCGGGCGGCTGACCCTGCGGACCCTGCCGTGGGCCGGGGAGCTGGAGACCAGGGGGTTCATGAATGGCGGCTCGTTCGTCGTCAGCCTCGGAAGGTCCGGTGGCGACGTCGCCTGCTCCGTGACGGTGGACGACATCACCCGGCGGACCGACCGGGCCTCGGGCGCCTTCGCCACCGCCACGTGCGACGGGTACTGAACGGGTACGGAGACGCGGCTGCGCCCCCGGATCTCCCGGGGGCGCAGCGGTCGGACCGGTGGCCGGCGGTCAGCGGCCGTAGCGGATGAGCGCGCGGACCATGCGGCAGGTGGTGTCGGACGGCGGGTGGATGCCGAGCAGCTCGGCGGTCGTACGTATCCGGGCGTTGCTCGCGCTCGACGGGTGGTGAACTCCCGTGTCGAGCAGGGCGATCGACAGGCGCATCGCCTTCAGCCGGCGGTTGTGGGTGACGTACCACTCACGGGGGCGGCCGGCGGGGAGCGGCTTCTTCTGCAGGGGCTTGTGGAGCGGCTTGGTCGTGACGGCGGCAACTGCCATGGGCAACCTCCTGGCGCACGGTGGCGGAACGCTGTGGAACGCTCACGAACTACCCCCATTTTACTGCCCCGCACTGACAATCGCCCCTGGCCAGAGGGGTTTTCGGGGGTCCATCCCGTACCGTTGGCCCCATGGAGATCTGGATCAATCCCGCCTGTTCCAAGTGCCGCGGCGCGGTGCGGCTGCTCGACGCGGAGGGCGCCGACTACACGGTCCGCCGGTACCTGGAGGACGTGCCGTCACCGGACGAGATCCGGGCGGTGCTCGGCCGGCTCGGGCTGGAGCCGTGGGACATCACACGGACGCAGGAGGCGGACGCGAAGGAGCTGGGGCTCAGGGAGTGGCCGCGCGAGGCGGATGCGCGGGAGCGGTGGATCACCGCGCTCGCCGCGCACCCGAAGCTGATCCAGCGGCCGATCATCACGGCCGAGGACGGCACGGCCGTGGTCGCGCGCACGGACGAGGCGGTACGGGACGCCATGAGTCGCTGAGCCCACCCGGACGAATGGGGGCGCCGTTACTCCCCCGCCTGCGCCTCTGCCTCCGCGAGCAGTTCCGTCAGCCGGAGCCCGAACCGTACGTCGCAGGGGTGCGCCTCACCCGTGCGCACCGACTCGATCAGCGCGTCCACCGCGGCCCGGAAGGCGCCGACGGCGCCGTCCCACCGGGGCAGGCCCACGGTCCCGTGCTCGCCCCTCAGCTCGACCTCCACCCCGGCCGCCGCCACCGGGGCGGCCAGCGTGAGCGTCACCGTGCTGGAGGCTCCGGAGGCGTGGCGGAGGATGAGGTGGTGGGTGTCGGCGGGGCCGCGGGCCGCGGTCAGCCGGGTCACGTCGCCGAGCACCGGGATGAGGACGGACAGCGCGTGCGGGCCGACGTCCCAGAGGCCGCCCTTCTCGTGGCGCCACGGGGACGCGGCGAACTCGCTGTCCACGCCGGGCGCCCACAGGGCGCCGATCCAGTGGGCGTGTGCGGTGAACCAGCCGCCGACCGCGTTCTGTTCGGCGATCCAGGCGGACGTCTCCGGGGCGAACCGCAGCGTGCAGAAGACGATGGAGGCGACCCGGGCCGACTCCGCGGCCTCGGCGACCTCGCGGGCGGCCGCGACGCTCGTGGCGACGGGCTTGTCCATCAGCAGGTGGCAGCCGGCCGCCGCGGCGCGGGCGGCGAGCGGGGCCTGCACGTCCGGCGGCAGGGCGAACGCGACGGCGTCGCTCGCGGCGAAGAGTTCGTCGAGCCCCGCGTCACCGGTGTACGCGGTGGCGCCATGGGCGGCGGCCAGCTCCTGCGCGGCCTCGGCCCGGCGGCCCCACACCCCGCTCAGCACGGCGCCGGGGTGCGCGGCGATGGCGGGGGCCTGGGTCATGCGGGCCCAGGGCCCGGTACCGGCCAGGCCGATACGCAGGGGGGTCACGGGTGTCGTCATGGGACAAGTGTGCCCGGTGCGGCCGGGGTCTCGAACGAATGCGGTGGCGGGGTGCCCGGCCGGGCGGTGACGTTGGCGGCGCCGGCCGCGGGACTCCGGTGCGACTTCCGGGACTTGCCTGTAAAGCAAATATTTCGCTGCTCGCGCCCCCATTCCCCGGCCGGCTTCCGCTGGCGCGTACCGCCTCGCGGAACACCACGGGGGATTCATCATGACGAACGAGACCTTTGCCGACCTTGTCGCCGCCGAGGACGTGCTCCTCTTCGTCTATGCCGCCATCACCGCGACCGGGCAGCGAGAAGCGGCGCCGGCCGCTCGCCGTGGCGCCGGCCTGCCACTTCCTGCTGGAGGCGCCGGCCGCGCCGGGCGCGTACACCCCGCTGTGGACGACCGGCGCCGGCGATCCGCTGCTGGTCGTGCCCCGGGGTCCGACGCCGCTCGGCTGCCGGGTGCCGGACGCCCTGGAGTACGGCCCCGACCGGCTGGTCATCGTCTCGGACGGCTGGGACAACGCGCCTCCCGGCCTCGCGGGCGAGGTGCTGCGGGTGTGGCGGACCAGGCTCGATCCGGACCGGCGTACGGCGGTGGTCCATGTGAACCCTGTATACGACGCGGACGGTTTCGACGTCCGGCGGCTCTCCCCGGGGGTGCCGACGGCCGGTATCCGGGACGCGGAGGACCTGCCGTCCCTGGTGGAGATCGCGCGGTTCTCCGAGGGCCGGACCGGACCCGCCGCACTCCACTCGTACCTGGACCGGCGGGTCGCCCGGTTCGTGACGGCCGGCCGGGAAGGGGACCCGCTGTGAACACGCTCGAACTGACCGGGCTCACCGCACGCCCCTCGCAGGCCTGGGGCGGCATCCAGCTGGTGCCGCTGGTGCGCGAGAGGCCCGTCGAGGGGCTCCGGCTGCACCACGAGGTGCACGCGGGCGGCGGGAGCGGGGTCGTGGAGGCGAGGCCGCGGACCCACCGCACCTCGTCCATCCCGCACGGTTTCGTCGCCGACTGGTCGGGCGAGGGTGCCGGGACCGCCACGTACGGCACGCAGCCGGCGGCCCACGGCGACGCGGGGCGGACCCCGCCCAGGACGGTACGGCTGCCGCGCCACCGCCACCACCGGACGGCCAAGCGGCAGCCCGGCGACCGGCTGCGTTTCCTGCCGCTGCACCTGGCGCTGGAGGGCTATCTCTCGTTGCACTTCGGCGGACCGTCGACCGCCTGGGAGGAGTGGTCGCGCCACGCGCTGCGCGACGGCCTCTCGCCGCGTGCGGAGGACGCGTACCTGGGGTGGTCGGTGCGCGGTCTCGGCGACGCGCTGCGGGTGTTCGAGATCCATCCCGGCAAGTGCGGGGTGATGGTGTACGCGGCCGACGCGCTCGCCGCGGCGTTCGTGGTGCCGCGCCCCGAGGACTACCGCCTGCTGCACGCGTCGCTCGTCCAGGACCTGTACGGGGAGCTGGTCCACCAGTACACGATGTACGGCGCCCCGGTGCCCGCCTTCGGCGCGCGGATCGCGGACGGGCCGGGGGTGGACACGCTCGCCGGTCTGCGGGCGGCCGCGCGGGAGCAGGAGCGGGCGTGGCGCGGGGCGCACGGCACGCTGTTCGCGCGGGAGCTGCTGGACTCCTCGTACGGCTTCGAGCGGGTGTACCGGATGGGGGCGTTCACGCTGTGGCGGTTCCTGCCGGGCACCTCCCGCGTGCGGCGGTGGCGCTGGGCGCGACCGAGGAGGAGCTGGTGCGGCGGATCCGGGCGGCCGGCTTCGAGTCGCTGCTCAGGGCCCGCGGCTGAGGGAGCCCGGGGGGCTTCGCAACCGTCCCGTCTTGTCCGGGAAACCTCGGTAACACGGGGTTCACACGAGAGCAACGGACGGGAAATCGCGTCTTGCGAAGCTGCGCTGCATAGACCCGCAGCACCCCCAAAGGATGGCTTCCGTGACGTTCAAGGCTGAGTACATCTGGATCGACGGCACCGAGCCGACCGCCAAGCTCCGTTCCAAGACGAAGATCATGCCCGGTTCCCCGTCGTCCGACGTGGCGGAGCTGCCCATCTGGGGCTTCGACGGATCGAGCACCAACCAGGCCGAGGGCCACGCCTCCGACCGGGTGCTGAAGCCGGTCTTCACCTGCCCGGACCCGATCCGCGGGGGTGACGACGTCCTGGTCCTGTGCGAGGTCTTCCACATCGACATGACCCCGCACGAGTCCAACACGCGTGCCGGACTGCGCCCGTTCGCCGAGCAGTTCGCGAGCCAGGAGCCGATCTTCGGCATCGAGCAGGAGTACACCTTCTTCGACGGCCACCGGCCGCTCGGCTTCCCCGAGGGCGGCTTCCCGGCCGCGCAGGGCGGCTACTACTGCGGTGTCGGCGCCGACGAGATCTTCGGCCGCGAGATCGTCGAGAAGCACCTCGACAACTGTCTGAAGGCGGGCCTCGCCATCTCCGGCATCAACGCCGAGGTCATGCCCGGCCAGTGGGAGTTCCAGGTCGGTCCGGTCTCCCCGCTGGAGGTCTCCGACCACCTGTGGATAGCCCGCTGGCTGCTCTACCGCACCGCCGAGGACTTCAACGTCTCCGCGACCCTCGACCCGAAGCCGGTCAAGGGCGACTGGAACGGCGCGGGCGCGCACACCAACTTCTCCACCCGGGCGATGCGCGAGGGCTACGACGCGATCATCACCGCGTGCGAGTCGCTGGGCGAGGGCTCGAAGCCGATGGACCACGTCAAGCACTACGGCGCGGGCATCGACGACCGGCTGACCGGTCTGCACGAGACCGCCCCGTGGAACGAGTACAGCTACGGCGTCTCCAACCGCGGCGCCTCGGTCCGTATCCCGTGGCAGGTCGAGCAGGACCGCAAGGGCTACATCGAGGACCGCCGCCCGAACGCCAACGTCGACCCGTACGTCGTCACCCGGCTGATCGTCGACACCTGCTGCACCGCGCTGGAGAAGGCCGGGCAGGTCTGATCCCGCGGCACGTACTGGCAAGAGGCGCCCACCGCACTGCCGGTGGGCGCCTCTTGCCGTGCCCGAGGTGAGGAAGGTAACGCAAAGGGTCCGTATCGACGGGTGAGAGAGGCCTGCTGCGGGGTCGCCTTCTCTGGTTCAATGGGGGCATGGCCAGCTTCCAGCACACCTCGACAGGTCGCAGCGACCTAGAGCCGTTCTGGCCTTCCCGTCAGCATCACGACTTCGACCGGGTGTGTTGCCGCGCGTTGAACGCGCTGGCCCTCTAAAGCCGCTCACCCCGGTCTTCGGTCCGCGCGCACGCAGCAAGTCCGTCCACAGACGACTCCTTCGCGCGAAAGAGCTGACCCCCATGGCGAACACTCGCACCTTCTCCGCCGCAGCCGCTGCCACCGCAGCGCAGACGGCGACCGCTGCGGCCACCCCCACCCGTCCTCCCTCCCCCAACCGGCACCGGCTGCGGGCCGTCGCGCCGGACGAGGTCTTCCAGCCGGCCGACGTGGCCGCGTTCCTGGCGCCGGGCACGACCTGGCTGCCCGCGCCCCAGCACACCCTGCCGGCGCTGCCGGGCCGGCCGCCGATGGTCGGCTATCTGGTGCTCGTCCCCGCCGACCAGCAGCCGGCGCTCACCGCCGCGGCGGCCGGCGCCGCCCAGTACGTGGTGCCCGAGCTGCTGGAGGCCCCGGGGACCGGTCCGGTGCACATCGACTCCGTCCAGCGCACCGCCGCGGTGAACGGGAACACGCTCGACCTCACCTACCTGGAGTTCGAGCTCCTCGCCCATCTGGTGGCGCACCCGAACCGGGTGCACACCCGCGACCAGCTGGTGACCACGGTCTGGGGCTACGGGCACGTGGGCGACGGGCGCACCGTAGACGTCCACATCGCCCGGCTGCGCCGCAAGCTGGGCGCCGAGCACCGCCGGTCGATCCAGACGGTGCGGCGCGTCGGGTACAAGTACGCGCCCTGATCGCACCCGCGCGAGCCCCGGCCGCGGTACGTACCGCGGCCGGGGCCCGCTTCGCTCGTCCGGGGTCAGCCGCGCACCCCCGTCACCACCGGGTCCGCCGCGGGGCCGGGCTCCGGCTCCGGCTCGCTGTGGTCCGGGGCGGGCAGCCGGGACAGTCCGCGCGGGGTCCGCCAGTTCCGCTCGCCGAGCAGCGCCATCACGGAGGGCAGCAGCACCATCCGTACGATCGTCGCGTCCAGCAGGACCGCGACGGCCAGGCCGACGCCCATCTGCTGCATGTCCTGCATGGACAGCGTCCCGAAGACCGCGAACACCGCCACCATGATCACGGCCGCGCCGGTGACCGCGCCCGCTGTCCGCCGGATGCCCTCGTCGATCGCGGCCGGGGTGGAGAGACCGCGGCCGTGGGCCTCGCGGATCCGGGAGACCACGAAGACGTGGTAGTCCATCGAGAGCCCGAACAGGACGACCAGCACGAAGAGCGGCATCCAGGACTCGATCGCGCCGACGCCCTCAGAGCCGATCAGCGAGGCGCCCCAGCCGTGCTGGAAGACGGCGACCATCACTCCGTACGCGGCGGCCACCGAGAGCAGGTTGAGCAGGATCGCGGTCACGGCGATGACGTAGCTGCGGAAGCAGAACAGCATCACCAGGAAGGTCACCGCGGTGATGAAGAGGAAGACGGGCAGGATGCCGCGCTTCAGCTGGTCGTTGAAGTCCGTGGACCCGGCCACCTCACCTGTCACATAGGCGCGGGCGCCCGTTCCGTCGAACGCGGCCGGCAGCCGCTTCTCGCGCAGTTCGGTCAGGTCGCTCTCGCCGTGCGGCAGCGGGATCTCGATCTCCGCGACGTTCTGCGCCCGGTGGACGGCCACCTTGTCGAAGCCGTCGAGTGCCTTGCGTACGCCGGGCGCCCCGATGTCGTCCGCCTCGACGACCACCTGGGCCGGGGCGGGTCCGCCGGGGAAGGCCTCGCTGATGTCGCGGTAGGCGACGGCCAGTTCGGACTGGGAGCCGAACTGCTTCTCCAGGCCGAGTTCCTCCGTCTTCATACCGAGGGCGGGCGCGGCGAGCACGAGCAGGACGACGACGGAGGCGGCGGCGAAGAGCTTCGGCCTGGACAGCACGGGCCGCAGCAGCTTTCCGGCGATCCGGCCGCTCTCCTTCTTCGTACCCCGCTTGCTCCGCCGGTTGAGCAGGGGCACGCGTCCGGCGTCGATCCGGTCGCCCAGCCAGGAGAGCAGTGCGGGCAGTACCGTCACGGAGCCCATCATGGCGATGAAGACCACGATGATCGTGGCGATGGCGAAGCCCTTGAAGAGGAGCAGTCCGGACAGGAACATGCCGGCCATCGCGACCATGACGGTCAGCCCGGAGACCAGGACGGACCGGCCGCTGGTCGCCGCGGCGATCCGCAGCGCCGTCTCGGCGTCGCGGCCCGCCGCCCGCTCGTCCCGCTCGCGCCGCAGGTAGAAGAGGCAGTAGTCGACGCCGACGGCGAAGCCCATCAGGAACATCACGGAGTACGTGGTCTGGAAGAGGTGCAGCTGGTGGCTGGCGAGCGACAGCAGACCGAAGGCGGCCAGACAGGCGGTCAGTGCGAGGCCGACGGGCAGCAGGGCCGCGACGACGGCGCCGAAGGCGACCAGCAGGATCCCCAGGGCCAGGGGCACGGCGGTGAACTCGGCCTTCTTGAAGTCGTCGGAGAGCAGGTCGCCGAGCCACTTACCGGCGCTGGCGTCGCCGAACTGCTGGACCGTGACGTCGGTCCGTTGCTCCTGGACCCCTTCGACGGCGTCCAGGACGGGCTGCACCCGGTCGGACGCGGTGGCGGCGTCCCCCTTCATCTCGAAGGTGATCAGCGCGTCCTTGCCGTTCCTGGAGGCGACCGGAGCGGCGAGGCCCGTCACCTCGCCGGTCTCCCCGAGGGCGGCGGTCAGCTCCCGCGCCGCGGTCCGCCAGCCGTTCGGCTCGGCCGACGACACCATGACCAGCTCGCCCGCCCGGTGGCTGAGGCCGGCGTCGGAGAGGATCTGCTCGGCCCGTGCCGAGTCGCCCGCACCGTTCTCGGCGTTGGTCATCTCGACCATGCCCGACGCACCGCCGATGCCCGCGGCGAGCACGACGAAGAGCAGCCAGCCGAGAATGGCCGTCTTTCGGTGGTGTGTGCTCCACACACCGATACGTGCCGCGAGATTGCGCCTCATGGCGTGTTCGCCCCCTGAAAGTCGTCGTCGGAAGTAGTCGTCGGAGAAGACACCTCGAATCTAGGAACCCGGGGCCCGCCGCCCCAGCCGCTGGAACACCCACTCCCCCGTGACGTAGGGCGAGGTCACGGGGGTGGTGCTGGGTACACCCCCGCCGGGTGTCAAAACGGCTGCCGCCCCGGCCGCCCGAGGAGACAGACTGTGTGCGGACCGGGGCTGCCACGAGTGCCGGCGAGGGAAGAGGGACCGATATGAACACGCCGCACGGACGGACAAGGGGCGCGCTGCTGGCGGCCGGGCGGGGGCTGGCGCTGTCGTTCGCCTCGATCGTGGGTTCGGTCACGCTGTTCGTGCTGGCGGTGACCTCCATCGCCCTCATCCCGCTGGGGATCGGCCTGGTGACCACCCCGTGGGTGCTGTCGGCGGTCCGCAAGCACGCCAATCAGCGCCGGCTGCTGGCGATCACCTGGTCGGACGTCCGCATCCCGGTGCCGTACCGGCCGTTCCCGGAGGATGTCCGCAGCGGGTTCACCGGGCAGGTGGAGCGGACCGGGGTGCTGCTGAAGGACCCGGCGACCTGGCGGGACATGCAGTGGCTCCTGGTCGACATGACGGCCGGCTACGTGGTGTCGATCCTGGCGGCGGCGCTGATGATCTACCCGGTGGAGGGTTTCGTCCTGGCGGCGGGGCTGTGGCGGGTCTTCACGGACGACCGGTACTGGTACGGGTTCGTCCCCGTGGACAGTCAGGCGACGGCGCTGGCCGCCGCCGGGCTCGGGGTGGCGCTCTTCGCGACCGGGGTGCTGCTGAGCGAGCGGCTGCTGCACGCGCACTTCGTGATCGCGCGCTCGGTGCTGGCCCCCACCCATGAACAGGAACTGGCCCTGCGCATCGACCGGCTGACCGAGACCCGGCACGAGGCGGTCGGCACCGCCGCCTCCGAGCTGCGGCGCATCGAGCGCGATCTGCACGACGGCGCGCAGGCCCGGCTGGTCGCCATGGGCATGAACCTGGGGACCATCGAGGCGCTGGTCGAGAAGGACCCGGCGCAGGCGAAGAAGCTCCTGGCGATGGCCCGTGAGTCGTCCGCGGAGGCGCTCACGGAGCTGCGCGACCTGGTGCGGGGCATCCATCCGCCGGTCCTGGCCGAGCGCGGGCTCGGGGACGCGGTCAAGGCGCTGGCGCTGCGGATGCCGATCGGGACCGAGGTGGACGTGGAGCTGAGCGGCCGCGCCGAGGCGCCGGTCGAGTCGGCCGCGTACTTCGCGGTCAGCGAGATCCTGACGAACGCCGCGAAGCACTCGGGCGCCGACCGGATCTGGGTGGATCTGCACGATGCCGAGGGGATGCTGCGGATCTCCGTCACGGACAACGGGCAGGGCGGTGCGACGACCGGTTCGGGCTCCGGCCTGAGCGGGGTCGAACGCCGGCTCGGTACATTCGACGGCATCATGGCCGTCAGCAGCCCCGCGGGCGGTCCCACCATGGTGACCATGGAGATCCCTTGCGAGTTGTCCTAGCCGAAGATCTCTTCCTGCTGCGCGACGGCCTGGTGCGCATGCTGGAGGCGTACGACTTCGAGATCGCGGCCGCCGTCGAGACCGGACCCGAACTGACCAGAGCCCTCGCCGAGTTGAAGCCGGACGTCGCCGTTGTCGACGTCCGGCTTCCGCCGTCCCACACGGACGAGGGGTTGCAGTGCGCGCTGGCGGCCCGGCGGGCGAGACCGGGCCTGCCGGTGCTCGTGCTCTCCCAGCACGTCGAGCAGTTGTACGCGCGTGAGCTGCTGGCGGACGGCAACGGCGCCATCGGCTATCTGCTCAAGGACCGGGTCTTCGACGCCGATCAGTTCATCGACGCGGTCCGCCGGGTCGCGGCGGGCGGCACCGCGATGGACCCGCAGGTGATCTCGCAGTTGCTGTCGCGGCGCTCGCAGGACAAGCCGATGGGCGGGCTGACGCCGCGTGAGCGGGAGGTCATGGAGCAGATGGCCCAGGGCCGTTCGAACGCGGCGATCGCCTCGCACATGGTGATCACGGAGCGGGCGGTGGCCAAGCACACCTCGAACATCTTCGGGAAGCTCGGCCTGCCGCCCTCCGACGACGACAACCGCCGCGTTCTCGCGGTACTGGCGTATCTCGACCGCGGTTAGGGGGTGACGGGCGCGGTGGTGAGGTGCAGTGTCGTGGCGCCCAGGTACGGCTTCGCCCTGGACTCCAGCACCCTGACCCGGACGTCCGAGGCGGTGACGGCCGCGGACAGCGGCAGGATGCGCTCGTGCCCGATGGTGGTGCCGTCGGCGATCCGCTGCCACGTCCCGTCGATCCGGGCCTCCACGGCGAACTTCTCCACCCGCTGTCCGTGCCGGATGTCCTCACGGACGGCGACCCGGTCGAAGGTGTAGGGCCCCGGTCCCCGCTTGCGCACATCGGCGCCGTAGACCCTGCGCAGACCGGTGCCGAAGGCGGTCAGCGACGCGACGTCCTCGTCGGCGATCCGGCCGTCCGGCGCGGGCGGGACGTTGAGCAGGAGCGAGGCGTTGCGGCCGACGCTCTTCTCGTACAGGTCCATCAGCTGCGCGGCCGTCTTGGGCTTCTCCTCTGGGTGGTAGAACCAGCCGGGGCGGTTGGAGACGTCGGCCTCGGCCGGGTACCACTGGAGGTAGTTGATCGCCGGGTCCAGGAGCTTGGCCCGGGAGCCGATGTCGGGGTCGGTCGAGTCGTTGGGGAGGCTGCCGAGCCCCGTCCACGGGTCGGTGGTGTGCGGGGTGACGCTCCACTCGGTCTCGCGGGCGACGCCGGACTCGTTGCCGACCCAGCGGACGCCCTGCGGGCCCTGGAAGACGACGGTGTTCGGCGACAGCGCCTTGACCATGTCGAACCACTGCTTGACGTCGTACTTCTGCGTGATGCCCGAGCCGGACCAGGGGTTGGCGCCGTCCAGCCAGAGTTCCTCGACCGGGCCGTACTGGGTGAAGATCTCGTACAGCTGGTTGAGGTAGTACGCGTCGTAGTCGTCGGCCCGCACCTTGAAGGTGGGCAGCTTGCCGCTCCTCACCCGGGCGGCGCGGTCGTCGCCGGGGACGAGGGTGGGGATGGTGCGCTCGGTGACGGCGCTGCCGTTGCCGAAGCGGCCCTGGCCGGCGGGGGCGCGGTCACCGTCCTCCAGCGCCATCTTCTCGGGCAGGCTGAGCGGCTTGCCCTCGGCCTGCTTGGCCCGGATCTCCTCGACCCACTCGGCGTGCCAGGCGTGCGGGAGTTCCGCGCCGTCGGAGGGCGAGAGGTAGAGGCCGACCTTGAGGCCCGCCTTGCGGGCGGCCTTCACATAGAGGGCGACGACATCGGGGCTGCCGGGGCTGAGGGCGACCGAGTGGTCGGTGTAGCGGCTGGGGTAGAGGACGAAGCCGTCGTGGTGCTTGACGGTGAGCATGACCTGTTTGATACCGGCGGCCTTGTAGGCGCGCATCCACTGGTCGGCGTCGATGCTCTTCGGCGCGAACAGCTTCTCGTCCTCCGTGCCGGAGCCCCACTCGCGGCCGGTGAAGGTGTTCATCCCGAAGTGCGTGAAGGCGGTGACGTCCCGCTGCTGCCAGGCCAGCTGGCCCGGAGTGGGGACGATGTTCGCGGCCTTCTCGATGATCCGCTCCGGGCTGTCGCACGCCTCGACCGTCATCTGCGACGCGGGTCTCACCGGTCCGCCGCAGGGGGCAGCGGGCCGTGCGGTCTGCTGAGCCGTGGCCTGTACGGGGATGAGCGCGGCTGCGGCCGCCAGTGCGAACGCGCTGAGGACATGGGTGCGTCGTGCCATGGTTCCCTCCCATTCTCGACCACGAGTGGTCGGATCTCTTGGGTACCGACGCGTGCATGTTGCCGCACCGAGTGGCCCACGGGAAGGGTGCCCGCCAGATACGTCCTATCTCTCGTCCGCAAAGTCCAAGCCCTCACCGAATCCGGTCAGCCGTTGAACCAGCTCGTCGCGTCGAGCCGGAAGGCGTCCGCGGAGGCCATGGTGCGCAGGTCGGCCTCCAGGGCGGCGACCCGTTCGGCGCCGAGCGCCCTGACCCATGCGGCGCGCAGCCGGTCGAAGCCCTCGGCGGAGCGCACCAGTACGTCGATCCCGCGCGGGGAGAGCCGGACGAGTTTGCGGCGGCCGTCCTGGGGATCGTCGGCGCGCTCGACGTAGCCGAGGTGTTCGAGCCGGTCGACGGTCTTCCCGGCGGCCTGTTTGGAGACCCCCAGCCGCCGGCCGATCTCACTGGCGGTCGCCCCGTCGCGGCCCACCGCCTGGAGTGCGTAGCCGTACGCGGGCCGCACCTCGGGGTGGCCCTGTTCGGCCAGCTCGCGGTGGAGCTCGTCGATGATCGACCGGAAGCCGGCGAAGAGCAGCAGGGGCAGCTCGAAGCCCGGAGCGGCCGCTCCCGTGCGCTCAGCCATTGCGGAACTCGACAACCTGGTTTACCTTTTCGTCAATCACGTTGTCGAGTTTACCGCGAGAGGTCAGCCATGCCCGCACCCGTCTCCCCCGACCACTCCCCCCTCTTCCCCGAGCACAGCCTCGAATCCGCCCCCGCCGCCTCACGCCCCGCGATGGCGGCCGTGGCGGCGAAGCAGGGCTATCAGCCCGCCGCCGTCGGTCTGCTCGCCTCCTCGCCGGAGCTGCTCAACGGCTTCCTGAAGATGAGCGCGCTCTTCGAGTCGACGACCCTGGACCCGCTCTCCCGCGAGGCCCTGATCATGACGGTGGCCACCCGTAACGGCTGCCACCTGTGCGTGGCGATGCACACCGCGAGACTCACCGCCCTCGGCGCGGACAGCGGACTCATCGCCGCCCTGCGCGGCGGGAGCCCGTTGCCGGACGAACGCCTGGAGGCGGTACGCCGGTTCACCCTCGCCGTGATCGAGTCGAGCGGCGCCGTGGACGACGACACGCTCCGGTCGTTCCTGGCGCACGGCTACACCTCCCGCAACGCGCTGGAAGTGGTGCTGGGGATCGGCGCCTACACCATGTCGACCCTGGCCAACCGGATGACGGCGGCGCCCGCCGATCCGCAACTGGCCCGGTTCGCCTGAGAGTTCGGCGCAATTCGGGCCAAGGACCCGGACCGCCGCGGGGCCCGTGGCCCGCGCGGCGACGGCACCGGACGGGTCCGCCCGGAGTGACCATCGCACGATTCGCTCGTTCAGCTGAACGTGCGCCCACTGCCAGAGGTACCGTCAGCCGCCCCGGTCGATGCGGAGCAGAACGAGGCCTCGCTCGTCGAGCACTACCCGCGACTGGTCCGGCTCGGCTATCTCGTCCTGCCGCCCTCGCTGGGCCGCTCGCGGCGCGTTCTCGCGGCCCACGCCCTGGCCCAGCGCTCCCTGCAGTCCGCGCACAGGGCCGGTCCGGCGGACGGCGCGGGCGTCCCGCCGGCGCGCCGCCCCGGCCGGGCGGAGACCGCCGGGCCCGGATACGCGTACGTCCGGGGGCAGGTGCTGCGCGGCGCGCTGGCGGCGGGGACACCGCTGCGGCTGCGGTTGCGGACCGGGCGCGCCCCGTTGCCGCCCGTCCTGCCGCTGGTCTGGGGGCTCCGGCTGTTCCCGCACTCCGGCGGCGCCGACGAACTCGCCCTGGAGCAGCGGCTGTCGGAGCTCCGCGGACCGGCGCGCGCCGCGTTCGTCCTGCGTGGCCTGGAGTCGCTCGCGGACTGCGAGGTCCGGCGGGAGCTGGCCGCCGCGGGGGTCGCGGACCCGCACGCGGCACTGCGGGAGGCGGACGGGGTCCCGGCGCCGTACGCGCTGCTCTCCTCGCCCGAGTTCGACCCGTGCTCGCTCCAGGCCAGGCCGCCGGATCTGCCGCGCCGCCGCAGATACGCGCGGGCCTCGCTGGCCGCCGCCGCGGCGCTCGTGGTGTGCGGGGCGCTGCTGGGGCTGCCGGGCGGCGGCTGGGGGCGCGCGGGGCCGGCCGCGCCGCCGTACGCGCGCAATCCGGCCGCGGAGGAGGCCCTTGATCCGGGGGCGTTGCGGGTGGTGACGGCGTCGTTCTGGCGGCGTTCGCCGCGTACCGACTTCACCGCCTGGCCCACCCGGGGCGACCGCGCCGAGGACACCCGGCTGCTGCGGCGGGCGCTGACGGTGTGGGCGCGGCCGGGCAGCGGGGTGCGGACGTCGGCGACGCCGCGGACGCCCACGGGGCCGCCGATGGGGGCCCCGCAGCTGCTGTACGCGGGTGAGGTGGGCGCGTCGGCGGTGGTGCTGTTCCACGACGGGCTGCGCGTCGTGCGGTACGCGGAGCCCCGTGACGCCGATCCGTCCGAGGGCGCGGCGCTCGACTTCGCCCGGGTCGACGGGGCGGACGCGACGTCGTCGGGCGCCCTGGTGGTGGACCGCGCGGGGGGCCGGGTCCGTTATCTGACGGCGCCCTGGGTGCGGCGGGTGTCGGTACGGGATCTGCTCGCGCCGGACCGTGCGCCGCGCCCGCTGCACCGCTCCCCGGACGGGGTGACCGACGCGCTGACCGGTCCGGGGGCCGGCGGCTGCCGGTCCTGGGACGCGGTCGAACTGTCCGACGGCACGGCGGTGCGCCTGATGACGGATCTCGGTGAGCTCGCCCCGGCCCGGCTGACCTCGGGCCCGCCCTCGAAACCGCACGACGTGTCCGGGCGGGCCGAGTTGGGGAGCTGGGAGCGGACCGCCTGCCTGCTGCCCGCGGTACGTTCGCACGGGGTGCGGTCGGTCAACTCCTGGACGTACGCGACGCAGCCGCTGCCCGAGGGGAGCGGTTCGGCGCAGTGGCTGTGCACCCGGGCGGAGACCTGGCGGGGCACCGGGAGCCGGGTCCTCGCCCAGTTCCAGGAGCCGTCCGCGCGACCGCCGGGAAGCCGTCCGCGGGGAGCCGTCGCGGCGCGCTCCGAGGACTCCCCCGCGTGCGGGCCCCGTATGCCGCGGGTACTGGCGGGCGTGCTGTGGAAGTCGCGCGGCGGCCGGTGGTACGTACTCGCGGCGGGCAGCGAGCAGTTCACCTCGCTGACCACGTCCGGCGGGGTGACGGGGAGCACGCGGGGGCGGCTGCTCGCGGTGCCCGCCGGTGCGGGCGACCGGGCGGATCTGGACGGGGAGCTGGCGGACGGCAGCCGGGTCGGGGCACTGCGGTGAGCGCGGGCCGGTGGGGACGGGCTCAGGAATTCGCCGCAGGCCCCTGTTCCCCTGGCCTACCCCTCAGTACATTGACAACATGTCTAACACGCAGCCAGCGGCGGTCGCGTCGGAGCGGATCGCGCTCAAGGCCCGCCGGGTCTCCTTCGCCTGGGACAGGACGCCCCTGCACTGGGTGCCGGGCGACCCGTTCACCACGCACACCATCAACGTGCTCCATCTGCTGCTCCCGGCCGGGGAACGCTGGTTCATCCACGTCTACCGCCAGGTGCTTCCGTACATACATGACGAGCAACTGCGCCAGGACGTCATCGGGTTCATCGGCCAGGAGGCGATGCACTCCCAGGCCCACGACGACGTACTCCCGCACCTGAGAGACCTGGGCCTCGACCCGACGCCGTACACGGCCCAGGTCGACTGGCTCTTCGAGAAGCTGCTCGGCGACCGGACGCTGCCGCCGGGGCGGGCGCGCACGTGGTGGCTGATGGAGCGGGTCGCGACGATAGCGGCGATCGAGCACTACACCGCGTTCCTCGGTGACTGGATACTGAACGCCGAGGAGCTGGACCGGCGCGGCGCCGACCCCACGATGCTGGATCTGCTGCGCTGGCACGGCGCGGAGGAGGTCGAGCACCGGTCGGTCGCCTTCGATGTGTTCATGCACGTCGACGGCGGATACCGGCGGCGGGTGCGGACCTGGGCGACGGCGTTCTCCGCCCTGGCCTTCCTCTGGCAGCGCGGCGCCCGGTTCTTCATGGAGAACGACCCCAGCCTGCTGGACGGCAAGGCGTCGTTCCGGCAGTTCTACCGCGGCGGCAGGCTCGGCACCCTGCCCAGCACGCCCTCGATGCTGCGGTCGATCCCGCGCTATCTGAGCCGCGGCTACCACCCCACCCAGGAGGGCAGTACGGCGCAGGCCGTCGACTACCTCGCCCACTCGCCCGCCGCGGTCGCCGCGGAGGCCCGCACCACGGAAGCCGGCTGACCATGCCCCTGCCCCTCCCCCGGCTGCGGACCGCCGTCGTGGTGGCCGGTGCCGCGCTGCTCGCCAAGCGGGCGATGCGCCGGCGCATAGAGAAGTCCCCGCTGTGGCCGCTGCCCGCCCTTGAGGAGCCCGTCTCCGGCCACTCGCGGCGCCGCTCGACCACCGGCCTGCGGCTGCTGGTCACCGAGCGGTCCACTCCCGCCGACGGGGTCGTGCTGCTCCGCCTGAAGGGTTCCGGCCTGCCGCGCTGGCAGCCCGGCGCCCATCTGGACCTGGTGCTGCCGTCCGGACTGATACGCCAGTACTCGCTGTGCGGCGACCCGTCCGACCCGGACTCGTACACCGTCGCGACCCGGCTCGCCGAGGACGGCCGGGGCGGCTCCAGAGAGGTGCACGAACGGCTCCGCGAGGGCGAGGAGGTCGAGATCCGCGGCCCGCGCAACCGCTTCCCGCTGGCGGACGCCCCCGCGTACGTCCTCATAGCGGGCGGCATCGGCATCACGCCGATCCTGCCGATGCTCCGCGCGCTCGCCGCCTCCGGAGCGGACTGGCGGCTGCTGTACGGGGGCCGCAGCCGGGCGACGATGCCGTTCCTGGACGAGATCGGGGAACTGGACGCGGACGGCGGCCGGGTCACCGTCGTACCGCAGGACGAGGCGGGCCACCCGGACGTCGCCGCGGCACTGGCGGACGCGGCGGCGGGCACGGCGGTCCACTGCTGCGGTCCCGAGCCCCTGATGGAGGCCGTCGCCGCCGCGCTCCCGCCCGGCTGCACCCTGCACCTGGAGCGCTTCTCCGCGACGGCCCCGGACGCCACCGGCTCCGCGGCCTTCGAGGTGGAGCTGCGCCGCTCGGGCCGCACGGTCCGGGTGGCGGCGGGCCGGTCGGTGCTGGCCGCCGTGCGCGCGGAGCTGCCGCACGTCCCGTACTCCTGCGAGCAGGGCTTCTGCGGGACCTGCCAACAGCGCGTCCTGGCGGGCGAGGTGGACCACAGGGACGATCTGCTCACGGACTCCGAGCGGCGGGACTCGATGCTGATCTGCGTGTCGCGGTGCCGGGGCGAGCGGCTGGTGCTCGATCTGTAGGCGGCCGGGAACGGACCCGCGCGCCGCGCCCCGGGCGCGCCGGTCGGTACGCTGTTCCCCATGACGACCGGGGTACGGCGCAGGATGGGCGTCGAGGAGCGCAGGCAGCAGCTGATCGGTGTCGCGCTGGAGTTGTTCAGTCACCGCTCCCCCGACGAGGTGTCGATCGACGAGATCGCCGCCGCCGCCGGGATCTCGCGGCCGCTGGTCTACCACTACTTCCCGGGCAAGCAGAGCCTGTACGAGGCGGCGCTGCGGCGGGCGGCCGACGAGCTGGCGACCCGGTTCCTGGAACCGCGCGAAGGCCCCCTGGGCGCACGGCTGCTGCGGGTGATGGAGCGGTTCTTCGACTTCGTCGAAGAACACGGCCCGGGGTTCGCCGCGCTGATGCGGGGCGGCCCGGCCGTGGGCTCGTCGACGGCGAACGCGATGATCGACGGGGTGCGGCAGGCGGCCTGCGAACAGATCCTGGCCCACCTGGGGGTCGAGAAGCCCCCGGCCCGGCTGGAGTTGGTCGTACGGTCCTGGGTGTCGCTGGCCGAGTCGACGGCCCTGATCTGGCTGGACGGGCGGCACATCCCGCGCGCCGAGCTGGAGTTGCAGCTCGTGCACGACTTCGCGGCGCTGATCGCCGTGAGTGCCGCGTACAACGCGGAGATGGCGGGCATCGTGCTGCGGGTCCTCGCGCAGGAGCCGGCGGACGGGCCGTTCGGGGACCTGCTGGTGCGGCTCTCCGCGCTGGCGCCCGCCGTGCCGGCCGTGCCCCCGCAGCGGCCGGCGTAGCGGGACCGGCTCAGCGCTTGCGGTAGGAGGGGTCGAGGTCACGGGTCTCGGCGGAGAGGTGCAGGGTCAGCCCCTCGGCCGGCCGGATGTGGCCGGCCAGCAGTTCCAGTACGGATTCGGCGAGCTGCGCCTTGAGCTCCGGGGTGCGGCCGGCCAGCATCGCGATCTCGATGTGCACGATCGCGTCGCCGTCGGGGGCGTCCGCCACCGCCGTCCCCGCGACCTGGCGGAAGCGGGTCTTGCAGGCGGCGGTCCTGGTACTGACCGTCTCGGCGATCAGCGGGTGCAGCGCCCCCGCGAAGCCCTGGAAGTCGAAGGTCTCGTCGAGCTCGGCGGAGTAGTCGACGGTGATCTGCGGCATGGCGGTCTCCTGGGCGGGGCGCGGGTGGTGGCCGCCCCACTCTTCCCCGAGCGGGGCAGGCGCACAAGCCGGGCCCGCTCCCTGATCCGGCATGATCCGGACGAGAGGCCTCAGGTGAGCAGTTCGCCGTGGAGTGCGAGCGCCAGACCCGCTTCCGCGCTGTCCGCCCGGCCCCGCTCGTAGGCCCGCTGGTAGGCGGCGTCACCGACGGCCTCGCGGGCCTGGCGTTCGCAGGCCTCGCGCAGCGGGCCCAGCTCCGGGGTGCCCCGCTGCGGGTGGCCGACCATCCGCCAGTAGAGCTGCCCGGTGCCGTACACCCGGGCGGCGTGGGCGCCCTCGCCCTGGGCGGCGACCGCGGCGGCCAGGATGTCGAGGCCGAGCGCGATGCCGAAGCTGTCGCGGAGCCGGTGCTTGCCGACGAGCATGGACCGGGCGTGTGCGGCGGCCGCGTCGGCGCGGCCCTGGAGCAGGGCGATCAGCGCGAGTTGGTAGTCGACGTAGCTGCGGGTCCAGCACTCGTCCATGGCCTCGCAGGCCGCGCGCAGGACAGCCGCGGCCGCGGCGGCCTCGTCCAGCCGGCCGAGGCTGGTGAGGGCGAAGACGGTGATCAGGTGGCAGCGCAGCCGGTAGGCGGATTCGAGCGGGGTGGTGCTCGCCTCCGTGCTGCGCAGCACCCGGTCCGCCTCGCGCAGGCTCAGCTCGGGCCGGCCGACCATCAGATGGGTGAGGCCGCGCAGGTACGCGGCGGCGAGGATGCCCTCGTCGGACCCGTCCTCGGCCGCCGCCCGTACGCACTCGGCACCGATCCGCTCGGCGGCCGGGTAGTCGCCCTGGAGCATCACGCAGATGCCGAGCACCCACAGGGCCCGGGTGCGGTGCGGGCCCTGGGCCGGGCCGAGGTCCAGGGCGCGCTGCGCGTAGCCGCGGGTCTGCGGCAGGTGTCCGCAGCAGCACCAGAAGAACCCGATCCGGCCGGCCATCTCCTGGGCGGCGGCGGTGTCGTGGGCGAGCAGGTGGTCGAGGGCCGCGCACAGGTCGGCGTGGGTGTCGGCGATGCGGTGGTACCAGCTGATCTGGTCGTCGCCGGTCCAGCCCGCGTGGGCGCTGCGGGCCAGTTGCAGGAAGCAGGCGGCGTGCCGGTCGGCCGCGGCGCGTTCCTCGCCGAGTTCGGCCAGCCACATCCGGCCGTACTCGCGGATGGTGTCCAGCATCCGGTGGCGCGGGCCGTCGCGCACGACGACCGATTTGGCCACCAGCCCGCGCAGCGCCGTGTGGACCCCGTCCCCGGTGAGCGGTCCCCCGGCGCAGACCTCGCGGGCGGTGGCCTCGTCGAAGTCGCCGCGCAGCACGGTCAGCCGGGCCCAGAGCAGCCGTTCCAGCGGGGTGCACAGTTCGTGGCTCCAGCCGATGGTGGTGCGCAGGGTGCGGTGGCGATGCGGCCGGATAGACGCGTCGGCGAGGAGATCGAGGCGGGAGCCGATCCGCAGGGCGATCTGCTCGACGGTGTGCCGCCCGGTGCCCGCCGCCGCGAGTTCGATGGCGAGCGGGATGCCTTCCAGCCGGCGGCAGATCTCGGCGGCCGCGGCGGCGGTGCCGGAGGCGTCGAACGCGGTGCCGGGGGCGGCCGCGGTGGCCCGGTCCCGGAACAGGGTGAGGGCGTCGGCGGCGCCGTCGACGGGGAGCGGCTCCACCTCGACCAGTTGCTCGTCCTTGATGCCGAGCGGCTGTCTGCTGGTGGCGAGCACCGTGAGTCCGGGTGAGGTGGTGAGGATCTCGCCGAGGAGGTGGGCGCAGGCGGGGCGCAGGTGTTCGCAGGAGTCCAGGACGAGCAGCAGCTGTTTGTCGGCGAGCCACTCGCACAGCACGTCCATGGGCATCCGCAGGGTGTGGTCGCTGAGCCCGACGGCGTCGGAGACGGTGGCGAGGAGCAGTCCGTCGTCGTGGAGCGGGGCGAGGTCGGCCCACCAGACGCCGTCGCGGTACCCGGGTTCCGCGCGGCCGGCCGCGCGGACCGCCAGCCGGGTCTTGCCGACCCCGCCCGCGCCGGTGAGCGTGGTCAGCCGGCGGGTGGCGAGGGCGCGTTCGATCCGGCCCAGCTCCGTCCTGCGTCCGACGAAGCTCGTGGTCTCCTCGGGGATGTAGCTCACCATCGTCACCGTCGCTGAACAGGTGGAGAGGCCGGGTCCCGGCCCCCGCGCCCGGTACGGCACCGGCGGGCCGACGGCGCGGCTGCCGGTGCGTACGGGGCGGGGGCCGGGACCCGGCCGGGTGGAGTGGGAGGGCGCGCCCGGGAGTGTGGCGGTGCGACTCTCCCCGGCGGCTGGCCTCACGGTAGACCTGTTGCGGTCAGTGCAACGAGAACACCGCCACAGTGCGACCCGGGACGGTGAAACTTCCCGAACTCCGCTCGTACGTCGACTTCTTGACGGTAGAATCCGCGCCCGCAGCCTGGATGGGGTGCAGGGCGTAGTTCCTGCCCGCGAGGGAAGCGATCTTCTGGGTGGTGGCGCCGGGGGCCGCGTTGAGAACGACCACCAGCTTCCCGAGCCGCATGGTGATCACCCCGGGGGTCTCGTCCTTGCCGGAGAGCGGGAAGGAGAGGGCGGACTGCACCTGCCCCTCGGTGGAGAGGCCGAAGTCCTTCTCGGTGGCGCGGATGGTGAGCAGGTCCCGGTACGCGGCCGAGGCGCCGTTGATCTGTGCGCACCCCGGGCTGATCGTGGCGTTGGTCAACAGCGGCTCGGCATAAGGCCACTTGTCCTCGTTGTCGGCGGCGGGCGGCAGTCCGCGGCCGAAGCCGTTGCCGGCGCGGCAGTCCCAGTGCAGGGCGTTGAACCAGTCGCCGCTGTCGAAGGAGTTGCGGTCCAGGGACTTGGAGCGCAGCAGGTCGGTACCGGCCTGGGAGAGCGAGGGGCCCTGCGAGAGGGTGGCCGTCGCCATGGCCAGGACCTGCGCTCTGGCCCGGTCGGCTGCCGGGGTGCCCGCCGGGAGCTTGAAGGCGAGGGTGTCGTACAGCGTCTCGTTGTCGTGGGCGTCGGCGTAGGCGAGCGCGTCGCCGGGGGCCGCGGCGTATCCGGCCGGGGCTCCGTTGTAGTCGACGTCCGAGCCCTTGACCGTGCTGCCGGAGCTGTCGGTGAAGGTGTAGCCGGCGAGGCTGCCGGTGAGCCCGACCTTGATCAGGTCCTGGTAGTGGAGCAGCCGGGCCCTCTGCTCGGCCTTCGTACCGTTCCCGGTGGAGGTGTTGGGGTCGGTGTAGAGGCCGGTGGCGAAGCCCTGCACGCCGGGGTCCTCGTCGAACGGGCTGCCGCCGCGCACCGCGTCGCGGGCCCGGTCGGAGAAGGTGGCGATGCCGGTGCCGGCCATGTTCTTCTGGGTGGCCTGGACGAAGCGGGCGTCGTCGGCGATCTCACCGAAGTTCCAGCCCTCCCCGTACAGGATGATCTTCTTCCCGTCGACGCCGTCCTTGGCGACGGTCAGGGCGTCCAGGGCCTTGCGGACGGCCAGGATGTTGGCCTTGGGGTGGTGTCCCATCAGGTCGAAGCGGAAGCCGTCGACCTTGTACTCCCTGGCCCAGGTGACGACCGAGTCGACGACGAGCTTGCCCATCATGGTGTTCTCGGGTGCGGTGTTGGCGCAGCAGGTGGAGGTGGCGACGGTGCCGTCCTCCAGCAGCCGCTGGTAGTAGCCGGGCACGATCCGGTCGAGGACGGACTTGTCGTCCTGGCCGGAGGCGACGGTGTGGTTGTAGACGACGTCCATGACGGTCCGCAGACCGGCGCCGTTCAGCCCCTGCACCATCTGCCGGAACTCGACCGTGCGCCGGGTGCCGTCCGGGTCGGAGGCGTAACTGCCCTCCGGGACGGTGTAGTGCAGCGGGTCGTAGCCCCAGTTGAACGCGTCCTTCGCGGCGGTCTTCGCCACGCAGGCCTGCTGCTCCCGGGAGTCGGGGGCGTGGGCGGACAGGTCGCAGGCGGGCTTGAGCTGGTCCTTCTTCCTCTCGGGGATGGTGCCGATGTCGAAGGCGGGCAGCAGGTGGACGTAGCCGGTGCCGGAGTCGGCGAGCTGCTTGAGGTGCTTCATCCCGTCGGAGCGGGTGTCGGTGAAGGCCAGGTACTCGCCGGGGTGCCTGAACGTGGGGTCCGCGATCGAGAAGTCACGGATCTGGAGTTCCTGGATCCGGGCGTTCCGCAGCGGCACCGCGGCGGGCTTGCGCAGCCCGCTCCAGCCCTTGGGCGCGAGCCCGGCGTCGTCGAGGTCGACCACGAGGCTCCGGGCGGAGTCGGTGGTCAGTGCCGTGGAGTAGGGGTCGGTGACCTTGTTGGTGACGAGCTTCTGGACGGTGGGCGCCCAGACCTCCACCACGTACCGGTAGGGCTTGCCGTTCCAGTCCCGCTTCCCGGTGACGGACCAGACGCCGGTGCGGTCGTCGCGCCGCATCGGGACGGTACGGCCGCCGAGTTCGAGCGAGACGCCGCGGGCGGTGGGCGCCCAGACGGACAGGGTCGGGGTGCCGTGCCGGAAGACCGGTCCGAGCGAGGCGCTGCTCGCCTTCGTCCCGTAGAGGTCGTCGAGCACCCCGGCGCTCTGTACGCCGGTGGCGGCGAGCAGGGCGCCGTTGGCCGCCCGCTGGGTGGCGATCAGCTGGCCGCGCAGCGCCTCGCGGACCCTGTCCCGGTCACGGGCGTCGACGGTGAACGCGGGGTAGTCCTTGAGGTGCGGGTACTTCGCCTTCTGCGCGTCGGTCAGCGCGGACGGGCTGAGCCGCAGCCACTGGCCCTCGTCGGAGAGTGCGCCGTCGACGACGGAGATACCGCCGTTCGACGCGTAGACGAGCTGCTGGCTGGTGGCGTCGGTGGTCTTCACCTTCCAGACGACGGTGTCGGAGTCGATCCACTGCGCCTCGGCCTTCGTCAGGTCGGGGGTGGGGGCGGCGCCGGTCTGCGGCAGCAGATAGCCGGCCGTGCCGCCGAGCATCCACACCTCGTGGCCGTTGCTCGCGAGGTCGAGGGACTGGTCGCTGGGCAGGTCCTTCTCGTCGCCCCGGTGCAGGATGTAGCTGAGCGAGGTGGCCCCGTCGGTGAGCGGGACCTCGAACGTCAGGCCGGAGGCGTCCTTCTTGGCCGGCTGGAGCGGCTTGGCCCAGTCGGTCGGCTCCTTGGCGCCGGTCCAGGTGTGCAGCCCCCAGCCGTCGTAGTCGCCGTCGGCCCGGTAGTAGTGCAGGACGGCCTTGCCGGTGTCCTGCGGCGGGTAGGCGCCGTCGGGGGCGGTGGCCGACTGGCCGTCCTCCCCCTGGGCGATCCAGACCTGCCCGGTCTTCGCGAGGTCGACGGAACGTTCCGGCCCGTCGGCGGCGCCGCCCCTGGCGACGGTGTACGGGACCGAGTCGGCGCCCTCGGGCACCTTGATCCAGGCGAAGGCTCCGTAGGCGTCCCGCCCGGTGAAGTCCGCGGTGGTGTCGCCGGACCTGGCCTGCCAGCCGTCGTAGTCGCCGTCGGCACGCTTGTAGTGGATGACTGCGTAGTCGCGTTCGACGGCTACGGGCTTCGCCGGTGCGGGTGTCTGTCCGGCGGCCGAGGAGGCGAGGGCGCTCGCGGTGCGCCCGGCGCGGTCAACCACGACGGCCTTGTAGCGCAGGGGCGTTCCGGCGGCGGTCTTGGCACTGATGGTCTGGGTGACCCGGTACGGGGCGTGGTCGGCGGAACCGAGGGTGGTCCACTTCCCGTTGCCCTGCTGGGCGGCGAAGACGACCCGGTCGAGGGAGCCGCCGTCCACGTCGGCGGTCAGCTCGACGGTGCCGGTGGCTCCGGCGGCCGGTGCCTTCAGGGAGATCGCGGGCCTGGCGGCGGGGGCGCCGAGCGGCTTCTCCGCGCGGAGCACGATGCTGGACAGGGCGGGCACCGTGACGGTGACCTTCCGGTCCGCGCCGCTGCGGACCGTACCGGAACCGCCGTACAGGGTACGGAAGTCCATCCGGGCGGACTCGGTGGGCAGCTCGACGGTCTTCGCGGCCGCGCCGTTGTTGGTGGCGACGACGTACTCGTTGCTGTGCGCCGGGTCCGTACGGGAGAAGGCGTAGACCGAGCCCTGCGCGTACCGCTCGGTCTGGACGCCGTCCCGCAGCGCCGGGTTCTTCGCGGTCAGCTCGGAGAGCGCGGCGATGGAGCGGTAGAGGGGGTGCTCGGTGTCGTACGCGTCGGAGGCGTGCGTGCGGTCGGTGCCCAGCTCGTCGTCGTCGAGGTAGTCGGCGGTCTTCGAGGCGAACATGGTCTGGCGGGCGTCCTTGTCGCCGCCGGCGCCCGTGAAGCCCTGTTCGTCGCCGTAGTAGACGACGGGGTTGCCGCGGCTGAGGAACATCACCTCGTTGGCCAGACGCGCCCGCTTCACCAGCTCCGCGTCACCGGCCTTCGGGTTGTCCTGCTTGAGGAAGGTGCCGATGCGGCCCATGTCGTGGTTGCCGAGGAAGGTCACCTGCTCGTAGGCGTTGGCCTTGTCGGTGGTGTACCGGTAGTCGTCCGCGAAGACGGCGGCGAGCTTCGAGGCCGGGGCGCCCTGCGAGGCGTACTGGCGGGCCGCTTCCTGGAAGGGGAAGTCGAGCGTCGCGTCCAGCCGGCCCCGGGTGACGTAGGGCGAGGTGATCGCGGTGTCGGCGGAGTAGACCTCGCCGAACATGAAGAAGTCCTTGCGGCCGTGCTTGGCGGCGTAGGTGTCGAGCGCGGTCGCCCACTGGGTCCAGAAGTCCAGGTCGACGTGTTTGACGGTGTCGATGCGGAAGCCGTCGATATCGAAGTCACGGACCCACTTCTCGTAGATCTTCTCCATGCCGGAGACGACCTCGGGCCGCTCGGTCCACAGGTCGTCGAGCCCGGAGAAGTCGCCGTACGTGGTGGACTCGCCGGCATAGGTCGAGTCGCCTCGGTTGTGGTACATCGTCGGGTCGTTGAGCCAGGACGGCGTCTTGCCGCCGGTGGTGACCGGCTTGTACGGGAAGGAGTCGGCGTCCACCTTCGCCGTGCCCGCGGCGTCGTCGAAGGGGCGGCCGTTCCGGTCGAGGTACGGGTAGGCGCCCTTGGGCTTGTAGCCGTACGTCTTCTCGGCGTAGTCGACGGTGTCGGCGGTGTGGTTGGTGATGACGTCGAAGAAGACCTTCATGCCCTTGCCGTGGGCCTTGTCGATCAGCTTCGTCAGGTCGGCGTTGGTGCCGAAGTGCGGGTCGACCTGGGTGAAGTCGGTGATCCAGTAGCCGTGGTAGCCGGCCGAGGCGTCCTTGCCGGTGCCCTGCACGGGCCGGTTCCTGAAGATCGGGGCGAGCCAGATCGCGGTGGTGCCGAGCCCCTTGATGTAGTCGAGCCTGTTCGTCAGCCCCTTGAGGTCGCCGCCCTGGTAGAACCCCTTGTCGGTGGGGTCGTACCCGGTCTCCAGCCGGGAACCGGTCAGCCCGCCCCGGTCGTTGCCGGTATCGCCGTTGGCGAACCGGTCGGGCATCACGAAGTAGAACTGCTCACGGGTCAGATCGTGGCGGGCGGGCTGTGCGGCCAGCTCGGCGTCCGACGGCGCGGCGGGCGGCCTGGCCGCGGCGGCGGGCAGCGCGGGCACGAGGGCCGCGCACAGCGCGGCCGCGACGACGGCGGCGGGCGCCGCTCTTCGCGCGGGCACGCGCGGGGACGGACGTATCACTCGGGTTCTCCTCGACGGGGTACGGGGCCGGACGGGCGGTGTTCAGCCCGTCCGGCGATTGAGGACACCGCGCGGCCGGAGACCGCGCGGCCCACGGAGAGACCTCAGCTGCGCCAGACGTCCGCGTTCAGAACGACCTTGCCGGAGGACGGCACGGTGGCCGTGCGGTTGGCACCGCTCTCCCAGGTGACGTTGCCGCTCGCGTCCTTGCGGACGTACTTGTACTCGAACGACGTACCGGCGGGCAGGCTCACATCGAGCTTCCAGACGGGGTACGTGGCCGGGTCCAGCTTCGGCGCGGCGGCGGGGTTCCAGTTGCCGAGGGCGGACTGGTTGCCGGTGACGTAGATGTTCTGGCCGAGCTGGGTGGTGGCGTTGACGCCGAAGGAGGCGCCGGAGGTGCCCGTACCGGGATCGGTCGGGTCCGTCGGGTCCGTCGGACCGGTACCGGAGCAGGTGCGGGCACCGGTCTGGAGGGCGAGGGCCGTGTTCGCGCCGAGCGTGGCGGTGAACTGGCCGGAGCCGTTGACGGTGACGCCCTTGCCGGACTGGATGTCGCAGTAGTCACCGGCGGACAGCGAGGTCTGGAAGGTACGGGTCAGCGAGGAGCCCTCGTGGTTGATCGCGACGTACGCCTTGGAGCCGCGGCCGAAGGCGATCTGGTCGCCGCCGTTGTCCCACCAGTTGGTGACCGCCTCACCGCGCGCGGTGTTGCGGAAGCCGACCATGGAGGAGATCTCGCGCCAGGCGTGCTGGCACTTCCAGCCGTCGCTGTAACAGGCGTTGACCGTGCCGCCGTTGGGCGGACCGGCGTCCTTGTCGGACCACTCGTAGCCGGAGTGGACGTCGGGCGAACCGTAGGGCCAGGCCAGCATGAACACGCTGGCGAGCGTGTAGCTTGCGCCGTCCTTGTAGTTCAGCGTCTCACCGTTGCGCTCGGTGTCGTGGTTGTCGACGAAGACCGCGGCCTTCGAGGAGGACATGAAGCCCCAGCCCTCACCGAAGTTCTTCAGGTAGGCCAGGTTCTCGTTGTTGAAGACCTGCTTGAGGCTGCGGGCGTAGCGGAACTCCTGGACGTCCCCGGTGCCGGCGTACTCGTCGGGCGAGACGGCCTCACCGGCTCCGTAGATCGCCTCCTGCTTCCAGTAGGCGCCGGAATTGCTCAGCCGGGACTTGATGTTGGCAAGGTCGCCCTCGGGGATGTGCTTGGCCGCGTCGATGCGGAAGCCGTCGACGCCGAGCGAGAGGAGGTCGTTGAGGTAGCCGGCGATCCTGCCGCGGACGTAGTCCTCACCGGTGTCCAGGTCGGCCAGGCCCACGAGTTCGCAGTGCTGGACGTTGTAGCGGTCCTGGTAGTTGCTGATCTGCGCGGTGCAGTCGTCCATGTCGGGTGCGGAGTACAGGCCGGGGTAGTTGTACTTCGTGTACGAGGAGCCGCCGGTGCCGGTGCCCGAGCCCGCCGACATGTGGTTGATGACGGAGTCGGCGACGACCTTCACGCCCGCGCCGTGGCAGGTGCTGACCATGTTGGCGAACGCGTTCCGGTCGCCGAGCCGTCCGGCGATCTTGTAGCTGACCGGCTGGTACGAGGTCCACCACTGCCCGCCCTGGATGTGCTCCTGGGGCGGCGAGACCTGTACGTAGCCGTAGCCGGCCGGGCCGAGGGAGTCCGTGCACGCCTTGGCTACGGAGTCGAACTTCCACTCGAACAGAACCGCGGTGACGTCCTTGGTGCCCGGCGTGGCGGCCTGGGCACTCGTGGTGGGGACCACGAGGGCGGCGGCGCCCGCTATCAGGGCGAGCGCGGCAGACAGGGGTCTGCTGGCCATGTTTTCCTCCTGCGGTGGGGGAAATGCGGGTAACGGTGCAGCCTCGTCCGGCAACGCGCCCTGCCCTCAAGGCCCCTGCATGTTCTTGCTGCAAGAATGCAAACCTTGCCGCGGGGAGACCGTACGAGCCCACCAGGCCCCGGTCAACCCTTTGGACATGAGCCGCTCACATCCCGCTCACACCCGCGAAATACCGCAGCTTCCTCCCTGCAAGGCCTTACGCAAGACATTGCAGACCTGTTACGTTTCTCCCGACTCCGGTCCGGCCGGCCGGGGGTCCCGTTACCCCGGGCCCCACGCGCCCGGCCGGCCGGGCCGGTCACGGACAAGAGAGGCACCGGGAGCCGCCCACTCCCCGCAGGCCCGTTCAGGGCCGGCTCCCGGTGCCTCTCCTCTTCCGGCGCCATCGTCACCCGGCAGGTGGCACACGGGTCGGGGCCGACGCCACGCTCGCCCGCACGAGGCCGGCTCAACGGATTTGTCCCTGTTGTTGTCCACACTGAGCGATGTGAACAAGGCGCAATCCAAGGGTCATGAAGAGGACGATCAGGACTCCGGCGTGCCTCGTCCCTCCGAGGTACTGCCGGCTCTCGACCAGGAGCAACTCCGCGTGCTGCGCCAGGTCGGCCGGCAGTGGAGTCGCGCGGCCCCGCAGTCCGGGGCAGAACACCGGGCGCTTCCCGTTGACCCTGACACGGGCGCGTTCCCCCCGGCGGCGGAGATTCAGCCCACCCGGTTCGGTCAGCTGGTGCGCGTCACGTCCCTGGGCAGCTCCGCATCGGAGCAGGCGGCCGACGGCGTGGACGAGGTCACTCGCTCGCGGATGGCCCGCTTCGCGCATCGCTCCCGCCGGGTGGTGCTTGGATCGCCACTGAAGAGCACCGCCGTCGTACGCGAAAGCATGCGGAAACTCGTGGCCCTGCCGGTGCTCTCGGCCGACGCCCTGTCCTCGGTGGCCTACGGCCCCGAGGCGATGCTGACCGTACTCGTACTCGCGGGCACCGCCGGGCTGGCGTACTCCCTGCCCATCGCGGCCACCATCGCCTTTCTGATGCTGGTGGTCGGGGTGTCCTACCGGCAGACGATCCGCGCCTACCCCCACGGGGGCGGCTCCTACATCGTGGCCGGCGACAACCTGGGACTCCTGCCGGGGCTGCTGGCAGCGGGGGGTCTGCTGATCGACTACATCCTCACGGTCGCGGTCTCGATCGCCTCCGGGATCGCCGCGATGACCTCCGCCATCCCCTCACTGGCGCCGGCCACGGTCCCCCTGGGCCTGATCATGATCGCCCTCCTGCTTGTCGGGAACCTGCGCGGGATCCGGCAGGCCGGCGTCCTGTTCGCCGCACCGACCTACGCCTTCGTCCTCGCCATGTTCGCCCTCATCATCAGCAGCCTGGCGGACGCCGCCGGGAACGGCTTCGAGCCGGCCCCCACCCCCAGCTGAACGCGACCGAAGGCCTCGGGATCCTGCTCGTCATGCGTGCCTTCGCCTCCGGCTCCACGGCCATGACCGGCATCGAGGCCATCTCCAACGCCGTACCGGCCTTCCGGCCCGTCCGATGGCGCAACGCCCGCGCCACCCTCACCTGGATGACCGGCCTGCTCATCGCCATGTTCGCGGGCGTCATCACCATCGTGCACCTGCGTGGTGTCATCCCCCGCAGCGGCGAGACCGTCCTGTCCCAGCTCGCCCACCTGACTTTCCATTCCGGACCGATGTACGTCTTCGTCCAGGCAGCCACCGCGGCGGTCCTCCTCCTCGCGGCGAACACCGCCTACAACGACTTCCCCCGCGTGCTGTTCCTCCTGGCCCGCGACGGCCACGCCCCCCACATCTTTCTCAGGCAGGGCGACCGACTGGCCTTCAGCAACGGCATCGCCCTGCTGTCGGTGGCTGCCGCACTCGTCTTCGTGGTGTTCGCCGGCAACACCGACTCACTGATCCCGCTGTACGCCGTCGGCGTCTTCCTCGCCTTCAGCCTGTCGCAGACGGGCATGGTGGTGCACTGGCGCCGCGTCCGCACCCGGCACTGGCGCAAGAGCCTGACGTTCAACGCCACTGGGGCAGTGCTCTCCACACTCGTCCTGATCACCGCTGCCCTCACCAAGTTCACCTCCGGCGCCTGGGTCGCCCTCATGGCCATCGGTCTGTTCTTCCTCGTGGCCACACGCATCCGGCACCACTACCGATCGGCCGGCGCAGCGCTCCGGCTCCGTCCCGACGGCGCCGAAGCACCCGACCGGATCGGCGCACGTGCTCCCGCCCCCGCGCCGATGCCGACGCAACACCCTGGACAGCCCGGAGCAGGAGGGACCGACCACGACATGGCGGAAGGCGAGGAAGAGGAGGAGGAAACACCCCAGGCCGTACATCACCTGGCGGTCGTCGCCCTCGCCTCCCTCGACCTCGCCGGCCTCCGCGCCCTCGCCTACGCGGTCTCACTCCAGCAACCCACACTCGCCCTGCACATCAGCCCCAGCGAAGAGGAGGCACAGCGATTCCGCGACTACTGGACCACCTGGGGCGACCACGTGCCGCTGCACGTCGTCCTCTCCCCCTGCCGTGCGATCGTCGCGCCGCTGATCCACTACATCGAGGCACTTCACCACCAACGCCCCGGCCTCACCATCACGGTGATCCTCCCGGAGATCGTCACACAGCACCTGCGCCACCGGCTCCTGCACAGCAAGGACGCCGCCCGCCTTCGCCGCGCCCTGCGCCCACTGCCCAAGATCGTCGTCACAAGCGTTCCCTTCCACATCCCTTGAGGAAGGGCCAGGGGCCCGGGGCCAGTTGGGGCCATGGAGCAAGTTGACTTGTTTCGTTGGGCTAATCGGAGTCGGCGCGTGGAAAAATCGCCGCGACCGCAACACGGTTCCCCGAAGGAGAACGCCCATGCGCCTGCATCGACGTATTGCCGCCACTGCCGTGTCGCTTGCCATGGCCTCGAGCGGCCTGGTCGCTCTCGCTGTTCCTGCCGCGTCGGCCGCCCCGGCCGGCGCCCAAAGCTGCAACGGCAAGCCCGTCACGGGCAGCGCCGGGCATGCCGGCTGGCTCTTCCAGTGCAACAGCGGGACAGGTGTCAACTGGCGGACCAAAATCGTGTGCCTCGGCGCTCCGCAGCCCTACACGCACTACGGCAACACCGTGAGCGGGAGCAAGTCGGGCGCCTCGACCGCGTGGTGCGCGGTTCCCGGCCACTGGGTGGACAGCGCGGACATAGCCCCTGCGTAGGTCTCGGGCCCCGCGGAGTCCTGTCAGGGCTCCGCAGGGCATCCCCGGTGCGGAGGGTTGCCGAAAGGGACCGGTGTGAGGCCGGCCGGTCGGCCTTGCCGCAGGCAGCACCTCGGACCGGCTGGCGGCCATGCCGAATCCGACGGTGGCCGGGAAGCACACCAGCGGGCGAGGACGTTGACCGGGCGGTCGTCCATGCCGGCCCGGTGCGATGCGGCCGGGCCGGCAAGGACGGGCGCCCGGGGCCGGCTTCAGGCTCCGCGCACCGCCGCCGCCACCGCCGCCGTCGACCCCCGCACCACCAGCTCCGGCTGGAACACGTACTCCGTGCGCTGTACGGGGCTTCCGCCGATCTCCTCCAGCAGGGCGCCCACCGCGGCTGCCGCCATCGCCTGTACGGGCTGGCGGACCGTGGTCAGCGGCGGGTCGGTGAACGCGATCAGCTGCGAGTCGTCGAAGCCGACCACGGACACGTCACGCGGCACGTCGAGGCCGCGGTCCCGGGCGGCCCGCACCGCGCCCAGCGCCATCAGGTCGCTGCCGCAGACGATCCCCGTGCACCCCCGGTCGAGCAGCGCACCCGCCGCCACCTGGCCGCCCTCGACGCTGAACAGGGTCGAGCACACCAGGAGTTCGGCCTCGGCGCGGTCCAGGCCGAGCAGCGACACCGCGGCGTCCACGAAGCCGTCCCGTTTGCGGCGGGACGGCACGTAGCGCTGCGGGCCGATCGCCAGGCCGACCCGGCGGTGGCCCAGTTCGGCGAGATGGCCCACGGCCATCCGCACGGCGGCGGTGTCGTCGGGCGAGACGAACGGGGCGCTGATCCGTTCGTTGTAGCCGTTGATCAGGACGAACGGCACACCGCGGTCGGTCAGCGCGGCATAGCGCGCCGGGTCGGCCGAGGTGTCGGCGTGCAGTCCGGAGAGGAAGACGATGCCGCCGACGCCGCGTTCGACGAGCTGCTCGACGAGTTCGTCCTCGGTGGCGCCGCCGGGCAGCTGGGTGCAGAGCACCGGCGTGTAGCCGTGACCCGCCAGAACCTGTTCGACGCACTGCGCGAACGCCGGGAAGATCGGGTTGGTGAGTTCGGGTGTCACCAGTCCTATGAGTCCGGCGCTGCGCTGCCGCAGCCGTACCGGGCGCTCGTAGCCCAGGATGTCGAGCGCCGCGAGCACCCGCTGACGCGTGGTGTCCGCGACGCCCGGCTTGCCGTTGAGCACCCGGCTGACGGTCGCCTCGCTGACCGAGGCCTGCCCGGCGATGTCGGAGAGCCTCAGCGCGCTGCCGGCTCTGGGCGGGGGGACGGTCACACCGTCCACCACACCGTGGTGTCGGCCGGCAGCTCGATCTCGGCGCCGTCGGTGGTGACCGGCTCGCTGGACAGCAGGACGGTGCCGCGCACGGGGATGCGGACGGCGGAGCCCGTCGTGTTGACGGTGCAGACGAAGCCGGGACGGGCGAGGATCAGCAGCCCCTCGGGGGCGTCCAGCCACTCCACCGCGGTGCCCGCGCCGAGTCCGGGGTGCGCCCGGCGGGCGGCGATCGCCGCCCGGTACAGCTCCAGGGTGGAGCCGGCCACGCCGGTCTGGGCCTCGATGCTGAGCTCGCCCCAGCCCGCGGGCTGCGGCAGCCAGCTGCCGCCCTCGCCGAAGCCGTGACTGCTGCCCTCGCGGGTCCACGGGATCGGCACCCGGCAGCCGTCGCGGAAGCCGTCCTGGCCCTCGGCGCGGAAGAACGACGGGTCCTGGCGGGCCTCGTCGGGCAGGTCGGTGACGTCGGGCAGGCCCAGCTCCTCGCCCTGGTAGACGTAGGCGGATCCGGGCAGCGCCAGCATCAGCAGTGTGGCCGCACGGGCCCGGCGCAGGCCCAGCTCGCGGTCGCCCGCGGTACGGATCTGGGTGCCGAGGCCGGGCGGGTTGGCGAACCGGGTGGCGTGCCGGGTGACGTCGTGGTTGGAGAGCACCCAGGTGGTGGGGGCGCCGACCGGGCGCATCGCGTCCAGCGAGGTGTCGATGACGTCGCGCAGCGCCTCCGCGTCCCAGGAGGTGGCCAGGTACTGGAAGTTGAACGCCTGGTGCATCTCGTCGGGACGCACGTAGTTGGCGGTGCGCTCGACGGTCGGGGTCCAGGCCTCGGCCACCGCGATGCGGTCGCCCGGGTACTCGTCGAGGATGGTGCGCCAGCTGCGGTAGATCGCGTGCACGCCGTCCTGGTCGAAGAACGGCATGACATCGTTGCCCAGCAGCTTCAACTGGTCGTGCGTGCCCAGGTCGGGCAGGCCCTCGGCCTTGACGAGGCCGTGCGCGACGTCGACACGGAAGCCGTCGACGCCCATGTCGAGCCAGAAGCGCAGGATCGAGCGGAACTCGTCGGCAACGGCCGGGTGTTCCCAGTTGAAGTCGGGCTGCTCGGGCGCGAACAGGTGGAGGTACCAGTCGCCGGGCGTGCCGTCCGGGTCGGTGGTCCGGGTCCAGGCCGGTCCGCCGAAGATGGACTCCCAGTCGTTGGGCGGGAGTTCGCCGTCGGCGCCCTTGCCGGGGCGGAAGTGGTAGCGGTCGCGCAGGGCGGAGCCGGGGCCCTCGGCGAGCGCGCGCTTGAACCACTCGTGCTGGTCGGACGAGTGGTTGGGCACCAGGTCGACGATGATCCGCAGGCCCAGGTCGTGGGCGTCCCGGATCAGGGTGTCGGCGTCCAGCAGGGTGCCGAACATCGGGTCGATGGCCCGGTAGTCGGCGACGTCGTACCCGGCGTCGGCCTGCGGGGACGCGTAGAAGGGGCTGAGCCACACCGCGTCGACGCCGAGGTCCTTGAGGTACGGGAGCCGGGCGGTGACGCCTGCGAGATCGCCCATGCCGTCGCCGTTGCCGTCGGCGAAACTGCGCGGATAGACCTGGTAGATCACCGCGTCCTGCCACCAGCCGGTGCGGTGGCCCGGGGCGTCGGTGGACGTGCCGGCGGAGGGGGCAGCGAGGTGCTGGGTCATGTCGTCCCTGGGGTGTCTGGGTGGGGAGTGGCGCCGGAACCGGGTCGGGATGCCGGCGCCACCGTGACTGGTGCGTGCGGGTCGTACGGTCGTGCCGTGTGGCCGTCAGCCCTTGACGGCTCCGGCGGACATGCCGGTGACGAGGTGCTTCTGCGCGAACAGGAAGACCAGGGCCGCGGGTATCGCGATGAGCACGGACGCGGCGGTCATCGGACCCCACTGGGCCCCGTACTGGTTGACGAACAGCTGGAGTCCGCCCGCGAGCGTGAGGTTGTCCTCGCCGACCATGAAGGCGGAGGCGTACGCCACTTCACCCCATGCGGTGATGAAGGAGTAGAACGCGGTGACGGCGAGACCGGGCTTGGCCAGCGGCAGGACGAGCCGCCAGAACGTGCCGAACGGGGTGAGCCCGTCGACCTGCCCCGACTCGTCGATCTCACGCGGGATGGTGTCGAAGAAGCCCTTCATCATCCAGGCGCAGAACGGCACCGAGATGGTGAGGTAGGTGATGACCAGGCCGGCGGGCTTGTTGAGCAGTCCCATGCCCGCCATGATGTTGTAGATCGGCACGATGAGGACGGCGACCGGGAACATCTGGGTGATCAGCAGCGTCCACATCAGGCCGCGCTTGCCGGGGAAGCGGAAGCGGCTGACGGCGTAGCCGGTGGAGGCGGAGATGATGACGCCGAGGAGCGTGGTGAGCCCCGCGACGAGCAGCGAGTTGCCGAACCAGGTCAGGAACTTCGTGTTCTGGATCAGGTTCGTGTAGTTCTCGAACGTCGTGTCCTTGAAGAAGTCCGTGGTGGTCGCGTAGGCGACGGGCTTCAGCGAGGTGAGCAGCACCCAGAGCACGGGGAAGACGGCGATCACGGACGCGACGACGAGTGTCAGGTGCAGTGCGGTGGAGGCCAGCGGTGAACGCTCGCCGCGCGTCCTGACCTTGGGCGCGGAGTGCCGCGCGGTGGGGATGGTGGTCACCAGTCGTCTCCCTGGGTGCGCAGGACTCGCCGGTAGACGGCGGCGAAGATCAGCAGGAGTACGAGGATCAGTACGCCCCAGGTGGAGGACTGCGCGAAGTCGCGCGGGCTGATCTCGAAGGAGAACTTGTACGCCTGGGTGACCAGGATCTGGGTGGCGTCGCCGGGTCCGCCGCGGGTCAGCAGGAAGATCACCGGGAACATGTTGAAGGTCCAGATGGTGGAGAGCAGGATCACGGTCGTGGAGACCGGCCGCAGTCCGGGCAGCGTGATGTGGCGGAAGCGCTGCCAGGCGGTGGCGCCGTCCATCTCGGCGGCCTCGTAGTGCTCGCTGGGGATGGACTGGAGGCCGCCGAGGAGGGCGACCATCATGAACGGCACCCCGAGCCAGACGTTGACGGCGATGACCGAGAGCTTCGCCCAGGTGGGGTCGTTCAGCCACGGTATGCCGTCGATCCCGGCACCGGAGAGGATCTTGTTGAGCAGCCCGCGGTCCTCGTTGTAGAGGAAGCGCCAGGCGAAGACGGAGACGAAGCCGGGGATGGCCCAGGGCAGGATGAGCGCCATGCGGTACGCGGAGCGCCCGGCGATCCGGCGGTTCAGGATGTTGGCGAGCGCCATGCCGAGGCTGAAGGTGATGGCCACACAGGAGACCGTCCACACCAGGGTCCAGCCGAGCGTGCCGAGGAACTGGTCGCCGGTGAGGGCGTCGGCGTAGTTGTCCAGGCCCACGAACTTGTACGTGGCGGGCAGGTGGTTGACGCCGATGGACCGTTCGACGTTGCGCTCGTTGGCATCGGTCAGTGACAGGTAGATGCCGCGGACCAGCGGATACCCGATGATCACGCCGATCACGACGATGACCGGGGCGACCATGGTCCAGGCGTACCAGTGCGTCGACAGTGCCCGCCGGAGCCTGCTCGGGGGCGGGGGGTTACCAGTACCGCGGCTCCGGCCGCGGGCGACGACGTCGTCGCCCGCGGCCTTCGCCACCGACTGGCTGGTGTGGACAGCCATCAGCCGGCCTGCCTTCCTGGGTTACTTCCAGCCCTTGAGGAGCTTGCGGTAGGAATCGCCGGTCGTCTTGACGGCCTTCTCCGGCGTGGTCTGTCCGGTGAGGACCTTGGTGTACTCGGTGACGAGCGGCGCGAAGAGGCTGCCGGTCTCCGGGATCCAGGGGCGCTCGACGGCGCTCTCGACGACCGGCTTGAAGAAGCCGACGATCTCGTTGTCGACGACGCTCTCCTGCGCGTAGGCGGAGGTGCGGGTCGGCAGGAGGTTGAGCTCCTTGGTGACCTGGGCCTGGGTCTTGACGGAGGTCATGTAGTCGACGAAGGCGTACGAGGCGTCGAGGTTCTTGGAACCGGCGTAGACGGCGAGGTTGTGACCGCCCTGCGGGGCACCCTGTGCGGCGGAGCCGGCCGGGACGGGGGCGACGCCCAGGTTGGCCTTGTCCTTGAACTCCTTGCCGGAGTAGGTGTCGGCGACGGCCCACGGGCCGTTGATCATCATCGCGACCTTGCCGTCCTTGAAGGACGACTGCATGTTCTCCCAGCCGTCCGTCGCGTCGGTCTTCGCGGCGCCGGAGTCGACCAGGTCCTTGACGACCTTCATGGCCTTGACGCCGGCCGGGTTGTCGATGGTGACGGACTGGTTGGAGGCGTCGACCATGTCGCCGCCCTCGCCGTACAGGAAGGACAGGAACCAGTACGCGTCGTCGCCGCGCAGGTAGAAGCCGGTCTTGCCGGTCTTGGCCTTGATCTTCTTGGAGACGGTCTTCAGCTCGTCGACGGTCTTGGGGACCTCGACGCCGGCGTCCTTGAAGATCTTCTTGTTGTAGAAGATGCCCATGGAGTCGATGACCTGCGGCACCGCGTACGTCTTGTCCTTGTACTTGGTGGACGCGGCGGCCTGCTTCAGGAAGTCGTCCGCCTTCTGGAGCGCGGGGGTGCCGTCCAGCGGGGCGAGGTAGCCGAGGTCGGCGAACTCGGGCGTCCACGCGACCTCGGAGCGGATCACGTCGGGGGCGCCGGAGCCGGCCTGCGCGGCGTTCTTGAACTTGTTCTGCGCGTCGCCGAAGGGGACGTTGACGTACTTGACGTCGACCTTCGGGTGCTCCTTCTCGAAGCCCTCGGCGATCTTCTTGAAGACCTTGTCCTCGCTGCCCGCGGTGGAGGTGTCCCACCACGTGACGGTGCCCGAGAGCTCGCCCGAGCTCTTGGAGGTGCCGTTGGAACTGTCGTCATCGCTGCCGCAGGCGGTCGCCGCGAGCGCCAGGGCCGCGACCAGGGCGGTGGCCGTTATGCCACGTCGCATCTGAACTCCTTCAACTGCCGTACCGCTCCGTCGCGGCGCCGGGTCGACGTGAACGTAACAAGGATGAAAGAAGGCCGAAAGAGTTTGCGGAAGATTTCTGCAAGCTCCGGCGATCGTTACATTCGCGTGTCCTCACGGTTGCCGTCAAGCCTCTTGACGCGGACCCCCATCCCCTGGCAGGAGCGGGCCACCGCCCGCTATTCCGCGGTGTGACGATCTGACGGCAGCCTGCGGGCCGACCCCGCAAGACCTTGCAAGATGTTGCTGCGGCACCCCGCGGGCGGAACCCCGACCGGCGCAGGCGGGCGGGCCAGCGCCCGCCCGTGTCCGATTCCTGTGCATGGTGGGCAATCCGACCCGCTCCCGGTACAGTCCAGTCCCATGACCGCACGGCTTGCCGATATCGCAACTCAGGCGGGGGTCAGCGAAGCGACGGTCAGCCGTGTACTGAACGGCAAGCCCGGTGTTGCCGCTGCCACCCGCGAATCCGTCCTCGCCGCACTCGACGTCCTGGGCTACGAGCGGCCCGTACGGTTGCGCAGGCGCAGCGCGGGTCTGGTCGGTCTGATCACGCCCGAGCTGGAGAACCCCATCTTCCCGGCGCTCGCCCAGGTCATCGGGCAGGCGCTGACCCGGCAGGGCTACACCCCGGTACTGGCGACCCAGACGCCCGGCGGCTCCACCGAGGACGAGCTGACCGAAATGCTGGTCGACCGCGGTGTCTCGGGCATCATCTTCGTCTCCGGACTGCACGCCGACACCTCGGCCGACATGCAGCGCTACGAGCAACTGCGTGCCCAGGGAGTCCCCTTCGTACTGGTTAACGGTTTCTCGCCCAAGGTGCAGGCGCCGTTCATCTCACCGGACGACCGCGCCGCGATGCGGCTGGCGGTGACGCACCTGGTGTCGCTGGGCCACACCCGGATCGGGCTGGCGGTCGGCCCCAAGCGGTTCGTCCCCGTGGTCCGCAAGATCGAGGGCTTCCACGCCACGATGCGGGAGCAGTTGAACCTCACCCCGGACGAGGTGGAGGGGCTGATCCAGCACTCCCTGTACACGCTGGAGGGCGGCCAGGCGGCCGCCTCCGCGTTGATGGAGCGGGGCTGTACGGCGGTGGTGTGCGCGAGCGACATGATGGCGCTCGGTGCGATCCGGGCCGCCCGCAGGCTCTCCAGGGACGTGCCGCGCGATCTGTCGGTGGTCGGTTACGACGACTCCCCGCTCATAGCGTTCACCGATCCGCCGTTGACCACGATCCGGCAGCCGGTCACGGCGATGGGCCAGGCCGCGGTGCGTACGCTCCTCGAAGAGATCGGCGGCACACCCGCCCCGCACAGCGAGTTCGTCTTCATGCCCGAGCTGGTCGTGCGCGGCTCCACCGCCGCGGGTCCCGGGCCCGGCGCGGCCTCGGCCGCCCCGCCCGTCCAAGGATCCCACGCGCAGCCGTAATCCGCAGGACGTGCGACCAGCCCGCAGGACGTGCATCCCGCTCCCGGCCGGAGGATCATCAGGCGGAGGGGGCAAATCTGGCAGACTCTGTGGCTATGGGTGAATTGAGCGTGAAACCACAGGAAGGCCGCACGGAGGCCACCCCGTCACCCATCGTGAACGAGGCGGCTCCCGAGGCGAACGCGAAGCAACCCGGCAACGTGAACCGGATGCGCAGACTGCGTGACCGCAGCCTGGCAGGACTGCGTGCCCCGCGGTCCCCCAGACGGCCACGCCTCTGGTTCGAAATCCTGCTGATCGCGGTCAGTTACTGGCTGTACTCGCTGGTGCGCAACGCCGTCCCCGAGCAGAAGGCGGCGGCCCTGGCCAACGCCGACTGGATCTGGTCGGTCGAGCGGTTCCTGGGCATCGCCGTCGAGCGGTCGGTCAACCACGCGGTCAACTCGGTGACATGGCTGATCGTGTCGATGAACTACTACTACGCGACACTGCACTTCATCGTCACCATCAGCGTGCTCGTGTGGCTGTTCCGCCGGCACCCCGGCCGCTACGCGGCAGCCCGGCTGGCCCTGTTCGCGACCACGGCGGCCGCGCTGGCCGGCTACTACCTGTTCCCGTTGGCCCCGCCCCGGCTGATGAACGGCAGCACGTTCATCGACACGGTCATGGTGCACCAGACCTGGGGTTCGATGGCCTCGGGCAACTTCAAGAACATGTCGAACCAGTACGCGGCGATGCCGTCGATGCACATCGGCTGGTCGCTGTGGTGCGGTCTGACGATCTTCGCCCTGGCCTCCGCGCCCTGGGCGAAGATCCTGGGCCTGCTCTACCCGGCGGTCACCCTGATCGTGATCGTGTCGACCGCGAACCACTTCTGGCTGGACGCGGTGGGCGGCATGGCCTGTCTGGCCTTCGGCTACGCGGTGTCGTACGCCTGGTACGGAGCGCTGCCGCACCGTCTGCCGAGGCAGATCCCCCCGAGAACGGCCCGCCGCCCCCGTCTGTCGGCGCTCTCGGTCCACCGGGCGAAGGCAGCGGCGGGCCGGAACTGACGCACCGGGCGAGGGGCGGCGTGGGCGCTGCACCGGGGCGAGGGACAGCGTGGGCGCGCCAAGGTCTTCCGGGCTCGGCCCCGGAGCCGGCCCCGCCGGTCGCGCCCTCACCCCCCGTAGAACCGCTCGTCCACCACCGCCCGTGCGCGCCGCGTGATCCGCCGGTAGTCGTCCAACATGTCCCCGACGTGACCGGGCTCGTACCCCAGGTACCGCCCCACCGCCGTCAGCTCCCGCGGCCCGGACGGAAACGTGTCGCCCGGCCTCCCCCGCACCAGCATCACCGCGTTGCGGACCCGGGTGGCGAGCACCCACGCCTCGTCCAGCGTCTGGGCGTCCTCGTCGGAGATCAGTTCCGCCGCGCGGGCGGCGGCCAGCGCCTCACGGGTCCGGGTGGTCCGCAGCCCCGGCACCGTCCAGCCGTGCTGCATCTGCATCAGCTGCACCGTCCACTCGACGTCGCTCAGCCCGCCCCGGCCCAGCTTGGCGTGGAGCGTCGGGTCCGCGCCGCGCGGCAGCCGCTCGGACTCCATCCGGGCCTTCAGCCGCCGGATCTCACGGACCGCGTCCTCCCCCAGCCCCTCCGCCGGGTAGCGCAGCGGATCGATCAGCTCGATGAAGTCGCGGCCCAGATCCATGTCACCCGCCATCGGCTCGGCCCGCAGCAGGGCCTGGCTCTCCCAGACCAGCGACCAGCGCCGGTAGTACGCCTCGTACGACTTCAGGGTGCGGACCAGCGGACCGCTCTTGCCCTCGGGGCGCAGATCGGCGTCGATGATCAGCGGCGGGTCCGCGGTGGGCAGCTGGAGCAGCCTGCGCATCTCGGCCACCACCCGGTTCGCGGCCCGGCTCGCCTCCTGCTCGTCGACGCCCTCGCGCGGCGCGTGGACGAACAGGACGTCCGCGTCGGAGCCGTAGCCGAGCTCGTGCCCGCCGAACCGGCCCATGCCGATCACCGCGAACCGGGTGGGGAGGATGTCGCCCCACTCCGCGCGCACGGCGGCCCGCAGCGCCCCGGCGATCGTGACGGCGTTCAGATCGGTGACCGCGCTGCCGACCCGGTCGACGAGCGCGCCCGGGTCCGGCTCCGCGGGGCTCTCCTCCGTGCCGTAGGAGCCGATGATGTCCGCGGACGTCGTCCGGAACAGTTCGCGCCGCCGCACCCCGCGCACCACGGCCACCGCCGATTCGGCGTCCTCCGCCCGCCCCACCGCGGCCAGCACCTCCTGCTCCAGGGCGTTGCGGCTGCGCGGCCTCAGCCCCTGCGGGTCGCCGAGGATCGCCACCGCCTCCGGGGCGCGCAGCAGCAGGTCGGGGGCGAGCCGGCCGGCCGAGAGCACCCGGGCGAGGTTCTCCGCCGCCGCGCCCTCGTCCCGCAGGAGCCGCAGGTACCAGGGGGTCTTGCCGAGCGCGTCGGACACCTTGCGGAACCCGAGCAGTCCGGCGTCCGGGTCGGCGGAGTCCGCGAACCAGCCGAGCAGCACGGGCAGCAGTGTGCGCTGGATGGCGGCCTTGCGCGAGACGCCGGACGACAGTGCCTCCAGATGCCGCAGCGCCGCCGCCGGGTCCTCGTAGCCGAGGGCTTCGAGCCGGTGCGCGGCGGCCTTCGCGCTGAGCCGGGACTCGCCGGGGGCGAGCTGGGCGACGGCGTCGAGCAGCGGCCGGTAGAACAGCTTCTCGTGCAGTCGGCGCACCACGGAGGCGTGCCGCTTCCAGGCCTGGTTGAGCTCGACGACGGGGTCGGTCCGCAGGCCGAGGGAGCGGCCGAGCCGCCGCAGATCCGGCTCGTCCTCCGGGACCAGGTGGGTGCGGCGCAGCCGGTAGAGCTGGATGCGGTGCTCCATGGCGCGCAGGAAGCGGTAGGCGTCGTCCAGCTGTGCGGCGTCCACCCGTCCCACGTAGCCGCCCCTGGCGAGGGCGCCCAGGGCGTCCAGGGTCGAGCCGCTGCGCAGGGTGGCGTCGTTGCGGCCGTGCACCAGCTGGAGCAGCTGCACGGCGAACTCGACGTCCCGCAGTCCGCCGGGGCCGAGCTTGATCTCGCGGTCGACCCGGTCGACGGGGATCGTGTCGATGACCCGGCGGCGCATCTTCTGCACGTCGGGGACGAAGTTCTCGCGGTCGGCGGCCTGCCAGACGAGCGGCGAGACGGCCTCGACGTACTCGGCTCCCAGCGAGGGGTCACCGGCCACCGGCCGGGCCTTGAGGAGCGCCTGGAACTCCCAGGTCTTGGCCCAGCGCTGGTAGTAGGCGAGGTGCGAGGACAGGGTGCGCACCAGGGGCCCGTTGCGGCCCTCCGGGCGGAGGTTGGCGTCGACGGGCCAGATGGTGCCCTCGACGGTCGTGTCGGAGCAGATCCGCATCAGATGTGCGGCCAGCCGGGTCGCGGCCGGGATGGCGGCGCTCTCCTCGGCGCCGTCGGCGGGCTCCGCCACGAAGATGACGTCGACGTCGGAGACGTAGTTCAGTTCGTGTCCGCCGCACTTGCCCATCGCGATGACGGCGAGGCGGCACTGCGCGGCGTCCTCGGGCGTGGCCGCACGGGCGATGGCGAGCGCGGCCCGCAGGGTGGCCGTCGCCAGGTCGGCCAGCTCGGCGGCGGTCTCGGCGACATCCGTCGTGCCGCACACGTCCCTGGCCGCTATCGACAGCAGGCACCGGCGGTAGGCGACGCGCAGCGCGTCCGGATCGACGGCCCCGGCCAGCTCGTGCTCGAACTCGGCCACTCCGGGGTGCAGATCGGCGGCCTCGTACGTGACGAGGGCCTGCCAGTCGCGCGGGTGGCGGGCCAGGTGGTCACCGAGCGCCTCGGACGCCCCGAGCACCCCGAGCAGCCGGTCCCGCAGCGGCTTGGCGGTGACGAGCGTGTCCAGCAGGATCTGCCGCTCGTCCGCCTCCTCCGCCTCCACGAGCCGTACGACGCCGCGCAGCGCGAGATCGGGGTCGGCGGTGGCACCGAGCGCTTCGAGCAGGACGGGGTCGGAGCGCACCGAGGACAGGTCCGGCAGGTCGAGCAGCCGCTCGGCGGCGGACGGGTCGGTGAATCCGTGCCGCAGCAATCGGGTGAACGTACTGCTCCTGCGCCCCGGCAACGTCGTCATTCCGCGCTCTCTCCTGCTCGCCGCCCGATCACGTTCCAGCTGTACGAGCCTAGTCCCGCACCGATGAATACGGAGCGGCCGCACAGTCGTACTCACGGGCGCGATCTCTTTCCGCACCCGAAGCAGCACCCTATGCAGCACCCGAAGCAGCACCCGACCGGGAGGCCCGACCATGTCCGCAGCCGAACCCCACACCGAACAGAGCGCCGAACCGCGCACCGAGCTGGACCCTCGCTTCAGCAGCCCCGGCGCGGAGCCCGCCCGCTGGGCCGACGCGCGAGAACTGCTGTCCGGCGCCGAGCTGTACTGGCTGACGACGGTGCGCCCGGACGGCCGCCCGCACGTCACCCCGCTGATCGGGGTCTGGTGGCGTGGCGCGCTGCACTTCTGCACCGGTGCGCAGGAGCGCAAGGCCCGCAACCTCGCGGCGAACCCCGAAGTGGTCCTCACCACCGGCACCAGTACCTGGGCGGAGGGTTTCGACCTGGTGGTGGAGGGCCGGGCGGACCGGGTGACGGACGAGGGCCCGCTGACCGCTCTCGCCGGGGCCTGGGCGGCGAAGTACGGAGCGGTCTGGCACTTCGACGTCGCCGACGGCGTGTTCGTGGGTGCCCAGGGCAACCGGGCCGAGGTCTTCGCCGTGTCCCCGCGTACGGTCTTCGGCTTCGGCAAGGGCGAGCCGTTCACCCAGACCCGCTGGCGCTTCGCCTGAGAGTCCGACGGACCGGCCGCCCCCGCTCGCGCCCGCCGCCTCCTCCTCAGGGGGCGGCGGGCATGGTCCCGATCACGACCGTGGCGTACAGCTCGTCGGAGGAGACCACCCGCGGGATCAGCCCGCTGCCGCCCACGGTCTCCTCGGCACGGGCCGCCTGCCGTTCGCTGGTCTCGACCAGCAGGCTGCCCCCCGGTGCCAGCCACCTCGGCGCCTCGGCGGCCACCCGCCGCATCACGTCGAGTCCGTCGCCGCCGCCGTCGAGCGCGACCCGCGGCTCGTGCACGCGCGCCTCCGCGGGGAGCAGTGCGACGTCACCGGTCGGTACGTACGGCACGTTGGCGAGCAGTACGTCCACGCGCCCGCGCAGCGAGTCGGGCAGCGGTGCGAAGAGGTCGCCCTCGTAGACCCGGCCCAGCTCACCGATATTGCGCCGGGCGCAGCGCACCGCGGCGGCTTCGACGTCGGAGGCGTGGAGTTCGACCCCGTCCAGGGCCGCGGCGAGCGCGGCGCCAAGCGCGCCCGTTCCGCAGCAGAGGTCGACCACGACGACGGGGCCCGGGGACCTCGGGGCGAGTGCCGCGGCCTGCCGGATGAGGAACTCGGTGCGTCGGCGGGGGACGAAGACCCCGGGGTCCACGGCGATCCGCAGTCCGCTGAACTCGGCCCAGCCCAGGACGTGTTCCAGGGGGAGACCGGAGACGCGGCGTTCCACCATGGCGGTGAGCGCGGCGGGGCCGGTGGCGGTGGAGGCGATCAGGTCCGCCTCGTCCTCGGCGAATACGCAGCCCGCGGTGCGGAGTGTGGTGACGAGGGTGGAGAGGGCAAGGGGTGACAGCGGGACCGGCATGAAGCGGAGCCTTTCGGGAAAACGCCGATGGGTGCTCCGCGGCCGGTTATGTCCGGTCGGCCACGCGTTGACGAGGGGCGAGCACCCAGCCTGATACAGCGGTGATGGGTCCCACCTCCTTCGTCCGTCCCCGTACGGGGAAATCCTCGTTATGTCCCCGTACGGAGACACATTCTCGTGTCACGTCCCCGGTGCGGGAACGGGTTCTTGGGTCACGTCCCCGTGCGGGGAAGCGTCACCCTACCCCAGCGGGCCCGGACCGTTCCGGACCGCGGGGGCGTCAGTGCTTCCGGGGCCGCCAGTCGTTGCCGCCGTCGACGAAGCGGTTGTGGACGGCGATCGAGGTGTTGGCCGCGCGAATGTGCCGCGCCTCCGCGCTGTGTTGCCGCTCGATCTGCTGGCCGTCGAAGTTGTCCGTGGGGCGGCGCCGTTCCTTCAGCACCAGCTTCACGATCAGGAAGACGACCACGCCCAGCAGCACGCCGAACAGCACGAAGATCTCAGCCATGGCTCCCCCGTCCACTGCGGCCTCTGGTGCCATTGTCAGTGATCGGACAGGTCCAGTCCACCGGAATCACGGGCTCCGGGGCGGACCCCTCTCCCGGAGCCCGCCCCGCCCGCGTCGATGCCCGCGCCGGCTACAGATCCACGCTGTCGCGCAGCTTGGTCGGGGTGAGGAACAGGGCGGCGATCACGCCGACGACCGAGATGGCCGCCGAGATCAGGAAGATGTGCCCCGTCGCGTCGCCGTACGCGGCCCGCACGACCTCGCGGATCTCCGGCGGCATGGCCGCCACGTTCAGCGTGGAGCCGCCGGAGGACGAGGCCGCCGGGTCGACGCCGAGCTTCGTCAGGCCGGACGCGATCTTCGTGGCGACCTGGTTGGCGAGGACAGCGCCGAGGACCGAGACGCCGATGGTGCCGCCGAGCGAGCGGAAGAAGGTGATCGCGCCGCTGGCCGCGCCGAGTTCACTGAGCGGGACGGTGTTCTGGAGAACGAGAACGAGGTTCTGCATCGACATGCCGACGCCGATCCCGACCGCGAGCATGCCGATCGAGACGAGGACGAGCGGTGTCTCGTGGTCGATGGTGGACAGTCCCAGGAAGCCAAGAGTGAGGACGACGACACCGGTGATGATGTACGGCTTCACCTTGCCGGTCCTCGACACCATCCGGCCGGCCACGGTCGAGGAGACCAGCACGCCGAACATCAGCGGAATGGTGAGCAGTCCGGCCTCGGTCGGCGAGTAGCCGCGTCCGATCTGGAAGTACTGGCCGAGGAAGACCGCCCCGCCGAACATGGCCATACCGACCGCGAGGCTCGCGACGATGGCGAGGGCGGGGTCCCGGCGGCGCACGACGTGGAGCGGCACGACGGGCTCCTTGACCCGTGCCTCCACGGCCACGGCACCGCCGAGGATCACCGCGCTCGCACCGACCATGGCGGCCGTCTGCCAGGACAGCCAGTCGAAGTCGTTGCCGACGAAGGTGACCCAGAGGAGCAGCACGCTGACGCCGACGGCGATGAGCGAGGCGCCCAGGTAGTCGACCTTGGTGTCGGGGCGCCGGATCTCGGTGAGGTGCAGGGTGCGGGTGAGCATCACGAAGGCGATCAGCGTGAACGGTACGGCGATGAAGAAGCACCAACGCCAGCCGAGCCACGAGGTGTCGGTGATGAAGCCGCCCAGCAGCGGGCCGCCGACCGTGGCGACGGCCATGACGCCGCCGAGGTAACCGTTGTAGCGGCCGCGCTCCTTGGGGCTGATCATCGCCGCGATGATGACCTGCACGAGTACCTGGAGTGCGCCCATGCCGAGGCCCTGGAGGGCGCGGAAGGCGATCAACTGCTCGGTGGACCGGGCGAATCCGCAGGCGATCGACGCGACGACGAAGATGCCGATGGATATCTGGAGCAGCAGCTTCTTGCTGAAGAGGTCGGCGAGCTTGCCCCAGATCGGGGTGGAGGCCGTGGAGGCCAGCAGCATCGCGGTGACGACCCAGGTGTACTGCGACTGCGTTCCGTTGAGGGAGCCGATGATCTGCGGGAGCGCGACGGAGACCACCGTGCTGCTGGTCATCGCCACGAACAGCACGATGAGCAGACCGCTCAGGGCGCGCAGGATGTGGCGGTGGTCCATGGGCGCGATGTCGGTCGGCGCGGCCGTTTGAGCGCTCACGCTCAGCCTCCAGGAGGTATGCGGACAGGGCGACGGAGAGGACAGGAGCTCACCGTACATGCCCGTTGGGCAATTTTGCCCACTGCGCAACAATAACTGGCGGGTAGATAATGACCCCCATGGAGCGCTCTGTGGGACTGCGGGAACGCAAGAAGGAAGCCACCCGGCAGGCCGTGCACGAAGCGGCACTGCGGCTGACCGTCGAGCACGGCTTCGACCAGGTCACGGTGGAGGCCGTCGCGGACGCGGCCGGGATCTCCCGCAGAACGTTCTCCAATTACTTCACCGGCAAGGAGGACGCCCTCCTGTACGGCGAGGAGCAGCAGATAGGAGACCTCGTCCGCGCGGTACGCGAACGTCCCGCAGAGGAGAGTCCCTGGACCGCGCTGCGGGCAGCGGTGGCACAGTTCGCCGAACGGCTGGCACCCCCGGAACGCGAATGGGCCGTCCGCACCCGCCTGGCCATGCGCCACCCCTCCCTGCTCGCCCGCCAGCTCGCCAACCACGCGGCCCTGGAACGCGACCTGGCCGAAGCGGTGGCCGCCCGCCGGGGCCACTCGACGTGCCCCGTCCGCCCCCTGGTCCTCGCGGCGGCGTTCCTCTCGTCGATCCGGATCGCGATGCGGATGTGGATCGAGGAGGACCTGGCCCGCGAGCCGGCCGAGGTGATCGACGAGATCCTCGACGAGATGGGGCGGAGCTTCGCCTGAGCGCTTGGCGCCGGGGGGCGGGGGCGGGGGAACACGGAGAAGGGCCGGCGGTCATGGTGACCGTCGGCCCTCACGCGTAGGCGTTGGCCCCGTAGCCGGCTCGCCGGCCCGGGTCAGCGGGGCATCGCAGTCAGGTCAGTGCCTTCTCGATGGCCTCGAAGATATCCGCGTCGGTCTCCTGCTGCCAGGACGGCAGGCCGGGCCAGTCGGCCACGTACCCGGGCTTCGGCTCCTCGAAGTGCTTGAACATCTGGGCCGTCCAACAGGTGGCGACGAAACGGCTCTTCTGCTCACGGGAGAGCCTTGACGTGTGACCGCCACTGAGGTCGATGAAGTGCCGCACCTGTTCGTAGACCGACCCCGCCGCCTCACGCTCCCACTGCGGGATGTCGTCCCACGGGGTGACGTACCCGGCCTTGGGCTCCCCGGGAAAGTGCTGGTGCACTCCCGCGATCCACGTCTCCCGGAACAGTCGTGCACCTTCGATCTGCGACATGCCCACCCCTCTCGTCACGGCGTGCCCAACGTGGCGATCTCCGACCCCAGTTCAGCCACTCGTCGGTCACGGCTCAAGGGGCCGAACTCGTCGCACAGGGCTCGGAGTCTACGGGCGACGTAGCCGGATCCCGAGGCTCGGGCCAGGCCGATGGCCTCGTTCCCGTACGCGACGACCTGTTCGGTATCCCGCCGCTTCGCGCCGATGACTGCAAGATCGGTCAGCACAGCTCCGCGCCGCCGGTACGACTGCCCGGATGCCAGGGCTGTCTGCTTGAGCGCTCTGCGCAACGCGTCCTCCGCCAAGTCGAGGCGGCCCAGCTGTAGGTAGCGGGACCCGCGCTGCTCGATCAGACGCGTACCGTCGAAGCGGAGCCAGCCACCGTTGACGCTGTCGGCAGCGAGGTCGCGGACCGACTCGGCCCGGTCCATGGCACGTTCGCAGCCATCCAGGTCACCGAGACCCGCGTATGCCTCCGCCTGGACCGAGGCGACCCAATGCCGGGTCGAGAGGCTGCTGTCGCCCCGGCCGGCAAGTCGCGCGGCTGCACCGAGCATCTGCACCACTTGCCGATAGCGCTGCTCGGACATGTCCACGTAGGCATGTCGGACAAGGGCACAAGCCCACAGGTCATATGTCGCGGCATCCTTGCTGACCGACGCCGCCAACACGTACGAAGCCACGGCATCGGAATACCGGCTGCCGTCGAACGCCACCTCGCCGGCCAGCTGAAACAGGTCAGCTGCCGCGCTCAGCAGAGCGCCACGGCTCCCGCGATTGCCCGCCAGGGCCTGGTTCAGTGTTGTCAGCTGATCCCGGACCACGGGGTAGACAGAACCTTTGGAGCGGGCCAGCTGGTAAACCTGCCAGAGATGGCTGTTCATACGTGCGAAGTCGGCCGGGTTCCCTCTGTGCACACCCTCGACGAGGGCCTCGGCCTCCTCGACCGGCAGAACGCTCAGCGCACCGCTGATGGTCAGAATGCGGAGGAATTCGCGGCGGATCATTTCGTCGGGGTCTCCCGCGTTCGAGGGCTCGCTGGACTGGTGCCCGCCGCTATCCCGGTCTGCGGTTCGCGCTGGTGCCAGGAGAGCGTCCAACTCTTCGAGACTGACTTCGAGAGCGATGGCCAGGCCTCGCCGCTGAGGCGGCTGCGGATCAATTCTTCCGCTTTCCCAGCGCCCGACCGTTGTGCGGTCAACACCGAGTAACTGGGCCAATTTCTCCTGACTGTAGCCCAGGGTCCTGCGCCGTTTCGCCAGCCTCATGACGCCCTCCTCCCGCGATTTCGGCCGCCTCCGCGCCCCATGCCCGGATCTGCGTCAAGAGTGCCTCATCGATGCCGTGGAGACCTTCGACTCCACCCGCTTACCTGGTTGTTGACCCGGAAGAGCACCGAAACGCACGCAGGAGCGAGGCCATGACCACGAGAGCCACAGCTGAGACACGCCGCCGGGACCACACAACACTGGCGCACGGCCCCGGCGAGGAACAGCGTGTGATCATGACGCTCCGGGTCTCCCGTGACTCCGGCCGGACGTGGGGGCCACGGACGGAAGTGTCGTTGGCCAAGGACCCGGTGGTACCCATCAGCCCCTTCGGGTTCCCGCCGTGTGCGTGCCCGCTGTGCGCGAGGCAGGAGCGGGACTCGACAAGCCCCCTCCGCATGGTGCCGTGATGCAGTGCACACGCTGGCGTCGGCTGCCCCTGAACCTGGCCCAGGACGCACGGGAACGGGCTCCCTCGGGATGTGTTGACCGCGCTGTTCAGTGCCAGCTGTCCACGCACGACGATGACAGGCACTACGGCTTCCTCGACGACCTGTCCTACGGCACCGCGTTGTGGCTCTGGTGGCACGGGACCGATGTGGGCCTGGCCACGCTGTCGGACTGCACGACGGCCGACCTGCGGCCCGGCGGGGAGGGCTGCGGCCTGTTCGCCGGCCATACCGAACAGCACACTTGGGAAGAGACCCCTCCTTCGGAGGAGACAAACACCTGAAGGGATGGACCAGTCTTGGGGTCGCGGCCCTTCAGCCCCCGCACAACGCCCTACCGTCCGTCGATCAGCGGACAATGGGTCCCCGTGTAGATCGTGGGCATGCAGCGGTTGCAGTGGATGCACTCCGAGCGGGTGGCGGTGTCGCGCTCGATGCGGTGCAGCAGGTCGGGTTCGCGGAGCAGGGCGCGGGCCATGGCGACGAAGTCGAAGCCCTCCGCCATGGCGCGGTCCATGCCCTGGCGGTCGGTGATGCCGCCCAGGAGGATCAGCGGCAGCCGCAACGCGGCGCGGAACTGCCGGGCGGCGTCCAGCAGGTAGAGCGGCTGGTACGGGTAGGTGCGGAAGAAGGTGCGGCCGAGCGCCCGGATCGCCAGGCGTTGCGGGAGCGGGAAGTTGGCCGCGAACTCGGTGATGGGGGCGTCGCCCCGGAAGAGGTACATCGGGTTCAGCAGGGAGCTGCCCGCCGTCAGTTCGAGGGCGTCCACCGAGCCGTCCTCCTCAAGCCAGCGCGCGACCTGGAGGCTGTCGTCGAGGGTGAGCCCGCCGGGCGCGCCGTCCTTCATGTTCAGTTTGGCGGTGATGGCGATGCGGTCGCCCAGCGCGTCGCGTACCGCCCGGGTGATGCCCAGCGCCACGGCGGCGCGGGAGCGCAGGGAGCCGCCGAAGGCGTCGGTGCGGCGGTTCAGACGGGGGCTGAGGAAGGCGCTGGCCAGGTAGTTGTGGCCGAGGTGGATCTCCACGGCGTCGAAGCCGGCCTCGGCCGCCAGTAACGCCGCCTCGGCGTGGGCCTCGACGACGCGGGCGATGTCATCGGCGGTGGCCGCCTTGTTGCGGCGCATGCTGAGGGGGTTGAAGCCGGCCATCGGGGCGAGGGCGGGCAGTCCGTTGGAGCGGCCGTCCGCCACCGGTCCGGCGTGGCCCAGCTGGGCGCAGACCGCGGCCCCGGTGCCGTGCACCGCCTCCGTCAGCCCGCGCAGCCCCGGCAGCGCCTCGGGCCGCATCCACAGCTGGCGGCGCTCGGTGCGGCCCTCCGGGGACACCGCGCAGTAGGCGACGGTGGTCATGGCGACACCGCCCGCCGCGGGGCGCAGGTGGTAGTCGATGAGCTCCTGGGTGACCAGCGCCTCGGGGGTGGCGCCCTCGAAGGTCGCGGCCTTGATCACCCGGTTACGCAGCCTCAGCGGCCCCAGCCGGGCCGGTGCCAGCACATCCGGCGCGCCGTGAGGCGCACCCCTCGTTGCTCCCGATTCGTCCGGCATGGCGCGCACTATCGCAGAGAACTGACGAATAGTCAGTAGAGGCGCGGTCGCGGATCCGGCCCGTGCCCGCAGGTGGTCACCGATGGCTCCGGGGCGACTGTGGACGTCAGTCGGACCGCGGCACGATGCTCAGCGCGCGGTAGTCGTACCCGTCCTGTTTGAAGCCGGGCGCTTCCCAGACGAGGTCCACGCGCTGTCCGGGCGTCAGGGTGCGGAAACCGCGCTTCTGTATGTCGGAGTAGTGGCCGAAGCAGCCGCCGGGGGTCTCGGGGGAATCGAGCACGCCCCACCCTTCCTCGTCGCGCCACTCCCGAACCGTCGCAATCACCATGGGCCGGATCATATGGGCACCGCCCGCGCAGGCCCGTGCGGGTACCCACAACCGATCCTCGCCGGCCACAACGATCAGTTGTACGTACCTAGACTGAACCGGTGGACACCGAGGCACTGCGCACGTTCGTCCGGGCCGCCGAGCTGGGACGGCTGCGGCACGCCGCCGATGAGCTGGGCGTGACACAGCAGGCGGTCTCGAAGCGGATCGCCGCCCTGGAGCGCGAGCTGGAGGTCCGCCTGTTCACCCGCACCCCCCGAGGGGTGGAGCTGACGCTCGACGGCCAGGCGTTCCTCCCCCACGCGCGGAGCATCGTGGCGGGTGTCGAGCGCGCCGTCAGCGCCGTCAGGCCGGGCTCCCGGGCCCTTCGGATCGATGTCCTCGGTCTGCGGAGCGCACAGTCCGTCATGCTGCACGACTACTGGCGGTCGCGTCCCGGAACCGAGCTGGACGTGGTGACCCTCCGGGTCAACGACCCGCGCGTGGCGGTCGCCGCCGTCGAGGCGGGCGATATCGACGCCTCGTTCCGCACCGTCACCGACCCGGCGGTCCTGCCGCCCGCCGTACGGATGATCCACGCGTTCGACTCACCGCTGGAACTCCTCGTCGGCCCGGGGCATCCGCTGGCCTCCGCGCGCGAACTGACGCCACCGCAGTTGCGCGAGCACCGGATCTGGGTGCCGGGCATCGCGCCCCGGAGCGAGTGGTCGGAGTTCTACGACCAGCTCGCCACCGACTTCGATCTGCGCATCGACGCGGCGGGCCCGCACTTCGGGGACGAAGTACTCCTGGACACCCTCGCGGAGTCCGCGGAGGTGGCCACCTTCGTGGGGGCGCGCGACCGGTACACCTGGCCGGCGGACCACGACCTGCGTCGCATCCCCGTGGTGAGTCCGACTCTCGCCTACCCGCTCTCGCTCATCCTCCCCGCGGCGAATCCGCATCCAGGACTTCGCGGAATCATCGCCCACCTCCACAGCCTGCCGGGGCTCCCCGGGCCGGTCTGGCGCCCGGCCTGGGCGCCACAGAGGTGAACCGGCCGGGGGCCGGCGAGACCTGTCCAGCCACCGGCACACCAGCACACCGGACAAAGACAAAGGATCGTGACGTGCCCAGCGACCGTTTCATGCGCATCCACAGCCCCGAGTTCCAGGCCATGTCCGAGCGGGTCCTGCGGGTCACCCAGCTCACCTCCCGCCTGAACGTCCTGCCCTTCGAGGACGAGGCAGGAAAGGCGGAACTGTTCGAACAGATCCTCGCCAGGCCGCTGCCGCCGAGAGTGACGATCTATCCGCCCTTCTACACGGATCACGGCCTTCGACTGGACCTCGGGGAGCGCGTGTTCATCAACCAGAACTGCACGTTCCTGGACTACGCCGGCATCCGGCTCGGCGAGCGGGTGATGGTCGGACCCAACGTCATGTTCATCACCCTCGGCCACCCGGTCGATCCCGGGGAGCGACGGGAATGGCTGACCGGCGCGCCCATCGACGTGGCCGAGAACGTGTGGATCGGCGCCGGCGCCAAGATCCTGCCGGGCGTCAGCATCGGCCGCGACGCGGTCATCGCGGCCGGCTCGGTCGTGGCCGACGACGTTCCGCCGGCCAGCCTGGTGACCGGCGGCAAGGCGACCGTGCGGCGACGGTGGTGACCCCCGCTCGGGGCGGCTCAGGGGGCCGAGGGGCAGCCTGACGCGTCCACATGCTTTCGGGCCGACGGTGTCGCACCGTCGGCCCGAAGTCACGTACGAGCGCCTCTGCTTAGCCGCCCCACGCCTACAGCACCGGCAGCAGGTTCTTCAGCTCGAAGGCGGTGACCTCGCTGCGGTACTCCTCCCACTCCTGCTTCTTGTTGCGGAGGAAGAAGTCGAAGACGTGCTCGCCCAGCGTCTCCGCGACCAGTTCGCTCTTCTCCATGAGCGAGATCGCCTCGCCCAGGTTCTGCGGGAGCGGCTCGATGCCCATCGCGCGGCGCTCGGCGTCGGAGAGGGCCCAGACGTCGTCGTCGGCGCCGGCCGGGAGTTCGTAGCCCTCCTCGATGCCCTTGAGGCCGGCGGCCAGCAGGACCGCGTAGGTCAGGTACGGGTTGGCGCCGGAGTCGATGGAGCGGACCTCGACGCGGGCCGAGCCGGTCTTGCCGGGCTTGTACATCGGGACCCGGATCAGCGCGGAGCGGTTGTTGTGGCCCCAGCAGATGTACGAGGGGGCCTCGCCGCCGGCGCCCGCGGCGCGGGAGGAGCCGCCCCAGATGCGCTTGTAGGAGTTGACCCACTGGTTGGTCACGGCGGAGATCTCCGCGGCGTGCATCAGCAGGCCCGCGATGAAGGAGCGGCCGACCTTGGAGAGCTGGTACTCGGCGCCGGACTCGTAGAACGCGTTGCGGTCGCCCTCGAAGAGGGAGAGGTGGGTGTGCATGCCGGAGCCGGGGTACTCGGAGAACGGCTTCGGCATGAACGTCGCCTGCACGCCCTGCTCCAGCGCGACCTGCTTCATGACCAGGCGGAACGTCATGATGTTGTCGGCGGTGGAGAGCGCGTCCGCGTACCGCAGGTCGATCTCCTGCTGGCCGGGGGCTCCCTCGTGGTGGCTGAACTCGACCGAGATGCCCATCGATTCGAGCATCGTGATCGCCTGGCGGCGGAAGTCCATCCCGACGTTCTGCGGGGTGTGGTCGAAGTAGCCGGAGCTGTCCGCGGGGGTGGGACGGCTGCCGTCGACCGGCTTGTCCTTCAGCAGGAAGAACTCGATCTCCGGGTGGGTGTAGAAGGTGAAACCCAGGTCGGAGGTCTTGGCCAGGATGCGCTTGAGCACGTAGCGCGGGTCGGCGAAGGACGGCGAGCCGTCCGGCATCAGGATGTCGCAGAACATCCGGGCCGTGCCGGGGGCCTCCGCACGCCAGGGCAGGATCTGGAACGTGCCCGGGTCCGGCTTGGCGATCATGTCCGACTCGTAGACCCGGGCGAAGCCCTCGATGGCCGAGCCGTCGAAGCCGATCCCCTCGTCGAACGCCTGCTCCAGCTCGGCAGGGGCCACGGCCACGGACTTGAGGTAACCGAGCACGTCGGTGAACCACAGCCGGACGAACCGGATGTCGCGCTCCTCAAGTGTCCTGAGGACGAATTCCTGCTGCTTGTCCATAGCCACATCCTTGCAGTTCAGACGGTCCGTGCACCACCGCCCGGGGTAGGGGGGAAACTCCAGTATCACGACCCGGGATTTCACCCAGATTACGCACACGACGTGAGATGGAGCACGCGGCCACCCACTACGATCGTCGGCCATGGTGTGCACGGGATGCGGCGGCCTCGCAACCGCCCTGCGCACACCGGTTTTCCGACCCGTTCCAGACCCTCATCGCCCCTTCGCAGAAGGACCCACGACATGAGCCACGAGAGCCACGACAGCAGGACTCGCACAGAGCAGATGCGCGACGCCGACCGTACGCGGGACCACCGCAACCGTGTGGTGGCCATAAGCCTCAGCGCCGTCGTCGTCGCAGGTCTCGTCGCCTTCGGGAGCTACACGCTGCTCGACAGGACCGAGGCCGCCGCGGACCAGAAGTCCGCCGACGCGAAGGGGTCGCAGCAGCACGGGGCGGACGGCAAGGACGCGGCCGACGGCGCGATCGAGGGCGAGAAGACGTGGGACGCGAAGAAGCTGACCCGCAACCACGTCACCGAGACCGTCACGTACCCGATGAAGCCCCCGGTCGGCGGTGACCACGCCCCCGTCTGGATGAACTGCGACGGCGAGGTATACAAGACGGCGATCCCCGACATGAACGCCGTGCACTCGCTGGAGCACGGGTCGGTGTGGGTGACGTACACGGACAAGGCCCCGGCCGCGGACCTGGACAAGCTCGCCGAGCGGGTCGGGAAGACCCCGTACTCGCTGATGAGCCCGTACAAGGACCAGGCGGGCGCGATCATGCTGAGTGCCTGGGGCAAGCAGGTCACGGTGGACGGCGCCGACGACCCCCGGGTGGCGCAGTTCTTCTCCGCGTACGTGCAGGGGCCGCAGACGCCCGAGCCGGGCGCGGCGTGCACCGGCGGGCGGGGGGCGGAGTGACGGTGGTTACGGAGCGCACCCGGCGCACTCGGTGGGTGGCGGGTTCCGCCGTCGCACTCGCGGTGCTGTTCGCGGGCGCCGCGACGGTGGCCTCCGCGCGGGACGACGGGGCGGACCACCACGCGGCCGCGACCGCCCCGCGCACGCCCGCGGCGGACTCGGCGGACGCCGGGTTCGCCCAGGACATGGCGGTCCACCACCAGCAGGCCGTGGAGATGTCCTTCATCGTGCGGGACCGTACGCGGGACGAGGACGTGCGCCGTCTCGCGTACGACATCGCCAACACCCAGGCCAACCAGCGGGGCATGCTGCTCGGCTGGCTGGACCTGTGGGAGCTGCCCAAGGTCGCCGCCGGGCAGGAGCCGATGGCCTGGATGGCCGGTGGGGCCAGTGCCAGTCCCGGTGGGCACGAGGGACACGACATGGGCGATATGGACGGGATGGAGGGGATGTCGGGGCACGGGGACGGTTACCAGGCCCACGACGGGTCCCTCATGCCCGGTATGGCCACCCGTACCGAGCTCGGCCGGCTCCGCGAGGCCAGTGGCAAGCAGGCCGAGATCCTGTATCTCCAGCTGATGACCGACCACCACAAGGGCGGCATCGACATGGCCCGCGGCTGCGCGGGCCTGTGCACCGTGAAGGTGGAGAAGCGGCTGGCCCAGGGCATGGTCGAGGCCCAGCAGTCCGAGCTGGACGCGATGGCCGGGATGCTGACGGAACGCGGTTCGGCGCCCCGCGCCTGAAGGGCTCCACAAGGTTCCCCGGCAGCGCAAATGCACCCGAATGGGTGATAGCGGTCGCGTACCCCGAACGGGCCCATGACGATGGGTTCGCTCGGGGTCGTACGGCAGTGCCCACCGGCACGCGGGAGGAGTCCCCATGACCACCGCCAAGGACATCATGCACACCGGCGCCACCTGGATCCCGGCGCACGAGACCCTTGACCGCGCCGCCCAGCTGATGCGCGAGCACAAGGTCGGGGCGCTGCCCATCTCGGCCAGCGGCGAGCAGGACCGGATGATCGGCATCCTCACGGACCGCGACATCGTGGTCGACTGCGTGGCGATCGGCCGGGACCCCGCGAAGGTGACCGCGGGCGACCTCGCGCAGGGCACACCGCGCTGGATCGACGCGGGCGCAGAGGTGGAGGACGTGCTGCGGGAGATGCAGAACCATCGGATCCGGCGGCTCCCGGTGGTCGAGAACAAGAAGCTGATCGGCATGATCAGCGAGGCCGATCTGGCGCAGCACCTCTCCGACGACCAGATCGCCGGCTGGGCCGAGAAGGTCTACTCCCGCACCTGACCCGCACCGCGTACGGCCCGACGACCCGACGGCCCGGCCGCCCGCCCTCCCGCCGCACGGGGCGGCGGGCCACCGCCGTTCACATACCCGGTAGGGGTAGTGTGGCCGGCATGTTCGGGACGAGGAGTGCGAGGTGCGGGCAGCTGCTGCTGTTCGCCGCACTGCTCTTCGGGATCTTCACCATGCACACCGTCGGTCATCCGGCGGAGCACAGCGGGCGGGGTGCCACCGGGACGGCTGCCTCGCACTCGATGGCCGCCGCCGCGACGGGCGTGGACGCGATGGCCATGGACGCCACGGACACCACGGCCGCTTCGCGCTCGGGGCGCTCCGAGCGCTCGGAAGCCACAAAGACAACGGACGCCACGGAGACCAGGAAGTCCACGCGCCTGGATCACCCGCGCCACGACCGTCCGGCGCCGATGCGGGGCATGGACCCGATGGCCGTCTGCCTCGCCGTGCTCTCCGTCTGGGGCCTCGCCCTGCTCACCGCGCTCATGGTGGCGCGGCGGCCCGTGGACCGCGTGCCGGGAACCTCCCCGGCCCGTGAGCCGTGGCGGCCGCGGCTCACTCCCCCGCCACGGCCTCGCAAGGCCGTCCTCACTGGTCTGTCGGTACTGCGGATATAGGCGCACCGCGCCCCCGTCCGCCCTTTCAGCACACCGACACCATCTTTGAGGTGCACTCAGTCATGCCCGCTCAGCACACCCGCCGCGCCGTCCTCGGCGCATCGATCGCCCTCGCCGGTACCGGAGTTCTCGCCGCCTGCTCCGACGGCGGCACGAGCACCGACCACTCCGGCATGAACCATGCCGGGCCGTCCGGCACGGCCGCCCCCGAGGGATACGTGGCCCCCGACGGCCCCGAGGTCGCGGCGGCCGAGAAGCGCCGGGGCTCCGGCCCCGTACGCGAGGTCTCCCTGACCGCCACCCCGTCCCGGCTCGATCTGGGCGGCGGGCACACCGTCAGCACCTGGGCGTACGGGGACCGGCTGCCCGGCAAGGAGGTACGGGTCACCGCGGGCGACACGCTCGCCCTCACCCTCGCCAACCACCTTCCGCAGCCGACCTCGCTGCACTGGCACGGGCTCGCCCTGCGCAACGACATGGACGGGGTCCCCGGGCTGACCCAGCGGGCCGTCGAACCGGGAAAGGACTTCACCTACCGGTTCTCGGTGCCGGACCCCGGCACGTACTGGTTCCACCCGCACTCGGGCGTCCAGCTGGACCGGGGGCTGTACGCGCCGCTGATCGTCGAGGACCCGAAGGAGCCGCTGTCGTACGACAAGGAGTGGGTCGTCGTCCTGGACGACTGGCTCGACGGGGTGGACGGCTCCACCCCCGACGCGGTGCTCCAGGAGCTGACCAAGGGCAGCGGTCACGGCGGGCACGCGATGGGGGCCACGCCGTCGGCCGGTGCCGGGACCGGTCCCTCGCGCATGCTCATGGGCGCCACCAGCAAGCTGCTGGGCGGTGACGCGGGCGATGTCGGCTACCCGTACTACCTGGTCAACGGCGGTACTCCGGAGGACCCGTCCGTCTTCACCGCACGGCCGGGCGACCGGATCCGGCTGCGGATCATCAACGCGGGCGGTGACACCGCGTTCCGCGTCGCGCTCGGCGGCCACCGGATGACGGTCACGCACACCGACGGCTTCCCCGTGCGGCACACCACGACGGACGCCCTGCTGATCGGCATGGGCGAGCGGTACGACGTGCTGGTGACCGCCGGGGACGGGGTGTTCCCGCTGGCCGCGTCGGCCGAGGGCAAGAAGGCCTCCGCGATGGCGCTGCTCCGTACCGGCACGGGCGCGGCGCCCACCGCCTCCGTGCAGCCGAAGGAGCTGGCCGGTCAGCTGGTGACGGCCGACCGGCTGACCCCGGACGCGTCCGTGGCGCTGCCCGTCCGTGAGCCGGACCGGACGGTGCGGATCAGGCTGACCGGTTCGATGGCGGCGTACGACTGGGCCTTCGACGGGAAGCCGTACAGCGCCGACCAGCGCCATCCGGTGCGGGCCGGGGAGCGGGTCCGGCTGGAGTTCCGGAACGCGACCTCGATGTGGCACCCGGTCCATCTGCACGGGCACACGTTCGCGCTGGCCGGGAACGCGTCCGGGGCCCGCAAGGACACCGCGATCGTGCTGCCCCGGCAGTCGCTGACGGTGGACTTCGACGCCGACAACCCGGGGCTGTGGATGCTGCACTGCCACAACCTGTACCACGCGGAGGCGGGCATGATGACGGTCGTCGGCTACCGCCGCTGACCGTCCCCCCGGCGGGCCGCACGGCTTTCCGCGCGGCCCGCCAGGACATCGCGTCAGTCAGACGATTACACTGGGCGGCGTGCCTCAACTACGCCTCGCACTGAATCAGATCGACTCGACCGTCGGTGACCTCGCCGGCAACGCCGAGGCGATCCTCCACTGGACCCGGCACTCCGCCGAGCAGGGCGCCCACCTGGTGGCGTTCCCCGAGATGGTGCTGACCGGTTACCCCGTCGAGGACCTGGCCCTGCGGTCGTCCTTCGTCGAGGCGTCGCGGGACGCGCTGCGCGCGCTCGCCGCCCGTCTCGACGAGGAGGGCTTCGGGGAACTGCCGGTCGTCGTCGGATACCTCGACCGCTCCGAGTTCCCGGCGCCGCGCTACGGCCAGCCCGCCGGGTCCCCGCGCAACGCCGCCGCGGTGCTGCACCGCGGCGGGATCGCGCTGAACTTCGCCAAGCACCACCTGCCCAACTACGGCGTCTTCGACGAGTTCCGGTACTTCGTGCCGGGCGACTCGATGCCCGTGGTGCGGGTGCACGGGATCGACGTCGCGCTCGCGATCTGCGAGGACCTGTGGCAGGACGGCGGCCGGGTACCGGCCGCACGCGCCGCCGGGGCCGGGCTGCTGCTCTCGGTCAACGCCTCGCCCTACGAGCGGGACAAGGACGACACCCGGCTGGAACTGGTCCGCAAGCGGGCCGAGGAGGCCGGCTGCACCACGGCCTATCTGGCGATGATCGGCGGTCAGGACGAGCTGGTCTTCGACGGTGACTCGATCGTCGTCGACAAGCGCGGCGAAGTGATCGCCCGTGCACCCCAGTTCGCCGAGGGCAGTGTGATCATCGATCTCGAGCTGCCGGCGGCCTCGGCCGACGCCCCCTCGGGTGTGGTGAACGACGGGCTGCGCATCGACCACGTGGTCCTCTCCGAGAAGCCGCTGCCGCCGTACGAGGCGGAGCTGGCCGGAGGGTACGCGGACCGGCTGGACGACGACGAGGAGCTGTACTCGGCGCTCGTCGTGGGCCTGCGCGCGTACGCCGCGAAGAACGGCTTCAGCAGCGTGCTCGTCGGGCTCTCCGGCGGGATCGACTCGGCGCTGGTCGCGGCGATCGGCTGCGATGCGCTGGGCGCCGAGAACGTGTACGGCATCTCGATGCCGTCGAAGTACTCCTCCGACCACTCCAAGGGCGACGCGGCCGAGCTGGCGCGGCGTACCGGGCTGAACTTCCGGACCGTACCGATCGAGCCGATGTTCGACGCGTACATGGGGTCGCTGGGGCTCACCGGTCTCGCCGAGGAGAACCTCCAGTCGCGGCTGCGCGGCACGATGCTGATGGCCGTCTCCAACCAGGAGGGCCAGATCGTCCTGGCTCCGGGCAACAAGTCGGAGCTGGCGGTCGGTTACTCGACGCTGTACGGCGACTCCGTCGGCGCGTACGGGCCGATCAAGGACGTCTACAAGACGTCGGTCTTCCGGCTGGCGAAGTGGCGCAACCGGGCCGCGGAGGAGCGCGGGCAGACCCCGCCGATCCCGGAGGCCTCCATCACCAAGCCGCCCAGCGCGGAGCTGCGTCCGGGGCAGGTCGACACGGACTCGCTGCCCGACTACGACGTGCTGGACCGGATCCTGGAGATGTACGTCGACCGGGACCAGGGGCTCGACGCGATCGTCGCAGCCGGGTTCGATCCGGCGCTGGTGGCGAAGACGCTGCGGATGGTGGACACCGCCGAGTACAAGCGGCGGCAGTACCCGCCGGGCACGAAGATCTCGCCCAAGGGCTTCGGCAAGGACCGGCGGCTGCCGATCACGAACCGCTGGCGCGAGTCCGGCTGACGCCGGGAGGGCGGGTCGCCGGGCCCGTCCGCTGACGGTTCGTCCTCAATCGCCGGACGGGCTCGACGCGGCCGGGCTCCGCTCGGCCACCGTCGCCCCCGCGCGGGCCACCACCCTCGACGGTGTGCGGTCGCGGTCCAGTACGCCAGCCGTGACCGCCACCGCGAGGCCCGCGACGGCCAGGACCGCGCCGACCAGGGCCGGGGACGTCCAGCCCCAGCCGGCCGCGATGGCCATCCCGCCGAGCCACGCGCCGCCCGCGTTGGCCAGGTTGAACGCGGAGTGGTTGGAGGCGGAGGCCAGGGTCGGGGCGTCCTTGGCCTTGTTCATGACGAGCATCTGCAACGGCGTCGTCGTCATGAAGCCGACCCCGCCCAGCAGCACCACCATGACCAGCGCGGCCCACTGCACATGGGCGGCGAACGGGAAGACCACCAGGACGACCGCGAGCGCGCCCAGCGATCCGTACAGGGTCGGACGCAGTGCCCGGTCCGTGAGCGGGCCGGCGGCGAGCGCGCCGAGGGTCATGCCGATACCGAAGAGCGCCAGCACCAGCGTCACGGAGGACTCGCCGAAGCCCATCGCCTCGGTCGTCATCGCCGAGAGGTAGGAGTACACGGCGAAGACCCCGGCGAAGCCGAAGACGGCGGTGAGCAGGCCGAGCAGCACCTGCCGGTTGCCCAGGGCCCGCAGCTCGTGGCGGACGTCGTGGTGGGCCTCGACCGGGATCCGGGGGACGAGCCGGGCGAGCGCGGCCATCGCGCACAGCCCGATCACCGCGACCACCAGGAACGTGGCCCGCCAGCCGAGGTGCTGGCCGAGCAGGGTGGCGGCGGGCACGCCGATGATGTTGGCGACGGTCAGGCCGAGGAACATCGTCGCCACGGCCCGTGCCTGGCGCCCGTCGGCGACCAGCCGGGCGGCGACGACCGCGCCGACGCCGAAGAACGCGCCGTGCGGCAGCCCGGCCAGGACGCGTCCCGCGACCAGCCAGCCGAAGCCCGGAGCGCACGCGGAGGCGAGGTTGCCGACGGTGAAGAGCGCCATCAGCAGCAGGAGCATCCGCTTGCGCGGGATGCGGGAGCCGAGGGCGGTGAGCAGTGGGGCGCCGAGCACCACACCGATCGCATAGGCCGACACGAGGTAGCCCGCCGTGGGGACGGAGGTGCCGAGATCGTCCGCGACATCGGGCAGCAGGCCCATCATCACGAACTCCGTGGTACCGATGCCGAAGGCGCTCACCGCGAGTGCGAGCAGAGCCAGAGGCATGAGGAGAGACCTTTCCGAGGGGAGCCCCGAGCTCCGCGGCGGACGGGGCCGGCCGCGGTACGGGGCGCAGGAGGGAGCCGGGGCATGGCGGCGCCGACGGGCGTGGACGCCCGAGCACACAGCGGCTCACCGGCTCCATCGCCGGTCGGCCTCGGTCCCTGATCGGAACAAATACTCTCAGATGGTTTATGCCGGGAGGTAAATGGACCGTGACGTCAGAGATTGACGCGGGCGGCGATCGGGAGGTGGTCGCTGTCCGTGGCGGGCAGGGTCCAGGACGACACCGGGTCGACGCCCTTCACCATGATCTGGTCGATCCGGGCCATCGGGAACGCGGCGGGCCAGCTGAACCCGAAGCCGTCACCGGCCGCGCCCTGGGTGGAGCGCATCTGCGAGGTGACCGCGTTGAGGGAGCGGTCGTTCATGGTGCCGTTGAGGTCGCCGAGCAGGACGACCCGGTCGAGCCGTTCGTCCGCGATGGCCTCGCCGAGTGCGTCGGCGCTCTGGTCACGCTGGTTCGCGGTGAATCCGGCGTGCAGCTTGACCCGGACCGAGGGCAGGTGCGCGACGACGAAGCCGACCTTGCCCTCGGGCGTGGCGACGGTGGTCCGCATGGCCCGGACCCAGCCCATCTTGATGTCCACCGGGCGGGTGTCGCTGATCGGGTACTTGCTCCACAGGCCGACGGTCCCCTGGACCGAGTGGTACGGGAAGCGGGCGGCGAGCGCCGATTCGTACGTCTTCACCTGCCCGGCGGGCAGCTCCTGGAGGGCGATGACGTCGGCGCCGGAGCCCGCGACCTGCTGGGCGGTGCCCGAGGGGTCGGCGTTGTCCGCGTTGACGTTGTGGGTGGCGACGGTGAGATCGCCGCCCCCGCCCGACTTGTCGGTGAGCAGTCCGCCGAACACGTTGAACCAGACCACGATCGGGAGCAGGAGCACGATCAGGGCCGTCGCGGAGCGCCGCACCAGGCCCAGCACGAGCAGCACCGGTACGAAGACGGCGATCCACGGCAGGAACGTCTCGGTGAGGCTGCCCAGGTTGCCGATGGCGTTCGGGATGTGGGAGTGCAGGAGCATCACGAAGGTCAGCAGGACCGAACAGCCTGCCAGAACGAGCCCGCGCCGCCAGATGCCCGGGTCCCGGACCAGCCTGTCGCGCAGGTCCCGGAAACGGGATCCGGAGGGCTGCGGTCCCGCGCCGCCGTTCCCGGTGTCCGCCCTGTACGCCTGCACCATCGCACTGTCCTCACTGCCTTGCCGTGCACATCGCCGCGCCAACGACCCTAGGCGATGAGCGATGCGTTTCCCGCCGTCGATGACGGCCGTACTGCCAGCAGGACGAACAAGGGGGTGCGGTGGGTTCCGGCCGGAGGCGGTCTGCGGGGGCTTGTGACAGAAGGATCACACGCGCGGTGGTCCGGGCGCGTCAGCGCCGTTCCGCGGCTCCGCCGGGTCCGTCGCCCGGGGGCCGCGGCCCGACGCCCTCGACCAGCAGCTGGATGATGCGGTCGGCGAGGTCCTCGGGCAGCGGCGCGTCAGGCCGGTGGATGGTGCGTACGAGCATGGGGCCGACGAACAGGTCGTCCATCAGCTCCACGTCCGTGTCGCCGCGCAGTTCTCCGGCCTCGACGGCTCGCCGGACGGCCGCGAGCATCGCGAGGCGGCGCGGCGCTATCACGGTGCCCTGGTACTCGGACCAGAGCCGGGGATGGCTCTTCATCTGGGCGAAGACGTTGTGCAGCAGCACGGAGGAGCGCTGGGCCAGGCCGCGCCTGCGCATCGACTCCAGCAGGACCCGCAGGTCACCGAGCCCGCCGGTGCCGGAGACGTCGGGCTCCGGGGGCTCGATGTCGCGCAGGACGTCGACGAAGAGCTCCTCCTTGTCGGTCCAGCGCCGGTAGATGGTGGCCTTGCCGACCCCGGCGGTGCGGGCGATCCGCTCGATGGACAGGCCGGCGAGGGGTTCGCCGGCCTCCAGGAGCTCGACGACGGCGTCCAGGATGGCCCGCTCGGCCGCCGCGCTGCGCGGGCGGCCGCGGCGGGGCTCCTGGTCGTCGCCGGGGCCGGAGCCGTGATCGCGGTCGCGGTCGCCCGGGGCCCGCTCGTCCCGGTCCGATGCCTGAGCCTGCACGTGGAACCACCTTTCGCCGCCCCCGATTCTCCCCGAACGGACGGCGCCCGGCAGCATCCGGCCGGATGCCGGGGCACCGGCCGTGCGCCGTCAGCCGTGCGGGGCCGGCCGTGTCACCGCGCCGCGGGCGCGGGCACCGTCGGCTCGTCCTGCGTGCCGCCCGGCGCGGGCGGCTGCGCGGCGGGCGTCCTGCCCGGCAGGAACAGCGCGACCACGGCCGCTCCGATCAGGGCGACGGCGGCCGAGCTGAGGGCCGTGACGTGCATGGCGCTCAGGAAGGCGTCGTGCGCGGCGGCGACCAGCGGGGCGCCCGCGGGGCCCATCCTCTCCGCGATGCCGAGCGTCGCCTCGATCGACTCCGCCGCGGTGTCCCTGGCGGCGGCCGGGAGCGCGCCGAGGTGCCCCTCGATGTCGCCGCGGTAGACGGCGGACAGCACCGATCCGAGGACGGCGATCCCGAGCGCGCCGCCGACCTGGCGGAACGTGTTGTTGACGGCCGAGCCGGAGCCGGCCTTCTCGCGGGGCAGCGCCTGCATCACGGCGACGGTGACCGGCGGCATCACGTGGGCCATGCCCGTGCCCTGCACGAAGAAGACCACACACATCAGCCAGACGGGCGTGTCGGCGTCGAACAGCGCGAACGCCGCCAGCCCGACGGCGACCATCAGCATGCCGACGGTGCACACCGCACGGGCACCGAACCGTGCGACGACCAGCCGGGCCCTGGGCGCGAAGACCATCTGGGCGATGGCCAGCGGCAGGATCAGCAGCCCGGACTGAAGGGCGCTCCAGCCCCGCACGCTCTGCATGTAGAAGGCGGAGAAGAACGTCACGCCCATCAGCGCGAAGAAGACCAGCGCGATGGCGGCGACGGCGGCCGAGAAGGCCGGCTTCCTGAAGTACGTGATGTCGATGGCCGGGCTGCTGCTGCGCTTCTCGTGGAGGACGAACACCACCAGGACGGCCAGGCCGCCGATGACCGGCAGGAGCACGGAGACGTCGGTGAAGTCGGCCAGCTCGCCGCCGCGGATGATGCCGTACACCAGCAGCACCAGGCCGATGATGGAGAGCACCACACCGATCGGGTCGAGACGGCCCGGCTTCGGGTCCCTGGAGTCCGGTACGAGCACCGCCATCGCGATCAGCGCGATGACCACCACGGGGACGTTGACCAGGAAGATCGAGCCCCACCAGAAGTGTTCGAGGAGCAGCCCGCCGGTGATCGGGCCGATCGCGATGCCGAGGCCGACGCTGCCGGCCCAGATGCCGATGGCCTTGGGCTGCTCGTCGCGCTCGAAGACGTTCATCAGGACGGCGAGGGTGGCCGGCATCACGAACGCGGCGCCGAAGCCCATCACGGCACGCCAGGCGACGAGTTCGCCCGGGGAGCCGGACATGGCGGCGAAGGCCGAGCCGATGCCGAAGAGCACGATGCCGAAGAGCAGCACCTTCTTGCGCCCGAGGCGGTCGCCGAGGAGGCCCGCGGTGAAGAGCAGTCCGGCGAAGACGAGGGTGTAGGAGTTGATCGCCCACTCCAGCTCGCTCTGGGTGGCCCCCAGTCCGGTGGGTGCGGGGGAAGCGATCGTCTTGACGGCGACGTTCAGGATCGAGTTGTCCAGCACCACGATGAGCAGGCTGAACATCAGGACAACGAGAATCGCCCAGCGGCGGCGGTGGACCGCCTCCGGGACCTGGGGCACGACGGCGGGAGCGCCGGACGGTATGGACATGACGGAGAGCCTAGCCTCATTTCGATACGAGACCGTCTCGTATTGGAAAGTCTTTACCGGGCGGGAACCCGCCGCCGCCGTACCGCCGTCCGGGCCGCGTGCGCGGGCCCACTTCCCGTGACCGGCTCCGGGATGCCACCATGGAGGGGATCCGGGGACACCGTCAGGGTGCCTCGAGATGACGAAGGAGCCGTTGGCCATGTCGCTTCAGGCTGCGCAGAACCAGTCCGCCACACCCCCCGCGGGAGCCCCCACCGACAGCAGCAAGGCGCTGTACGGAGGCAAGAGCAACCGCCGCGTCACCATCCACGACATCGCCGCCGCCACCGGGCGCGGCGAGAAGTGGCCCATGCTCACCGCCTATGACGCGATGACCGCGTCCGTCTTCGACGAGGCCGGCATCCCGGTCATGCTCGTCGGCGACTCGATGGGCAACTGTCACCTCGGCTACGAGACCACCGTGCCCGTCACGATGGACGAGATCGCCATCCTCTCCGCCGCCGTCGTACGGGGCACCAAGCGCGCCCTCGTCGTCGCCGACCTGCCCTTCGGGGCGTACCAGGAGAGCCCTGTCCAGGCCCTGCGCAACGCCACCCGGCTGATCAAGGAGTCCGGGGTCGGCGCGGTCAAGCTGGAGGGCGGCGAGCGCAGCCACGAGCAGATCAAGCTGCTGGTCGACGCCGGCATCCCGGTCATGGCGCACATCGGCCTGACCCCGCAGTCCGTCAACGCGATGGGCTACCGGGTGCAGGGCCGCGGCGAGGAGGCCGCCCAGCAGATGCTGCGCGACGCCAAGGCCGTGCAGGACGCGGGCGCGTTCGCCGTCGTCCTGGAACTCGTACCGGCCGAGCTGGCCGCCGAGGTCACCCGCACCCTGCACATCCCGACCGTCGGCATCGGCGCCGGTCCGGACACGGACGCCCAGGTGCTGGTCTACACCGACATGGTCGGGCTGACCGGCGGCAAGGTGCCGCGCTTCACCAAGCAGTACGCCGACCTGCGCCAGATCCTCGGCGACGCCGCGAAGGCGTACGCGGACGAGGTAGTCGGCGGCAGCTTCCCGGCGCCGGAGCACACCTTCCACTGACCGGACGACCACTGCCGGCACCACCGACAGCCCGCCGACTTCCCCCATCGGCGGGCTGTCGGCCCGCTGTCGGCGGCCTGTCGGTGGCGGCTGTTCTGATGGTGGGCATGACGCGAATCGACAAGAACCCCAGGAGCGGCGGAAACGCCGTCGAGGTACGGGGGCTGGTCAAGCACTACGGCTCGACCAAAGCTCTGGACGGCGTGGACCTCGATGTACGCGAGGGCACCGTCCTCGGAGTGCTCGGCCCCAACGGTGCCGGCAAGACCACGCTCGTACGCTGCCTGTCCACCCTGATCCTGCCCGACGCCGGACACGCGGTCGTGGCGGGCTACGACGTGGTGAAGCAGCCCCGCCAGCTGCGCCGCACCATCGGTCTGACCGGGCAGTACGCCTCGGTCGACGAGAAGCTCTCCGGCTGGGAGAACCTCTACATGATCGGGCGGCTGCTCGATCTGCCGCGCAAGAAGGCCCGGTCCCGCGCCGACGAGCTGCTGGAGCGCTTCTCGCTCACCGACGCGGCGAAGAAGGCCGCCATGGACTACTCGGGCGGTATGCGGCGCCGGCTGGACCTGGCCGCTTCCATGATCGGCAGCCCGTCCGTGCTCTACCTGGACGAGCCGACGACGGGGCTCGACCCCCGGACCCGCAACGAGGTCTGGGACGAGGTGCAGCGGATGGTCGCGGAGGGGGCGACCGTCCTGCTCACCACCCAGTACATGGAAGAGGCCGAACAGCTCGCCGGCGAGCTCACCGTCATCGATCACGGCAAGATCATCGCCCGCGGCGGTGTCGACGAGCTGAAGGCCAGGGTCGGCGGCCGCACCCTGCAGATCCGGCCCTCGGACCCGTCCGAACTGGCCGCGATGGCACAGGCGCTGCGGGAGGCCGGTCTCGACGGGGTCTCGGGCGCGCAGGCGGTTCCGGACGAGGGGCTGCTGTACGTACCGATCCTCAGCGACGAACAGCTCACCGCCGTCATCGGCCTGCTCGGCACCCGGGGCTTCTCGCTGGCGCACGTAGCCACCGCGCTGCCCAGCCTGGACGAGGTGTTCCTCGCCATCACGGGCGAGAAGGCCTCCGCCCCCACCGACACGATCCACGAGGAGGTCGCGGCATGAGCACGACGACTCTGAAGCCCGCTCCCGCCGGTTCGGCCGGTACCGCCCCGGCGAAGCCGCTCCACGACGAGGGCCGGATCGGGCTGCGGGGCAACATGCGGCACATCGGGGCGCTGATGCGGCGCAACCTGCTCCAGATCAAGAAGGATCCGGAGTCGATGTTCGATGTGCTCCTGATGCCCATCGTCTTCACCCTGCTGTTCGTGTACGTCTTCGGCGGGTCCGTCGGCGCGAGCCTGGGCGGTGACCGGCAGACGTACATCAACTACGTCATACCCGGTCTGATGGCGATGATGGGCATGAACATCGCGACCGCGGTCGGCACCGGGGTCAACGACGACTTCCACAAGGGGGTCATGGACCGGTTCCGCACGATGCCGATCGCCCGCTCGTCGGTGCTCATCGCGAAGATCGTGGTCGAGCTGGGCCGGATGATGGTCGCCACGGCGATCCTGCTGGGCATGGGCTTCGCGCTCGGGCTCCAGGTGAGTTCGGTGCCCGGCCTGCTGGCCGCGGTGGTGCTGTCGGCGGCGTTCGGCGCCGCGATCATGTGGATCTTCATCCTGCTCGGGCTGTCCCTCAAGACGCCCCAGTCGGTCCAGGCGATGGGATTCCTCATCTTGATGCCTCTTCAGTTCGGATCCTCGATCTTCGCCCCGCCGACCACGATGCCCGGCTGGCTGAAGACCTTCACCGACTACAACCCGCTGTCCAACCTGGCCGACGCGGCGCGCGGCCTGATGACCGGCGGACCGCTCGGCCACTCCGTGTGGATGACCCTCGTCTGGGCCGTGGGCATCACCGCGATCACGGCCCCGCTGGCGGTCTCGAAGTTCCGCAAGCGCACCTGACCGGGCGCCTCTCAGTCCCGGTACGGCTCGACGAGGGCGGCGGCCTCCTTCAGGGAGAGGCCGCCGCCCTCGGCGTACGCGGTCTCGAAGGCGGCGTCCCCGAGGACGGCACGGGCCAGTTCCTCGGCCGCCGTGTAACTTTCCCGCTCGATCGACGTCGGCACGTGCCCGTCGGGCAGCAGGCCCCGGCAGGCGCCCAGCAGCCGCGCCGCGACGGCGGCCCGGCGCTCCCCGCCGAGTCCGCCCAGCGCCCGCGCGGCGCCGACCAGGTGGGTCACGGCCATCTGCGGCGCCACCATCTGCGCGAGCGGGTCGTCGGCGCGGGCCAGTGAGCGCAGGGTCCCGGCGAGGGCGTCCGCGTAGCGCCCGTCCAGGTTGTCCAGCCAGGCCACACCGCCCAGCACGAATCCGTCGAAGACCGCCCGGGTCTCCGAATGGAACTCCTCGCGCAGCGTGGCGAAGTGTTCGCGGGCCTCCGCGGTACGGCCGGACCGGCCCAGCCACATGGCCAGGAAGAGCCGGGCGAACGACCTCGCGCCATGGGCCGCGTACCGGGCCTCTGCGAGCACCTCCCGCAGGATCGCCTCGCCCTCCTCGCCGCGGCCGAGCTCGGTCAGCACGGAGGCGTACCGGGTGCGGAGGACCAGCACCTGGGCGTGGGCGCCGAGCTTCTCCGCGTAGCCGACGGCGGCCAGGTAGTCGTCGGCCGCCCGGGTGTAGTCGCCGGTCTTCTCGTTGGCCTCGCCGCGCGAGGAGAGCGACTCGGCCGTGCCCCAGTCGTCCCCGAGGCGGCGGAACACCTCCAGGCTCTCGTCGGCGTCCGCCCGTGCCTCGCCCGACCAGTCGGGCCGGTTGGCCAGCACGTTGGCGCGCATCTGGAGCGCCGCCGCCAGCTCCCACTCGTAGCCGAACCCCCGCGCGGCCCGGACCGTTTCGTCCAGCATCGCGCGCAGGCCGCCGATGTCCCCGGTGAGCAGGACCGCGAAGAACCACAGCGATGCCGGGGCACGGCAGGTCTGCGGCTGCCCGGCCCGGTAGGTGGCGGCGATGACGCGCAGCCGCTCCATGCCCTCGCCGCTCACCAACTCGTCCATCGCGTGGTCCATGCTGACCAGCTGGACCAGCGCGACCTGGCGCCGCGCCTCCTGGAGCAGCTCGGGGCCCATCGGCGGGGGCGCGTCGATGCAGCGTTCGTGGAGGGACGGCGCGGGCACGGCGGGCGGGGCGAACGGATCGGGGCCGAGGGCGGCGGCGGCTTCGGCCCACTGGAGGGCGTCGGCGCGCAGATCGCGTATCTGCCAGAACCAGGAGAGCGAGATGACCATGCACAGGGCCTCCTGCTCGTCGCGGGCGGCGACGGCGTGGCGCAGGGCGGTGCGCAGGTTCTCGTACTCGCGCTGGAACAGTTCGATGGCGGCGAGCTGTCCGGGGCCCCGGAGTTCGGGGTCGGCGGTACGGGCCAGCTCCCGGAAGAACACCAGGTGCTGCCGTTCGACGGATTCCCGCTCCCCCGCCTCGTCGAGCCGTTCGACGGCGTACTCACCGACGGTCTCCAGGAGGCGGTAGCGCATCTGGCCGTCCGTGGCGGGCGCGGCGACGACGAGGGACTTGTCGACGAGCGAGCCGAGCACCGCGGCGACGTCGTGCGCGTCCTGCGGCCGGTCCGCGCAGACCGCCTCCGCGGCGGCGAGGGTCCAGCCGCCGGAGAAGACCGACAGCCGACGCAGGGCGGTGCGTTCGGCCTCGTCCAGGAGGTCCCAGGACCAGTCGACGACGGCCCGCAGGGTCTGCTGGCGCGGCAGTACGGTCCGGCTGCCGCCGGTCAGCAGGCGGAACCGGTCGTCCAGCCGGTCCGCGATCTGGCGCGGGGTGAGCATCCGGAGCCGGGCGGCGGCCAGCTCGATGGCGAGCGGCAGCCCGTCCAGGCGGCGGCAGATCTCCGCGACGGCCGCCGCGGTGCGCTCGTCCGCGTCGACCCGGAAGCCGGACAGTGCGGCGGCGCCGCGGTCCGCGAACAGGCGCAGCGCCATCGGGTCGGGCAGCGGGTCGACGGGCCGGACGAACTCGCCCGGTACGCCGAGGGGTTCACGGCTGGTCGCGAGGACGGTGAGCTCCGGGCAGCGGGCCAGCAGGTGGTCGGTGAGGGCGGCGGCGGCCTCGATGACGTGCTCGCAGTTGTCCAGGAGCAGCAGCATGCGGCGCCCGGAGCAGTGTTCGGTGAGCCGGGCGAGCGGTTCGGCTCCCCCGCCCCGCTCGACGGCCCGGAGCTCCTCCGCGCCCGCACCGCGCAGCACGGTCTCGCGGCCGCCGAGGGCGGTGAGGACGGCCTCCGGCACCGAGTCGGGGTCCTCGACCGGTGCGAGCTCGGCCATCCAGACCCCGTCCGGCCAGGTGGCGGGGTCGACGGATTCGGCGGCCTCCTGGGAGAGCCGGGTCTTGCCGGCGCCACCGGGGCCGAGCAGGGTGACGAGGCGGGCGCCGGAGAGATCGCCGCGCAGGGTGTCGATGTCGCTCTCGCGCCCGACGAAGCTGGTGAGCCTGACCCGGAGATTTCCGGGCCGGGCGGCGGGGGCCGGGTTGCCGTTCGGGGGCGCGGGGTTGCCGTTCGGGGCCGTGGATATCGCCGGGCGGGCCGGTTCCTGGCGCAGGAGTTCGGCGTACAGCGCACCCAGTTCGGCGCCCGGGTCGGTGCCGAGCCGGTCGGCGAGCACGGTGCGCACCTCCTCGTACGCGGCCAGCGCCTGGGCGGTGCGTCCGGCGTCGCGCAGGGCGCGCAGCCGCAGCGCCTGGAGCGGTTCGTCGATGGGGTGCTCGCCGCAGAGCGCGGCCAGCTCCGGCAGCACCTGCTCGGCCCGGCCGAGGGCGAGCAGGGCGGTGAGGCGGGTGCGGCGGGCGTCGAACCGGCGGGCCGTCCAGCGGGCCGCCTCGGCGTGCCGGTCGGGCAGATCGGCGAGGACCTGTCCGCGCCACAGGCCCAGCGCGTCGTCGAGGAGCGTCACGGCCTTCGCCGGATCGCCCTCCTCCAGGGCCCGTGTCCCCTCCCCCGCGAGACGCTCGAAGCGGTACAGGTCCACGGTGTCCGGTTCGGCGGCCAGCCGGTAACCGTTCTCCGCCGAGGCGACCGCCGCATGGCCGAGCGCCCGCCGGAGCCGGCCCACGAGTGCCTGCAACGCACCCGGCGCGTCGGCGGGCGGGTCCCCGTCCCACACCTCGTCGACGAGCACGGCCGCGGGCACGGTCCGGCCGGCCCGCAGCGCGAGAACGGTGAGCAGGGCGCGCAGCCGCGCCCCGCCGACGGCGACGGCCGTGCCGTCGTCGCGGAGTGCCTGGGTGGTACCGAGGATGCTGTAGCGCACGCGCCTATTCTCCGTGACCGGGGCCGGGTGCGGGACCGCGGCCCGGCCGGATGAGCGCGGGCCGTCCGCCGTCCTGCCTGTCATGCCCCCACCCTTTACGGAACCACCGGCCGGATGCCAGACGTTTTGGCCGTGTCGCCTGTACGGTCGGGGCTCGCCGCCCGCCCGCTCCCGCCGGGCGGTGTGGACGGACTTCGCCGATCAGGGCGTCAGCTCAAGGGGTGCGTGACCCACGCCGAGCGCCGCGGCTGGGAAGCCTGGGTCCTCACGACTTCTGCGTGTCCGCTTCGAACTCAGCCCAGGCAGTGGCGGAACGAAGAGTGTTCCGAGGCGCCTGACCTTCGTGTCCCGGACCATGACTGCGGCAGGGCCGTTATCCGCGACTTCCACGCAGGAATCACTTTTCGTACAGGTGCTCGTGCGCCAGTCAGGGATTACCGCCACGTTTTTCTCTCACATTCGGTTGAAGTGCTCGATAGCAGCCAGAATTAGATTCCTTGCGCTGTGCCCGTACACCGCGATCCGCCTGTGAAGCTCAAATGCCTTCATGTAGGTCTCGACCTCCCCGGGGGCAGTCACGGACATCTCCGCGGAGAACGTCTCCACCATGACGAGCTTGTCGTCGAACATCGAAAATCCGTGACCGATCCAGATGCCGAGTGGGGCAGAGAGCGGGACGATACCCAAGCTGAGCCGGGGCAGTGTAAGGACACTCATCAAACGATCGAGTTGGGCCTTCATGGCCTCCGGTCCGCCGTGGTTCGCATAGAGCGCCTGCTCACCGAGGAGCACGTTGAAAATTCGATCCCCGGTGTAGAGGTAGCCCTGCCGTTCGATGCGCTTAGCCACTGCCGCATCGGTGTCAGTCGGGGTGTCGTACAAGCTGGATGCCTGATCGAAGATGTTCCCGGCGTATGCCGCGGTCTGGATGGTGCCCCAGATAACGTTGGGCTCCCAGATCCGGAACACCTTGGTCTTCCGGTAGAGCGGGAGGGACCGCTGCTGGCGCTTTTCAGCTCCCTCCTCCAGTTGCCGACGCCACTCCATCCACATCTCGTCCATGTGGCGGATGACGGCAATCAGGTCAGCGAGATCGGCCTCGTGCCCCGTCAACTGGCACCAGGCACGGATGTCCTCCTCGCTCGCGTTCTGCTTACCGTTCTCGATCCGGGAGACCTTGGACTCCTGCCACCCGGTGGCAGCAGCGAACGCCCGGCCGCTGGTGAAGCCCGCGTCCTTGCGGTATCCACGCAGCCGGGCACCCAACGCCTCCCGGGTTTCCTTTGCCTGGTTGCTCACTGATCGGTCAGGGCTTGTACTCGGAGTGGCGGATGGCGGTTTCCCAGAGCAAGTCCCGAACTCGAACGCATTCGGCGACGGTCTCGGGGTCGTCGATCAGCTCGGACCCGAGGACCCTCCCTGAGCCGTCGAAGTGACCTACGGCCAAGAGCGTGTCATCGAGCAGCCACCAGTCCTTCCCGGCCAGGGGGAAGGACAGGCCCTCGGGCAGCTCATGCCTGGGGAGCCACCGGATCTGCTCGCCGGCCTTCTCGTTGAGGGGTGTGCCTTCATGCTCCCAGCGGACATACGGGGCGTGCGGCTCGGTCACGACACGGACACGCCGAACAGTCCTGCCCCCCTGGGTGAGCTGCCGAATCATCGACAGCCACGGGCCCATGAAGTCGTCGTCGACCACTCCCCCGAGCCACTTCTCATACGGCCCGTCCTCCAACGGCACCGAGTAGTCGTCCCTCAGCTCCAGATGGAAGGCATCGTGCGCGACGGACTCAATGAGCCGGTTGCGCTCGGTGCTGGAGATCAGCTCCACGTGGTTCCTCCAGTAGGGCTGTGATCGCGGCCTTGGAGACCTCGACCACGGTCTCGTAGTCAGGAATCGACATCTGGGACAGGGCCTCGGGATCAGTCACCTCCCGCCCCCGCACAACGTACGTACCACCCGGCGTGAGGACCATGAGGGGGTCCTCAAGGCGCCTGAACTCGCCAGAGGGGTGGCCGTCCTTCTCCAGGTGCTCGAACAGTTCGGTGGGGACCTCGACGGCCGTCTCGCCCTCGCCGAGGTCGAGCTGTGCCAGGAGATCGTTCGCGAAGATCTGCCACCCCTGGACGAGGTAGGTGTCACGGTCGGTGGCGTAGAGGGTCGGGCAGTCGCCCACCTTGGAGTTCGTGCCCAGGAACCGTAGCTGCATGGCTGCTCTCCTGTCGTCTGCCTTGCACGAGATTGCGGCACGCCGATGGTCGAGGAGGCGTTCAATCGAGTCAATCTCCGTACTGCAAACTCGCGCAATCTTCTTGAAGGTTGGCTCTGGGCCGGTCTAGCTTCGCACTGAACCCCACGGTGAGCAGGGACAAGTGATGAAGGATCACCTGTTGCTATGACCACCGAGACGAGGAACCGGAAGACACGGCGCGGTGCATCGCGAACAACGCGGTTCCGAACGTCACCGGGGCACTTGAGCTGATGAGGCTCCAGGGGCCCGTTGAGGCCGGGGACGTGCGGGACGGCCGCGGAACCGTGCTCATCACCCTCCGGTGAATCCGACAAGACCGCCGGAAACCGGGGCTGCGAACACGCTGCTCCGCTTCAACTCACCAAGCAGGAGAAGGCTCGATGACCATCGCAAGCGAAACCGCAATGCGCCCGTGGGGTGCCGGCCGACTCGCCCCCTATCCGGCCACCGTCCGTGTCCCGCACGCCTCCGTCACGGTCGACCCCGTCACGCAGCTCGGTGTGTTCCGCGACCGCGCCGGCCGCGTAGTGGAGAGGGGCAAGCACGGCACCAGCAAGGGTACTGAGACCTCGACAACCACGAACTCGGACTCGGCGCCCGACTCGGGCCACGACCAGGACAGCACACAGGACTGATGGCCGCGACCGAGGAGAGGCCGGTCCTGGTGGCCACCGAGGCGGACGACATCACCGCCGACATGGTCATCACCCAGCTCAACCGGCGAAGTGTGCCGGTGGTCAGGTTCAACCCTGCTGACATCGGCGCGGACCTGACGGTCTCGGCCCGGTTCGGCACCTGCCCGGTCTCCGTGGCCGGGCGGGTGGATACCCCGTCGAGGACCATGGACCTGGCCGAGGTGCGTTCGGTGTACTGGCGTCGGCCCGTCTGGCCCGCGTTCCAGCACCTGGAGGACAACGATGCGCGGTTCGCGGCGGCACAGGTCCGGTATGGGCTGGGGGGCGTCCTCTACTCCCTCGACGGCCCTCTATGGATCAATCAACCGCAACGCAGCGCAGCCGCCGACTACAAGCCCACTCAGCTCGCAGTCGCACAGCGGCTCGGCCTCACCGTGCCGCCGACGCTCGTGACCAACGACCCGAGCGAGGCACGCGCGTTCATGGCCGACCACGGCCGGGTGATCTTCAAGACGCTGCGGTGGACTCGGTACGAGCGCAACGATGTGCCGGTCACCGGATGGGCCGAACCCGTGACCGCCGACGAGATCGACGAGAGCGTGCGCGTGACGCCGCACCTGTTCCAGGCCCGCGTGGACAAGGTGGCCGACGTCCGGGTGTTGGTGGTCGGCCGACGCGTGTTTGCCGTGCGCATCGACTCCGGCCTTTTGGACTGGCGCAAGGACTACTCCGCCCTCTCCTACACGGTGGTGGACCTGCCCGCCCAGGTGGGCAGGGCGCTGCTGACCTACCTGGACCACTTCGGGTTGGTGTCCGGCAGCTTTGATCTTGCCGTGGACCGGGCGGGAGATTACTGGTGGCTGGAGCTGAATCCGAACGGCCAGTGGGGGTGGCTGGAGGAAAGCACCGGGCTGGAGATGTCCGCGGCATTCGCCGACCTGTTGACACGAGGAGATACCTCATGACCGACACCGCTCCCGAGCGGCGTGCGCTGGCCGATCGTCTGGAGAGGGCTGGCGTGCTCATCACACCGGAGTGGCGCGCAGCAGTGGAAGCCGTACCCCGCGAGGTGTTCCTGAACCCCGGAGTGTTCCTGCCCGAGGAGGGCGGCCGATGGCGTCCGGTATCCGCGCTCGGAACCGATCCGGACAGGTGGGTCGCTATCGCCTACAGTGACCGGTCACTGACCACTCAACTCGACGGCTCCCTGACCGCCGACCAGATCAGCGATCCGGTGACAGGCTCCCCCACCTCGTCATCCACCACCCCGGTCACCGTGGTGGACATGATCGAGAACCTGGAGGTGGAGGACGGGCATCAGGTACTGGAGATCGGCACGGGAACCGGCTACTCCTCGGCCCTGATGTGCCACCGGCTCGGCGTAGACAACGTGACGACGGTCGAGGTGGACCCCGAGGTGTCGGCCCGCGCCGACAGCGCGCTGGAAGCCGCCGGGTTCTCGACGTGGACCGTGACCGGGGACGGACTTCTCGGTCACCCGCGCCGGGCACCGTACGACCGTGTGATTGCCACCTGCGCCGTCCGGCGTATCCCCCTCACCTGGATCAGGCAGACCAAGCCGGGCGGCATGGTGCTGGCCACCGTCGGTGGGTCCTGGCACTACGGCACGGGCCTGGCCAAGGTCGTCGTGGGCGAGGACGGCACTGCCGAGGGCCGGATCATCGGCCGCTCCTCGTTCATGCGGGCACGGTCCCAAGCCACCCTGCCGGTATCCGGCGACCTGTCCGCACGCACGGCGTACGCCGACAGCGAGCGGGCGACGAGAGTACCGCCGACCGTGCTTTCGGAATGGATGCCGGCCTTCCTCGCCCAGCTCGCCGCACCGGGCGCGCAATTCGTCCGCGCTGAAACGCTCGAAGGTGCCCAGCTCCGGTACCTCTTCGACCCGGAGCGTGAGTCCTTCGCCGAGTTCACCGCCAACGGCGGTGGGTGGACAGTCCGCCAGGGCGGACCAGCCGCCCTGTGGAATGACATCGAGCAGGCGCTGACCGCATGGCAGAGTGCGGGCAGCCCCGACATCACCACCGTCCGGCTCCGGATCACGCGCGACTCCCACACGTACTGGATCGACGACGACCCGTCGCTCCGCTGGGAGCACCGGCTCGCCTGAGCAACGGCAGAGCCATCTCGGCGGCGTCTACGGGCCTGGAGGGAATCAAGGTGTCACTTCCCCGCAAGCCCTTAGGGTCGGCTCATGCCCACCAACGAGCGCCAAGGCATCAGCCCGGTCTTCCTCGGAATCGCAGCCGTCGCGGCGGTGTCCGGCTGGGCGGTGTGGACGGACTTCACCGATCAGCCCGGGTTCGCCACGTTCCTCTTCGTCACGGCGGCCTGGGTCGTGTCCCTCTGCCTCCACGAGTACGCCCACGCCAGGACCGCGCTGCACAGCGGCGACATCTCCATCGCAGCCAAGGGATATCTCACGCTCAATCCCCTTCGCTACACCCATGCCCTGCTGAGCATCGTGCTGCCGGTGCTGTTCGTGATCATGGGCGGGATCGGCCTGCCGGGTGGCGCGGTGTTCATCGAGCGCGGCCGGATCCGCGGCCGCTGGCGGCACAGCCTGATCTCGGCGGCGGGCCCGCTGACCAATGTGCTGTTCGCGATCGTGTGCACGGCGCCGTTCTGGCTGGACGCGCTGGACGGCGTCCCGGCCGCCTTCCGGTACGCGCTGGGCTTCCTGGCACTGCTCCAGGTGACGGCCGCGATCCTGAACTCCGTACCGGTGCCGGGTCTGGACGGCTACGGGGTGATCGAGCCCTGGCTCTCCCACGCGGTGCGCCGCCAGGTGGAGCCGTTCGCCCCGTTCGGGCTGATCGCGGTGTTCGCCCTGCTGTGGGTTCCCGGCGTGAACGCGGCGTTCTTCGACATGGTCGACGCGCTGCTGAGGTCGCTCGGCGTGAGCAACTTCGACTCGTACTGCGGTCTCGACGCCTACCGGTTCTGGCAGAGCCCGAACGCGATCTGCTCGCTGAACGGCTAGGCGGCGTTCTCGGCGGCGCGTCGCCGGCGCAGGTAGTACCAGGCCATGTTGGACGAGAGGCCGACCAGGAGCACCCAGACGATCCCGAGGAGCCAGCTGCCCTCCACGAAGGAGATCACGGCCGCGACGACGGCCAGGACGCAGACGGCTACGGCGTAGAGAGCGAGGCGGGGCATGGGGACGGCTCCTGTCGGGGGATGGCGCGTGGTCCCGTCCAGTGTCCCCCATGCCCCCGGCCGCTCCGAGCGGGGTGGGGCCGGCGGAGGTGCGGCTCACACGTCGGTGGTGCGCAGCCCCGCGTGTGCCTTGTAGCGGCGGTTGACCGAGATCAGGTTGGCGACGAGCGACTCGACCTGGTGGGCGTTGCGCAGCCGGCCCGCGAAGATGCCCCGCATTCCGGGGATCCGGCCGGCCAGCGCCTGGACGATGTCGGTGTCGGCGCGGGCCTCGCCCAGGACCAGTACGTCGGTGTCGATCTCCTCGACCGTCTCGTCCTGGAGCAGCACGGCCGAGAGGTGGTGGAAGGCGGCGGTGACCCGGGACTCCGGCAGCAGGGCGGCGGCCTGCTCGGCGGCGCTGCCCTCCTCGGGCTTCAGCGCGTAGGCGCCCTTCTTGTCGAAGCCGAGCGGGTTGACGCAGTCGATGACGAGCTTCCCGGTGAGTTCCTCGCGCAGCGACTCCAGGGTCTTGGCGTGCCCGTCCCACGGCACGGCGACGATCACGACGTCGCTGTCGCGGGCGCACGCGGAGTTGTCCGCACCCCGGACGCCGTGGCCGATCTCCTCGGCGGCGGTCTGCGCGCGGTCGGCCGCGCGGGAGCCGATGACGACCTGCTGTCCGGCGCGGGCGAACCGGTAGGCGAGTCCGCGGCCCTGCGGGCCGGTGCCGCCGAGTACGCCGACGGTCAGGCCGGACACGTCGGGGAGGTCCCAGGGGTCCTTGGCCGGGGGCTTGGGCGCGCTGCCGCTGTCATTCGTAGTCATGGCCCCGACAGTACTTCCAGGTGGGGAGGGGCCGCCCCGTCGCCGGACCGCGATCCGGATCACGTTTCCGGCTCCGCACGTCCCCGGCCCCCGTCCGGATGTCCCCGGGCCCGTTCGGATGATTTCGCGGCCGTTCCCCCGCGCGGGGCCCGGCGTGTGGTGCAGGATGCCGGGCCATGGATGCCGTACGGGTGGCGCTGTTGCGTGAGGTGCTCGCCGGGACCGAGTGGCCGGCCGCCACCCGGCGGTTCGCCGGGACGCTGCGGTCGTCCGTCGTCCCGCACGGCGGCGGGCTGCTGCTGGTGGGGACCGAGGTGTACGAGCCGTGGCACCTGGCGGCGCATCTGGTCGACGAGTCGGCCTGGTCGGGGCTGCCCGAGCTGACGCCCACGCTGGTACGTCACCGGGTGGAGCCGGGGGCCCCGGCCCACTTGGCGGTCGGCCTGGGCCGGATCGAGGCGGCCGGGCGGGGCGAGACCCTGCTCGTGGTGGTGCCGGAGTCGCCGGGCGAGGGCCTGCTGGAGCGGGTGCACGACGCGCGCCGGGCGGGGGCGACGGTGCTCTCGCTGGACAACGGCGATCCGGAGGTCCGGGGCCTGGCCCATGAGGCGCTGTCCGTGGCGGGCGAGGACGTGGACCTGGACACGGTCCAGCACCTGGTCAGCGCGGCGGCCGGGGAGAACGGCGCACCCGTGCGGCGCGGCCGGCGGCACTTCCGTGACCGGCTGTCCCGGCTCGCCGACCAGCTGACGGCTCCCCCGCCACCGCGCTGGTGAGCCGAGCGGGCGGGCGCCCCCGGGGCGCGGCGGCGCCCGGCCCGGCCCGCGGTTTCGAAACACATTTGCACCGGGCACGTATCCCGGCGGACCATGACCTCTCGTGACCTCTCGTCCCTCGCCCGCCGCCAGGCTGGCCGCGCTCCTTCCCGACCTCTCGCCCTGGCGGTCCTCCGCGGACTTCCGGCTGCTGTGGGTGCAGGGGCTCATCACCTTCTTCGGCAGCTCCATGGCGCTGATCGCGCTGCCCCTCCAGATCAAGGACCTCACCGGGTCCCCCCTCGCCGTCGGCGCCATGGGCGCGGTCGAGCTCGTGCCGCTGGTCGTGTTCGGCCTCTACGGCGGCGCGCTCGCCGACTCCGCCGACCGCCGCAAGGTCATCCTGGCCACCGAGGCGGGGCTCGGGCTGCTCGCGCTCGTCCTCCTGGTGAACGCGGCCCTGCCCGACCCGATGCTCTGGCCGCTCTACGTGGTGGCCGGGGGCGTCTCCGCGCTCGCGGGGCTCCAGCGGCCCGCGCTGGACTCACTGATGGCCCGGATCGTGCCGCACGACCAGCTGCCCGCGGCGGCCGCGCTGAACTCGCTGCGCTGGCAGATCGGCGCGATCATGGGCCCTTCGCTGGCCGGTGTGGTGGTCGCGTACGCCGGACACGCCACGGCCTACACGGTCACCGTCGTCACGTTCACCGTCTCCGTGCTCCTGTGCCGCGGGCTCGCGCCCGCACCGCCCGTGGAGAAGGGGCAGAAGCCGTCGCTGCGCGGCATCGCGGAGGGCGCGCGCTACGCCTGGAGCCGTCCCGTCCTGCTGGGGACGTACGCGATCGACATGGCGGCGATGTTCTTCGCCTTCCCGAACGCGATCTTCCCGTTCCTCAGCGACGAGCTGGGTGCCGAGTGGTCGCTGGGGCTGATGTACGCGGCCGGCTCGGTCGGGTCCCTGGTGCTGGGCCTGACCAGCGGCTGGACCAGAGGCGTGCGCAGACACGGCCTGTTCGTGGTGTTCGGTGCCGCCGTCTGGGGGCTCGCCATCGCGGCGGCGGGCTGGTTCGGCAACGTGTGGCTGGTGCTGGTCTGCCTGGCGGTGGCCGGCGCGGGCGACATGCTCAGCGGGCTGGGCCGCTCCACCATCTGGAACCAGACCATCCCGGAGGAGCTCCGGGGCCGGCTGGCGGGCATCGAGGTGCTCTCGTACAGCGTCGGCCCGCAGCTGGGCCAGGTGCGGGCCGGCGGCATGGCGGGGTGGACGGGGACCCGGTCCGCGGTCTGGTCCGGCGGGGTGGCGTGCGTGGCCTCGGTGGCGCTGCTGGCGGCGGCGCTCCCGAAGCTGCTGACGTACGACTCCGCGACGGACGAGGACGCGCTGCGCAGGCGGGCGGCGCGGAACGAGGAGGGCCCGGTGGCCACCGCCACCGGCTGAGCCCCGCCCGCCGCGCCCCGGGCCCGCGCCCTCAGCCGCTCGGGTTCTCGTCCGGCCCCTGGCGGTCGTGCCACTTGGGGTCGTTCTCCCACTCCAGGTTCCGCTCCTGCGCGGTCTCCATGGCGTGCTGGGCCTCCTGGCGGGAGGTGTACGGGCCGAAGCGGTCCTTGGCGGGGCACTCGGGGCCCTCCTCGACCTTCTTGTGCTCCAGGCAGTAGTACCACTCGCCGGGCTTGCCGACCGTGCGCTTCTTGAACAGGGCCATCGTCGGCTCCTTTCCTCGGTGCCATGCTGCCCCATACCCGCTGGTTGGGGCCTGCCATGCGTACCGGACGCCGCAGGCCCGGCACGGCACGAGCGGCAGGCCCCAAGGGCTGTCCCGCGATTCCTGGCGCCCGCCAGGAATCGCGGGACAGCCCTTAGACTCGCTGGCATGTCTGGCCAGTCGCTGCTTGTACCAGGGGAGCTCACTCCCGTCCGTTCCGTGCCCGGAAACATCCGGCGCCCCGAGTATGTGGGCAAGCCCGCTCCGACGCCGTACACCGGCCCGGAGATCCAGGACGCCGAGACCGTGGAGCGCATGCGCGTCGCGGGGCGGATCGCCGCGCAGGCGATGGGTGAGGCCGCCAAGCTCATCGCCCCGGGCGTCACGACGGACGAACTCGACCGGGTCGCCCATGAGTTCATGTGCGACCACGGCGCCTATCCGTCGACGCTGGGCTACCGGGGCTTCCCCAAGTCGCTCTGCACCTCGCTCAACGAGGTGATCTGCCACGGCATCCCGGACTCGACGGTGCTGCGCGACGGCGACATCGTGAACCTCGATGTGACGGCGTACATCAACGGGGTGCACGGCGACAACAACGCCACCTACCTCTGCGGTGACGTGGACGAGGAGTCGCGGCTGCTCGTGGAGCGCACCGAGGAGTCGCTGAAGCGGGCGATCAAGGCGGTCCGGCCGGGCCGCCAGGTGAATGTGATCGGCCGCGTCATCGAGTCGTACGCGAAGCGCTTCGGGTACGGGGTGGTGCGGGACTTCACCGGGCACGGGATCAATTCCTCGTTCCACTCCGGCCTGATCATTCCGCATTACGACAGCGAGCACGCCACCACCGTGATGAAGCCCGGCATGACGTTCACCATCGAGCCGATGCTGACGCTCGGGTCCCACGACTACGACATGTGGGACGACGGCTGGACCGTGGTGACGAAGGACCGCAAGCGCACCGCGCAGTTCGAGCACACGCTGGTGGTGACGGAGACGGGGGCCGAGATCCTCACGCTCCCGTAACCGCACCGCCCCCTCTCCGCACGGAACGGCCGCCCCCTCGGGCGGCCGTTCTTCGTGCGTCCGCCTCTCTTCGCGTTCTCCGCGCGCCCGTGTGTCCGGGCCGGATCCGGGTACGTTTTACCGACAGAGCGTCGGGAAGCAGTTGACTTAGGTAAACCTAAGTAGGAAGATCGGGTCATCGGTCCGCGCTGCGGCACGCCGCCGCGGCAGGCCGATATTTCCGTCTCTTTCTGGACTTCCCGTCCCCCTTGGTCCCCGGAGGCCCGCCTTGGACGCAACCGTCACCGCCACGCCCTTCTCCACGCTGATCCGTACCGCGTCGCACGAGCAGCACACCGAGGCGGAGACCTCGACCTTCATGAGCGACCTGCTCGGCGGGCGCCTCGGCGTGGACGCGTACACGCGCTACACCGAGCAGCTGTGGTTCGTGTACCGGGCCCTGGAGGACGGCGCCGAGGCGCTGCGCAACGATCCCGTCGCCGGTCCGTTCATCCGGCCCGAGCTGATGCGCACCGCCGAGCTGGAGCGCGATCTGGCCCACCTGCGGGGTGCGGAGTGGCGCGAGGGCCTGGAGCCGCTGCCGGCCACCGCCGCGTACGCAGACCGGGTCGCCGAGTGCGCCCGCACCTGGCCCGCGGGTTACATCGCGCACCACTACACCCGCTACCTGGGCGACCTGTCGGGCGGCCAGATCATCCGCGACAAGGCGGAGCGGACCTGGGGCTTCGAGCGCAAGGGGGACGGCGTGCGGTTCTACGTCTTCGAGGGGATCGCCAACCCCGCCTCGTTCAAGCGGGGTTACCGCGAGCTGCTGGACGCGGTGAACGCGGACGACCTGGAGAAGCAGCGGATCGTGGACGAGTGCAAGCGCGCGTTCGCGCTGAACACCGCGGTGTTCCGGGAGCTGGGAGAGGCCTTTCCGCTGAGTGCGTAGCGCCGTGCGGCGGGCGGAGGCGGTGGGGCGGTACCGGGAGCGTTGGCCGGGGCCGCTCCGCCGCCTCGTCTTTTGTCCTCAATCGCCGGACGGGCTTGTTTTTCCCGCCGGACGGGCTTGTTTTTCCCGCCGGACGGGCTTGTTTTCCCGCCGGGCGGACTTGGTTCACCCCTGGACCGCCAGGAGGACTCGGCCGCCGATTTCCACCGTGCCGTCCGGGGCCGGGGCCGTGAGGATCTGGGAGCCGCGGCCTTGTCTGATGTTCAGGGCGCGGTTCAGCCGGGCGCTGAGCAGCAGCGCGGCCGCCCCCGTCGCCTCGTCCTCGTCGATGCCGTCGCCCCGCCGGGGGAACGCCCGCGCCCTGACCCGGCCCGCCGCCTCGTCCTCCCAGGCCCATGCGTAGAGCCCGCCCTCACCGGGCGGCGGACCGGTCAGCGCCTCGACCTCGGCCGCGGAGCCGTACCGCTCCAGCGTGCGCGGCGGGGCCCACTCGGGGCGGGCGGTGATCCAGCTGAACTCGCCGTCCTGGCGGGCGAAGACCTCCCCCACCGACAGCTCCAGGACCTCCAGGTCGAGCAGCCAGGCGGCGCCGACCAGCGGGTGCCCGGCGAACGGCAGGCGGAATCCCGGGGTGTAGATGTCCAGGTGCCCGCGCTCCGGATCGTCCACGAACACGGTCTCGCTGAAGCCGAGTCGCCGGGCGAGCTCCTGCCGGGAGGCCTCGTCGGGGTGGTCGCGCCCGTCGCGTACGACCCCGAGCGCGTTGCCGTGCCGGCCGTCGGGACCGCAGAACACACGCAGTACGTCGATGCCGGCGGGTACGTCGTAGTCGTTCACGTGCGCATTCAAGCACCGCCCGGGTGCCTGCCCCGCAAGAGGGCCGGTACCCGGGCGGTGGAGTCGCGCGGTGCGGCGGATCAGACGGTGCGGCGACGGCGTGCCACGACGACCGCTCCGGCGCCGGCCGCCACGATGAGGCCCGAGGCGGCGATCAGCGCGCCCGCCGGGACGTCGGAGCCGGTGGCGGCGAGGGCGCCGGAGCCGCCGACCGTACCGCCGCCACCCACGGTGCCGCCGGTGCCGCCGGTGGTCGAACCGCCCGTGCCACCCGTGGTGGACGAGCCGCCCGTGGTGGACGAGCCGCCGGTCGCGCTCTCGCCGGACGGGAGTTCGGCGTCCTTGTCCAGGGCGACCGAGACGGTCAGCGCGTCGAGCTGCTCACCCGCGCGGTACATCCCGCCGAAGGCCTTGGTGCCGTCGGCGGTGAGGGTCGCCGGAACGGCCGAGAGCGTCACCACGCCGTTCTTGGCGGTGAGTCCGCCGGCGGGCAGCTTGAGGTCGGCGACGGCGAGACCGGTGTAGGTGGCGACCTTCTTCGTCTCGCGGTCCTTGGTGGACACGTCGGCGACGAGCTTGCCCTTGGTCCCGTCGGCCCGGATCTCCAGGTTGCTCAGGGCGAGGTCGAGCGTGTACGCGCCGTCCTCCTGGTGGCCCAGGAAGCGGACCTTGCCGTCGAACCCGGCGTTCAGGGTCTGCTTGCCGGCGTCGAAGTGGCCGGTGGCGTCGGGGAAGCGGTAGCCGTCGCCGGACGCGGTCGCGCCGCCCGTCGTCTCGACCTTGCCGTGCGCGATGGGGCCGGTGACGTACGTACGGAAGGAGGCCTTGACGCCCCAGTTCAGGGTGCCGTCGACGATGGCACCCGGCTCCGCGACCGGCTTGTCGGTGGCCGTGACGCTCGGGGAGGGCTTCGGTGTCGGCTGCGTGGGCTGCGTGGTGGGCTCGTCCGTGGGCTTCACGGTCGGCTTGTCGGTGGGCTCGGCCGGATCGGTCGGCTTGTCGGTGGGCTCGGCCGGGTCCGTCGGCTTCTCGGTCGGGGCGGCGACCGCCTTCACCGTGAGCGTGGCCGGGTCGAGGACCTCGCCCGCCTGGTACTGACCGTTGAAGGCGTCGGAACCCGCCTTCGTCAGCTTCGCGGGGATGTCCTTGAAGACCATCGCCCCGCCCGCGCCCTGACCGGGCTTCACGGCCGACAGGTCGAGGTCCGCGACCGCCACGTCGTTCTGGGTGCCCTGCGGGGTCGCCACGTCGGCGGTGATCGCACCGCCCGTACCGGCGGTGGACAGCTTGACGTCCGAGAGCGTGATGTCGAGGACGCCGCCGTGGGCGGAGAAGTTGACGCCGCCCTCGAAGGCGGTGTCGGTGCCGTGGGTGGTCATGTCGTACGTGCCCTTGCCGTTGACAAAGGTGAACACGCCGTTGCCCGCGGCCTGGGTGGCGCCGTCCTTGACCGTGATCTTGCCGGCGGCGCCGATGTACTTGCGGAAGGACTCCTTGAAGCCCCAGTCCAGCGTGCCGTCCTTCAGTTCCATGGCCGGGGCGGTCGCGGTGGCGCCGTCCTGGGCGGACGGTCCGGCGGCGAACGCCGGGAGGGCGAAGGCGCTGCCGAGGGCGGCAACGGTGGCGACGGCTGCGGCGAGGGCTATGGGGCGGCGGGTGGCTGCCATGGTGGGTGGTCTCCTCGGGGGATGAGCGGTGATCAACGGGGGTGGTGTGCGGGGAGGAAGGGCTGCGGAGGTCAGGCGGGGGTGCCCGGCTTCGAGCGGTTGCGGCGCACCAGGAACAGCGCGGCGGCCGCGGCGAGCACGCCGACGCCGCCGAGGGCCAGGTACAGGGCGGTCGGGGAGCCGTCGTCCGCCACGGACGCCACGGGGGCCGCGGCGGCCGCGGAGCTCTTCGGTGACGGGGTGTCCGACGGCTGCGCCGAGGGCGCGGGGTCGCTGCCCAGGTCGGGGAGTGCGGGCAGCTTCGCCTTCGCGTCGACGGCGACGGCGAGCGAGACCGGGTCCATCGCGGTGCCCGCCCTGTAGAGGGAGCCGAAGGCCTTCGCGCCGTCGGCGGTCAGCTTCGCGGGGGCCTCCGTGAGGACCGCGAGGCCGTCCTTCGGTACGAAGTCCTCGGCGGTGAAGGTGATGAGCGGCACGGCCTCGCGGGTGTCGCCCCCGGTCCGGACGTCGGCGCTGAGCGTGCCCCGGCCCGCCTTCAGCCCCACCGCGAACCGGGAGAGCGTCAGATCGAGTTCATGGGCCCCGGTGAAGCGGACGCTGCCCGCGAAGGCGGCGGACAGGGTCTGCTTCTTCGCGTCGTACGTGCCCTGCCCCTTCGGGAAGCGGAAGAGCGCGCCGCCGTCCTGGGCGCCCCCGGCCAGGGTCCACTTCCCCTGACCGATCGAGCCGGTGACGTACTCCCGGAAGGTGCGGCGCACGCCCCAGTCCACGGCGGCGTCCTCGAAGCGGCCTGCCGTCTCCGCCGGCTTCGCGGTGCCGGCGGGCTTCTTCGCGGGGGCCTTGGTCGCGGCGGGCTTCGCAGCCGGGGCGGTGGTGTCCACGGAGAGGCTGACCGGATCCAGTGGCGTTCCGGCCGTGTAGTAGCCGGCGAAGGACTTCGCACCCTGTGAAGTCAGCGTCGCCGGAACGTTGTTGAGGGCGACGGGGGTGGAGCCGCCCCTCATGTCGATCCCGGACAGACCGAGCGTGGCCAGCGGCACCTGGGCGGCGGAGGTGACCCGTCCGCTCCCCCGGTCCTTGCTGACCATGTCCGCGTACAAGGTGCCGCTGCCGCCCTGGATGCGGACGGTGGGGCGGCTGATCGTGAGGTCCAGCTCGTTGGAGCCGTCGGACTTCTTGTGTCCGGTGAAGCGGACACCGCCCGAGAAGCCGGAGCTGAGCGCGCCGTTCGCCGGGTCGTAGGAGCCGGTGGCGGAGTGGAAGCGGAACTGGCTGCCGCCGACCGTGGCCGCGCCGCCGGTCAGGTTCCAGCTGCCCTGGGCGATGGGGCCCGTGACGTAGCTCTGGAAGGAGGACTTGATGCCCCAGTCCAGCCGGCCGCCCTGCACCGTCCGGTTCGCCGCTTGCGCGGCGGTGGCCGGGAGCAGGGCTCCCAGCAGTACCGCGAGAAGCGCGACGGCGAGCGCGCGGGCAGGTCTGAACGGCGGCATGGACCCCTCCGAGGTCTAGAAGATGAGGTAAGGCTAACCTAAGCTATGCACATCTCGTGCCGGTACCCCCCTTCCGCCACATTCCTCGCAATCCACTCCCAACTGCACGCCGCAGAAAGACAGGACGGTGCCCAGTGCGCTTCTCGCAGGACTTCGCCCGGCCGGCCCGGGACGCCGGTCAACCCAGGCGCGGGCGTACCGGCGTCCTGACGGCCGCCCTGTCGCTGGCGACGGCCGTGCTGCTCACCGGCTGCGGGGGCACGGGGACTCCCGCGGCGAGGACGGCGGGCGCCGGGGCCGCCACAGCCGCGGACGCCGACCGGATCGAGCCGCTGGCCACCGTGCCGGCACCGGAGTTGCCCGTCACCGTGACCTCGGCGGACGGCGAGCGGACCACGGTCACCTCGGCCGACCGGATCGTGCCGCTGACCGGCAGCCTGAGCGAGATCGTCTTCACCCTCGGCCTCGGCAAGCAGGTCGTGGCCCGCGACATCACCGCCACCTTCGAGCAGGCGGAGAAGCTCCCCGTGGTGACCCGCGCCCATGACGTGTCGGCGGAGAGCGTTCTGTCCCTGCGGCCCACCGTCGTCCTCGCGGACACCACGACCGGCCCGGCCGAGGCCATCGGCCAGATCCGGGACGCCGGGATTCCGCTCGTCGTCGTCGAACCGGCCACGGAACTCGCCGACGTGGGCCGCCGGATCGACACGGTGGCGGCCGCCCTGGGCGTACCGAAGTCCGGCAGCGAGCTCAAGCAGCGCACCCAGGCCCGCATCGACGCCGTACGGAAGTCCGTGCCCGCACCGGCCGACGGGGCGAGGAAGCCGCGGGTCGCCTTCCTCTATCTGCGCGGCTCCGCCTCCGTCTATCTGCTGGGCGGCCGTGAGTCCGGCGCCAGTTCGCTGCTCGAAGCGGCGGGCGCGGTCGACGCGGGCAAGGCGTCCGGGCTGAAGAAGGACTTCACCGCCATCACCAGCGAGGCCCTGGCCAAGGCGGCTCCCGACGCGATCCTGGTGATGTCCAAGGGGCTCGACTCGGTCGGCGGTGTCGACGGACTGGTGAAGATCCCCGGTGTCGCGGAGACCCCGGCCGGGATGGACCGCCGCATCCTCTCCGTCGACGACGGGGTGCTGCTGAACTACGGGCCGCGCACCGACCGGGTGCTGAGCGAACTGGTGGCCCAGCTCCACCCGAAGGACGGAGCGGCCAAGTGAGCGCCCCGTACGAGGAACGCACCCGGCCGGCCGGGGCGAAGGCCCCGGAGGCGAGCGCGCCCCCGGCCCGCCGCTCCACCGCCGCCACCCTGACCGTCGGGCTGCTCGTGGCCCTGGCCGTCTGCTGCCTGCTCTCCGCCGGACTCGGCGCCTACCGAATCCCGCTCGGCGACGTACTGGCCTCCGTCCAGCACCGGGTCGGGCTCGGCGGGCACGCCCTGGACCGGGTCGGCGAGAGCGTCCTGTGGAACGTACGGCTGCCGAGGGTCGTCCTCGCCCTGCTGGTCGGGGCGTCGCTCGGCTGCGCGGGCGCCCTGATGCAGGGGGTGTTCGGCAATCCGCTCGCGGAGCCGGGCGTCATCGGGATCTCGGCGGGCGCGGCGGTCGGCGCGGTCGCCTCGATCGCGCTGGGGCTGAGCTTCTTCGGCAACTGGACCATCACCGTCTGCGCGTTCGTCGCCGGACTGCTGACCGTGCTGCTCGTCTACGCGCTGTCGCGGTCGGGCGGCCGGACGGAGGTGGTGACGCTGATCCTCACCGGCATCGCCGTCAACGCCTTCGCGGGCGCGCTGATCGGGCTGTTCATCTTCTTCGCCGACAACGCGCAGATCACCCAGATCACCTTCTGGCAGCTCGGTTCGCTGGCCCAGGCCACCTGGCCCAAGGTGCTGGCCGTGCTGCCGTGCGCGGTGCTCGGACTCGTCCTCGCGCCGTTCTACGCGCGCAAGCTGGACCTGCTCGCGCTCGGCGAGCGGCCCGCCCGGCACCTGGGCGTGGACGTCGAACGGCTCCGCGTCGTGCTGGTGCTCGTCGTGGCGCTGCTGACCGCCGCCGCGGTGGCGGTCGCCGGGATCATCTCGTTCGTGGGGCTGCTGGTGCCGCACCTGCTGCGGATGGCGAACGGCCCGGGGCACCGCTTCCTCGTCCCCGGCAGCGCGCTCGGCGGTGCGCTGGTGCTGGTCGCGGGCGATCTCGCGGCCCGTACCGTCGCCGATCCGGCCGAGCTGCCGCTCGGTGTACTGACCGCGCTCTTCGGCAGCCCGTTCTTCTTCTGGCTGCTGCGCAGGACCCGTCGCAAGCAAGGTGGTTGGGCATGAGGACGCTGCGGAATCTCTTCGCGGTACGCGACCGCCGGCCCCCGGCCCCGGTCGCCCCCGGTGCCCCGGTCGCCGAGGTGCGCGGGCTGCGGGTCCGGCTGGGCGGGCGCAAGGTGCTCGACTCCATCGAGCTGACGGTGCACGCGGGCGAGGTGCTGGCGCTCGTCGGCCCGAACGGGGCCGGGAAGTCGACGCTGCTGGCCGCCCTCGCCGCCGACCTGCCCGCCGAGAGCGGTGCGGTACGGATCGACGGGCGGCCGGTCACCGACTGGTCCGCGCCCGAACTCGCCCTGCGCCGGGCCGTACTGCCGCAGTCCGCGGCGCTCTCCTTCCCGTTCCCGGTGGAGGACGTCGTACGGATGGGGCGGGCGCCCTGGGCCGGTACGGAACGCGAGGACGAGGACGATCCGGCGGTCCGCGCGGCGATGGCGGCCACCGAGGTCACCGAGTTCGCCGCGCGCCCGTTCTCCGCGCTGTCCGGCGGCGAGCGGGCCAGGGTCGCGCTGGCCCGGGTGCTGGCGCAGCGCGCCCCGCTGCTGCTGCTCGACGAGCCGACCGCCGCGCTCGACCTGCGCCACCAGGAACTGGTGCTGCGGATCTGCCGGGAGCGGGCCGCCGCCGGTGACGCGGTCGTCGTCGTGCTGCACGATCTGGGGCTGGCCGCCGCGTACGCGGACCGGGCCGCGGTGCTGCACGAGGGGCGGATCGCAGTGGCGGGCCCGCCCGCGGCGGTCTTCACGAGTACGTTGCTCGGCGAGGTCTACCGGCAGCCGGTCGAGGTGTTCCCGCACCCGCGGACCGGGGTGCCGCTCGTCGTGCCGGACCGGACCGCTTGACCATCGCTTTACCATTGCCGGGCTCGCCCATGGGTCGGTCGTGATCACCCCGTTCCCGTGCCCGCGCAGTGAGAGCTGAATCACTGCGCGAGTGGGTATCGGTCAGGTAAGGCTCGGTTAAGTTAGGTCCGCCTCACCAGCCTTTGTCCGGCCTTACCCTTCTTCTCCTTCAGTCCTCTTCTCCTTCAGTCCTCTTCTCCTCCCTCACCCTCGTCCTTCTCCTTCATCCTCATGTGGAGCCCGTATGCGAGCCGTTCGTCTCTCCGTCGTCACCGCTGCCGCCACCGTGGCCGCTCTGACCGCCGTCACGGGCTGCGCCGAGAAGAGTGACGGGAAGGGTGACGGCGCCGTCCAGGTCGTCGCGAAGGACGACTCCTGCGAGGTGTCGAAGAAGAAGCTGCCGGCCGGGCACGTGGAACTGGCCGTGCAGAACAAGGGTTCCAAGGTCACCGAGGTCTACGTCCTGTTCCCGGACGACCGCATCGTCGCCGAGCGCGAGAACATCGGCCCCGGCACCAAGGCCACCATCACGGCGGAGATCAAGGCCGGTTCGTACGAGATCGCCTGCAAGCCCGGCATGAAGGGCCACGGCATCCGGCAGAAGCTGGAGGTCAGCGGAGGCACCGCGGCCAAGCGCAGCCCCGAGATGGACAAGGCCGTCGCCGCCTACCGCACCTACGTCCAGGACCAGGCCGACGAGACGCTGCCGAAGGCCAAGCTCTTCACGGACGCGGTCGCCGCCGGGGACATCGAGGCCGCGAAGAAGGTCTACGCCGACTCCCGGCTCGGCTGGGAGCGGACCGAGCCCGTCGCCGAGTCCTTCGGTGACATCGACCCGAAGGTCGACGTCCGCGCGGACGGCCTGGAGGACGGCCAGAAGTGGACCGGCTGGCACCGCCTGGAGAAGGCGCTGTGGCAGGACAAGAAGCTGGGCACCGAGGAGAAGGCCCTCGCGCCGGCCCTCTACAAGGACCTGCTCGACTGGCAGAAGCGGGTCGGCACGGCGGAGATCACCCCGACCTCGATGGCCAACGGCGCCAAGGAACTCCTCGACGAGGTCGCGACCGGCAAGGTCACCGGTGAGGAAGAGCGCTACAGCCACACCGACCTGGTCGACTTCAAGGCCAACGTCGAGGGCGCCGAGAAGTCCTACGAACTGCTGAAGCCGATCGCCTCGAAGAACGACGCGGCGCTGTCGGCCACCCTGGACAAGCGGTTCGCGGAGCTGAACAAGCTGCTGGACACCTACCGCAAGGACAAGTCCTCCTACGCGTTCACCTCCTACGAGAAGGTCGGCAAGGCGGACCGCAAGGACCTGTCCGACGCGGTCAACGCACTGGCCGAGCCGCTCTCCAGGCTCGCCGCCGCGGTGACCAAGTAGCGATACGGAGAGGGGTTCCGGGCATGTCAGAGGAGACGCAGAACACGGCCGACGCCGCCGGGAGCCCGGATTCCGGAGCTCCGGCCGCGCGGGGCCCCGGCGGCGCCCCCTCCAGGCGGGCACTGCTCGGCTGGGGCGGCGCCGGACTCGCGCTCGGTGCGGTGGCGGCCGGAGGCACCGTGGCCGCGGTCCGCTCCGACGACGCGCCGGTCCCGGCCGCGGACAGCGGCGCGGCGGTGCCGTTCCACGGTGCGCACCAGGCCGGGATCGCCACCGCCGTCCAGGACCGGCTGCACTTCGCCGCGTTCGACGTGACCACGAAGGACCGGTCCGAACTCGTCGCGCTGCTCAAGGAGTGGACCCGGGCCGCCGAGCGGATGACGGCCGGTCACGCGGTCGGCGACGGGGCGTACGGGGGCCTGGCCGAGGCCCCGCCGGACGACACGGGCGAGGCGCTGGGGCTCAAGCCGTCCCGGCTGACGCTGACGATCGGCTTCGGTCCCTCGCTGTTCGCCAAGGGGCGGTTCGGCCTGGAGGACAAGCGGCCCGACGCGCTCGTCGATCTGCCCAGGTTCCCCGGCGACAACCTCGACGCGGCCCGCAGCGGCGGCGACCTGTGCGTCCAGGCCTGCGCGGACGACCCGCAGGTGGCGGTGCACGCCATCCGCAACCTGGCCAGGATCGGCATGGGCCGCACCGCGATCCGCTGGTCCCAGCTGGGCTTCGGCAAGACGTCCTCGACGACGCCCGGCGCACAGACCCCCCGCAACATGATGGGCTTCAAGGACGGCACCCGGAACATCGCCGGCAGCGACACCGCGGCCCTGGACGAGCACGTCTGGGTCGGCGGGAAGGACCGGGCGGGCTGGATGACCGGTGGCTCCTACCTGGTGGCCCGTCGCATCCGGATGCACATCGAGACCTGGGACCGCGCCCCGCTCCAGGAGCAGGAGGACGTCTTCGGCCGCGACAAGGGCGAGGGCGCCCCGGTCGGCAAGGCCAAGGAGCGCGACGAGCCGTTCCTGAAGGCGATGCTGCCGAGTGCCCATGTACGGCTCGCCCACCCGGACAGCAACGCCGGGGCGACGATCCTGCGGCGCGGCTACTCCTTCACCGACGGCACGGACGGGCTGGGCCGGCTCGACGCCGGGCTGTTCTTCCTCGCCTACCAGCGCGACACCCGCAAGGGGTTCGTCCCGCTCCAGCGCCGCCTGGCGGCACACGACGCACTCAACGAGTACATCCAGCACGTGGGTTCCGCGCACTTCGCCGTCCCGCCGGGCGTCCGCGACAAGGACGACTGGTGGGGCCGTGCGCTGTTCTCGTAGTCGTTCTCAAGTACCCCGAAGCGGAAAGGGACCCGAATCGTGTTCAGCAACTTCCTGATCGGCCTGCGCGAGGGCCTTGAGGCCAGCCTGGTCGTCTGCATCCTCATCGCCTATCTGGTCAAGACGGGCAACCGGAACAAGCTGCTGCCGATCTGGATCGGTGTCGGCATCGCGATCGTCGTCAGCCTGGCGTTCGGCGCGGGGCTCGAGTTCGGCTCCCAGGAGATGACGTTCAAGGCGCAGGAGGCGCTGGGCGGTTCGCTGTCGATCCTCTCGGTCGGCCTGGTCACCTGGATGGTCTTCTGGATGCGGCGCACCGCCCGGCACCTGAAGGCGGAGCTGCACGGCAAGCTCGACGCGGCGCTCGCGATGGGTACCGGCGCACTCGTCGCCACGGCGCTCCTCGCGGTGGGCCGGGAGGGCCTGGAGACCTCGCTGTTCGTGTGGCGTGCGGTGCACGCGGCGGACGACGGCTGGCATCCGATGATCGGCGCGGTGCTGGGCATCGCCGCCGCGGTGGTGCTGGGCTGGCTGTTCTACCGCGGTGCGCTGAAGATCAACCTGGCGAAGTTCTTCACCTGGACCGGCGGGATGCTGGTGGTCGTCGCGGCGGGTGTGCTCGCCTACGGTGTGCACGACCTCCAGGAGGCCGAGTTCCTCGGCGGTCTCCAGAATCGGGCGTTCGACATCAGCTCCGCGATTCCGCCGGACAGCTGGTACGGCACGCTGCTGAAGGGCACCTTCAACTTCCAGCCCGATCCGACGGTCCTTCAGATCACGGTGTGGGCGCTGTATCTGATCCCCACGCTCGCACTGTTCCTCGCCCCGGTAGGGTTCGCACGGTCAGTGGGGGCGACGGATCAGAAGGCGCAGAAAGCAACGGATGAGAAGTCTGAGGCCGGTTCGGGCGGCGACGGGGCTCGTGGTGGCGACGGCGCTGAGCATGACGGCGAGCGGGTGCGTGACGGTGCACGGCGAGCTGGAAGTCGTGCCGGCGGCGACGAGAGCTGAGGCCGCGCAGGCGCTGAAGGACTTCACCACCGCGTACAACGCGGCGGACAAGGCCTACGATCCGGCGCTGGACGAGGACCAAGTCGGCGGCTCGCTCGGGGCGATCAACCAGGCAGGTCTGACGGCCCGGCGGAAGAACAGCCCGAACGGCAACGCGAACCACCGGTCGCTGGAGCTGACCGACGCGACCTACGTCATCCCCAAGAAGGCCGGCTGGCCTCGGTGGTTCCTCGCGGACACCGACTCCAACCGGGATCAGGACAGCGGCAAGCAGGACACCCGCTGGCTGCTCGTCTTCGTCAAGTCCGGTCCCGGAGCCGGGTGGAAGGCCGTCTACCTGTCGGTCGTCGCCCCGTCGCGGCTGCCGCGCTTCGCGAAGGACGGCGACGGCCGGGCCAGGCCGGTACCGGCGGACAGCACCGGCCTTGTGGTGTCCCCGGAGGAGTTGAGCGAGCAGTACACGGGCTACCTCCAGAAGGGGACGCCTGACGTGTTCACCCCCGGGCCGTCCACCTCGGTGTGGCGCACCGCCCGCCAGAACACCCGGCGGGCGGGGTTCTCGTACCAGTACATCGACCAGCCGCTGGACAGCGGCGCGTTCGGCCCGCTCGGCCTGGAGACGGCGGACGGCGGGGCGCTGGTCTTCTTCAGCAGCAAGCACTTCGAGCGCCAGACCGCGGCGAAGGGGCTGCGTCCGGCGGTCACCCCGGACGTGCGCGCGCTGCTCTCCGGCGAGGTGAGGAGCACCCTCACGAAGGAGCGAATCTCCAGCCAGCTGGTGTACGTCCCGAAGAAGGGCGCCGGCACGGGCAAGGTCACCCTGCTGAACCGCCTCCCGGGCCTGACCTCGGCCAAGGGCTCGTAACCCCCACCCAGAACCGAGCCCGGCCATTTCTCATCCGCCCCCGGCACAACCAAGCCCGCCCGGCGATTGAGGGCATCTTTCAGCCCGTCCGGCGTTTGAGGACGAAACCGGCCGTCGGACGAACGCGGCACCCGGTCACCCGGTCACGCCCAGGCCACCGCCTACCGGCTCAGCGGCCAGGCCACCGACTCGTGGTCGACATCACTCTGCTCCGCGGACCCCACGAACCGCGCACACGCGTCCGTCAGCGTCTCCAGCAGCGTCAGCGGATCCGGCAGCGGGTTCTCCGGACCCCGCAGCCACCGCACGTCCAGCTCGCCCGGAAGCCGCGCGGGCGGCAGCAGGACGTAGCTGCCGCGGCAGTGCCACCGCAGACCGGGGTGCTCGTCCATCGTCTCGGGGTGGCAGTCCAGCTCGCACGGCCACCACTCGTCCTCGTCCTCCGGCGTACCCCGCGTCGCGGTGAAGAAGAGCATCCGGTCGTCGCCGGAGGTGGCCACCGGGCCCACCTCGATACCGGCGGCGAGCAGCCGTTCGAGCGCCTGCGCCCCCGCCGACAGCGGGACGTCGAGGACGTCGTGGATCATGCCGGTGGCCGTGATGAAGTTGGCCTGCGGCTGGCTGCGGGCCCAGCGCTCGATCTGGGGGAGGTCGGTGGTGGACTGCGTCTGCCAGGCGAAGGAGATCGGATGCCGGGCGGGGGTGGGGCAGCCCATGCGTTCGCACGAACATCGGTAGCCCACCGGATGGGCCGCGGGTGCGATCGGCATTCCGGCCTCTGCGACAGCCAGGAGCAGTGCCTCCCGTGCGGTGTCGTCGACCTCGCTCTGCTGCGCTTTGGGTCGTCGGCGCAGCCAGTGGGAAAACTTGCTCTCTGAGCCGCGACTACGGCCGAAATCGGCGCCCATCTATCCCCTTACCTCAGCGTTGCCCCTGTCCATCGTCCCACCATCCTGCGCCTCGGGTGGCCAGAGTCCCGAAGCGGGGTGCGGAGATCGGCGGCACGAGGTGAGCCCTATCACATCCCTTGTCGGGAAATGACGGATGTGATTCAGGGCGTCGCGCGCCCGTGCGGGGCTGAGGGCGGGGCGCGGTGCGGGGCGTGGCCGACGACGGCGTCCGTGGACGCGTGGGTGGGCGGCGGGAGCCCTTCGTCCCGGTACTCCGCGGGAACCACCCGATCGGTTCACTGCGCGACGGGCCCCGGACGGCGCACCATGGGCTCACGCACACACCCGTGCGACGCACCGGCCGCAGCGGCCACCAATGCCGCCGCGACGATTCGTGAGGAGCCCTCGTTGCCTCGTGAAGCCACACCCCGCCGCTACCTGATGTGCGCCCCGGCCCACTTCAGGGTGACGTATTCCATCAATCCGTGGATGGACCCCACCAAGCCCGTGGACCTCCCCCTGGCGCAGACCCAGTGGGAGGACCTGCGCGACCGCTACCGTGCGCTGGGCCACACCGTCGACCTGCTCACCCCCCACCCCGAGCTGCCCGACATGGTCTTCGCCGCCAACGGGGCCACCGTGGTCGACGGCCGGGTGCTGGGCGCCCGGTTCGCGTATCAGGAGCGGTTCGCCGAGGCGGCCGCCCACCGCGACTGGTTCCGCGACAACGGGTTCACCGAGATCCATGAGCCCGCCCATGTCAACGAGGGCGAGGGCGACTTCGCGGTGACCTCCTCGTATCTGCTGGCCGGGCGCGGCTTCCGGTCGAGTCCGCTCTCGCACGACGAGGCCCAGGAGTTCTTCGGGCGGCCGGTGATCGGCCTGGACCTGGTCGATCCGCGCTACTACCACCTGGACACGGCACTGAGCGTGCTCGACGAGGCGGCCGACGAGATCATGTACTACCCGGCCGCCTTCTCACCGGGCAGCCGGGCGGTACTGGCCCGGCTCTTCCCCGACGCGCTGATCGCTCAGGAGGCGGACGCCGCCGCGCTCGGGCTGAACGCGGTGAGTGACGGGCGCCATGTGCTGCTGCCGCAGGCGGCGACGGGCCTGTTCGACCCGCTGCGGGCGCGCGGCCTCGAGCCGGTGCCGATGGACCTGAGCGAGCTGCTCAAGGGCGGCGGCAGCGTGAAGTGCTGCACCCAGGAGCTCCGCGGCTAGCCGGCCTGCTCCGGGGGCGGCCAGGCGTCGCCCCAGTCGGTGTCCCGGGCGGCCCGGTACAGCCCGCCGTGCCGCTTGGTGACCGTGGCCCGCTGGAGGGCCTCGTCGCGGGTGCACAGCTCCAGCAGCACCTGGCCCTTGCGGATCTGCGGTCTGCGGATGACCCGGGCGTCCACGGGCGACGGGGTGAAGCGGGTGGCCGCGACGTAGCTGAACTTCTCGTCCTCGTACGGCAGTGAGCCGCCCTTCACCTTGCGGTGCAGCGAGGAGCGGCTCACCCGGGCCGAGAAGTGGCACCAGTCCGTGCCCGGCTCGATGGGGCAGGCGTCGCTGTGCGGGCAGGGCGCGGCGACGGTGAACCCGGCGGTGATCAGCCGGTCCCTGGCCTCGATGACGCGGGCGTAGCCGTCGGGGGTGCCGGGCTCGACGATCACCACGGCCTGTGCCGCCCGGCCCGCGGCGTCGACGAGTGCGGTGCGGGCCTGCGGCGTCAGCTCGTTGAGCACGTAGGAGACGGTCACCAGGTCCGTGGCGGCGAGATCGAGGTCCTCGCCGATGCGGGCCCGCTGCCACTGGACGGAGTCCAGCGCGGGGACGCCGGAGGCGGCGGCCAGTTCGCGGCCGAGCGCGAGGGCGGGTTCGGCCCAGTCCAGGACGGTGGTCCGGGGCCCTTCCCAGGCCCCGGCGACCGCCCAGCTCGCCGATCCGGTGCCGCCGCCGACGTCGGTGTGGGTGGCGGGCACCCAGTCGGGGGCGGCCTCGCGCAGGGCGTGGAGGGCGGACCGTGCCGCCTCGAAGGTGGCGGGCATCCGGTACGCGGCGTACGCGGCGACGTCCGAGCGGTCGCGGAGCAGCGGGGCGTCGGTGGGGGTGGTCCCCCGGTAGCTGGCGATGAGCCGGTCGACGGCCTGGACCGCCTGCTTGGGCGGCAGCCCGTCGAGGAGTCCGGCCAGTGCCGCACGCAGGGAGTCCGCGGTGGGGAGGGTGACGTTCACCGACGAAGTGTAGGCGGAGCCGGGCCGGGCTCCACCGGCCCCTCACTCCGTGCGGGACGGGGACGGAACGTCCGCGGAACCGAACTTCGGACCGTCACCGGCCAGTTGCTACGCTGACCGGCGCGACGTCGGGGATTGCGCATCGGGGGGACCATGAGACAGAAGATCGTGCGCCTGACGCTGGTCGCCGGAGTGCTGGTGCTCGCTCTGCTGCTCCTGCTGGCCACCTGCGGTGGCGGCAAGGATGACGGCAAGGCGAAGGAGCCGGTGAGGAAGAGCACCGGTCCCGCGACGCGGCTGCCCGTCCCGTCCGCGTACACGACACAGCGTGGCTGGGAGCTCGTCGGCACCTCGCCCGACTACGCGGTCTCCCGGACGACGGGGCGGCTGGCGTACCTGGTGCGGGCCGCCGGGTACCAGTTCCGGCTGCGGACCATCGACTCGGACACCGGGCGGGCCGGCTGGAGCGGTGAGGCGTGGCGGCCGCCGGCCGCGAACCACTTCCCGAAGCTGCTCACGGTCACCGCGGACGACCACGAGTACTTCGTGACCTGGTCGTACGGGAAGATCGGCGAGAACGCGCTGACCCCGCCCGCCACGATCGTCTCGCTCGACGTGTACAGCGTGGAGGACGGCTCCCGGCAGCGCGTCGAGGTGCCGTGGAACACGGTTCCGACCGTCACCGCCACCGGCCCCGGCATCGTGATCAGCGACGGCCGGAGCAACAGCGTGGTGGTGTCCCCGAAGACCGGCCGGATCAGCAAGGTCCCCGCCGGGTCACTGAAGTACCCGAAGGACTGCCCGTCCTGCAAGCAGCTCACCGAGGTGCGCGGGCTGACCTCGAAGGGCCTGCTGGTGAGCGGTGCGCGGGAGTTCTGGGTGCAGGGCGGCTGGTTCAGCCGGAACGTCGCGCCCAAGGGCACCGACCGGCAGAGCGGCATCCCGACGTCCGTGGCCCCCGGCATGGTGCTCGCGAAGTGGAAGCCCGACAAGAAGTCGAAGAACGCCGCGACCCATGATCTGTGGACGGTGCACGACGCGGAGTCGGGCAAGCCCCTGGTCTCGGTGGCGTGCCACAAACCCGCGATAGAACCGGGCCAGTACCCGCAGGCCGTCGTCGCGCCCTCGGGCGGCTATCTGGTGGCCGGGAACCTCGCGTTCGACCTGAGCGCCAGGAAGGGCTACTGCTTCGAGGACGGCGCGGGCGCGAAGGCGCTGACGCTGGCGTCGGTGACCGACGACGGCACGGCGTACGGGGCGACGAGCGTGCGCAACGCGGCGGACGTGCTGGCCGGCGGCGGATACCCGGTCAAGGTCGAGGTCACCTCCGGCACCACGGACCCGCTGTCCTCGAACGTGCGGGTGCCCTCCGCGGAGGGCACGGAGGGGGTCGGCCTGTTCCGCTGGACGGACGAGAAGGACCGGCTGCACCTGATCGGCTACCCGCGGACGAAGTCGGTCCCGGAGGACTGACGGCCGTGCGCCTCACGCGCTCCGGCCGCCCGCTGCCCCGTCACGGCCTCGCGGCCACCTGCTGCCAGGGCCGGCACAGCCCCAGGAAGCACGCCATCGCGCCCACCGCGCACACGAGCTGCACGACGGCCATCGGTATGGCCGTCGCCTCCCCCGCGATCCCGACGAGCGGCGAGGCGATGGCACCGATCAGGAACGACGAGGTGCCGAGCAGCGCGGAGGCGGAGCCGGCGGCGTGCTTGGTGCGCATCAGGGCCTGCGCGTTGGTGTTCGGCATCGCGAGTCCCATCGCGGACATCAGGACGAAGAGCCCGGTCGCCACCGGTACGAGTCCGACGTCGCCGAAGACACCTGACGTCATCAGCAGCAGCGCCGTCGCGGCCAGCACGATGACGGAGAGCCCGAAGCCGAGTGCCTTGTCGAGGCTGATCCGGCCGACGAGGATCTTGCCGTTGATCTGGCCCACGGCGATCAGGCCGACCGAGTTGATGCCGAAGAGCAGGCTGAAGGTCTGCGGCGAGGCGCCGTAGATCTCCTGCACGACGAACGGCGAGGCGCTCACGTAGGCGAAGAGCGCGGCGAAGGCGAGGCTGCCCGCGATCATGTAGCCGCTGAAGACGCGGTCGGCGAGCAGTCCGCGCATGGTGCGCAGCGCGTCGCCGATGCCGCCGGTGTGGCGTTCCTCGGCCGGCAGGGTCTCCTGGAGCCACTTCCAGACGACCAGGGTGAGCAGGATGCCGACCACGGTGAGGACGGCGAAGATGCCCCGCCAGTCGGTGATCCGCAGGACCTGTCCGCCGATGACGGGGGCGATGACCGGTGCGACGCCGGAGATCAGCATCAGGGTGGAGAAGAACCTCGCCATCTCCATGCCGTCGTACATGTCACGCACCACCGCACGGGCGATGACGATGCCGGCCGCGCCCGCGAGGCCCTGGAGCAGCCGGAAGCCGATGAGGAGTTCGACGGTCGGGGCGAAGACGCAGATCGCGGTGGCGAGGACGTAGACGACCATGCCGAGGAGCAGCGGACGGCGCCTGCCCCAGCGGTCGCTCATCGGTCCGACGACGACCTGGCCGAGCGCCATGCCGGTGAGGCAGGCGGTGAGGGTGAGCTGGACGGTCGACGCGGGGGCGTGCAGTGCGTCGGTGACGGCGGGCAGCGCCGGGAGGTACATGTCCATGGACAGCGGCGGCAGCGCGGTCAGGCCGCCGAGGACCAGGGTGACGAGAAGTCCGGTGCGCCGGGCCGCCGCCGTGGCGGCCGGCCGGGGTGGAGAGGTGACGGGCCCGGCGGGAATTCCGGTCCCGGCGCCGGTGTCGGTTATGTGTGCTCGCTGGGCCCGGCTGACGCCGCTCTCCGGCATTCTCATCTCCATTGTTGTTGAATCCGCCTCTATGCTCTCAGCTCAGCCGGAATGGTCGATACCTTTTTGGGAGCATGCATGAGCAAAACTGTCCGTTGGGGCGTGCTGGCGACCGGTGGCATCGCGGCGACTTTCACCGCTGACCTGCTGGCGATGCCCGATGCGGAGGTGGTGGCCGTCGCCTCCCGTACGGATGCCTCGGCCAAGGCCTTCGCCGAGCGGTTCGGGATACCGAGGGCGTACGGCAGCTGGGCCGAGCTCGTGGCCGACGACGAGGTCGACGTGGTGTACGTGGCCACGCCGCACTCGGCGCACCGGGAGGCGGCCGCGCTCGCGCTGGAAGCCGGAAAGCACGTGCTGTGCGAGAAGGCGTTCACGCTCAACGAGCGTGAGGCGCGGGAGCTGGTGAAGCTCGCCCGGGACCGCGGCCTCTTCCTGATGGAGGCGATGTGGACGTACTGCAACCCGGTCATCCGGCGGATGACCGAGCTGGTGCGGGACGGGGCGATCGGCGAGATCCGTACCGTGCAGGCCGACTTCGGCTTCGCCGGTGACTTCGGCGCCGAGCACCGGCTGCGCGATCCCGCGCTGGGCGGCGGTGCGCTGCTTGACCTCGGGGTCTACCCGGTGTCGTTCGCGCATCTGCTGCTGGGTGAGCCGGACCGGGTGCGGGCGGACGCGCTGCTGTCCCCGGAGGGCGTCGACCTGAACACCGGGATGCTGCTGGGCTGGGACTCGGGCGCCACCGCGCTGCTCGCCTGCTCGATCGTCGGGCACCACCCGACGGCCGCCACGGTCATCGGGACGGCCGGGCGGATCGACTTCCCGGACAGCTTCTTCTATCCGCGGAGCTTCGTGCTGCACCGGGCGGGCGGCGAGCCCGAGGAGATCACCTCCGGGCCGGGTCCGCAGGGCCTGTCGGGGATGCAGTTCGAGGCGGCGGAGGTGATGCGGGCGGTCCGGGCGGGCGAGACGGAGTCCCCGCTGGTACCGCTGGACGGCTCACTCGCCGTGATGCGGACGCTCGACGCGGTACGTGACCGCATCGGCGTCCGCTACCCGGTGGACGCGCTCCAGGTGTACTGACCCGGGGCGCTGCCGGCCCTACGCCGGGGTGAGGCCCTGGTTGCCCACCTCCGTGACGAGGGAGGCGGCCGTCGTGACGGGGGAGCCGGGCGTGGTGACGGCGGCCACCGTGCGGTAGTCGGCCCGCGCCTGCCGCTCCTGGAGGGTGATGACGGCGTACCCGCGGCGCCCGTTGTAGAACTTCAGGTGCGGGTTGGCCCGCATCAGGTTGTTCCAGTTGGCCGGCTTCTCCGAGCCGTCCTTGCCGCTGGTGACGGACGTGGCGACGATCTCGGTGCCGACGGTGCGGGACGAGGGGTCGTCGAAGTCCCGCTTCAGGTCGAAGGCGTAGCCGACGTGGACGTCGCCGGTCAGCACCATCAGGTTGGCCACCCCGGCGGCCTCCGCACCCTTCAGGATCCGGTCGCGGGACGCCGGGTAGCCGTCCCAGGAGTCCATCGAGAGCTTGAAGGCGTCGGTCGGTACGTCGCGGCGCTGGGCGAAGGTGACCTGCTGCGGCACGACGTTCCAGGTGGCCCGCGAGTGGCGCCAGCCGTCGATCAGCCAGCGCTCCTGGGCGGCGCCGGTCAGGGTGCGCGCGGGGTCCTCGGACTCGGGTCCGGGAGTCTGCCAGCCGTCGCCGTACGCCTGGTCGCTGCGGTACTGGCGGGTGTCGAGGATGTCGAACTGGGCGAGCCGGCCGAACTGCAGGCGCCGGTAGAGCCTCATGTCCGGGCCGGTCGGCCGCTGCGGGGCGCGCAGCGGCTGGTTCTCCCAGTACGCGCGGTAGGCGGCGGCCCGGCGGATCAGGAACTCCTCCGGCGGCACGTCGTTCTCGGGGGTGTCCCCCGCGTAGTTGTTCTCGGTCTCGTGGTCGTCCCAGGTGACGACGAAGGGGTGCGCGGCGTGGGCGGCGCGCAGGTCGGGGTCGGACTTGTAGAGGGCGTACCGCAGCCGGTAGTCCTCCAGCGTGGCCGTCTCCCGGTTGAAGAGGGCGGGCAGGGTGCGGTCGGTGTAGTTGCGGGACCCGCCGGTCGCGCTCACGGCGTACTCGTAGAGGTAGTCGCCGAGGTGGAAGACGACGTCGACGTCCTCCTGGGCGAGGTGCTTGTAGGCGGTGAAGTAGCCGTCGTGGTAGGCCTGGCAGGACACGGCGGCCAGCCGCAGTCGGCTGTTGCGAGCCCCGTTGGCGGGGGCGGTACGGGTCCGGCCCACGGGGCTGGTCCACTTGCCGGCGCGGAAGCGGTAGTAGAGGACGCGGCCGGCGTCCAGCCCCTTGACCTCCACGTGGACGCTGTGGTGGAACTCCGGGTGGGCGGTGGCGGAGCCGCGCCGGACGACCCGGGTGAAGCGCTCGTCGCGGGCCAGCTCCCAGAGCACCTCGACGCGGGCACGGGGCAGTCCGCTGTCGGGCTCGTACGGGCGGGGCGCGAGCCTCGTCCACAGCAGGACGGAGTCGGGCAGCGGGTCGCCGGAGGCGACGCCGAGGGTGAACGGGTCCTCGCCGATCCGCCGGGTGTCCAGCTCGGCGGCGGCCGCTGCTCCCGCGGCCGGCAGGCCGACCGAGAAGGCGAGCGCGGCGGCGGCACCGGTGACGGTGAGAAAGCGGCGGCGGCCCGTGTGCCGGGCGGCGTCGCGCAGCTCCTGCTCCTGCTGGTGCGATGAGTGCGTCATCTGTCCCTCCCCTGACTGGTGTGGTGAGGGGAAGTCCACCGGTCCAGCACATCCGGCGGTTGTCGTGCTCGCGTCGCGCGGGCATCGCCGGGATGAGGAGTACGACAGGAATGGGTCCCCAGGGGCAAACTCCGCATATGCGGCCAGGACCATGATCATTACCTCTGGGCCGGATGGCCCGGGAATCGCCGGAACCCGGTGCCGGAATCACCCTCGGGAGTGCGAACCCGCCACCCGGAGGCACCTTTTGGGAGGGCCGGCGGGTTGGACGGCCGGCGCTCCTCGCCCCGCCGGACCCCTGGGCGTACGCTGCCGCACCATGAGCAACAATCTGTTGAACTCCGCGACGAAGACGGCTGTGGTCACGGGCGCGGGCTCCGGGATCGGCCGTGCGGTGGCTCTCGCCCTGACCGGCGCCGGCTGGTCGGTGGCGCTGGCGGGCCGCCGCCCCGAACCGCTCGCCGAAACCGCCGCGCTGGCCGGGGAGCACGCCCGGGTGATCACCGTCCCCACCGACGTCTCGCGCCCCGGGGAGGTGGACGCGCTCTTCTCCTCGGTGCGCGAGTCCTTCGGCCGCCTCGACCTCCTCTTCAACAACGCGGGCACCTTCGGTCCGGGCGGCGTGCCGGTCGAGGACCTCGCGTACGACGACTGGCGCACGGTGGTCGACGTGAACCTGACGGGGGCGTTCCTGTGCGCGCAGGCGGCGTTCCGCCGGATGAAGGAGCAGGACCCGCAGGGCGGCCGGATCATCAACAACGGCTCGGTCTCCGCGCACGCGCCCCGCCCGCACTCGGTCGCCTACACCGCGACCAAGCACGCGCTGACCGGCCTGACGAAGTCGCTGTCGCTGGACGGGCGCCCGTACCGGATCGCCTGCGGGCAGATCGACATCGGCAACGCGGCGACCGAGATGACGGAGCGGATGCGGACCGGGATCCTCCAGGCCAACGGCGAGCTGGCCGTGGAGCCGGTGATGGCGGCCGCGGACGTCGCGAGGACCGTGGTCCACATGGCGGAGCTGCCGCTGGAGGCGAACGTCCAGTTCGCCACGGTGCTCGCGACGGCCATGCCGTACGTGGGCCGAGGCTGACAAGAAGCGCCGGGAATCCGGTCGGAATCGATCTGTAGACAGACAGAACTGATCAGACATCACATCGGAACGGCCAACGTCTGCCGGAAGGGCACCCCGGCCGGTCCGGCAAGCGCGTGCTGCCCTTATGCTCACTGCTCTTCACCGGAACTCCATATAAGGAACACAGCATGCGCATACGCACGGCGGTGCCTCTCGCCCTGGCCGCAACCACCGCCCTCGCCGGTTCGCTGCTCGTCGGGGCACCGGCCTCGGCCGCCTCGCACCAGGGCGGAGTGCACCTCGGCAAGATCCAGTACGACAGCCCCGGCAAGGACACCCGCTCCAATGCCTCGCTCAACGCCGAGTGGGTCGAGATCCACAACAACACCAAGGCGAAGGTGCAGCTCAAGGGCTACAAGCTCAAGGACAACACCGGCTACACCTTCACCTTCGGCAGCTACAACGTCAGCGCGGGCAAGACCGTGAAGGTCCACACCGGCACGGGCAAGGTCAGCTCCGGCCATGTGTACTGGAACCGCGGTTCGTACGTCTGGAACAACACCGGTGACAAGGCGCGGCTGATCAAGCCGAACGGCAAGCTGCTGGACTCCTGCTCCTGGACGAAGTCGGGCAAGGGCACCAAGAACTGCCACTGACCGGCCGTCGCGGTCCGGGACCTGCGGGAATGTCCCGGACCGCGGCACGGTTGTGCGGCACATGAACGAGTTCGCCCGGCCCGGGATCCTGCGCTACACCGCCTTCTCCGCCGACCCGGAGGGCGGTAATCCGGCCGGTGTCGTACTGGACGCCTCCGGTCTGGACGCGACCGCGATGCTCGCCGTGGCGGCGGAGCTGGGGTACAGCGAGTCGGCCTTCCTGACCGGGCGGACCGAGGCGGCGGCGCCGGGCGCACGCGGCTACGCGATCCGCTACTTCAGCCCGAAGGCCGAGGTCCCCTTCTGCGGGCACGCCACCGTCGCGACGGCCCTGGCCCTCGCCGAACGAGACGGCCCCGGCGACCTGGAGTTCACCACCGCCGCCGGACCGGTGCCGGTCACCGTCGTCCGCGCGGGCGCCGAGCTGCGGGCCACCCTCACCAGCGTGGAACCGCACGTCACGGACATCGCCCCGGACGATCTGACGGAGGCGCTGGCCGCCCTGGACTGGCCGGCCACCGATCTCGACCCGGCCCTGCCGCCCCGTATCGCCTACGCCGGTGCCCGGCACCTGGTGCTGGCCGCCGCGACCCGTGAGCGGCTGGCCGCGCTCGACTACGACTTCGCGCGCCTGGAAGCACTCATGCACCGGCTGGACCTGACCACGCTGCAACTGGTGTGGCGCGCGTCGGACACCGTCTTCCACGTCCGCGACCCGTTCCCGGTCGGCGGTGTGGTCGAGGACCCGGCGACGGGCGCGGCGGCCGCCGCCTTCGGCGCGTACCTGCGCGCCCTCTCCCTGGTCCCGGACACCGCCGGGCTGACCCTGCACCAGGGCGAGGACATGGGCAGGCCCGGCACGCTCACCGTCACCCTGCGGGCGGGCGACGCCCGGGTACGGGTGAGCGGGACGGGCACCCGGATCAGCGGCTGAGGAACTTCCGGTACCAGGGGGCGTGCCCGGCGAAGGACGTACGGAAGTCCGGACCCGGTTCGCAGCCGAAGTCCCCCCAGACCCGCTCGTCGGCGAACCAGTGGTCCACGGTGAGCATCTCGAAATGGTGCTTGGCGTACGGGACACCGACCAGCCGGGCGCGGGCCTCGTCCAGTGCGATCTCCGTCCCCGCCCACGGCAGCTCCAGCTCGGTGAGGACCGCGGACAGCAGCTCAGAACACGTCACCGGCTCCGGATGGTTCACGTGGTAGACGCCGGCCGGGCGCTTCGGGGCGAGCGCCGCCCCGAGCAGCGCCCGGCCCAGCGTCCCCACGTCGATCATCGAGTGGCGGGCGTCGCAGCCGGCCGGCCCGGCCGACAGGTACCGCAGCAGGGCGACCAGTCCGGGGATCGCCCACCGGTCCCCTTCCCCGTGGACGATGTGCGGGCGCAGGACGGCTCCCCCGGCTTCGAGGACGTGCTGTTCGGCGGCTGCCCGGGTCAGGCTGGTGGCCGAGGCGGGGGCCGGTTCGGCCGTACCGGGGAGCAGCCCCGTGAAGGGGCCCCGGCCGTAGACGGACGCGGTGCTCAGCTGGACGATCCGGCCGACGTCGCCGCGTACGGCCTCGTCGACCAGGGCCCGGGTGCCGTGGTCGTTGACGGTCCGGGCGGTCCGTTCGCCTGAGCCGATGTGCGACGCGCAGTGGATCACGGCGTCGACGCCCTCGCAGACGCCGCGCAGCGTCCCGGGGTCGGCGAGGTCCCCGTACACCGTCTCGACGCCGGCGGCGGTCGCGGCCGAGGCGTCGAGCTCGGTGCGGTGGGTCATCAGCCGGAGGCTGACACCGGGTGTGGCGCGGGCGGCGGCGGCCACCCGGCTGCCGACGAATCCGGCCGCGCCGGTGATGAGGATGCGCGTGGTCATGAGCGGCGGCTCCGGGCGTCGCTGAGGCCGGTCTGGCGGAGATCCGGCGTGCGGAGAGTGCAGGTGAAGGCGGGTTCGTCGTCCTGGACGGCCCGTATGCGTACCCCGGCCGGCAAGGTGCCGTCGGCGGGGACGGGCAGGGCCTCGATCCAGCAGGGCCGGTCGAGTTCCACGTACTGGAGGAAGTCGGCCTGTATCGATGTCGGGAGGAAGGTGCGGCCGGGAGAGGCCGCCTGAGCGGCCTGCCGGGCGGCCTCCAGCAGGAGAATGCCCGGTACGTGGTCGTTGGCGTGGCTGAACAGGGTCGGATGGCCGGTGTCGAGCCGCAGCTCCCAGGTGCCGGGGGCCGCCGCGGGCGCGAGGACGACGTCCTGCTCGGAGGTCCTGCCCACCGTGCGCGGTGCGACGGCGGGCAGGAGGGGTATGCGCGCGTCGGGCGTCGCGCTGTGGTGACCGCGTACCCGCTGGTAGGCCCTGGCCGAGGTGCAGCTGATCCGCCCGCCGCCGGAGGCCAGCACGGTGCCGCGGCGGTGCAGGAGGAGTTCCAGCTGCATGGAGCCGAGGCTCCGGCCGCGGCGCTGTATCCGGGAGCAGGACACGTCCACCGTGATGTCCCAGGGGTCCTCGCCCAGAACGAGGCGCTCGGCCTCGGAGAAGTACCGCAGTTCCCACATCACGAAGGCGTCTCCGAGGGGTACGCCGAACTCGGCGTGTGCGATCAGCATGGTGGTCTGCCGCATGGTCTCCGCGATCAGCAGGGGGTCCTGGTGGCGGCCCGCGACCGGGGCGAAGAAGCGGTGGGACCGGGGCCAGTGGGCCGAGACCGAGAACTGGGAGTCGGTCAGCCGGGTCAGTCCGGTGGGGAACACGTCCTGCGCGTCGGGCCGGTGGACCAGCTGTCTCAGGTGCTCCGGCGAGCTCCCTCTTCGCACCGGTTGCTCCATTCCGGCGGCGGTGGCGGAGCCGGGGGCTCCGCAGGACGTCTCGGCGTGTCCGGTGTTCCCCTCGGCTCCGACATCCTCGACCGACACCGAAGCGCTGCGTGAGGTGATCTGAACCATGAAGTTCCCCCAGGAGGATCCGAGTCATAGAGCCGAGCCGCCCCGCAGTAAGATACTGACAGCCCGGTTTTACTTTCCAGCCAACCCCATGTGGCACCGACCCCGCCACCACTAGAGAGAAGCTGATGGCACAACAGGCGCGCGCGATCCAGACCCGCCGGTCGATCCTGGTGGCGGCCGCCGAGGTGTTCGACGAGCGCGGCTACAGCAGCGCCACCATCAGCGAGATCCTGGCGCGGGCGGGGGTGACCAAGGGCGCGCTGTACTTCCACTTCGCCTCGAAGGAGGATCTCGCGCTCGGGGTGATGGACATACAGCTGCACAGCGACCCGTTGCCTCCTCAGCTGACCAAGCTCCAGGAACTGGTGGACCAGGGGATGATTCTCTCCTACCGCCTGCGCCACGAGCCGCTGGTACGGGCCAGCGTCGGCCTGGCCATGGACCAGGCCGTGGAGGGCCTCGACCGTGGCACACCGTTCCGCGCCTGGATAGACCGGCTGGAGCACCTGCTGCGGGCCGCGAAGGGCCAGGGTGAGCTGCTGCCGCACGTCGACCCGGGCGAGACCGCGGAGATGCTGGCCGGATCCTTCTCGGGGATCCAGGTGATGTCCCAGGTCCTCTCCAACCGCGAGGACCTCGGCCGGCGCATCTCGGTCCTGCTCCACTACGTTCTGCCGAGCATCTCGACGCCGGCCGTTCTGGCCACTCTGGATATGGCCGAAGATCGCGGTGAGCGTCTGCTCCGCTCCCTCGAAACCGTACCCAGCCAGGTCGGCAGCCCCAACTGACCTTCTGAACCGGTCGCTTGGCGGCCGAAAGCAGACCGCATGGTCGGGAATGGGCCGCACGATCCTGCCGGTGCGGCCGGATCCACGGCTGTCCGAGCGGCCCGTATGGTCGGTGACACGAAGTCAGTTACGTGACAGGAGCAGCCGATGTCCGTCCACCGCGTCGTGCCGAACATCCCCGTCCGCGCGGACTCGGGCCCCGACGGCGAGGCCGGCGCCATGCGGGCGAATGCCGCGTTCTACGGGCTGCTGGGGTTGGAGGAGGTCATGAACCAGGGCTGGATCATGACCCTCGCCTCTCCCTCCCGACCCACCGCCCAGGTCAGCGTGATGACCGCCGACAGGACGGCACCGGTCACCCCGGACATGAGCGTGGAGGTGACGGACGTGGACGCGGTGCACGCGGCGCTGGTGCACGCCGGCGCGGAGATCGTGTACGGCCCGCAGGACGAGGAATGGGGCGTGCGCCGCTTCTTCGTACGTGACCCGAACGGCCGCGTCGTCAATGTCCTGAGCCACGCCGCGAGCGGTCACTGACCCCGTCGGCATGAACCCCGGGCATGGCGATCCCGGGCGGCGATTCGACGACGACGCGAACTCCAGCCGTGCCAGGCCGGGTTCATGCATCGGAGGCCCTCCGGCAGCGGGTCGTGAACACGCGGGAATTCCCCGGCGTACGGCGGGGCGCTCTGCGAAAATCCTGGCCATGACAGCGACCGAAACGGATCAGGTGCTGAAGCGGTTCGTCACCGAGGTGCGGCATTCCGTGCCCACGGTGGCCGTCTGGGCGCACGGCTCACTCGCGCTCGGTGACTTCCAGGAGGGGCGGAGCGATCTCGACCTCATCGCCGTGGTCGAGAGCCCGCCGGACGCGGCCAGGAGGGAGCGGCTGGCGGAGGTTCACCAGCGGCTGCTGGACGAGGAGCCGGCCGCGGCCCGGCTGCACTGCTCGTACATGTCCGGGGAATCACTCGCCGAGGCCGAGGCGGACCATGCCACCTGGGCACACGCCACGATCCTGGAGCGCCCGGTCACACCGGTCACCCGCCGGGAACTGCTCGACGGCGGACTCGTCCTGCACGGCCCGCCGCCCGCAGAACTGCTCCCGCCGCTCCTCCCGGGACAGCTGGAGGACTACATCCGGCGCAACCTGAGGGAGTACTGGCTCCCGGCCACCGCCAGACCTGACCTCTGGCTCCAGGACATCTGGGTGGACCTCGGCCCGCTGGTCCTGGCCCGCTCCGCGGTCACGCTGCGCGACGGGCGGATGATCACGAAGGGCGAGGCCCTGACGGAACTGCTGGACCTCGGCGCGCCCGAGGACCTGGTCCACGACATCCGCGAGCGCCGGTACGCGGTTCCCGTGCCGATCGGCGATGCGGAGCGCGTCCGACGGGGGGAACGGGCACGCGCTTTCGTGCGGGACGGCATCAGGAGCGTGCTCGCGACGGACGAAGGGTCCCCGTAGGACCTTGTCCGGGCCTGTACGGGCCCGTACGGGCCCGTAGGGGACTCTGGCGGGCCCCCGTCCGGGCCCTTGTCCGGTCAGGACGCGCTGCGCTTCTCGGCGGCGGTCTCCCCGGCCGCGGCCTTCTTCGCGTGGGACTTCTTCGTCGCGGACCCCTTCGCCCGCGTCTCCTCGGCCGTGGACTTCTTGGCGGTGGACTTCTTGGCGGTGGCTCGCTTCCCCGTGGCTCGCTTCGCCGAGGCCCGCTTCGCCGGGGTCTTCTTGCGCGACCGCATCGTGTGCACGGTCGCGTCGCCGTCGTCCTTGCCGCGGCTGTCCTTCGCGGCCTCGACGGAGGCGTTCAGGGCCGCCATCAGGTCCATGACCTTTCCGGATTCCTGCTCCGCGCCCTCGGCCGGCCCGGGAGCCTCCTTGCCCTCGGACTTCGCCTCGATGAGCTCCTCCAGGGCCTCGCGGTAGTGGTCCCGGAAGCCGGAGATGTCGTCGGCGGCCATGGTCTCGGTGAGCTGGACCGCCTGCTCGATCTCGTTGTCGTCCAGCTCCACCTCCTTCGGCGCGAGGGACTCCGGGCTGCGGATCTCGTCGGGCCAGTGCATGACGTGCAGCACGATCGCCTCTTCGCGCACGTGGAGCGTGCCGAGGCGCTCGCGGCCGTGCCAGGCGAATTTGGCGACGGCCACCCTGTCGGAGCGCTCCAGGGCCCGGCGGAGCAGGAGGTACGGCTTCGCGGCGACCTGGCCGTCGCCCGCGAGGTAGTACGAGTCGGCGATCCGGACCGGGTCGATGGTGTCCGCGCCGACGAACGCGACGATCTCGATCGCCTTGGCGGTCGGCAGCGGCATCCGGTCGAGTTCCTCGTCCGTGATCGGGACGGTCTCGCCCTTCGCGACTTCGTACCCCTTGCCGATCTCGTCCTGCGACAGCGTCTTGCCGTCGAGGTCGCAGACCTTCCGGGTCCGTACCCGGCCCATGTCCGACAGGTGCATCTGATGGAAGTGGATCGCGTGGTCCTCGGTCGCGCTGATGACCTTGATCGGGATCGTGACCAGCCCGAAGCTGATCGCGCCGGTCCACAGGGGCCGCGGCATACGTACCTCCAGGCCCCCCTGGCGGATGCGTTCTTTCGGGATCTCATGGTGGCCGGCCGAATGTCACGGCCGGTGGCCGCTCCATGGACAGTGTCTTGGCGACCCGGCCTTTCTGCCACTGGGCGATGCCGGGGGTACGCATGAGCCCGCCTGCCATCACCGTCAGTGTTCGTCGTGGCGGTGGTGAAGCTGTCGAAGGCCAGGCGGGGGCGTCCCGAGGGCCACTCCCAGGGCGTGACCCGGTAGGTGCCGTCGCTCGAACGGAGGGGCGGACCGAAGCGCGGCAGCCACCGCGGCACCCGCCACGGCGGAGAACCGCGGGGCTCCCCCAGAGCGGGTCCGCAGTCCGCGGTGGCCGGGACGCCGCTCGGCATCAGGACGGGAGGATCCCGCCAAAGATCATGGGCAGCGCCACCCTGAACGGCCGCACCGCGCCGGCTTGCGGCTTCGCCGTTCCGGCACCAAGTGGCCACGTTCGTGCGGTAGTCGGGGCGAAACTGGAGAAACGTTGCGCCTTGGAGGAGGCGGGACTACGCTGCCGTTCGGCTGCCGACACCGGGGGGTAGGCTGCATGGCAACTCAATCTATTCGTGCCCTGACACTCCAGGCTCAGATCCGGATTGTCGTCGTGGACGGTTACCACCTGTTCCGCACGGGTCTCGTATCACTCCTCACATCAGTTCCGTCCTTCGCGGTCGAGGCCGAGGGCTCGACGGGGGCCGAAGCGGTCACCCTGTGCCGATTACTGAGGCCGGACATCTTGATACTCGACATCGAGCTGCCCGGTCCCGATCCGCACGAAGTGCTGACCGACGTCTTCAGGAACAGTCCGGACACCAAAGTCCTCATCCTGAGCATGAACGACGACGGCGCGCAGATCCGCGAGCTGATAGGCCTCGGAGCGTCCGGCTTTCTGCACAAGTCGATCGACTACCCGGCGCTCAGGACAGCGATCCACTGCGTGGTGATGAACTCCGATCAACTCATCATCCATCTCCCGCAGAAGTCCCTTTTCGTTGACGACTGGGTCGCGCAGAAGCCGGCCGGTCTGATCTCCAAACGCGAGCTGGAAGTGCTCTCCCTCCTCGCCGAAGGCATGAGCAACGCCGAACTCGCCCAACGGCTGTTCATCAGCGTCAGCACGGTCAAGCGCCACCTCACCAACGTCTACCGCAAACTCGGCGCGGTCTCCCGGGTCGACGCGACGCGGCGGGCGGAGGCGGCGGGCCTGTTGCCGGGGCGCCGCCTCCGTGAGCGGTCGGCTATTTCAGGCTCGCCCTCACTTCCTCGACCAGGTCGTTCACATCTGCCGGAGCAGTGGCGTGAGACGTCATGAGGCGGGTCTCCCCGGTCGGCAAGAGGTCGAGGGCCCAGCGCGCGCGCACGTAGTCCGTCGCCGCGCGTGGCAGCGCGACGAAGACCGCGTTGGACTGCACCCGCTGGGTCAGCCGCAGTCCGGGCAGCGGCTCCAGCTCCGCCGCGAGGTGGTCGCACATGGCGTTCGCGTGCCGCGCGTTGTCCAGCCAGAGCCCGCCGTCCAGCAGCGCGCCGACCTGGGCGGCGAGGAACCGCATCTTGGACGCCAACTGCCCCTGCTGCCTGCGTAGATAGGGAGCCCGCTCCGCGATGCCGGGGGCCATGAGGAGCAGCGCGTCGACGCCGAGTGCCCCGTTCTTGGTGAAGCCGAGGCTCAACGCGTCGGCGAAGCGGGCGATGTCGGCCACCTCGCAGCCCAGCCGGGCCACGGCGTTGGCGAGCCGTGCCCCGTCCAGGTAGATGCGCAGCCCCCTGCGGTCGCAGAGTTCCCGCAGCTCCGCCAACTCCCGCAGGCTGTAGCAGGTTCCGAGCTCGGTGGCCTGCGTGAGCGCCACCACGGAGGGGCGCGGCGTCCGTACGTCCGTGCACCGGTCCAGTACGGCCTCGATCGCCGCCGGGGTGAGTTTGCCGTCCGGTGCCGGGGCCGGCAGGAGCTTCCGGCCCAGCATCGCCTCGACCGCACCGCACTCGTCCGCGGCGACGTGGGAGTGCTCGGCGCAGATGATCGCGTCCCCCGGTCCGAGCAGGACCGAGAGGCCGAGCACGTTGGCGGCCGTGCCGTTGAAGACCAGCAGCGGAACCGACCCCGGTCCGGCCAGGTCGCGGAGGCCCGCCTCGGCAGCCGCCGTCCAGCGGTCACCGCCGTAGGCGGGAGCCGGGCCGCGGGCGGCCGCCACGATCGCGGCCAGCACGGCGGGGTGAGCCTCCGCGTGGTTGTCGCTCGCGAAGTCCACGCGGGGGGAGGCGGACAGTCCGTTCATGGTGACGAATGCTCCGGCACCCCCGGGAACCGCGGCAAGCCCCCCTCGGCCCGGACCGCTCCCCCCTCACGCTCGACTTCGCTACGACCAGGGAGCACCACCCGGCCAGCAAGAGTGGTATCTCCGCCACTACGACCCTCGCGCCACCAGCAGCCGCTCGTAAGGTCGGAAACGGCCATGGCGATCCGCCGGGCGCCCGCGAAAGGAAGTGAGAGGGATGAGTCTTACGCCCATGCTTGCGAACGTGCCGGACGCCCCGCCCGCATACCTGTCGGTGTGCTTCTTCGGGCGGTTCGCCACCTCGGTGGGCGGGATCCCGGTCGAGCGGTGGAGGGCCGGAAAGTCACGCAGCCTGTTCCAGTACCTGATGCTGCACCGGAAGCGGGTGATGACCCGTGATCAGTTACGTGACGCGCTCTGGCCGGAGGCCGAGTGGCGCGCCTCCTCCAGTTCGCTGAAGGTCGCGTGCTGCGGGGCGCGCAGCACGCTCGGTGCCGGCAAGCAGCCGGAGGGGGCCGGGTCGCCCATCCGCCTGCTGCACCGGGACGGCGGTTACTTGCTCGACGCCGATGACGCCTGGTGCGACATCGAGGAGTTCCGGGACCGCGTCCACGAGGGAATGCAGCACCGTTCCCACGGCCGCCCGGATCAGGCCGCGGAGAGCCTGGAACGGGCGATCGCCCTTTACCACGGTGACTTCCTCGCCGGACAGGACGAGGACTGGATCGCCGAGGCGCGGGAGTACTACCGGTCGTTGGCGCTGGGCGCCCTCGACGTGCTGCGCACGAGCGCGATGGACCGCGGCGACGCGGACACGGTCGTCGCCCTCGGTCAGCGCACGTTGCAGATCGATGCCCTGCACGAGCCCACCTACCAGGCCCTGATCCGGGTCGCGGGTCTGCTCGGCCAGCCGGAGCAGGCGTTGCGCTGGTACCAGCTGTGCGAGCGCCGGCTGCGGCGCCTCATAGGCGTCGAACCGTCCGCCGACACCCGGCAGGCGCTCCAGCAGGTCCTGACCGGACGCGGCCGGTCGTTCGTCTCCGGGCCCCGCGGCGCGCGGCCGGTGGAAGGAAGGGCCCGAGCGTGACCACGACCTCTTCGGCCACGACGCCGCCCGTCGTCTCCCGGCTGCTCGGCCACCTGGCCCGGCACACCGCCGAACGTCCCGGCGAGCCCGCGGTGCTCACGTCCGGCGGCGGCCTCAGCTGGACCGAACTGGCCGCGTCCGTCGGGACGGCGTCGCGGGTGCTGCGCGCCCACGGCGTCGGGCGCGGCACCGCGGTGGCACTCGCCACCGGACGGGACCGGCACGCGGTCACCGCTCTCCTCTCCGTCTGGGCGCTCGGGGCGACGGCGGTGCTCATCGACGAGCGGCATCCGGCGGCACACATCAGCGACGTCGTCCTCAACTCCGGCACCGAGTGGATCGTCGCGGCCGAGCTGACTCCCGAGGTCCTCGGCAACGGCGTGCCCGTGCTGACGACCTCGGACCTGTTCGAGGAGCCCGGCGCGTCCACCGGCGTCGCGGCGGAGCCGGAGCCGGTCCGCCCCGACGATGTCGCCTATGTGATCCACACGTCCGGCAGCAGCGGCCGGCCGAAGGGCGTCGATGTCTCGTTCGCGAACCTGGAGGCGTTCCTCGACGCGATCGAGTCCCTCGGGATGCCGCGTGGCGGCAACGGCATCAACGCGGTGTCGCCCGCTTTCGACGGCTGGCTCTGGTGCACCCTGCTGTACCTGGTGTTCGGGAACGCGCTCGGCATCGTGGACCTCGCGCGGTCGGCGGCCGACGGGCCCGCCGCCGCGATCGCGGCCCTCGCCCCCCGGGTGGTGTGCCTGACACCGTCCCTGCTGGCCGTCTGCGGAGCGGGGGTGGGCAGTGCGGAGGCGATCGTGGTGGCCGGCGAGGCGTGCCCGCCGGACCTGACGGAGCGGCACGGGGCCGGTCGCCGGATGCTCAACGTCTACGGTCCGACCGAGGCCACCATCGCCGCCACCTGGGCGGACAGCGCCCGGGGCGACGACCTGGCCACGATCGGCACCGCGATCCCCGGTTACACCGTCCATGTCCTCGGCCCCGAGGGGCGGCCGGTGTCCGACGGGGCGCAGGGCGAGCTGTACATCGGCGGCCCCGGGGTCGCCCTCGGCTACCGGAACGAACCCGAGCTGACGGCACGGCACTTCGTGACCGACCCCGAGCGCGGCCGCCTCTACGGGACCGGGGATCTGGTCCGGCGCCGGAGCGACGGCCGGCTGGAGTTCCACGGCCGGGACGACACCCAGGTCAAGGTGCGCGGGTTCCGTGTGGAGCTCACCGAGATAGAGCGCCGGGCCGTCGGCCCGGGGGTGGCGCAGGCCGCTGCCTACCTGCTTCCGGGCGGCCGGACCATCGCCCTCTCCGTGGTGGCCGCCGAGGGATATCCGGGGGACGGCGAACTGCGCGAGCGGCTCGCCGCGGTGCTCCCCGCGCACCAGGTGCCGAGCCGCATCCGGTGTCTGGAGAAGCTGCCGCTGACCCCGAACGGCAAGACCGACCGGGCCGCGCTCGCCTCGGCGCACGCGGCGGCCGACGGGGCCGGGCCGCAGGCGCCGCAGGTCGCGGACGCCCTGCTCAGCACCGTGACGGAGGTCTGGAACTCGGTCCTCGAACACCCGGTGACCGATGCCGACGCCGACTTCTTCGCCTCGGGCGGCCACTCCCTGCTGGCCGCCGGAATGATCACGGCGCTGCGCCGGGAGACCGGGGTGTCCCTGTCGATGCGCGAACTGCTGGGCAACCCCACCATCCGGAGCTGCGCGGATCTCGTCCGTACCAGGCTGGACGAATCCACGGCGGTGTCATGACGTACCTGCGCACCTGGACGAACGACGTGCCGGCGGCCCGGCCCGTCCTGCTCTGCCTGCCGCAGGCCGGCGCCGGCGCCCTCCAGTTCCAGAACTGGCAGCAGCGGCTGGGCTCCCGCGCCACGGTGTGCGCCGTGCAACTGCCCGGCCGGGAGGACCGGTGGGGCGAGCCGGCGCCGTCCGACATCGCCGAGGTGGTGGCCACCGTGGTCGCGGAACTGGCGGGCGCCGGGCTCCTCGGCGGGCAACTGGTCGTCTTCGGGGACAGTTTCGGCGGACTGCTCGCGTACGAGGTGGCCCGTGCGGTCGGCCCGGCCGCGCTCGTGGTCTGTGTCTGCCGGGCGCCGGTCCACTGGTCGCGGCAGGGCGGGCTGCGCGAGGACGAGGTCGAGGAGCTGGCCTCCGCGAGTGTCGAGGGCTCGTCCCTGCCCTCGGAGCTCGTCGCCGAACTGCGGGAGATCGCCGCGGAGGTGCTGCGGCGTGACGCGGAGCTCTCGAAGACGTTCCGGACCCCGCCGGACGCGGAGCCGCTGCGCTGTCCCGTGTACGCGTGGGGCGCCCTCTCCGACGGGACGGTCACCCCCGCGCAGCTCGACGACTGGCGCGAGGTCACCACCGGGCCGCTGCACCGCCACGACTTCACCGGCGGGCACCGGGTCAGCCGCGACGACCCGCTCGCGCTGCTCGGGCGGCTGTCCGCCCTCCTGTCCGACCTCGTCGAGGAGGAACCCTCGTGACCTCGCAGGCACCGCAGGTGATCGACCTGCTCGATCCGGGCCCCTTCGCACGCGACGACTTCTGGGACACCCTGGCCTGGCTGCGCGCCCACGCACCGGTGTACCGGCACCAGGGCGACGGGGCGCCGTTCTGGGTGCTCACGAAACACCGTGACATCACCGCCGTGTACGCGGACTCCACCCATTTCGGTTCCCGCTTCGGCATGCGCATCGGCAGCGACGTGGCCGCCGTGGCGGCGGTCGCCCAACGGATGCTGATCGTCTCCGACCCGCCGCAGCACACCGCCGTCAAGCGGACGCTGATGGAGTGGTTCGGGCCCGCCCGGATGCCCCGGGTCGAGAGGCTCGTGCGGCAGGTGGTGGACGAGCTGGTGACCGACGACATCCTCGACCGGCCGCTGGACTTCATCGAGGTGGCCAAGCGGCTGCCGAACCACGTGGTGTGCGCCCTGATGGATCTGCCCCGGGCGGACTGGGACTGGATCGGCTCGGTCACCACAGAGGCGTTCGACGACGCGTCGGGCCGGCACGCCAACGGTGAGATCTTCCTGTACTTCGCCGATCTCCTCGCGACGCGCAGGGCGCGGCCGGGCGACGACTTCGTCAGCTGGGTCGCGGCCCACGGCCGGGTGGACTCCGACGGCGGCCGCCCGCTGACCGACGAGGAGATCATCTTCAACTGCAACGGGGTGCTCTCCGGCGCCAACGAGACCACCCGCTACGTCACGGCCGGGGCGCTGCTCGCCTTCGCGCGGTTCCCCGAGCAGTGGGACCGGCTGCGCGCCCTGGGCGCCGCGGGGGTGGCCCCGGCCGTCGAGGAGGCGCTGCGCTGGACCTCACCGGGGGTGCACGCGATGCGCACCGTCCTGAGCCCGACGGAGGTCGCCGGGCAGCGGCTGCGGCCCGGGGAACGGGTCACGCTGTGGAACGCGTCCGCCAACCGGGACGAGGAGGTCTTCCACGAGCCGGACCGGTTCCTCGTCGACCGGAGCCCCAACCGCCACCTGGCGTTCGGCCACGGCAGACACCTGTGCCTGGGCGCGCGGATGGCGCGCAGCGAACTCGCCGCCCTGTTCGGCCGGCTGGCCGGGCGCGTCGAGCGGGTGGAACTGCTCGGCACGCCGTCGTTCACACCGTCCAACTTCACCTGGGGAGTCAGCGCGCTCCCTCTCCGGCTCCACGGCCGTGCGTAACCACCGGGTAATCGCGGACGCCGACGATGCCGCGAGGACAACCATCTGACGGAGGTCACCATGGGGGAGCCCATCCGCAACATCGTCATCCTCGGAGGCGGGACCGCCGGCTGGATGGCCGCGTCGTACCTCGGGAAGGCGCTGTCGGGCCGAGCGGCCATCACTGTCGTCGAGGCACCGACGATTCCGCGCATCGGTGTCGGTGAGGCGACCGTGCCCAACCTCCAGCGGGCGTTCTTCGACTTCCTCGGCCTGCCGGAAGAGGAGTGGATGAGCAAGTGCAACGCCGGTTTCAAGATGGCGGTCAAGTTCATCAACTGGCGGACACCGGGGCCGGGTGAACCGGTCAGCCGGCACGACGGCAACCGGTCGGACCACTTCTACCATCCCTTCGGTCTGCTCCCCTCCCCCGACGGTGTGCCGCTGTCGCACTACTGGACGCGCAAGGACCTGGCGGGTACGACCAGCGAGCCCTTCGACTACGCGAGCTTCATCGAACCGCCGCTGATGGACGCCAAGCGCTCGCCGCGGTTCCTCGACGGCACGCGCTGCACGAACTACGCCTGGCACTTCGACGCGTCCCTGGTGGCCGCCTTCCTCCGGGACTTCGCCACCGTCAAGCAGGGGGTGCGGCACGTCGAGGGCACCGTCTCCGACTCCCGGGCCGACTCGCGCGGGTACATCGAGTCGGTCACGCTGGAGTCCGGCGAGGTGATCGAGGGCGACCTGTTCGTCGACTGCAGTGGCCTGCGCGGTCTGCTGATCAACAAGAAGCTCGACGAGCCCTTCATCGACATGAGCGACCACCTGCTGAACAACAGCGCCGTCGCGACCCAGGTCCCGCACGACGACGAGGCGGACGGGATCGAGCCCTACACCTCGTCGATCGCGATGCCCGCCGGGTGGACGTGGAAGATCCCGATGCTGGGCCGGTTCGGCAGCGGTTACGTGTACTGCGACTCGTTCGCGGACAAGGACGAGGCCGCCCGCGACCTGTGCGCGCTGTGGGGCCTGGACCCCGAGAAGACCGCGCTCAACCACATCAAGTTCCGGGTCGGCCGCAACCGCCGGGCCTGGGTGGGCAACTGCGTCAGCATCGGGCTGTCCTCGTGCTTCGTCGAGCCGCTGGAGTCGACGGGCATCTACTTCATCACCGCCTCGCTGTTCCAGCTGGTCAAGCACTTCCCGGAGCGCGACGTCGACCCAGTGCTGCGGGACCGGTTCAACCGCGAGATCGTCGACATGTTCGACGACACCCGGGACTTCCTTCAGGCGCACTTCTCGCTGTCCCCGCGCACCGACACACCGTTCTGGCGGGCCACCAAGGAACTCACCCTGGCCGACCAGATCAAGGAGAAGATCGAGATGTTCCGCTCCGGGGTCCCGGTCAACCCCCCGGCGACCGACGAACGCACCTACTACGGCAACTTCGAGGCCGAGTTCCGTAACTTCTGGACCAACGGCAGCTATTACGCCGTGTTCGCCGGGCTCGGGGTGCGGCCGCGCTCCGCGCTGCCGATCCTGTCCTACCGGCCCGACTCGGTCGCCGCGGCCGAACGGGCCTTCGCCGACGTGAAGACCAGACAGCGTCGACTGGTGGCCGAACTGCCGTCCGCCCACGCGTACTTGCGTCAGCTGCACCGGAGCGACGAGACCCCCGCCGGGGCGAGACGGCGGCCGGTGTGACCCGCACCCCGGCACCGCTCCTCGCGGCGGAACAGGCGTTCCGCCTGGTCATGGGTTCGCTCCCGGCCGGGGTCACCGTGGTCACCGCGCCGGCGGACGACGGTCCGCGGGGGATGACCTGTTCCTCGCTGACCAGCGTGTGTCTCGATCCGCCGACGCTGGCGGTGTGCCTGCGCACCGCCAGTTCGACGCTGGGATCCGCTCTCCGGCAGGGGGGCTTCGCGGTGAACCTGCTGCACGGAGGCGCCGAGCGCACGGCCCGGGTGTTCTCCACCGACGTACCCGACCGCTTCGCCCTGGTCGGCTGGCGCACGTCCGAGAGGGGGCTGCCGTTGCTCACCGAGGACATCTGCGCCTACGCGGAGTGCGAGGTGACCCGCGCCGTCGAGATCGGCGACCACACGATGGTCTTCGGCACGGTCACCGGCTCCGGTGTGCTGACCGGGGCGCCGCTCGTCTACGCGCACCGGTCCTACCGGTCCTGGGACGCCCTCCCCACCACCCCCGACCGCCCGGAAGGCGACCGCTGATGTCCACTCCTGCCGTAGAACCGCTGCCGGCGCTGCTCGCGGACCGGCCGGCCGGCCCCGACGACCCGCGCGAGCCGCACCGCCCCTGGCACGTCGAGCCGGCCGGCGACGGCCTCGGCCGCGACGCCCGGTGGTGGTCCGGCGTGTGGGCCGCCCTCCTCGCCCGGCAGAGCGGGCACGACCGGGTGTGGCTGGCCGGGCGGAGCGGCTGGTACGAGATCCCGGTGGCCCAGGACGCGCCGGTCGGTGACCTGGTCGCCGCCACGGCGAAGGTGCTCGACGGACCCGCGTTCCGGCCGTCCCGGCCGCCGGCCACCCCGGTGGCGCTGGTCGCGGGCGGGCCGGGGGAACACCGTGGCGCCGGCGACCTCGCGGTCGAACTCACGGACGGTGCCGTCGGCGTGGCCGGTGACGCCCGGCTGTGGGAGCCGGCGACGCTGCGGCGGCTGGCCGGACAGCTGCGGCTGCTCGGCGCGCGGGCGGCGGCCGCCCCGGGCACGCCGCTGAGCGCGGTGGACCTGCTGACCGACGCGGACCGGCGGCTGATCACCGAGGAGTGGAACCGCACCGCCGCCCCCTGGCCGTCGACCGGCTACCTCGAACTGATCGCGGAACAGGTGCGCACCCGCCCGGACGCCCCGGCGGTCGAACAGGGCGAGCACGTCTTCTCCTTCGCCGAACTGGACCGGCGCGGTGACCAGATCGCCGGTGAGCTGCGCCGGGCCGGGGTCGCGGCCGGGGACCACGTCGGGCTGTTCTGCCCGCGCGGCTCCGACTACGTCCTCGCCGTCCTCGGCATCCTGAAGGCCGGTGCGGCGATCGTCCCGCTCGACCCGGTCAACCCGGACGCGCGGATCGGGTTCATGCTCCGCGACAGCGCGGCCTCCGCGGTCCTCACCAGCGGCGGTCTCGCCGACCGGCTCCCGGACGGCCCGCCCGTCCTCGACATCGCGGGCACCGCGGCCGCGCCTGTCGAACCCCCGGACACCCCGGTGGTCGCGGACCCCCTCAGCCACCTCATCTACACCTCGGGCTCGACCGGGGAGCCGAAGGCGGTCCTGGAGCGCCTGCACGCGATAGAGAACCTGGTGCACTGGAGCGGCCGGGCCTACGGGGTGCGGCCCGGCGACCGCGCCTCATGGCTGTCCGCGCCCGGGTTCGGCGTCCAGATCATGGAGTGGATGCCGCACCTCGCGCTCGGCGCCACGGTGTGCGTCCCCGCCGCGGGACACGCCCTGTCCCCGGCGCAGCTGCGGGACTGGCTGGTCGCGGAGCGGATCACCCACACCATGCTGGTGGCCGCCCTCGCGGAACCGGCCTGGGCCCTGGACTGGCCGGCCGACGCCGCGCTGCGCATCATGGTCACCACCGCGGAGCGGGTGCACAGCTGGCCCCCCGTGGACACCGCGTTCCGGGTCGTCATGACCTACGGCACCACCGAGAGCACCAACGCCCTGACCTGCCTGGACCTGGGCGCGGGGATCGACCTGACCAGTCAGGCGACGCCCGCACACGTCAAGGCCGCGCATCCGGTGCCCGCCGGACGGCCGATCGCCAACGTCCGCGCCTATGTGCTCGACGAGCTGGACCGTCCGGTGCCACCGGGGCTGACCGGCCGGCTGGTGATCGGCGGGGCCGGCCTCTCCGCCGGGTACCACAACCGGCCAGAGCTGACCGGGAAGCTGTTCCGCACGGACCCGGTGACCGGCGACGGACGCGTCTACGAGACCGGCGACCTCGCCCGGTACCGCGCGGACGGTGCGATCGAGATCCTCGGCAGGGGCGACGCCCAGGTGCAGATCCGGGGCTTCCGGGTCGAGCTCGGCGAGGTGGAGACCGCCCTGGTCGGCTGCCCCGAGGTGGCCGAGGCCGTGGTCACCACCGTCCGCACGGGCCAGGGCGGCAGGCAACTGGCCGCCTACGTCACCACGGACGGCGGCGCCGGACCCGACGGCGCCGCGCTCAAGGCCAGGCTCAGCGAACAACTGCCGTACTACATGGTCCCGGCGACGGTGACGACGCTGCCGGAGATCCCCCGGCTGCCGAACGGCAAGACGGACCTGCGCGCACTGCCCGCCCCGGACACGGCGGGTCAGGGCGACGACGGCTTCGTCCCCGCCCGCAGCGAGACCGAGGCGGCCATGGCCCTCCTGTGGGCCGAGATCTTCGACGGCCGGACGATCTCGATGACCGACAACTTCTTCCACCTCGGTGGCCACTCGCTGCTGGCCTTCCGGCTCATCGACGAGCTGCGCGGCCGGTTCGGCACCGAGCTGTCCATGACGGAGCTGTACGCCAGCCCGACCGCGGGCGCGCTGTCCGCCGCCGTCGAGGCCGGCCTGTCGGGCTCGGCCGTCTTCGCCGGCCTGCCGCCGATCGAGCCGGCCCCGGCCGCGCGCTGCGAACCGTTCCCGCTGAACGACGGGCAGCAGGCGATGTGGATCGGCCGCGGCAGCATGGTCGAACTCGGGAACGTCGGCTGCCACGGGTACTTCGAGTGGGAGTCGGACGACCTCGACCTCGGCGCGTTCGAGCGCGCCTGGCAGAGCCTGGTCGAGCGGCACGACGCGCTGCGCACCGTCGTGCTGGCCGACGGCACCCAGCAGGTGCTCGCGGAGGTCCCCGACTTCGTGGTCGGGCACCACGACCTGCGGGAGGCGGCCGACCCCGAGCCGGAACTCCTGGCGCTGCGCGCGCAGTTGTCGCACACGATCCTCGACGCGGCGACCTGGCCGCTGTTCGATCTGCGGCTGACCCGGCTCCCCGGCGGCCGGACCCGCATCCACCTGGTGCTCGACTTCCTGGTCGCCGACGCCTGGAGCTACTTCCAGGTGATCGTTCCCGAGCTGAGTGAGCTGTACGCGGGCCGGGGCGCGGCGCTCGAACCCCTGCGGCTGACGTTTCGCGACTACGTGCTCGGCCTCGCGGCGAACCTCCCGGACAGCGACGTCTACCAGCGCTCCCAGTGGTACTGGCTCGACCGCCTCGAATCGCTGCCCGGCGCACCGCGACTGCCCGAACGCCCGGCGCATCAGGTCGAGTTGGCTCCCCGGATCGAACGGCACAGCGGTGTCCTCTGTGCGCAGGAGTGGGCGGCGATCAGCGCGCTGGCCGGCGAGCACGGCGTGACCGGATCCAGTGTGCTCGCCGCCGTCTACGCCGAGGTGCTGCGGTCCTGGTCCGCCGAGCCCTCGTTCTGCCTCAACTTCCCGCTGTTCAGCCGGCTTCCCCTGCACCCCCAGATCGCCAAGGTGATCGGTCACACGACCACGACGCTGCTCCTGGAGGCCACCGGCGTCGGGGAGACGTTCGCGGACCGCGCCCGGACGTTGCAGCAGCGGCTCTGGGCCGATCTCGAACACCGCCACTTCACCGGTATCCAGGTCCTGCGCGCCCTGACCCGGCTGCGCGGCACGCTCACCCCCGCGATGCCGGTGGTGATGACCAGCCTGGTCGGCTACCCGCCGGACCAGCGGGAGACCACGTTCGGCTCCGCGGTGTACGGCGTCTCCCAGACCCCCCAGGTCAGCCTGGACTTCCAGGTCTTCGAGACCGACGGCGGGGGCCTGCGGTTCAACTGGGACTACATCCAGGCCGTCTACCCCGACGGGCTGGTCGGCGAGATGTTCACCGCCTTCCTCGACCTGCTGGGCCGGCTCACCACGCCCCGGGGCTGGGGCGCCGGCGACTTCGGTTACGGGGTCGCCCGGCACACGGCCGCCGCCGCGGTCCCCGAGGCGGACGCGGGCGCGCAGCGCACCGGCGAGGCGTGGGAGCGGTACTGGGCGTCGGTCGACAGCACCGGCCGCGGCGGGGACGTGCTGTGGGACGCCGACGACGCCGAGGAGATGAGCTGGCTCCTGGACACCACGGCACGGCACCTGGACCCGGCGCTGCCGGTCATCGACCTGGGCTGCGGCAACGGCCGGTACGCCAGGGCGCTCGCCACCCGGTTCCGCACCGTGGTCGGGGTCGACGTGTCGCCCACCGCCGTCGCTCGGGCGCGCGAGGAGGGTTCCGGGCCCGGCGGCCTGTCCTTCGACGTCCTGGACCCCGGCGACCTGGACGCGGTCGAGGCGCTGGTGAAGCGGATCGGCCCGGCGAACGTCTTCATCCGCGCGGTCCTGCACGTCCTGGGCGAGGAGGAGCGGGCCGCGACGGCCGCCGCGCTGACCCTGCTCACCGGGGGCCGGGGCGGTGTGCTGATGGTCGAACCCGACTACGCGGCCGACTCGTTCGGCTATCTCGGCCACGTGGGCGGCGCCCGGGGCCGGGCCGCCCATCTGGTCAGGCCGCTCGAAGCCGCGGGGGTGCGCCACTCGACCCGGTTCGGCCCGGCGGACCTGGACCGCCACTTCCCCGACGCCCAGTGGCGGCGGCTGTCCTCCGGGCCCGCCCAGATGTACGCCGTCGACCCCGAGTCCGACGGCGGCACGATCCGCGTCCCGGGCTATCTCGCCGCCGTCCGCCCCCGGACCCCCGGCAGATGACAGGTCCGGGCCGAGGGGGGCGGACGCGGCGGAACAGTGCCGTGACGCCCCTCTCCGCCCCTACGACCGGCAGCTTCTGACGCGCCGGCGGTCACGACGGCGACGCGTGCCCGCGGTGGTGGCCGAGGACCGGGGCGGCGAACCGCACTCGCCCGTCGACGTCCTGGAGGGGCTCGGCCACACCCTGGGCGGGGTCACGCTGCCGGCCGGGCAGCCGCCGGCCGCCCCGTGGGTGCACGCGTCGGGCGCGTAACCGCCCTTCCCTCAGCTCTCCTTGCGGGCGGCGGACGGCACCGCCTCGGCGACGGCCGGCTCCGGGCGGCCGGACCCGGCGAGGAGGGTCAGCAGCGGGCTGGTCATGGCCGTCGTGATCAGGGCCACCAGCACCAGGACGGTGAAGAGCCGGCCGTGGATGATCCCGGCGATCAGGCCGACGTTCAGCGCGATCAGCTCGGTGAGCCCACGAGTGTTCAGCAGGACCGCGACGGTGGACGACTCGCGCCGCTCCAGCCCGTTGAACCGGCTCACCAGATAGCCGGGCACCAGTTTGCCGACGAGCGAGATCAGCAGGAGCAGGCAGAGCAGGAGCACGCTGTTCCGGTCGAGCGCGCCGATGTTCAGGGAGAGTCCGGTCACCACGAAGAACAGCGGCAGCAGGAGATCGGTGACTCCGTCCATCGCGCGCAGCACGTCGGCGTCGGGTGCCCCGTCGCGGCGCGGCATGAGCAGCCCGGCCAGGAAGCCGCCGAAGACCGCGTGCAGGCCCAGTTCCGAGGTGGCCCAGGCGCAGCCCGTCGCCAGGACGATCGCCAGGGGCAGCTGGGAGCTGAGCAGTGCGCCGGGCCGGTCGGTCCACCGGCTCAGCAGCGGGCGGACCACCAGGAAGCCGCCCAGTACGAGCAGGAGGGTCAGTGGGACGGTCAGCCGGAGCGGCAGGCCGTGCGACTCCCCCGGCATCGCCGCGGCGAGCGCGATCCACGCACCGATGTCCATGAGACCCGCGGCCGACAGTGCGATCACCCCGGCCCGTGTTCCGGCGATCCCGGCGTCCCGGATGATCGCCGCCAGTACGGGCAGCGCGGTGATCGACACGATGACGGCCATGAACAGCACGAAGGAGCGCGAGCCGACGCCGTGTTCTCCCACCGAGGTGAAGGCGGACGGCAGGAGCCGGACGGTGCCCGCGCCCAGGGTCATCGGGACGATCAGCGCCACGGCCGCCACCGACAGCGTCGTCCTGCTGCTCGCGCGCAGGGACCGGAGGCTGAGCTCGTAGCCGACCACGAACATGAAGGTGACGATGGCGACCTGGGCGAGCACGGACAGGAACGGCAGGGCCTCCGGCGGGAACAGCCGGCCGGTCACGTTCCCCGGGAGCCGGCCCAGCAGGGTCGGGCCGAGCACCACCCCGGTCAGGATCTGGCCGATGACGGCGGGCTGGCCGAGACGTCCGGCGAGCCCGCTCAGCAGCGTGGAGACGAGCAGGATGACGGCGATGTCGCCCAGTACGACCGTGGTGATGTCAGCGGTGCTCAACGTCGGTCTCCTCCCGGTACACGGTCATGGCGACGGCGTCACCGCGTACCCGGGGAGGGGGTGCTCGGCGCAGATCCGGCGGACCTCGGCCCGGATCTTGGCGGTCATGGTCGGGTGCACGGCCCCGGCGGCGTGCAGTTCCTGGACCACGTCCGCGACGAGATCGGCGCACTGGGCGGCCGTCTCGGGCGAGACGGCCCGCGCCGCCAGGGTGTTGGTGCCGAGCCTGATTCCGCCGGTGACCCGGGGCGATGTGTCGTCGCCGGGCACCCGGTTCCGGTTGACCAGGATCCCGCAGGCCTCCAGGGCCTCTTCCGCGGCCACGCCGGTGACGCGGTCGGGGCGGAGGTCGGCGAGGACGAGGTGCGTGTCGGTGCCGCCCGTGACCACGCGCAGGTCGCGGCGGTTCAGCTGGTCCGCGATGGCGGCCGCGGTGTCCAGCACCCGCGCCATCAGCGTACGGAAGCCGGGCTGGGCGGCCGCGTGCAGCGCCCTCGCCTTGGCCGCCACGTTGCCGAGGTCCGGTGTGCCCTGCACGAGCGGGAACACCGCGCGGTCGGCCAGCTTCCGCAGCGGCACCCGGCCGTCCGGTCCGGGCGTGTCCGCGTCCCTGCCGAGCAGGATCATGCCGCCGCGCGGGCCGTAGAGCTGCTTGTAGGTGCTGGTGGTGGTGAGGTGCGCGTGGTCGACCGGGCTCGGGTGCAGCCCGGCGGCCACCAGACCGGCGATGTGCGAGATGTCCGCGATCAGGTACGCGCCCACCGTGTCCGCGATCTCCCGGAAGCGGGCGAAGTCGATCTGCCGGGGGTAGGAGCTGGCGCCGGCGATGATGACCTTCGGCCGGTGCTCGCCCGCGAGTTCGGCGATCTGCTCGTAGTCCAGCAGGTCGTCGGCGCCCGTGCGGTAGCGGACGGAGCGGAAGTAGCGGCCGGTGACCGAGGCGGCCGAGCCGTGCGACAGGTGGCCGCCGCAGTCCAGGCCGAGGCCGAGGATGGTGTCGCCCGGCTCCAGCAGCCCCATGAGGACCGCGAGGTTGGCGGAGGATCCCGAGTGCGGCTGGACGTTGGCGGCCTGGGCCCGGAAGAGCGCGCAGGCCCGGTCGAGGGCGAGGCGCTCGACCTCGTCGGCGATCTCGGCCCCCGCGTGGTAGCGGTGGCCCGGGTACCCCTCCATGGTCAGGTTGGCCAGCGACGAGCCCGCGCAGGCCAGGACCGAGGGCGGGGCCACGCTGGAGGAGGCGACCAGCACCAGGGTGTCCTGTTGCCGGACGTCCTCGCGGGCGAGCAGGTCCGCGAGCGCCGGGTCGTCCTCGGCGAGCGCGCCCGGGGCCTGCCCGGCACCGGCGGCCGGCCGGGTGTCCGGCCGGGTGTCCGGCCGGGTGTCCGGCTCGACGGGCGGGCTCACGGCCGGATGTACGGCCCGATGTACGGCCGGCTCGGAGTCCGGATGCGCGGTCGGTCCCGCGGCGGGCACCGCCCTCGGCTCCTCGACCGGCGCCTCGGCCGGCTCCGGGCCCGGTGCCGCGTCCGGCTCCTCCAGTGTGTGCAGCAGCCGGGCGACCCGAAGCGCCTGCGGTCCGGCGGCCGGGTCGGCGGCGATGGCCGCCGCGAGGTCGCTGATCCCCGGATTGCCGAACACGGTGCGGACCGGGACCGGGGCGCCGAGCAGTTCCTGCAACCGGGCGGCCAGCCGGGTGCCGCTCAGCGAGTCGCCGCCCAGCCGGAAGAAGTTGCCCGTCGTGGGCACCTCGTCGAGGCCGAGCAGCTCGCCGACACAGGCCGCGACCAGCTCCGCCAGCAGCCCGGAGTCCGTCCGCGGCGCGGGCTCGGCCGGCTGTTGCGGAGCGGCCGCGAGGCGTGCGAGCGCCAGGCGGTCCACCTTTCCGTTGGCAGTGAGCGGCAGTTCGGGCAGGAGCCTGATCGCCGCGGGCACCATGGCGGCGGGCAGTTCAGCGGACAGGTGCCCGCGCAGCGCGTCCGCGCTGAGGCTCGCGCCCGTCTCCGGCACCACGAAGGCCTGGAGCCGCACCACGTCGGCGCTGCTGCGCGGCGCCGTCACGACGGCGGTCCGTACCCCGTCGGCGCTGTTCAGCACCGCCTCGATCTCACCGAGCTCGATCCGCTGCCCGGCGACCTTGACCTGGAAGTCCTCCCGGCCCAGGATCTCGATCTCACCGTCGGGCAGCAACCGCCCGAAGTCCCCGGTGAGGTAGGCGCGTTCACCGGTCGACGGGAGCGTGACGAACTTGGCCCGGGTGCGCTCCGGGTCGCCCAGGTAGCCGATGGCCAGGCCCAGCGGGCTCGCCACGGCCATCTCGCCGCGCGCCCAGGCCGGGCGCGGCCGCAGGTCCCGGTCCACGATGTAGTACCGCTGATTGGTGATCGGCTTCCCGTAGGGGATGCTCGTCCACTCGGGGTCCACCGTGCCGATCGGGTGGAAGAGCGACCAGCAGATGGTCTCGGTGGGTCCGCCCGATCCGACGACGCTCAGCCCGGGTGCCTGGGCACCGGCCCGGCCGGGCAGGTTCAGCGGAATCCAGTCACCCGACACCACCGCGAGCCGGAGCGTGTCCAGCGGCCGGTCGTCGCGCGACTCCGCCTCGCCCACCAGCAGTTCCAGCAGGACCGGGACCGAGTTCCAGAACGTCACCCGCTCGTCCCGCACCAGCTCCGCCCAGACGTCCGGTTCCGCGCGCCGGAACGGCGGCGGGACGACGACGGTGGCCCCGCAGGCCAGCGGGCCGAAGACGTCGTAGACCGAGGCGTCGAAGTGCAGGCCGGAGAGCGCGAGGAGCCGGTCCGCCGGGGTGACCGCGAACCGCCGCCGCACGTCGCGCACGAGGTTCGTCACCCCGCGGTGCCCCACCACGACGCCCTTGGGTTCCCCGGTGGATCCCGAGGTGTAGATGACGTAGGCGGGGTCGTCCGGTCCCTGGACGGCGGTGAGCGGGGCGGTGGACGCGGTCTCGAAGTCGGTGTCGGCCCGCAGCACGCTCACCCCGGCCGGCAGGCCGAGCCCGTCCGCCAGCCGGGACTGAGTGAGGACGGTGCCGGCCCCGGCCGACTCCAGCAGCCGGGCGATCCGCGCGGGCGGTGACGCCGCGTCGAGCGGCAGGTAGGCGCCGCCCGCGGCCAGGATGCCGTACACGGCGGCGTACTGCTCCCAGCCCTTCTCCATCACCACGCCGACCAGGTCCCCGGGCCGGACACCCCGCTCGCGCAGCGCGTTCCCGATGCGGCGGGCGTGCAGGGCCAGTTCGCCGTAGGTCAGCCGCCGGCCGGGCGCGACGACGGCCTCCGCGTCGGGGGTCCGCCGGGCCTGGGCGAAGAACCGCTCCTGCAGAAGCACGGCGGGCACCGGCTCCGCGGTGTCGTTGGTCTCGTTCCAGACCGCCCGGTCCCGCCTGCTGCGCAGGTCGAGGAAGGGTGCGTCCCAGACGCCGTGCCCCGGCTCGTCCGCCAGCATCCGCCCCACCAGGTCCTCGAACGCCTCGAACGCGCCCGCGACGACGCCGGGCGCGAAGGCGCCCGACCGGTGGTCCCACACCAGCCGCAGCTCCCCGTCCTCGGTCCGGATCTGGAAGTCCAGCGACACCTGCGGGGTCTGGGTGATCGAGTGGACCTCGGTGCCGAACTCGGTGATCGACCGGGCGGACGGCAGCCCGAGCAGGCTGGTCACCACGACCGGCATGGCCGCGGCGGCGAGGCCCCGGCGCCGGGCCAGTTCACGCAGCACCTCCACCCCGTTGACGCTCGCGTGCCGGGTGTCGCCGCGCAGCCGGCCGGCCAGGGCGACGATCCGCTCGGCCACGGTCCGCCCCTCGGGGCGCGCTTCGAGCAGGATCGCGTTGGTGTAGTCGCCGATGACGTCCTCGATGCCGGGGACGTCGAAACGCTGGAAGACCGGCACGTTGAGGGTGAAAGCGGGCTCCGAGCTCCAGCCTCGGAGCACTTCCGTGAACGCGCCGATGAGCAGTTCCGTCTCGGTGAGGCCGTGTGCCAGGGCCCGTTCGCGCAGCACCGCGAACTCCTCTGCGGGATAGCGGACCGTGCACCGTTCGAACTTGCCCGGTCCCTGCGCGGTGTACCGGGCCGCCGGCAGGTCGGGCGCGGGCGGCAGGGCGTCGAGGCGCTCCTGCCAGTAGCTCCAGTCGGCCTGCCAGCGCGCTCCCCCGCGCACGTCCTCCTCCAGCCAGCGGGCGAAGTCCCGGAACGTGAGCTTCTGGGGTGCCAGCGGCGCGTCCGGGTCCTCGTACAGCGCGACCAGGTCGGGAAAGAGGTTGAGGAACAGGCTGCTGGCGTCCATCAGCTGGAGGTCGATGCCGAGCTGTACCCGGACCCGGTCGGGGAGCAGCACCACCCGCAGGTCGAACATCGGCCAGGTCCCGGGGTCCAGGACGCGGTGGCCCCGCTCGTCCCGGCTCTCCTCCAGCCGCCCTGCCGCGTCCGGGTCCGCACGCAGGTCCTCGACCGAGATCGGTACGGGTCCCGGCCGCTCCAGCACGTACTGGGTGCCGTCCGGGCGCACCACCGTGCGCAGCCCGGGGTGGTGCGCGACCAGCCGCTCCCAGGCGCGGCGGTACCGGGTCAGGTCCAGTCCGGCCCGCTCCCACTCGAAGTATCCGTAGCACCCGACCTCGCCCAGCTCGACGGCGTCGGCCCGGCCGACCCACAGCGCCTGCTGGGTGGGAGTCAGCGGGAACGGTTCACCGACGGCGTCCGGTTCCGGCACCAGTGGCGGCAGCACGGCTGCCTCGCCGCCGGCCTCTGTACCGCCGTCCGGCGTGCGGAGCGTGCTGTCCCCCGGGACACTGATCGTCATCGCGACTCCTCGAACGTGACGGCGGTCAACAAGGCCCGACTGTAGGAATCGCAGTTACCCCGGGGTTACGTCACCGGCTGATAACCGGCGGGGCGGAGGCTGCGTCCATGGAGAGTACGAGCGCAGTGATTCCCGCGGCGGCCCGTCGTTCCCGCTCGGTCCAGTGGATCGACGGCGACTGGCGTGCCGCGCGGTGCGACGAGGCCGTCCCGGTCGTGGATCCGGCGACCGGTCTCACCCTCGCGGAGGTCCCGGCGGGCGGGCAGGCGGATGTGGACGCGGCTGTCGCGGCCGCCGCCCGAGCGTTCCCCGTCTGGTCGGGCACGCCCCTCGGGGAACGCCTGCGGTACCTCGACCGGCTCGCCGAGCTGTTGGAGGAGCACGCCGACACCGTGGCCGGCGTGCTGACCGCGGAGACCGGGATGCCGGTGGCCCTGGCCCGGCACGCGCAGGTCTCCTTCGGACTGGAGGCTCTGCGTTCCTGTACCGAGGCCGCCCGGGAGCACGTCTGGGAGCAGCGGACCGGCAACTCCCTGGTCCGCTCCGAGGCCGCCGGGGTCGCCGGGTGCGTCACGCCGTGGAACGCGCCGGTGGCACTGAACCTGCAGAAGGTCCCCGCCGCGCTCGCAGCCGGCTGCACCGTGGTCCTCAAGCCGAGCGAACTGGCGCCGCTGAGCGCCTACTTGCTGACCGAGCTGCTCGCGGAGACCGGTCTGCCGCCCGGGGTGTTCAATCTGGTCTGCGGGACCGGTCCGCAGGCCGGCGAGGCGCTGGCCGCGCACCGGGACGTCGCCGTCGTGTCCCTGACCGGTTCGATCCGCGCCGGACGGCGGGTCAGTGAGCTGGCCGCGCCCCGGGCCGCCCGGGTCAATCTGGAGCTGGGCGGCAAGAGCGCCTCGCTCGTGCTTCCGGACGCCGATCTCGACGCCGCGGTGACCGCGACCGTGCAGCAGGCGAACTTCAACACCGGCCAGGTCTGCTTCGCCTGGAGCCGTCTCCTGGTCCCGGCCGCCCGGTACGAGGAGGCCGTGGCGCTCGCCGCCGGGGCGGCCGGGGCGCTGCGGGTCGGCGACCCCTGGGACCCGGCCACGCAGATCGGTCCGCTGATCCGCCCAGAGGCGGCCGCGCGGGTGCGCGGCATCCTGGACGAGGCGGTCGCCGGCGGGGCGGCCCTGGTCACCGGCGGCGAGACCCCTCCCGGGGCGGACGGCGGGGGCTATCTCACCCCCGCCGTCCTGGCCGGCCTGCCGCCGGGGGCGCGGGCGGTCGTCGAGGAGGTCTTCGGCCCGGTCGTGGTGGTGCTGCCCTACCGGGACGAGGACGACGCGGTCCGGATCGCCAACGACACCGACTACGGCCTGTCGGGTGCGGTGTGGTCCCGCGATGTCGCGCACGCCACCGCGGTCGCCGCACGGCTGCGGACGGGCCGGGTGGACGTCAACGGCGCCCCGTTCAACACGCGTGCCCCCTTCGGCGGCTACAAGAGCTCGGGCAACGGTCGCGAGCTCGGTGCCTGGGGGCTGGCCGCCTTCTGCGAGACGAAGGCGATCCAGCTCCCTCCCACCGAGGAGGGCCCGGCCGGGCTCACGCTCAGCTCCACCGCGGGCTGAACCGCCGTCCGTCGGGGGCCGGCAGCCGTCAGATCCCGGACAGCAGCTCCGCCAGTTCCTTGGGCCGCGAGAGCATCGGCCAGTGTCCGGTGGGCAGTTCGGTCATGGTCCAGCCCGGCTCCGCCAGCATCGAGAAGGCCGGCAGGCCGACGCCCACCATGGCCTCGACCTGCTCGACCGTGAAGGTGGAGGCGATCAGGGTGCGGGGGGTGCCCGGGATCTCGGCGGGCCTGCGCGCGGGTCCCAGGACCATCGCGGCGGGCTGCGCGGAGGCGTGGCGGCGCATCAGCGCCAGGTCGCGGTCCGAGAGACCGGCCAGTGCGACCGGGTCGCGCCGCCGGTCGTCCTCGTCGAAGGGCCGGGCCGGCAACAGCCACCCCTGTCCCTCCTCCTCGATCTGCCGCCGCTGGTGCGCCTGTACGTCGGGCGGGAGGAACTCGATCTGCGCCATGCCGTCCGGGAACGGGGCGGTGTCCACGTAGACGATCCGGCGCAGCCGTTCCGGCAGCCGGTCGGCGGCCGCGGTGCCCGCGATCGTCGCGCCGCTGTGCAGGACGAGCACCACCTCGTCCAGATCGCCGATCGCGTCGGTGATGTCGGCGACATGGGTGCCGACGCCCACGTCGGAGGTCGCCTCACCGGCCCGCTCGCCCTGTCCCGTCAGCGACACCGTCCGCACCTCGTGCCCGGCGTCGCCCAGCAGCCTGCCGACCTCCTCCCAGACCCACGGACCGAAGAAGAACCCGGGAACCAGCACGTATGTCGACATCCACGCTCTCCTCGCTTCGCCCAACTCCCTGACGCACTGAAAGGTAGACTCGTATCAGGACGAAACCGGTCCGGATAGCCGCGAGGGGGCGGAGTGTCTGTGCCGAAGGAGCGGCCTACGGCGCGCGTCCTGGCGATGCTGGAGCTTCTGCAGGACCGGCCCGGTATCAGTGGCGGCGATCTGGCCAGGCGGCTCGGTGTGAGTGAGCGGACCGTGCGCCGCTACGCCGCTCAACTCGTCGATCTGGGCATTCCGGTCACAGCCGAGCGCGGACGGTACGGCGGTTACTGGCTGCCGCCCGCCTTCCGGCTCCCCCCGCTCGCGCTCACCGACGGGGAGGCCGCCGCGGTCGTCCTGGGGCTGCTGGGCGGCTCTCCGCACGGGCTGCCCCACAGCACCGCGGAGAGCGCCCTCGCCAAGATCAACCGGGTGCTGCCCGAGGCCGTCGCGGACCGGGTCACCGCCCTGCGCGACACGTTCGCGAGCGCCCCTCCCGCCGCGCAGGCCGCCGCGCCCGACCCCCGGACCGCCCTGGACCTGGCCACCGCGGCGCGCGACCGCCGCCGGGTCCGCATCACCTACCAGTCGTGGCGGGGCGAGACGTCCGCACGCGACCTGGACCCGTACGGCCTGGTCCTGCACGGGGGCCGCTGGTACGTGACGGGGCTGGACTCGCGCCGCTCCGCGATCCGGGTGTTCCGGGTCGACCGGGTCCGCTCCGTCCAGCCCGCCGCGGATCCGCGGGCCGCCCCGCCGCCGCCCGGCCACGATCCGGCCGCGCACCTCGGGGAGGCCCTCGGCGAGGTCGCCGGCAGGCACCGGGTCCGGGTGCTCCTGCACACCACCCTGGACCAGGTGGCCCGCCGTGTCCCGCCGGCCGCGGCGACCCTCGTCCAGACCGCGGAGGGAATTCTGCTGGACACGCGCGCCGAGCGGTTCGACACCATGGCCGGCTATCTGGCGGGGCTCGGCTGCCCCCTCACCGTCCACTACCCGGACGAGCTCCGCGACGCCCTCGCGCGGTTGTCCGACCGGCTCGCCTCCTGGGCCGCCCGTACCCGCGAACCGTGAGGTCCAGGACCGGCGTTCAGTGTCTGACGGCCGTGATCATGGTGTGTTCCATGGGCAGTCCCCCGACGGCACCGACCTGGTCGAAGCCGGCCGCGCGCAGCATCCGTTCGTAGTCGGCGACCGGGTAGGCCATCCCCTCGCCCGTGGCGATCACGTTCAGGAAGAGGGAGAGGGAGGTGGCGATGACGCCGCCCGCCTCGTCCGGCGCCGTGTTGCACGAGTAGATCAGTACCCGGCCGCCGGGGCCGAGCGCGTCGTGGGCCTTGGTGAGCAGTGTCTCCACGCGCCGGGCGTCGAAGACGTCGAGCACGCTGCTGAACAGGATGGTGTCCATGCCGGCCGGGAACGGGTCGGTGAACATGTCGCCGGGCTGGAAGAGCACCCGGCCGTCCACCTCGGGCGGCAGCTCGCGAGCGGCGAGCCGTGTCACCGACGGCAGGTCGAACACCGTGACCTTGATGCCCGGGTGGTGCCCGGCGATGGCGGCCGCCTTGGCACCGCTGCCCCCGCCGACGTCGAGCAGGTGCCCGGTGCCCTCCAGGTCCGCGGTGTGCAGCAGGCCGTGCATCTCCTGGTGGGCGAACGCGGCGATCGACCGGTGCAGGATGGCCTCGGTCTCCGGGTCGGCGCCGAGCCGTTCGTAGACCGAACCACCTTCTCCCGCATGGACTTTGAGCCCGTCGTTGGTGCCCGAGCGCAGGGCCTGCGTCGTGTGGGCCATGCCCGCGTAGTCGGTGCGGTGGCGGGAGAGGAAGATGTTGCGCCAGCTCTCCGGGCCGCGCGGTGCGAGCAGCCGCTCCGCGACGGGCGCGTTGCGGTACCGGCCTTCCACGGGGACCAGGAGGTCGATCGCGGACAGCGAGGCGAGCAGGACGCGCATCTTGTGCGGGTCGACGCCGGCCTGGTCGGCGAGTTCGCCGAGGGTGGCCCCCGGGTGCGCGGACAGGTGTCCGAACACGTCCAGCTCCAGGCCCGCGACGACGGCGTTGAACAGCGTGTGCCCGTGGGCGACGAGCAGGAACCGCTGGTAGGCCTCGTCTTCGGAAGAGATCGCCATGGTGGTGTGTTCCCCCTGGGTCGGTTCTGGCTTGTCGAGTTCGTCCAGCAGCGTCGCCACCTCGTCGTCGCTCATGGCGTCGACCTGGCGTTCGAGTTCGTCGGTGGCGTTCTCCTCGTCGACCAGCGCGGCCAGCGCTTCGACGGTCGGCGCGGCGAGGAAGGTGGCGAGGCCGATCGCGGACCCGCGGCCGGTCATGACCCGGTGCAGCATCTTGACCGCGAGCAGGGAGTGGCCGCCGGCGCCGAAGAAGTCCTCGTGCACACCGACCCGTTCGCGCTCCAGCAGTTCGGCCCAGAGTCCCGCCAGCCACTCCTGTGTCGGGGTGGCCGGCGGATCATTCGCGTCCTCGCCGACGGCGAGGACGGTGTCCGTGAGGTCCCGCCCCGCCAGCACGCGCCGGTCCACCTTGCCGCTGGAGGTGTGCGGGAAGGTGGACAGGGCGACGATCCGGGCGGGCAGCATGTACGCGGGCAGCCGGGCGCCCAGCGCGTCCCTGAGTTCCGCCTCGGTGGTCCGTACGCCGTCCGCGAGCCGGACGTACGCCACGAGCCGCAGGTCGCCGTCGCCGAACTCCCGTCCCAGGGCCACTGCTTCACGTATCCGGTCGTCGCGTTCCAGTGCCTCGGCGACCTCGTCCGGCTCGATGCGGTGTCCGCGGATCTTCAGCTGGTGGTCGGCGCGCCCGTGGCAGGTGAACGATCCGTCGGCGTGCCGCCGGAAGAGGTCGCCGGTGCGGTACAGCCGCTCACCGGTCACCGGATGCCGCAGGAAGCGCTCGGCGGTCAGCTCCGGCTCGTCGAAGTAGCCCCGGGCGAGCCCGGCGCCCCCGAGGAACAGTTCTCCCAGCACCCCAGAGGGCACCGGTCGCAGCTCCTCGTCCAGGACGTGCGCGGTCGTCCCGGCGATCGGCGGGCCGATCAGCGCGACGTCGCCGTCCCAGCGCTGGACCAGCGAGTAGACCGTGGTCTCCGCGGGGCCGTACAGGTTCCACACGGGACCGACGGCGTCGAGCAGCTCGCGGGCGAGTTCGGGAGGCAGCGCCTCTCCCCCGGAGAGCACGGAGCGCAGTGCGGACAGGTCGGCGCCGGCGTCGAGGAGCATCCGCCAGGTGGACGGGGTGCCGTGCTGCACGGTCACGTCCCGCAGGAGGGCCGCCAGCCGGTGGGCGTCCCGTGCGTCCGCGCGCGAACAGACGGTCACCGTCGCACCGACGGCCGGCGGCAGGAACAGCTCGATGACCGAGCCGTCGAAGGGGAGGCTGGCCAGCGCGAGGGTCGTGTCGTCGGCGCGCATGACGTCGAGCCCGGCCATGGCGGCGAGGAAGTTCCCCAGGCTGCGGTGGGTGACCGCGACGCCCTTCGGACGCCCCGTCGAACCGGACGTGTACATGATGTACGCCAGCCGGTCCGGGTCCTCGGGTCCGGGGCCGCGGGTGAAGGTGACGTCCGGGAGCCCGCGGACGTCGAGCGTCGGGGGCGCCGTGCGCCCGAAGTCCGGCAGCGGGGCCTGCGCGGTCAGCAGCAGCCGCGCACCGCTGTCGCTCAGCAGGCGCGCAAGCCGCTGCGCCGGGTACTCCAGCTCCAGCGGCAGGTACACCCCGCCGGCCTTCCAGACGCCGAGCACGGCCGGCAGCAGCTCGATCGACCGGCCGGTGCCGACGGCCACCACGGGCTCCGTGCCGGAGACCCGCTCCCGGACCGCCGCGGCGACGGCGTCCGACGCCGCGTCGAGCTCGGCGAAGCTGAGGACGGCGCCGTCGCAGCGCACGGCGGGCGCGTCGGGCCGCAGCGCGAGCTGACGGGCGAGCATCTCGCCGAAGGTGGCGGCGAGCGCCGGCCGCGCGGGCACGGCGGCCTCCCGCAGGGCCGCCAGCCGTACGGCCTCGGGCTCCAGCGGGTACCGCCCGACCGGCAGGCCGGGCTCGGCCGCGATGCCGGCCAGCAGGGTGGCGTACCGGTCGAGCAGCAGCTCGGCGGTCGCGGCCTCGTAGAGGTCGCAGTTGTAGTCGAGCCGTCCGCCGACGGCCTCGCCCGACTGCTCCACGGTCAGTTCGAGGTCCAGCCGCGCGGTGTTGTTGCAGAACGCCACCGAGCGCAGGCCCAGTTCGGGGGTGACCGCCACGTCCGCGTCCCCGAGCGGCAGGCTCCCCATGCTGAACAGCACCTGGTAGAGCGGATTGCGGCTGGTGTCCCGCGCGCCACCGAGCCGGTGGACGAGCGACCCGAACGGCAGGTCCTGGTCGGCCAGTCCGGTCACCAGGCCGGCCTGGACCCGGTCGACGAGCTCGCCGAACCGGGGCCCGCCGCCGGAGTCGATCCGCATCGGCAACGTGTTGGCGAACGGGCCGATCAGCGCCTCTGTGCCCGGCCGGACGCGCCCGGACACCACCACCCCGGTCACCGCGTCGTCCAGCCCGCTGTACCGGGCGACGAGCACGTGCAGGGCCGCCAGCATGACCGGGAACAACGTGACCCCGCGCTCCCTGGCCAGCTCGCGCAGGTCCGCGGCGACGGAGGCGGGCAACTGGAAGGGCAGGCTCCGGCCGTTGAAGGTCTGGACGGCGGGGCGGGCGCGGTCCGTGGGGACGGACGCCGGCCCGGCTCCGGCCAGCCGGGCCCGGTGGGCCTCGATGCGGTCGGCGGCCTCGTCGAGGCGGCCCCACTGCCAGGCGGCGAAGTCCGCGAACCCCGTGGTCAGCGGCGGCAGCGCGGGAACGGTACCGGCCAGCCGGGCCCGGTAGGCCGCGCTCAGCTCCTCGATGAGCACACCGACCGACCAGCCGTCGGCGGCGATGTGGTGCACGATCCACAGCATCAGGTGGTCCCGCGGCCCGAGCGGGATCAGCTCGCTGCGGACCACGGGACCGTTCTCCAGGTCGAACCGGAGCCGGGCGCGCTCCTGCGCGCGGGCGAACGCCGCCCGCACCCGGTCGGCCCCCGTCGCGCCCGGCACCGTCACGACGGACAGCTCGGGCGGCGGCCCGGGGACGGCCATCGCGGTGCCGTCCTCGAACCGGTACCGGCAGGAGAGCACCGGGTGCCGCTCGGTGACGTCCGCCAGCGCCCGCCGCAGCGCGGGCACCGACAGCGGTCCGGTCAGCCGGAGCGCGAAGGGCACCACGTACGGGGCGCCGTCGCCGGACCAGAGCCGGTCGAGGAAGAGCTGATGGGCCTGGCCGGGTCCGGCGGGCGCCTCCTGGGCTGCCGGACCTGCCGGCCCTTCCCGGCCCACCGGTCCGGCGGCCGCCTCGCGGCCGAGGAACGCGGCACGCTCGTCGGCCGTCATCCCGGCGAGCCGTTGGAGCGCATGTCTCATGGAGCTCCTCCCCATCGGGTTTCCCCGCCTCCGGCCGGTGCCGGGCGGTGGCGCTACGCGGTGAGCGGCACGGCCGCGTCGCCGTCGGCGCCCGCGGGCCTGATCGTGCGGTTGGCGATCAGATAGCAGACGACCGCGCCCACCGCGAGCACCACACCGGCGATCACGAAGGAGAGCGACCTGCCCTGCTCGGCCGCCTTCGCGGCGCCCGTGCCGGAGACCTGGAGCGCGTGCGCGTGGCTCAGCCCGATGGTCATGATCACCGAGAGGCCCACCGACTGACTGATCTGCTGCAGTGACGTCAGCACCCCGGAACCGAGGCCCGCGTTCTCCGGGGAGACCCCGTCGAGCGCGGACAGCTGGAGCGCGGGGGCCGCGAGCCCGGATCCGAACGCGGCGAGCGCCATCCCCGGCAGCAGTCCGGTCACGAAGTCGGCGTCCGGGCCGAGCAGGCTGAAGAGGAAGATCCCGACCCCGATGACGAACAGCCCCGTCGAGAGCAGGAGACGCGATCCGAGCACCGGCATCAGCCGGGTGGAGAGCACCAGCCCGGGAGCGAACAGGACGGTGTACGGCAGCCAGGCCAAACCGCTCTCCAGCGGCGAGTAGTTCGCGGTCTGCTGCATGTAGAGCACCACGAGGAAGAACATCACCGAGGTGGACACCGCCATGAACGCCTGCCCCGCGTACCCGGTCAGCCGGGTACGGCTGGTGAAGAACCCCAGCGGGATGAGCGGGTTCTCGCTGCGCAGCTGCACGACGGTGAACACGGCGAGGGCGACGAGGCCGCCGATCAGGGAGACGAGCACCGCGCCCGAACTCCACGGGTGCGTGATGCCGTTGAGCAGCCCGTGCACCACGGCGATCATGCCGCCGGTCAGCAGTACGGCACTGAGCCAGCTCGCCCGGCGCCCGCCGGACTCCGCGGTCCCCTTGGTCTCCGGCACCAGCTTGAGGGTCATCACCAGCGAGATCACGCACGGCGGGACCCCGATGTAGAAGATCCAGTGCCAGCTGGCCAGGTCGGTGAGGACGCCGGACAGCAGGACGCCGGAGGCGGCGCCGAGGCCGGCCAGCCCGCCCCAGATCCCCAGCGCCTTGGTCCGCTCCCGCTCGTCGGTGAAGAGCAGCGCCACCATGGACAGGGCGGTGGGAGCCGCGAGCGCCTCGCCGATGCCCTGTGCGAACCGGCTCCCGATGAGCATGGCCGACGAGGTGGACAGGGCGGCCGTGAGCGAGGACACGGCCAGCAGCGCCGCGCCGGCGGTGAACACGCGGCGGCGTCCGATGAGGTCACCGAGCCGGCCGCCGAGCAGCAGCAGACCGCCCGCGGCGATGAGGTAGGCGTTGACCACCCAGGTCAGCTCGGACTGGCTCAGGTCCAGGTCGCGTTGGATCGACGGCAGCGCGACGTTCACGTTCGTCGCGTCGAGGAAGACGATGAACTGGACGAGAGCCAGCCCGATCAGCGCCTTCCAGCGAAGGGGGTTCGGCGCTGGTGCGGCCTCGGTGTCGCCAGCCATCGGTGCTCCCGGTTCGTCGTGCGCGGTCATGATTCGTGGGACGCGCGGTACGGTACGAGCGACCAGTTATCAGCCGGTTACGCCGGTCGGGAATTCAGCCGGATACGCCGGTCGGGAGTTCAGCCGGTCCGTCAACTCCCGCAGCGTCGCCAGCCGGTAGACCTCCTGGACGGCCGCCCGTGCCAGGCCCCGGGCGCGGAGTTCCGCGACGAACCTGCTGATGGTCACCGAGTCGGCGCCCACGTCGAAGAGGTTGTCGTCGCCGCGGACCCGCAGCCCGGTGAGCTGCTCCCAGATCCCGGTCAGCAGCTCCTCCGACGCCTCCGGGACACCGGGCTTCTCCGGGACACGGGGTTTCTCCGGGAAACCGGGTTTCTCCGGGACACCGGGCGCCGGGGCCGAGCCGGGCAGCGGCAGCCGCGCCCGGTCGAGCTTGCCGTTCACCGTCAGCGGGAACGCGTCGAGCGCGGTGACCGTGGCCGGGACCATGTACGGGGGCAGCAGCGCCCGCACCCGCTGCCGGGTCGTCAGCGGGTCCACCCCGGCGGGCGTCACATAGGCGTCGAGACGGGGGGCTCCCGGCGTACCGCCGATCACCACCGCCGCGGCGGTGACGCCGTCCGCGGCGAGCAGCGCGGCGCGTACCTCCCCGGGTTCGATGCGGTAGCCGCGGAGCTTGACCTGCTCGTCCAGCCGGCCGAGGTGCTCGATGGTCCCGTCGGGCAGCATCCGGCCGTGGTCCCCGCTCCGGTACACCCGGGTGCCGTCCGGATCCACGCCGAACCGTTCGGCGGTCAGGCCGTCCAGGCCGAGGTAGCCGAGCGCCACCCCCACTCCGCCCACATGGATCTCCCCCGGCACGCCCAGCGGCAGGAGCCGGCCGGTCCGGTCCCGGACGGACACCGACTCGCCCGGCAGCGGCACGCCCACCGAACGGGACGCCGTCGCGGCGATGCCCGGTGTCACCGTCATCCAGGTGCTGTGCACCGTGGTCTCGGTGATGCCGTAGAGGTTGACCGGCCGGCACCGCTCCAGCGGGTAACGCCGGAACCACGGCAGGAGCATCCTGGTGTCGAGCGGCTCCCCGCCGAAGGTGACCAGCCGGACCGCCAGCCGGCGCGGGGCGTCCCGGTCGGCGTCGATCAGCATGCCGAAGGCGGTGGGCGTCTGGTTGAGAACCGTCACCCCCTCGTCGGCGAGCAGCCGGTGCAGCTCGTCCGGGGCGCGGGTCACCGGCTGCGGCACCACGACGAGCCGGCCTCCGGTGGTCAGCGCGCCCCAGATCTCCCACACGGACATGTCGAACGCGACCGAGTGGAAGAGCGCCCAGACGTCGGAGGCGGCGAAGCCGAACGCGGTCCCGGTGCCGGCGATCAGCGCGGTGACGCTGCGGTGCGCGACGGCGACCGGCTTCGGCGCGCCGGTCGAGCCCGAGGTGCAGATGACGTAGGCCGCGTCGCTGGCGCCACCGGTGTGGGCCGGCGGTGTCGGGGGCCGGCGTCCGGCGAGGGTGGCGAGCGAGGCGGGCGACACGGTCCGGCAGGCCCCGGGCGGGAAGTCCGCCGACGCGGTCACCACGAGACGGGGGTCGGCGGCCTCGACGATCCGCGCCAGCCGCCCCGGCGGGTTGTCCGGCTCCATGGGCAGGTACGCCGCTCCGGCGCGCAGCACCCCGAGGAGCACCACGACCAGCTCCCAGCCCCTGGCCATGCAGACGCCGACGCGGTCGCCCGGCTCGACGCCGAGTTCCCGCAGCGCCCCGGCGACCCGGTTCGCGGCCCGGTCCAGACCGGCGTAGCTCAGGCGGCTGTTCCGGTCGGTGATCGCGGTGGCGTCCGGCGACTCGGCGGCGCGGGCGGCGACGAGGGCGTCGATCCTCCGGTGCTCGGTGGGCGGTACGAGTCCGGTGCCCAGTCGCCGGACTCGTGATCGGTCCGCCGCGTCCAGCAGCTCGATCCGGTCCAGCCGGCTCTCCCCGGCGGCGAGTTGTCCGGCGACGTGAGCGACGGCGCTCGCGAACCGCTCCGCGGCTGCCGGGCCGATCAGGTCGCCGCGGACGGTCGCGGAGAGGCCGCTGCCCACGGTCAGGGTGAGCGGGAACTCGGTCCGCGCCGCCTCGTGGAACCGGACCTCGACGACCGGGGTGCCCTCGCCCAGCAGCCCCGCGAGGAGGGGGCCGCGGCGCGGCCAGGTCCCCTCGATCGCCTCCTGCGCGACGGCGAGCGGTCCGGCGGCCGGGCCCGCCGGGTCGGTCGGGAAGGCGACCAGGGCCGGGTGCTCGGCCGCCGCGCTCTCCCGCACCGCCAGAACGGTGACCGGCAGGCCGTGGTACCGGCCCAGCACGACGGCGGCCGCCGCGAGCACACAGTGCCGCGGGATCGCACCCGGTTCGTGTGCGCTTGCGATCGGCCCCGGCTCGTACGTGCTCGGGACCGGCCCCGGCTCGTACGTGCTCCGGGGGGCCGGTTCGACGCGCTCCGGGAGCCCCCACTCGGGGCTCGGCGACGGCGCGGCGAGCAGCGCGTCGATCCGTTCCCCCAGGCCGTCGTCCAGCCATTGGATCAGCTCCAGGACCGGCCTGGAGTCGTCCGCCAGGTACATGTGGCCGCCGGCTGTTTCGAGGGAGCGCAGCGGCAGGGTCGTCGCCTCCTGCCAGCGGGCCGAGTCGGCGGCGCTCACCAGGCCGTCGGCCGTTCCGCGCAGCACGGTGACCGGCACGTCGAGCGGGGTGACCGAGGTCCGGCGGTAGTTCTCGTACATCTCCTGGTCGGCGCGGAGCACCGGGAGCAGCAGCGCGGCCATCTCCTCGTCGGCCATGGCCGGGTGACGGTATCCGGCCAGCTCCTCCAGCCGGGTCAGGAACTCCCGGTCCGGCAGCCCGGTGGTCCGCCGGAGCCGGGGCACGGTGGGGCCGGGGGTACCGCTGATGATCAGATGCCGGAGCCGTACGCCGTGCCGCAGGAGCAGTTCCGCCAGCTCGAACGCGACGGTGCCGCCCAGGCAGTGGCCGAACAGCACGGCCTCGTCCCGGCCGTCCAGGGCCGAGAGCACCCGGGGCAGCAGGTCGGCGGCCGCCGCGGCCACCGTGCGGTGCGGCGGCTCGCCGAACCGTTTGTCGTGCCCGGCCAGATCCGGTGCGATGATCTCGAAGCCCCCGTCGGTCTGCCAGGGGCGGAAGAACGAAGCGCCCGCGCCGGTGTGCGGGAGGCAGACGACGGGCAGCCTGGCCGCCGCGACGGCGGGGGACGCCGCGCTGATGACCCGGGCCAGCTCCGGGGCGTGATCGCGGGCGAAGTAGTGACCGCCGTCCGCGATGAGGTCGAGCCGCACGGCGTCGGCGAACACCGACCAGCCGAGGTATGCGCGCTCCGGGTCCGGGGTGACCGGATCGGCGGTTCCGAGCACGCAGTGCAGCGGGGCGCGCAGCCGTGGTCCCGGCGTTCCGTGCGCCGCGGCCTGGAACCGCGTCGCGCCGGCCATGTCGTGCCGTACCGCGGCGAGCACCTGCTCGCGATCGGCGTCGTCGAGGGCGCCGTCGAAGCCGCCGATGGCCTTGATGTAGGTGTAGAACTCCTCGCCCGAACTGTCGGTGACGCGGGCCAGGTTCGCCTCTGCGTCCGGGTCGGTCAGGCTGGCACCGACATGGACGGCACGCAGGTCGGCTCCCCGCGCCTCCAGTTCGCGGGCCACCGCCACCGCGAGGGACGCGCCCGCGCAGTGCCCGTAGACCACGAGGGCGCCGGTCACCCGCTCCTGGACCTCGTCGGCCAGCCGTGTGACGGCCGTGCCGAACTCCAGGAACGCGCGGTCGTCGCCCTCGTGGCCGGGAAGACTCGCCGCCCACAGCCGGAAGCGCGGGGGCAGGGCGTCCGCGAGCGGCTGGTAGGCGGTCGCGGCCCCGCCGGCGTAGGGGATCGCGATGACGGTGAGGTCGGCCCCGGAGCCGTCGCTCGTGAGCGGCCAGAGCAGTTGGCCGTTCGGCTGCGGTGCCCCCTCGGCGAGGTGGGCCGCGAGCGCGCCGGCGGTCCGGTGCCGGAACAGCTCGGCGAGCGGTACGCCGCCCCCGAGCAGCCTGCGTACCTTGAGCGCGGCGAAGGAGTTGCCGCCCAGGTCGAAGAAGTCACTGTGCGGATGGACGTCGTCCGTGCCCAGTACCTCCCGCCAGACATCGCGGACCCGCTCCAACGACTCCGAGGACTCCAACGGCTCCGAGGACTCCGAGGACTCCGAGGACTCCGACGTCAGCGAAGCCCCCGGAGCAGGATCAGCATGAGCGGGAGCAGGAGCGGGAGCGGGAGAGGCGGACCCGGAAGCCGATACGGCCGTGCTCACCCGTGCCGGGGGGCGCGGCGGGCCGGGCAGCAGCAGGTCGTCGATCCCCAGGTCGGGGTGTTCCGCCACCGCCTCGGCCACCCGCGCGTAGAGCGCGGCGAGCCGGGCGGCGGACGCCGGGTCGAACAGGTCCCGCGCGTAGACGAGGTCCAGCACGAACGCTCCCGCGTCGGCGCGCACCATGAAGTTGAGGTCGAACTTGGCGGCCCTCAGCTCCGGGACGAGCCCCTCCGCGGTCAGTCCGTCGTACGCCGGCAGGCGTTGGTACGCGGTGGACTCGCCGTCCCCCTCCTCGAACTGGACGTGCACCCGGATCAACGGCGTCCGAGTGCCTGACCGTTCCGTCCGCAGGGCGTCGACGAGCAGTCCGAAGGGCAGTGCGCTGCCCGCGTAGTCGGCCACCAGGTCCTGGCGGGTACGGGAGAGCAGCTGGCGGAACGTCGGATTGCCCGAGAGGTCGGCACGGACCGGGAACGCGTTGGTGAACAGCCCTATGAGGTCTCGTAATTCGGGCTGCTGGCGCTGGGCCACGGTGGAGCCGAACAGCAGGTCCCGCTGCCCGGTGTGGCGGGCGAGCACCACGCCGAGCAGCGCGGCGACGGTCATGAACCGGGACGCGCCCTCGCCCCGGGCGATCCGGTCGAGGCGGTCCACGGTGGGCGGGGCAATGGCCGACCGGCACAGGTCGCCCTCGGCCGCCCGCGCCGGATCGTCGGGACGGTCGGTCGGCAGCGTGATCCGCGCGCCGTCCAGCCGGGTACGCCAGTAGCCGGTCAGGCGGTCCACTTCCGCCGCGTCGAGCCGGTCCCGTTGCCAGCTCGCGAAGTCCGCGTACTGGACGGGGAGCGGGGGCAGCCCCGAAGGGGCGCCGCGCAGGGCCGAGTTGTAGGCGTCCGCCAGTTCGGCGTGCAGGAGCGGCACCGACCAGCCGTCGCAGGCGATGTGGTGGACGGCGAGCAGGAGCAGGTGCTCCCGCGCTCCGAGCCGGAGCAGTTCCGCGCGCAGGAGGGGGCCGGTTCCCAGGTCGAACCGGGCCGCCTGCGCCGCGGCGAGCCGCCGGGACACCTCGTCGGCAGCCGCACCGGTCAGGTCGCGAACCGGCAGCGGCACCCGCGTGGCCGCCCCGATGACCTGGTACAGCGTGCCGTCGCGCTCGGTGAACGTGGTGCGCAGCGCCTCGTGCCGCGCGACCACTCTGCTCAGCGCGGCGCCCAGTGCGTCGGTGTCGAGGGGGCCGTGGAGCGAGACGGGCAGTGGCACGGTGTACGCCGAGGCGCCCTGCTCCAGCTCGGCGACCATCCAAAGCCCGGCCTGCGCGTACGAGGCGGGGACGAGCGGCCCGGCCGGGTCACGCCGCGGAATGCCGGGCCGTCCCGACCGGCGCTCCGCGAGAGCCTTGAGCAGCCGAGCCCGTTGCGGTGACCGCGCGGGTGACCCCGGGGCAGGGATAGTCGCCACCTGTTCTCCTTGGACTCGGCACATCTCCCGAGACCGTAGAAGGGGGTGGTTAGCCCGAGGTTATGCAGCGAGGAAGCGTGAGATGTCGCGGACCTCGGCGTCGAAGGCCTTCGTGTTCAGGGCCTCCGCGTTCAGGGCCTTCGCGTTCAGGGCCTTCGCGTCCGTGACCCCCGAGTCCGAGTGCGAGGCCCTCGCGCCGGCGTCGTCCGGGGCGGCGTCGAACAGGTCCAGGGCGACGCCGCGGGTCCGGTCGCGGCGCCACACTCCGCGGACCAGTCCGTCCACCACCGCGGTGGGGCTGATCTGGCCGCCTCCCGGCCAGACCGTACGGGCGTGCTCGGGCTCGACGGACAGTCGGCGGTCGGTGAATCCCACCAGGTAGTTGTCGTAGGCCGGCAGCAACCGGACATCGCCGGTCGGCTCCAGACCGGCCGGCGCACCGGCCGACAGCGCGTAGTCGTCCTGGCCGTCGACGCGGCACGGTTCGGTCGCACCGGCCGCGAGCAGCTTCTTCCACACCGGGCGGACGGCGGGCAGCCCGAGCCCCGACCAGGTGGCGAAGTCGGCCACCGTCGCCGGACCGTGCGCCGCGAGGTATCTGCTCAGCAGCTCCGCGACCGCGTCCGCCCCCGAGGGGCCGGCCGAGTCGGGCAGCCAGTCCTTCGCGAGCACGTAGGTGGCGGAGCCGTCCTCCCGGACCGGGCCGAAGCAGGCGGTCCCGAGCAGAGCGGACCGGCGGACGAGGTGGAACGGGACCTGCCCGGTGGCCCGGAGGCCCGCTTCGTTCATCCGTGCCGCGAGCTCGTCCCGGGTCAGGGGGCCGTCCGCGAGGGCCTCGGTGATCACTCTTTCCCCGAGGGTCAGTTCGGCCGGCCCGAGCTCCAGCTCGCGGTACCGGCGCTCGCTGCGGCTCAGCAGTCGCGGAGCGAGGAGTTCGCGGAGCCAGACCGCGTCACGGGCCGGGACCAGGTACAGCGTGCCCCGCATGAACCAGCCCCGCACCACGGTGCGCGCGGCGCCGAGCGCCCGGTGCACGTCCGCCTCGGTCAGCCCGGTGCCGCGCGCCCTGATGCCGAGCGCCGCCGCCCGCGCGTCCTGCGCCTGCACGGCGAGGCACCGCTCCAGCACCTCGGGCACCGATGCCGCGCGCCGGTCGCCCGCCACGCCCTGCGACCACGCGCGCAGCAGTCTTCCCTCCGACGGACCGAGTTCGCGCACGTTCCTTCCCTCCCCCTGCGTCATGGCTGCTGACGGTTCCGAACCGTAGCCGGTCACCGTCCCGCACGCACGGTGCGTGAGCGCTCAGCGAGTTGGGGCTCGGCGAGGGGACCTGAGCAGACAGGGAGGAGACAGGCCCCGAACCGCCGCGACCGCACAGCGTCCGGGCGACGCGGTGAAGCGACTGCGGGCAGCGGGGCTTCCGCCCCGGCCGGCGGAAACGGGGCCACACGGCTGATCACCGCTTCCGCCAGCGTGTACACCACGCGTCGCGGACCGGGGGCGTTCTATCGTTCCCCGGTGCGCTCTGTCCCCTGGTGGGTCCTGTTCTCCTCGGTATGCGCTCCGATCCTTCTCGTCGGGGGCTGGTCGGTCGCGGCGGAACTTCAGGGACCCGGATACGACCCGGATTCGACGACGATCAGCATCCTCGCCGCCGACGGTGCCGCCGGCTACTGGGTGATGACATCGGCCCTGCTGGCCCTCGGCGTGTGCCATATGGTCACCGCCTGCGGGCTGCGCCCGGCCGCGCCCTTCGGACGGGTGGCGCTGGCGGGCGGCGGGGTGTCGGCGATACTGCTCGCGCTGTTCCCGGCGCCGGCCAGCGGCGGCTCGTTCGCGCACGGTGCCGTGGTCGTGGTGGGATTCGCGCTGCTGGCGATGTGGCCGGTCCTGGCCGTGCGACGCGGCGCCCCCGCCGTGCGACTGCCGACCGAACGAGCGACCGCGTCGCTCCGGCGGGCGTCCGAGCCCCTCGGCAGGACCATGCCGTGGGGCCTGCGTCCCATGCCGTCCGCCGGAGCCACCGTGGTGATGTGGCTCGCGGGAGCGTGGTTCCTGCTCGCACTCCTGGCGTTCGGCTCGGCCGGGGCCGCCGAGCGCGTCGTCACGTTCGCGCAGTCGTTCTGGCCTCTCGTCGTGGTCGTCTCATGCGCCCGGTGGGCGGGCGAAGACGGACAGCCGGCCTGATCACCGCACGGAACAGCCCTTCAAATCGGTCACGGCGTCGACGGCCGGCTCGGTCACACCTCGCCGGCGGCAGGAGGCAGGGGCAGCCGGAGAGCCTCGCTCCAGGGCAAAGCCGCTGGTAGCGGCAGACGAGTCGGGCTGTACGCCGGGGTTCTGTCGCACTCAAGGAGCAATCACGCTCTGACCTGCACGTATACCGGCACCCGGTTGGCGTTCTTCGCCCTCTGGGACTTCTCAGGGACTTTCAGCCAAGATCCGCGAACCACGCCTCGATCGCGGACAGCCCACGAGAGCCGGCCTGCGGCATGAAGTGAGTGTAGGTCCGGAGTGTGAACGCCGGATCGGAGTGACCCAGCCACTTCGCGAGCGACACGCGGTGATCCTCGGGGCTCCGTAAGTGCCGTCCGATTCCTGGTGCACCGCCCGTATCCGGGCGGCCGGCCTCGCGTCGGCCGCCTCCCGGGCGGCCCGGTCCGCGGCTGTCCGGCGCCAGTGGTAGAAGCTCGAGCGGCTGACGCCGAGGATGCTGCACAGCCGCTTCACGCCGTAACGGCGCTGGAGGTCGGCGACACACTGGAAGCGGTTCACCGGCGCGTCTCCCTGGCGAAATACTTCGCCGCCTTCCGCAGGATCTCGCGTTCCTCCTCCAGCTCACGGACCTTCTTCCGCAAGGCCGCGTTCTCCGCCTCCAGCGGGCCCGGCGGCCGGGCCGCTTCCTGCGTCCTGCGTCCCCGCGGACGACTCGCTCCGGCCGCCCTCACCCAGTTCCGCAGGGTCTCCTGGTTGCTCCCCGGATCGGCGGCGCCCGACCTGATCGTCGCTTCGGGCCGCGACTCGTACAGCGCGACGGCGTCCGCCTTGAACTCCGGCGGGTAGTTCTTCATGACCACGAGATGTCCGTTCTCAGATCCGCAGGATCCAGTGTCCCGTGTGTCCAACATCAGGGGTCAAGGCCCCTCGCCGACACGGCCACTCAAGCGGCCACACCGGGCATTCCGCAGCCGGGTCGGCGACCTCGCGAGCGGAACCAGCGGGGTCCACTGCGGACCCTGGCCGGGTACGTCACGGGCAATGAGCGTGACCGTGCCGTCCCCGGCGGCGGTCACCAGCTCGCTCCAGCGCTTGCGGGTCTCCTCGATGCCGCCTGCTCCAGCTTCGCCCGGCCTTCACCGGTCGCCTCGGCCTCGACGGTGCCAGCCCGCTGAAACGCTTCTGCCGCAGCCAACCAGGGCGCCCACGCTTCTTCGGTGTACGGCCCGGCCGCCGGGGCAGCAGCTGGGCGGTGCCGGACTGCCGGTGGGTCCACTCGGTCGCCGTCAGCCGCCCGTGGCGGTGCGACCGCGCGCGCCGGGCACTCCGTCGTCCACGGCTGGCTTGGCCAGGACCACGTCGTGGTCGGGCGAAGTCCCAGAACGCTTTCTTCTCCTCGTGGGTGAGGACTCGCAGTCATCCGCGTGACCTGCCAAGCAGCGTGCGCCGCCGCAGCGGCCCGGCAGGCTGTGCCCGTAGCAATACCGGTCAGAGCGGCCACGGATCGGCCCGTCGGCCCATCACGGGCAGGGTCAGGGCGACTCCCGTCTGTTCGGCCTTGCGGGTCAGGAATCCCATGGTGGCCGTGAAGTCGTCCAGGAAACCGCGGAAGGGTCTCAGAGAGCGGTCGAGGGGGCGGAAGAAATCGTCCCAGTGGATGGGGACAACGCGCCGGGCGCCCGTGGCTGTGACCAGCCGGTGCCAGTATTCCTCCCGGAACGCTTCGTCCTGCTTGCCGAGCGCGCCGATCCCCAGGTACACGGTGTCGGCGAAGTGACCGTCGAGGGCGCCGGGCAGACTGTGCGCGCTGGCGTGGACCAGGAGTTCGCGTCCGCCGTGCCGCACGTGGAGGGTGTAGCAATCGCCGGTCCTGTAGTCCGTGGCGCGGACCGGCGGCCGCAGTGGCCGGTCGATCCGGCCGGGGGCAAGGTCGCCGGGGCTGTGCCGGGCGGGCAGGGCGGTGAGCGTGAAGCGCCCGATCGTGAACGGTTCGCCGGTGACGGCCGGTTGGAAGCGATCGTCGGGAAAGTCCTGCCCTCGGGCGATGTTACGGGTGGATGGTGAACCGATGAGCAGGGCGCCCGTGGCCGCGGCCACTTCGGGGGCGTCCAGAGCGTGGTCGTAGTGCGAGTGGACGACGAACACGGCATCGAGGCGATCGATGCCGGCCCGATGCAGGCCGGCGGCGATGCGCATGCGGTCCGGGCGCAGACGCCCGAACCGCATGCGCAGGAGGCCGGGGCGGCTGAAGAACCCGTCGGTGAGGATCGCGGTGTCACCGTCGTCGAGCAGGATCGTGGAAACGCCGAGGAACACGGTGCGCAGCGCTCCCGGCCGGGGCGGCGCCGGTGGCTCGCGCAGGTGCGTCCACGGCGCGAGGCTGGGCGCTCGCAGGCCCCGGAGCACGGCCGTCACGCGCGGGCGGTGGTATTCGGTGTCGGTGCCCATGCCTCGCCCTCGCTCAACTACCCATCCGGACGGTCTGAATGTCGCCTCGTCAGTATCACCGTGGGCGGGCCGGGCCGCAGCGGCCAAAAGGCGTCGATGCTCGGCAAGCGGCCGGCTGTCGATCTGAGGAAGGGCGGGTCGTCCCGAGCCTGGACCGCTACGGCCGCAGCCTCCAGGACCTCATCAACATGGGTCGCCGAACTGCGTGAGCGTGGGATCGGCTTCACCTCACTGCACGAGAACCTCGACACCACCACCCCCGGCCGTATGGCCTGGAACCGGACGGCACACCGACGTATCCATGGTAGTCGTCCGTGTCCGTAGCACGGAGGGAACACGGACCGCCGGGCCCGTCATAAGGATGCCGCCGTTTGCGGTGCGGCTGGTGACGATCCTGCTGGGTGACGAATAAGCCAGCAGGATCGGTGACAGCGTTCTTACCGGCACCCCGACCAGGAAGGGCACCGCCCCTCAGTTCGCTGCCACGCTGCGCACAGTCATCCAGGAGTGGGAGGAGCAGCACAATGGCACCGGCGCCTCGCGGCCGGACACTGCCTGAGACCGGCATTTCCCCCGCCCCATCCGGCAGGGAGCTGGCTGATCCTCCTGCTGACACGGTCTCAGCCCCCGTGACAGGGTGCGGTGATGGCATCAGCAGACGGAGGGTTACAGCTGCTGTGTCAGTCGGACGCCTTCTTCCATTTGGCGCCCTCTTTCTGCCACCGTTCGAGGGCGGGCGGGGAGAGAATCGCGCCTCCGTGCTGTTTTTCGTGAAGGCGCTGCGCCTCGCTCAGCTTGTTCGCAACGGCCTCCCAGTCGACAGCGGGCTCGTTCGCCAGACTGAGTGCTTCATTCAACTCGCTCGACCGTGGCGTCATCGCGCCCGAAAGCGCGTAGTTGAAGTCGGTTCCGGATCCCGGGTCGCCTTTCCTCGTGTCACTTGCCGGTCCCATTTCCAGATTGGCTGGCATGTTGTGCAGGGATTTTTTGTCCGCCGCGGTCGAGCTGAGTACCTCCCGTATCTTGTCCAGGAACTCGAACAGCGGTTTCGCGTTCGCCCTGTCCCTCTCGGCCGAGGCCAGTACCGCGTCCAACTCGCTACGGGAGATCTTATGATGGAGCGTTGTCCTGTCACCCCAGAATGGGTAGTCAGCCCGCATCGCATCATGTGCTGAAGTGACCGCGCTCGCTGCCCAGTCACTCTTGCCGCCGCCCATACCCGCGAAACCGGACGCGTGCTTCGCGATTTCGATCTCCGCAAGGAAATCGTTCAGTATTGACTCGTCTTTTTTTACGTCGTCGAGTGTGAAAAGCTCGCCTTCGGGTTCGATTCCGATTCTCCCGAGGATGTGCTCCTTCTCGTTCTGCTTTTTTGCTTTGAATTCTTCGCTGCATCCCTCGAAGTGCTCCATTATTTCCTCGAACGGGGTCTTCGAGGAAGCGGCTGCCGCTACGGGCGGGTTGCCCCCTGTCGTCGGTTTCTTTTTGGGCATGCGCTGTAGCTCGGCCGACGCCTCCACCGGCCGGTGCGCGGCGTTGGCGGTGTGGTCCGCGACTGAGCGATGGGTGTCCGCTCCGCCCCGCATCACCTGCTCCGCCTTGCGTTCGGCCGACTTTTCGAACCGGTCGGAAGGGTCGCTGATGCTCAGGCCGCTGCCGTCGCTGGTACCGGCCACAGCTCCTGCACGCTGCTGACGGACGTGCTCCAGTTCGTGCGCGAGGGTTTTCTTGTCGATCATGCTGCGGAACACGATGTGACGTGTGCTGGCGGTATACGCCTCGGCCCCGACCGCCTCGGCGGAACGCCGAGCAGCGGCGCCGGTGTGGATCGCAACGTCGGAGAAGTCCTCGCCCGAGAAGCGGGCTTCCATCTCCCGCTGCAGCGAGGCGGGCAGCCGACTGCCGGTGGACCGCAGCGCGGAGTTCACCGCGTCGGCGGCGCGTGGCTGTGCCGCGGCTTCCCGGCTCTGTTCCGCGCCGTGCTGATGCTTCGAGTGAGGCTCCTCGTGCACCCCGGCGTCCGGCTGCTCCTGGGCGGACGCCGGGCGGGCGCGGCGGGCGATCATGGCGGTGACCGCGGCGTTGCCCACGGTGCGCTGAGCCGCCCCGAGCGCGTCGGCGGTGAGTGGCAGCGGCGGCACGGCGGCGCCGCCTGCGGACGTCTCCGCACGGGCGGCGACCGAGCCGCGCCTGGTCTTCCGGTTTTCGGTCTGCTCTGCGTGCGTCCCGGACGTCCGCAATTCGCTGCCTCCTGGTCGGCCACACCCCTGCTGCGGCCCCCAGTGGAGCGCCCGAGCGATCGGGGTGTCCAGGACGGCAGGGGCAGTCAGAGGGCAGCGATCCTGCCCCTGGCCAGGCCAACGACCTCTGGCACAGCACGGCACCGCGCGTGCGTCGCCACGCCTACGGCACCATCAGACCCATGCACCTGCCCGGATGGACACCCCGCCCGGCCTGGATCACGGTTATGGGCTGGCAGTCCCTCCACACCCCGGGCTCCGCGTCGTCACCGGAGAACCCGCCCCCGGCTCGCACGAACCCGTCCTCCCCGACGTACCCGCCGAGCCTGGCGGGGGCTGACCGGTCAGCGCGGCCGGTTCTTCTGCGACAGGAGTGCCCGGCAGTCCGCGCACAGGGGGTTTCCGCCGTGCCCGTACCGGTGGGCGGGCTGCCGGCATCGGGTGCAGAGGCCGGTCTGGGGGCTCACTCTCCCGGCGTACGACCGGTACGAAACGATCCTGCGGAGCCCGGAACGCAGCAGTTGCGGCCCGGGGCGGGGTGGGGCAGCAGTCCCGTCATGGGCCACTTCCCCCAAACTGGCTGCCGGGTGCACGGTGCCGGACCAGACTGGGCTCCATGACGCAGGCGCCCCGGTTGTACGGCACCGAGCACGGCCTTCCAGCGACCGGGCCGCAGCCTGGCCGCAGCTACCGTTAGCTGACCGGCGGGCCACTGGACGGGCAGCTGATCGACGTCACCGGATGGACGGACGAGGAGATCACCACCGGCGCGTACCTGATCACCCCGCACAGCGCGTAGGGCCTGGCGGGCGCGCCTCGTACGCGCCGACCATCAGCTGCCCCGATGGCCCGCGGGTGGGAAGATGCGGGCGGGACGGTGACCGTGGGCCTCGACGGGGTGCTGGTGATCGCGCACTCGGACAAAGAGGAAGCCGCACCCACCTGGAAGCGGACCTCGGCCATCACCCGCTGATGGGGTTCGTCGACCACGGGCCGGGCGGCACGGGGGAACCGGTCGCGGCCCTGCTCAGAGCGGGGAACGCGGGCTCGAACGCGTCCGACCACATCACCCCCACCCGACTGGCCCTGGCCCAGCTGCCGAAGAAGTACCGGCGCGGGCGCCGGACCCTGATCCGCACCGACTCCGCGGGCGGCACCCACGACTTCGTCGCCTGGCTCGCCCGGCGGGGACGGCGGACGGCGGACATCGTGGCGCGGCCGTTCTGGCTGCACTGCCGGGAGGCCGGTGTTCGTCAGGGTGTCTTCGGGTGCGGGGCGTCTGCCGGCCTGCTGTGTGCTGTGTCGGTGGGTTCGGTCTGTGAGAGTGCGGCGAGGAGTTGCAGCTTCTCGCCGCTGTCGCTGTCCTTGTCGGGGTAGTAGACAACGAGGATGACGTCGTCGATGGGGAGTTTGTCGCGGTGGAGTCGCAGTTCACCGACTATGGGGTGGTGGACTGTGGTGGTGCCTCCGTCGAGGTTGCGGACGTCGTGTCGGGCCCACAGGGTGCGGAACCGCTGACTGGACAGTGCGAGCTCTCCGACGAGTTCGACGAACCGGGGGTTGTCGGTGTCGTCCCCGATGGTGGTGCGAAGAGCGGCGATGAAGCTGGCGGCGGCTTTGGCCCAGTCCTGGTGAAAGGCTTGTTCCTCGGGATCGAGGAAGAGGGAACGAATCCGGTTCTCACCGGGCCGCAGGCGCGGGGAGAGCGCGACGGCCATGGGGTTGGAAGCCAGGACATCGAACGCACGCCCTTCGACGAACGCGGGAATCTGAAGGTGGGCGAGGAGCTGGTGCACCCGTGCCGGTACGTGCTCGGGTCGCCTGCGGCGCGGAGCCCTGGGGCGTGCTGCCGTGAGGCCGAGCAGATACGTCCGCTCGACGTCGTCGAGGCGCAGGACACGGGCGAGTGATTCGAGGACCTGAGGTGAGGGGTTCTTGTCGCGGCCGCGTTCCAGTCGCAGGTAGTAGTCGGGGCTGATTCCGGCGAGCAGGGCGACTTCCTCACGGCGCAGGCCGGGCACGCGGCGGTTGCCGCCGGGCGGGATTCCTGCCTGCTCCGGGGAGATCAGCTCGCGCCGGGCGCGCAAGTAGCTGGCGAGCCGGTTGCCGGATTCCTCATCCTTCATACCGACACCGTAATGCGGTGTGCGTGACTCAGAGGGGCCCTGGCAGGACCAGGGAAGACGGGGGCGCTTTCCCGCTCAGCGGATTCCGCCAAGACTGCGAGAGCAGCGTTCCGCGAAGAACTACGGAACATCAACGAAGGCGCCGCGGGACAGAACATCCTCGCCCGCCCTGAACTGAAGGGAAGATCTCGTGGATCTCTCCAACCGCACCGTTCTCATCGTCGGCGGGACCTCGGGTATCGGGCGAGAGCTGGCCCGCCGGTTCGCCGCAGCGGGCAGCACCGTGGCCGTTGGCGGCCGCAGTCCGGAGGCACTCTCGGAACTCGCCGAAGAAGGCTTCGGCACCGCCAGGATTGACGTCACCGACAGTGCCTCCGTCGCATCTGCCCGTGACGCCGTGCTCGCCCGATACCCCGAGTTGGACACCGTGGTGACGATGCCTGGCGTCATGCTCCTTGAGGACCTGCGCGACCCCTCGCACTTCGAGGCGGCGCAGACGACGATCGACACCAACCTGGTGGGCACCATCCGGGTGATCGACGCCTTCACCCCGCACCTGGTCCAACGCGGCGAGGGCACCTTCATCACCGTTACCTCCGGCATCGCCTTCCTGCCCTTCCCGCCCATGCCCACCTATGCCGCCTCGAAGGCCGCGGTGCACGCCTACTCCGAGGCACTGCGCGCACAACTCGACGGCACCGGCGTCAGCGTCGTCGAACTCGTCCCGCCGGCCGTCGCCACAGCAGGCCAGGAAAAGGTGAACCCGCACGCGCTGCCGCTCGACGACTTCGCCACCGAGGTCATGCAACTGCTCTCAGAGGACCCCACCCCCCGCGAAATCCTGGTGAAGGGGGTCCTCATGCACCGCTGGGCCGAGCGCGACGGCACCTACGACGACCTCGTCGCACAGCGTTCCCGGGCCCTGGCCATGCTCCCCAGCCGCGAAGGCTGACCCCCTTCCCCCATCAGGGGCCGCATGGATCACCGCCCCCGGGCGCCAGCGAGCAGCCACGCGTCCTGGACACGAACCCCGTCACCCGAACGGCTCCGCAGAGCTGCAGGCCCGCATCCCGGTGCGCCAGGCCGTGCGCAACGCGTGGGCGGAGGGCATCGAGCACACCGTGCAGCTGCGGGTACTCGGCGACGCGGGCCTGCCCGACACCGCCTCGCTCGCGGCCGCCGACTGGGAGCCGGCGCTGCTCGCCGCGATCGACCGGGGCCAGGGCTGGGGTCGGCCCTCGAAGGCATTGAACGGCGCCGACTCCCCAAGGCCTTGGTGTCCCTTCCCGCCAATCCCTGGGCCACTTCTACTGCTTGAGGTACGCGTACAACGCTACCCACACCCCGATGGCCAGTCCGATTGCTGGTACCAGGCTGGGGTGCAGATACCCGATGTAGCAGACGAACGCAGCGGCCAGGGCGGCGATCACACCGACTTGGTTGTTGTTGGGCATTGGGCTGCTCCTGTTTTCGGGCGCACGGAACCAGGGGCCGGACGCTTCTGAGACGAATCCATCCGCAGGCAGCGGAGTTGGTTGCTGCTGCCATATCACCGTGGCGGTGCGCATTTATGATTTCGCGCGTGCCAGGTGACCCGCCGTGGGCGGCGAATCCTCCAGACGGTGGTAGACCGTGATCATCCCGTTGATGAGGACGCGTCCCTCGGCGGTCAGCAGGGCCGATCCGGCCAGTGCGGGGTCCCGGCCTGCGCATTCGTGCTCGCCGACCAGTGAACCGACCGGCTGAACCCCTACCTGATCGCGTGCGCCGGCGACCATGCCGCGGCGCTCGCGCTGTACGGGTGGAACAGCGACCTCACGGTGACCGTGACGCCCTGTACGTCCTTGTCCGGCTGATGTGCGAGACGGAGCGGATGCATGAAGCCCTGAAGGTGATCCAAGACATCGCCCCGGAGAACAAGTACGCACACCAGATTGTGGCCAGTGATTGCCGGCCCTAGGTGTCCGGCTATGGCCTTCTCGCGAAGATGCCGGTGTCGACCTCGGTGAGGATGTCGAGCTTGACCGGGCGTTTCAGCTTGGCGCGGGTGCCTTCGACGTTCTTCGGCAGCAGCTCGTGGCCGAGGGCTTGGCAGACGTCCCTCGCCCGTTGTGGTCCGGTCGCGTGGTTGAAGGCGCCACAGACCCGCCCTATCTCGCGGCAGTTGCAGAGCCCCAGAATGGGACAGCGGCGCCATGTCCCCTCGGTCCGGACCAGCTCAGAAGCATCGACAGCTCCTCCTCAGGGACTTTTCAGGGACTTTCAGCGCTGTCCGAGGGACTTCAGGGGGATTTTTCGCTGTCTAACGTGGCAAGCGCCAGAGAGGGCCTCCGGCACAGGTCAGAGACCCTCTCCAGAGCGAATCCGCAGGTAGCGGCAGACGAGTCGGGCTGTACGCCGGGTTCTGTCGCCCGGTCGCCTCGCGGCGGCCGGGGAGACGGCCATCCATCTAGGACCGGCATTGCTGCCGGTCTCGTGCGGTCTACCCGCGAACTCGGGCGGGCAGCCCTCGAACGTTCGCGCAGGGCCCTCTTGCGACGGCCCCTCTTGACCTTGCTCCGGGTGGGGTTTACCTAGCCGCCTGAGTCGCCTCAGGCGCTGGTGGTCTCTTACACCACCGTTTCACCCTTACCGAGGACCGAAGTCCAAGGCGGTCTGTTTTCTGTGGCACTGTCCCGCGAGTCACCCCGGGTGGCCGTTAGCCATCACCCTGCCCTGTGGAGCCCGGACGTTCCTCGGGAGGGTCCGAAGATCCTCACGCGGCCGTCCGCCCGGCTCGTCTGCCGTGGCGCCCATGCTACCTGCCCCGTGGGGGCGCGGAACCGCGCGGAGCTCTCAGGCGCGGGGCGCGCCGAAGGCCGCGGCGCGTTCCTCCGGGTCCGGCGGGAGGGGCGGACGGTGGTGGGGCGGCAGAGGCGGTGGCGGGGCGAGGGCGTGGGTCCGGTGGGCGGTGGCCAGGGCCGGGAAGCCGCCCGGGGCAGCGGTCTCGGCCGGGCCGCTTGACCTTGCCGCAGCGTCAGGGTTTCTACTGGCGCCATGCGCATCGGAGAGATCGCCGCGCTCGTCGGGGTCACCCCCCGGACCGTTCGGCACTACCACCACATCGGCCTGCTGGCCGAGCCCGCGCGCCGGGCCAACGGCTACCGCGCCTACGGCGTGCGCGACGCCGTGCTGCTGGCGCGCATCCGGCGGCTCACCGAGCTGGGGCTCGGCCTGGACGAGGTGCGCGAGGTCCTCGCCGGTGACGCCGGGCGCGACCTCGGTGACGTACTGCGTGAGCTGGATGCCGATCTGGCCCGGCAGGAGCGGGAGATCCGGGAGCGGCGGAAGCGGCTGGCCGGTCTGATGGACGGGCCGCTGGACGGTACGGAGTCCGTGTCGCCCGCGCTGGCCGAGCTGCTGGCCGCGGCGCCGGTCACCGGCTCGCCGGCCGCCGCCAAGGACCGTGAGCACCTGATGCTGCTGGACACGATCAGTGGCGGCAGCGAGATCTACGCCGCGCTGCGGCCGCTGGCGGGCGATCCGGCCGTGCTCGCCCTGTACGAACAACTGGACGCGCTCGCGGCGGCGTCCCCCGACGATCCCCGGATCGGACCGCTGGCCGACCGGATGGCCGCCCTCGCGCCCGATGAGGTACTGGACGCGATTCCGGCGGACGGACCGGCGATGACCGGCTTCGGGGAGGCCCTGCTCGCGGACTACACGCCCGCGCAGGCCGAGGTGGTGCGCCGGGTGATGGTCGCGCTGACCCTACGGAGCAGGGACAGGGACAGGGACAGGGACAGGGACGGGGACGGGGACGGGGACGGGAAGACGAAGGGGAAGGGGGCGCGGTGAGTGGGGTGCGAGGGGCGCGGCTGGTGGTCGCGGGGGTGGTGCCCGCCGAACTGGCGCTGGCGGTCTGTCTGTTGGCCGGGGTGCGGATACCGGCCGCCGTGCTGATCGGCGCCGAGGGGGCCGTTCTGGCCGCCCTGGTCCTGGAGGCCGTCGTGCTGGGGCGGCTCTGGCACGCGGGCCGGCGGGCGGGCGCGGGGCGGCGGGCGGCGATGGGTGCGGCGCTGCGTACGGTCGTACCGGAGAAGGCGCGCCGGCTCGTCGGGCACGAGACGCGCGCCCTGCACAGCCTGGGGCTGTGGGTGCTCCGGCGGCGGCACGCCGTGCCTGAGGGGGCGCTCGCCGCCCCGTACACCGGGCCGCAGACCGCGATGATGTACGGGCTGCTCTTCGTCTCCGTGGTGGAGACGGTGATGTTCGCGCTGCTGATCCCCTGGCCGGCCGTGCACCGGATTCTGCTCGTGGTGGATGTGTACGGGGTGCTGCTGGTGCTCGCGCTGCACGCCTCGTGCGTGGTCCGGCCGCATGTGGCGGGCGCGGACGGCTCGCTGCGGATTCGGTACGGGGCACTGTTCGACCTGCGGGTCCCGGCCGCCGCGATCAGCAGGGCCCGCGTCGAACGGCGTTACCCCGCAGGGAAGTTGGTGCAGCTGCACGCGGACGGCGTGCTGGATCTCGCCGTGGGCGGCCAGACGACGGTGACCGTGGAGCTGACCGCACCGCTCGGCTTCGTGCGCCCGCTCGGCGGACGCGGCGAGGCGCACACCGTCCGCTTCCACGCCGATGACCCGCGGTCCGTCGTCGCCGCGCTCACGCCGGTGCGAACAGCACCTTCGCCGAACCCGGATCCGCCTGTGTGAGCCGTACCCGCAGCCGTTCCCCGAGCGGGAGCCTCGTGGTGCCGCCCTCGATCCGGCCGACGATCGCCGGGTCGTCGATGTGGACGGTGCCGGTGGTCGGCTCCTGCTCCTTCACGTCCACCACGTATCCGTCGAAGACCGCGCCGATCCGGTCCTTGAGCAGCGCGGCCTCGACGAGGTCCACGCACTCGCGCTCCACCGTGCCGGCCCGCCGGGTCCCGTCCGCCATCTCCTTCGGCAGCGCGGGCAGTGCGGCCAGCACCCATGCGGGCGGCTCCCGGTCCGCGGCGGCGGCGACGCACAGTTCGGCCGCGTACCGGTCGACGAGGCGGCGCAGTGGCGCGGTGCAGTGGGTGTAGAGGTCGGCGACGGCGGCGTGGACGGCGGGGGTGGGCAGTTCGCCGTGCTCGAAGACGGTGTACCCGGCGCCGCGCAGCAGTGTGGTGCAGTCCTGGAGGAAGGCGGCGTGGCTGGTCTTCCTCGGGTCGAGCGAGCGGACGATCCGCGCGTACGGCACATGGTGCGGCCAGTCGATGCGCAGGGCCTCGGCCGAGCGCCGGAGGCGGGCGACGGCGCCGTCCGGGGCGACCGGGAGCGTACGCAGGATGCCGGTGCCGCTCTCGGTCATCAGCCGGGCGGCGGCCATGCCGGTGAGCAGTGAGATCTGGGCGTTCCAGCCGTCGGCGGGCAGCGGGGCCCGGTACTCGAGGCCGTAGGTGCCGTCGCGCTCGACGATCTCCTGCTCGGGCACGTTGAGGGAGATGCCGCCGCGGGCGAGCTCCTGCTCCTCGCGGAGGGTGCCGATGTCCCTGAGCAGCGCGAGGGACTCCTCGGCGGTGCCCGCGTCGATCCGCCGCTGCACGCCCGCGTGGTCGAGCTTGGCGCGGCTGCGTACGAGGGCCCGGCGCACCCGGGTGGCGACGGCGCGGCCCTCGGTGTCGAGGTCGATCTCCCACAGCACGGCGGGGCGGGTCTGCCCGGGGAGGAGGCTGGCGGCGCCCTCGGAGAGCGACGTGGGGTGCAGGGGCACCCTGCCGTCGGGGAGGTAGAGGGTCGTCACCCGGCGGTGGGCCTCGGTGTCGAGTGCGCCACCGGGGCGGACGAAGGCGGCGACATCGGCGATGGCGTAGTGCACGCGGTAGCCGTGGGCGCGGCGTTCGAGGTGCATCGCCTGGTCGAGGTCGGTGGAGGCGGGCGGGTCGATGGTGAGGAACGGCAGCTCCGTGGCGTCCTCGTGTCCGGCGACCGCCGGGTTCCTCGCCGCTTCGGCCGCTTCGGCGAGCACGTCGGGCGGGAAGTCGTCCGGGAGCCCGAGTTCGGTGCGCAGCCCGCGCAGGGCCGTCCGCAGCGGGGTGCCGGCTGCGCCGGTCATGTGGAGATGGCGGCGGGGCATGGACCGAGCGTATGGCCGGGCGGGGCGGGCGGCATCCCGGGTGGCGGGGATCGGGGGTGTGACTCCCCCGTACGCTGGCGCGAGGGGTTTTCACGGAGCCGGGCGACACCGCCGGGAGCCGCGGACCGGTCCGCAACGCCTGTCGCCCCCTTTCCGTACGTACGAAGGAGAACCGCCGTGCTCGTGCTGTTGCCGCCCTCCGAAGGAAAGGCCGCCTCGGGGCGGGGAGCACCCCTGAAGCCCGAGTCGCTGTCGCTGCCGGGCCTGGCCGCGGCGCGGGCCGCCGTGCTGGAGGCGCTCGTGGAGCTGTCCGCGGCGGACGAGGAGAAGGCCCGTGTGGTGCTGGGGCTGAGCGAGGGGCTGCGCGGCGAGATCGCGAAGAACGTCGAGCTGCGGACGGCGGGCACCCGCCCGGCCGGGGAGCTGTACACCGGGGTGCTGTACGACGCGCTGGACCTGGCGTCCCTGGACACCGCCGCCCGTCGCCGGGCCGGGAAGTCGCTGCTGGTGTTCTCCGGGCTGTGGGGCGCGGTGCGGGTGGGCGACCGGATTCCTCCGTACCGCTGCTCGATGGGGGTGAAGCTGCCGGGTCTCGGGGCTCTCGGGGCGTTCTGGCGCACGCCGATGGCGGAGGTCATGCCGGAGGCGGCCGGGGACGGTCTGGTGCTGGATCTGCGGTCGTCCGCGTACGCGGCGGCGTGGAAGCCGAAGGACGCGGTGGCGGAGCGCACGGCAAGCGTGCGGGTGCTGCACTCCCAGCTGGTGGCCGGGGTGGAGAAGCGGTCGGTGGTCAGTCACTTCAACAAGGCGACGAAGGGCCGGATGGTCCGCGATCTGCTGATGTCGGGTGCCGCGCCGAAGGGGCCCGCGGAGCTGGTGGGCGTCCTGCGGGATCTCGGGTACGTGGTGGAGGCAGAGGCGCCCGCGCGGGCCGGGCGGGCGTGGGAGCTCGATGTCGTGGTGACGGAGATCCACTGACCCCGGACCCGGCCTGCGTTGCAACATGCGCAACGGTCGTTGCGTGGAATGCTGTCTTCGCGGCAGGATGAGGTCATGACCTCCTCCGTGCTGGACCTTGCCCCCGTCGTGCCCGTCGTCGTCCTGGAGGACGCCGCCGACGCGGTGCCGCTCGCCCGTGCCCTGGTCGCGGGCGGGCTCCCGGCGATCGAGGTGACCCTGCGGACCGCCGCGGCCCTGGACACGATCAAGGCCATAGCGGCGGAGGTGCCGGACGCGGTGGTCGGCGCCGGCACGGTGATCTCCCCCCGGAACGTCTCCGACACCGTGGCCGCCGGGGCGCGGTTCCTGGTCAGCCCCGGCTGGACGGACGCCCTCCTGGACGCGATGAAGGCGTCGGGGGTGCCGTTCCTGCCGGGTGTGTCCACGACGTCCGAGGTGGTCGCGCTGCTGGAGCGCGGGGTCACCGAGATGAAGTTCTTCCCGGCCGAGGCGGCGGGCGGCACGGCCTATCTGAAGGCGCTCTCCGCCCCGCTCCCCCAGGCCCGGTTCTGCCCGACCGGCGGCATCTCGCTCGCCTCCGCTCCCTCCTACCTCGCCCTGCCGAACGTCGGCTGCGTGGGCGGCAGCTGGATGGTGCCCGCCGACGCGGTGGCGGCCGGGGACTGGGCCCGGGTGGAGCGGCTGGCGGCCGAGGCGGCGGCGCTGCGCGGCTGACCCCTGGACGATTCCCCCGGCTACCGTGCGGCCCGCCTACCGTGCGGCCGGCCGGTCGCGGCGAAATCCTTCCGTTCATGTGCATGCTCCCCGGCAACCGGGGCACGAGACCTTCAGGGACGTGACCCGGACTCCGGGTGACCCGGGTTCCGGCAGGTATCCCCCGCCTCGCCGGAACCGCCGGTGCCCCATCGGCCTCCCCCCGGCCGATGGGGCACTGTGCTGTCCGGGGCCGGTGCGCCCGGGGTGACTACCGCAGGTGGGACGTGTCGTTCAGGAGCCGTACGGAGGCGTTGCCGTCCGCGTAGTAGGCCACGGTCGACAGGGAAGCCGCCGAGAGCTCCATCCGGAACAGCGACTCCGGCGGTGCGCCCAGCGCGAGGCGGACCAGGGTCTTGATGGGCGTGACATGCGTGACCACGAGCACCGTGCGCCCCGCGTGGCGGGTGATGAGGCGGTCGCGGGCGGCCGAGACGCGCCGGGCGACCTCGGCGAAGCTCTCGCCGCCACCGGTGGGCGCCGCCTTCGCGGAGGCGAGCCAGGCGTCCATGTCCGCGCGGTGGCGCTCCCTGACCTCGCCGAACGTCAGCCCCTCCCAGGCACCGAAGTCCGTCTCGCGCAGGCCGTCCTCGATCCGGACCTCCAGGCCCAGCCGGGCCGCCACCGCGCCGGCCGTCTCGCGGCAGCGGCGCAGCGGGGAGCTGACGATCTCCTGCACCGTGCCGCGGGCGGCGAAGGCCTCGGCGGCGCACTCGGCCTGCCGGCGGCCGGTGGCGGAGAGTTCGGGGTCGGTGCCGCCGCTGCCGGAGAACCGCTTCTCCGGGGTGAGGGCGGTCTCGCCGTGCCGCAGCAGGAGGAAGGTGGCGGGCGCGCCCAGGTCGGGGGCGGCGGCCCAGCCGACCTGCGGGGTCCCGGCGGCGGGCCGGTTCAGCGCGGCCCTGGCCCGCGCGGCGCCGGCCGTCGCGTCACCCGGGGGGCCTGAGACGGGCGGCAGGGCGTCGGCCACCGAGGACCTGGGGGTGTCGAGGGCGGCCGTCGAGGCCGACGGCTCCCACTGCCTGCCCTGCTTGCCCGCGTCCATCGCCTCGTTCGCGAGCCGGTCCGCGTGCTTGTTCCTCTCGCGCGGGATCCACTCGTAGGTGACGTCGGAGGCCGGGAGGATGCGGGCGGCCTCGGCGGCGAGAGGCTTCATGTCCGGGTGCTTGATCTTCCAGCGGCCCGACATCTGCTCCACGACCAGCTTGGAGTCCATCCGGACGTGCACCCGCGGCCCGCCGCCGGCCGAGGCGTCCGGCACGAGGGCCTTCGCGGCCCGCAGACCGGCGATGAGGCCCTTGTACTCGGCGACGTTGTTCGTCGCGACGCCGATGTACTCGGCCGCCTCGGCCAGCGTCTCCCCCGTCACCGGGTCGATGACGACCGCGCCGTACCCGGCGGGCCCCGGGTTGCCCCGGGAGCCGCCGTCGGCCTCGATGACGAACTGGCGCGGCGGGGTCACTACAGACCCGAGTCCGCGGTGCGGACCAGGATGCGGTGGCAGTTCTCGCAGCGCAGGACCGTGTCGCGGGACGCGGCCTTCACGTCGTTGACCTCGGTGATGTTGAGCTCCAGCCGGCAGCCCTCGCAGCGGCGCTGGTAGAGGCGGGCGGCGCCCACCCCGCCCTGCTGGGCGCTGAGCTTGTCGTACAGCTTGAGCAGATCGGCGGGGACGGAACCGGCGACGACCTCGCGCTCCTTGGTGAGCGTCGCGGTCTCCTCGTCGATCCCGTTCGTCGCGGTGTCCCGGCGGGCGGTCGCGTCGTCGACCTTGGCCTGGACGGCGGAGACCCGGTCGGTCAGCTCGGCGACGCGCTCCTGCGCGGACTCCCGGCGCTCCATGACCTCGAGGACGACGTCCTCCAGGTCGCCCTGGCGCTTGGCCAGCGAGACGATCTCGCGCTGAAGGCTCTCCAGGTCCTTGGGCGAGGTGACACTGCCGGAGTCCATCCGCTGCTGGTCGCGGGCGGCGCGCTGGCGCACCTGGTCCACGTCCTGCTCGGCCTTGGTCTGCTCGCGGGCGGTGTCGCTCTCCTCGGTCGTGGAGGCGACGAGGAGGTCGCGGAGTTGGGCGAGGTCGGTCGTGAGCGACTCGATCTCGGCGTGCTCGGGAAGGGTGTTGCGCTTGTGCGCGAGCTGGGCGAGGCGCTGGTCGAGGGCCTGGACGTCGAGGAGTCGGATCTGGTCGGCGGGCGCGGCGTTCAGTTGGGGGCTCCAGAAGAGTGGTGGGTGGTCCAGGGGTCGGTGACCTGCTTCGAGACATGGACCCGCAGGTCCCATCCGTGGCGGTCGGAAATCGCGTCGAGCTGTGCGGCGGCCTGTTCGCACCACGGCCATTCGGTGGCCCAGTGCGCGGCGTCGACCAGGCCGAGCGACGAGTGCTGGACGGCCTCTGAGGCCGGGTGGTGGCGCAGGTCCGCGGTGAGGAAGGCGTCCACCCCCGCGGCGCGCACGGCGTCGAAGAGGCTGTCACCGGATCCGCCGCTCACCGCGACGGTGCGCACGAGGGTGTCCGGGTCGCCGGCCAGCCGGATGCCCTGCGCGGTGGCGGGCAGCCGGGCGGCGGCTCGGGCGGCGAATTCGCCGAGGGTCTGCGGGTGGTCGAGCGTGCAGATCCGGCCGAGGCCCCGGCGGCCCGAGGGGTCCGTCGGGTCCGGTACGAGGGGCCGCTCGACGCGCAGGTCGAGGGCGCCGGCGAGGGCGTCGGAGACGCCGGGATCCGCGGAGTCGGCGTTGGTGTGGGCCACGTGCAGCGCGACGTCGTGCTTGATGAGCGTGTGCACGACGCGGCCCTTGAAGGTGCCGGCCGCGACCGTCGTCGTACCGCGCAGATAGAGCGGGTGGTGGGTGACGATCAGCTGGGCGCCGAGCTTCAGTGCCTCGTCGACGACGTCCTGGACGGGATCGACGGCGAAGAGCACCCGGTCGACCTCGGCGTCCGGATCACCGCAGACGGTGCCGACCGCGTCCCATCCTTCGGCCCGCTCGGGCGGCCAGAGGGCGTCGAGCTCGGCGATGACTTCAGACAGACGGGGCACGGAGGAAAGGCTACCTGTCCTCCGTGCCCCGCGGTCCCTGGCCGCCGCCCCCGTACGGGCGGGGCGGCGGCCAGTCATGAATCGTTACTTCACGAGGTCGGCGCGGAGGTCGTCGAGGACCAGGTTCGCGGCCGTGACGCCGAGGCCGAGGTACCAGGTCTCGTCGGAGACGTTCTTGGCGCGCCCTTCCTTGACCGCCGTGAGGTTCTTCCACAGCGGGTTGGACTGGGCGGTGTCGCGCTTGGTGGCCTTCACGTCGCCGTACACGCCGGTGAAGATCCAGTCGGCGTCCGCCTCGTCGATCTTCTCCGGGCTGATCTCCGCGGCCAGCTCGTCGATCTGCTGGTTCTTGGGCCGCGGCAGGCCTGCGTCGTCGAGGATCGTGCCGATGAAGGAGGCCTTGGCGTAGAGGCGGATCTTGTCCGGCAGGTAGCGGACCATGGAGATGGTCGGCTTCTTCGGGCCGATGTCCTCGCCCAGCTTCTTCGCGTTCGCCTCGTAGGTGCCCAGCTGCGACTTGGCCTTGGCGGTCCTGTCCAGCGCCGCGGCGTTGAGGAGGTAGTTCTCCTTCCAGGTGAAGCCCGGACGGATGGAGAACACGGTCGGCGCGATCTTGGACAGCTCGTCGTACTTGTCGGCCGCGCGCAGCTGGCTGCCGAGGATCAGGTCGGGCTTGAGGCCCGCGATCGCCTCAAGGTTGAGGTTGTTGATCGTGCCGACGTTCTTCGGGTCACCGGCGTCCTTCTTGAGGTACGAGGGAATGGCCGCGTCGCCCTCGGAGGGGGCGTAGCCGACCGGCTTCACCCCCAGGGACACGACGTTGTCGAACTCACCGACGTCGAGCACGACGACGCGCTTCGGGGCGGCCTTGAGCTCGGTCCTGCCCATGGCGTGGGTGAGCGTGCGGGGGAACTGACCCGCCGGGGCGTCGGTGCCGTACCCGGCCGTCTTCTTCGCCGCGTCGCCGAAGTCCTTGCCGCCCGTCGCGACCGCGGCCTTCTTCTCGCCACCGGCCTCGGACTTGCCCGAGCCGCCCGACGCGCCGTCGTCGCTTCCGCAGGCGGAGAGGGACAGGGCGGCGACTACGGCCAGGCCGACTGCGGCGGTGCCGCGGCGTCGAAGGGACATCACTTGCTCCAGTTGTGGATCACACAGGCAACACTTAGGAATGCCTAACCTTAGCCACGCGTTGATCGCGAAGCACAACCACCCCCTCCCTCTCAGGTGAATACGGGCATCGCCACCCATATGTGTGAAGTGGGGGGTCTCGTGTTGTTCGGCAGGAAGTGCGAAAACTAGCTTCGGTGGCCGGAGGTGACGAGTCGATGACTGCCTGTGCCATCGAGGACGGGACCGCGGCGGCTGCCGAAGCCGGCGAGACGGTGGAGCCGGGGTCCGAGAACCCGGAGGGGGCCGCGGAGCCCCCGGATCCGGCGACGGAAGCGACCTGCCCGACGGAGGGCGCCGGGGCGGACGCGGGGACCGATGCGGCTGAACCGCCGGTTCCGCCCGCGCGGGTGGAGCTGCCGGTGCCGACGCCGGGTGCTGTCGAAACGGTCCTGCCGAGCGCTCCGCCCGCGTTCACGATCACGGCGGACGGCGCCTACGCGGCGCGGCTCACGGCCGCCCGCGGCGAGGCGTACGGAACCGGCGGGCCGGGCACCGCCGGCGCCCCCGACACGGCCTGGTTCCCGGAGCGCTGGACGCTGGACGGGCCGGAGCCGTACGCCGTGCCGCTCCCGCTCAACCAGCCGGAGGAGGCCGACTCGCAGGTGCTGCCGCTCGCCGACGGGCGGGTGCTCATCCGCCGCCGGGTCGCGGACCGGCACGCCCTCTCGCTGCTCTACCCGACCGGCCCCGGCACCGGCGAACTGCCGCTGGGCGCGGTCGAGTGCGCGGAGCTGACCCTGCTGCCGCCCTCGCCGGACGGCGTCAGCGCGTACGCCCTCGCGGCGGGTGAGCACTCCACCGGGCTCTGGCTGGTGGCGGGCGGTCCGTCGGGGCCCGAGCGGATCGCGGAACTGCCGGGGCGCTGCTCCGGCGGGGTCTGGCTGGACCGGGCCGGCCGGCTGCTGGCCCTGGACCGGGAGCCGGCGGAGGGCGGTCCGGTGAAGGCGGTCGCGGTGGACCTGGGGCGGGGCGCCGAGATGACCCCGCTGCTCCAGATCGCGCCGGACAGCGACGACCGGCTGCTGCTCGCCGACCCGGACAGCGGTCTCCTGCTGATCCGCTCGGACGCGCCGGGGCACGACCGGCTCGGCTGGGGGGTGCTGGGCAGCTGTCTGCCGGTCAGGTTCCCGGAGTGCCTGCGGCTGCCGGATGCCGCGGTGACGCCCTTCGCCGTGCAGCCGGGACAGATGCTGATGCCGGAGGACTGCGCGGTCGCCCTGCGGATCGACGGGGCGGCGGGCAGCTGGGTGGGGGTGTGGCGTCCCTCGGGCCGCCGGCTGCACCAGCTCCCGGTGCCCGAGGGCTGGCTGGCGGGCAGCGGTGTCTGGTCCCGCGAGGGCGTACTCGGACTTCCGTACGCGAACGCGGAGACGGCCTGCGCGGTGGCGTTCCTGGCGGCACCGGACGACGGGGAGCCGGCCGCGGGACGGTGCCCGGCCGGACATCCGGAAAGCGGTATGCAACCGTCCGCGGCCGCGGCGCCTCCTTCTGTGTGCAGGCCGGTCCCCTTGGGGCAGGCTCCTCTCGTGGGGCGTACCGCTCCGCGTGAGACCTACCGGTCTAAAGTTGGACCGGGGCTCACGTATGCGGGCACCGCGGTCGCCGACGGTGGCCGTTGCCCGGGTGACGGTGGCGTGATGGCCTCGGAGACAAGCACGTAAGCGATCACAACGGGGTGACTTCCCAGATGTCTGAAGCCCGAACCGACACGACCCAGACCCATCCGCCGGGGGCGGACGGGGACCGGGCCGAAGCCGGCGGCGCCGGAAAGCACCGAGGGGGTGTGGCGCCGGACGACTCGGCAGCACAACCGCTGGGCCGCCACCGCCGCACCCCCGAAGGGGGCAGCAGGGCGGCCTGACCGCTCAGGACGGCAAACGAGGGAAACGAGCGAGGGAGGGCCCCCGCGGCCGGTCGGCTGCGGGGGCCCTCCTGTGCGCGGTGCGCGGCGGTGGTCAGCCCCGTTTCAGCCCGAGCACCTCCGCCGCCGCGAACGTCTCGTTCGGCGGGCGGTCGGCGTAGTACGGGGAGATCAGCTCGTCCAGCTCGTCGAAGGAGAACGTCTCCTTCGCCGCGTCGAACTTCGCCGCCACCTTGGGACGTTCGACGATCGCGACCATCCCGCCGTGCACGACGAGCAGCTGCCCGTTGATCTTGGCTGCCGCCGGGGAGGCCAGATAGCCGACGAGCGGCGAGACGTGCTCGGGTGCGAGCGCGTCGAGCCGGCCGTCCTGCGGTTCCTCGAAGCCCGCGAAGACGTCCTCGGTCATCCGGGTCCGGGCGCGCGGGCAGATGACGTTGGCGGTGACGCCGTACTTGGCCAGGGCCAGCGCGGTGGAGGTGGTCAGCCCGACGATGCCGCCCTTGGCCGCCGCGTAGTTGGGCTGGCCCGCGGAACCGGCCAGGAACGCCTCCGACGAGGTGTTGATGATCCGGCCGTAGACCGGACCGCCGGACGCCTTGGACCGGGACCGCCAGTGCGCGGCGGCGAAGTGCGTGGTGTTGAAGTGGCCCTTGAGGTGCACCCGTATGACCGAGTCCCATTCGTCCTCGGTCATCGAGAAGATCATCCGGTCGCGCAGGATGCCCGCGTTGTTGACCAGGATGTCGAGCTGTCCGTACGTCTCGACGGCCAGTTCCACCAGGGCGCGGGCCTGCTCGTGGTCGGACACGTCGCCGAGGTGCGCGACCGCCCGGCCACCGGCCGCCTCGATCTCCTGCGCGACCTGCTCGGCGGGGGCGGCGGACGCCTCGCCCGAGCCGTCGCGGCCCGGCTGTCCGTAGTCGTTGACGACGACGGCCGCGCCGAGCCGCGCCAGTTCCAGCGCTTCGGCGCGCCCGAGGCCGCGGCCGGCGCCGGTGACGATCGCGGACAGTCCGTCCAGGGGTAGTGACATCGGATCTCGGGGTCCTCTCGGGAGGGGGCGGGGCGGTGGTTCAGAGTTCGATGCAGGTACGCAGCGACTCGCCGGTCCGCATCTGGTCGAGGGCGTCGTTGATGCCGTCGAGCCGCACCCGGTGGGTGATCATCGATTCGAGGTCGATGCGGCCGGCCCGCCAGAGCGCGATGGCCCGCTCGTACGACCGGAGCACGTCCCCTCCTCCGTACATGGAGGGCAGGATCCGCTTCTCGTCGAAGAACAGCTCGAACATGTTGACCTGGAAGTTGTCGTCCATGGCGCCCGCGCCGACGATGCACAGGGTGCCGCCGCGCCGGGTGTTCTCGTACGCGGTGCGGGCCGTGACCGACTTGCCGACGACCTCGAAGACGTAGTCGAAGCCCTCGCCCGCGGTGATCCGCTGCTTGGCGTCGGCGAACTCGTCGGGCGAGACGGCCTCGGTCGCGCCGAACCGCAGCGCGGCCTCGCGGCGGGAGGCCACCGGGTCCACGGCGACGATCTGGGCGGCGCCCTGCACCCTGGCGCCCTGGATGGTGGAGATGCCGACGCCGCCGCAGCCGATCACGGCGACCGAGGAACCGGCCTCCACCTTCGCGGTGTTGATGGCCGCGCCGAGGCCGGTGGTGACCCCGCAGCCGATCAGCGCGGCGATCTCGAACGGCACGTCGTCGGGGATCGGCACCGCGCAGCCCGCGCCGACGACGACCTCCTCGGTGAAGGTGCCGGTGCCGGCGAAGCCGAAGACGTCCCCGCCGGGGCGCTTGAAGTTGGGGGTGCCCGCGTTCATGAACCCGGCCAGGCAGAGCTGGGTCTGGCCGCGCTTGCAGGAGGGACACTCCCCGCACGCGGGCAGCCAGCAGACCAGCACCCGGTCCCCCGCGCTCAGCCCGGTCACCCCGTCGCCGACGTCGATGACCTCACCGGCGCCCTCGTGGCCGGGGATGAACGGCGCGGGCTGCGGCAGCACCCCGCTCATGGCGGAGACATCGGAGTGGCAGAGCCCGGTGGCCCGGATGCGGAGCCTGACCTTGCCGGGGCCGAAGCCCACCGCCTCGACGTCGTCGAGGACTTCGAGCTTGTCCTGGCCTATCTCGTGCAGTACGGCTGCGCGCATGGTGCGGCTCCCCTCGGGGTCGGTACGTGCGGTACATGCGATGCGTGCGGTGCGTGCGGTGCGCGTTTCAGGAGTGTTCGACGAGCGTGTCGGCGAGGACCGGTGCGTCGTCGCGTTCGACGGCGGTCACCACCACCTGGACCCGGCCGTCACCGGCCCACATCCGGATACGGAGGGTCTCGCCGGGGAAGACGATCCCGGCGAACCGGGTCCGGTAGGAGGCGATGCGGGACACATCGCCCTCCAGCAGGGTGTCGGCCACCGCCTTGAGCGTCATCCCGTACGTGCAGAGCCCGTGCAGGATCGGCCGGTCGAAGCCGGCCAGCTTGGCGAACTCCGGGTCGGCGTGCAGCGGGTTCCAGTCCCCGGAGAGCCGGTAGAGCAACGCCTGCTCCGGCCGGACCGGCCGCTCCACCACCCGGTCGGGGGCGCGGTCGGGCAGGGCGAGCCGTTCCGACGGACCCCGGTCGCCGCCGAAACCGCCCTCGCCGCGCACGAAGATCTGGGCGTCGTTGGTCCACAGCGGGCCGTCGTCGTCGGAGGCCTCGGTACGCAGCACGAGGACCGCCGCCTTGCCCTTGTCGTACACCGCGGCGACCTTCGAGGTCTGAACGGCGTTGCCCCGCACCGGAATCGGCCGGTGCAGACGTACGGACTGGCCGCCGTGCAGCACGGCCGCGAGGTCGACGTCGACCCCGGGCGACGCGAGGCCGCCGCCCATCGCCAGGCCGGCGCCCGCGACGGTGGAGAAGCTCGGCAGGACGTGGAGCCGGGACTCCAGGGTGTAGCGGAGCTCGTCCGGGTCGGTGGCGTCGTCGGGCCGGCCGGGGGCCGTCCCCGCGCCGAGGCCCAGGTGGTAGAGCTGGATGTCCTTGTGGTCCCAGCTGATCGAGGTCGAGCGGGGTTCGGCGGCAACCGCCTCTGCGGCATCAATGGGCATGGGAGAGCTGCTCCTTGATGGTGGGAAGACCTCGGCGCGGCCGTCCGCACCGTCGGCCGCACCGAGGTCGTGCGGGACCGGAAGCCGCGTCCGTTCTAGAACGCGTTCTAGCCGGTGGCCCTATGTATAACGCAGCGCCCAGCAGTTGTGAAGTCTCCTGACGCAACGTCAGATTCCGTTGTGGATCGCGATCCGGCCCAGTTCCCGTACAGCTGCGGCCCCAGGCAAGTAACACTGAGCAATCAGCCGGCCTCGGTCGGGATTTCTTCGTTCCACTGCCTCTGGTCGGTCGCCACGATGTGGCGACCGACTGACTGGGCGAAGGAGCAAAGGGTGCGGCAGGACTGGGAGCCGGACGACCTCATTGAGGTCTGGATGCCGAGGGAGGGCGCGTTCTTCGACGCGGCGGAAGCCGTGCCGCTGGAGGGTGTGGTGCCCCATCAGTGGCGGGCGGCGGCGGACGACAAGGGCCGCGCAGAGCGCATCCCACGGGCTGTGCGTGCTGGTCAGCCCGCGTGAAGCGTTGCGGCGCCGGGAGATATGGGGCGAAGGAACCTCTCATGCACGTGCGGTTGCCAACACACCGGCTCCCAGCAACACCAGGACGCCTGAACTTATCCGCTCGATGGTCCGTGTGACTTTCGGCTTCTGGAGCCAGACAACGGCCTTGGCAACTGTCACGGCCAGGAGCACCAGCCAGGCAATGGCAACCATGCCGTCGATCAACCCGAGAACCATGATCGAGCCGAATCCGGCGGTGCCGGCGGGCAGGAACTGCGGTACGACAGCGAGGAAGAACAGTCCTACCTTGGGGTTCAGTACGCACGAGAACAGCCCGGCATACAGGGCTGCCCGAGTGCTGGGCCGAGTTGGTGCGCCACTCGGCGGTGAATCATTTCCGGAAGCGCCGCCGCGGCGGATGAACCCGGTGACTCCGAGATAGAGAAGGTACAGCCCGCCAACGACCTTGACGACGACGAAGGCGGATGCGGACCTTTCGAGGACGGCTCCCAGACCGAGCGCTACGGTCGCAGCCCAGAGCAGCGAGCCGATACCTGAGCCGACCGCGGCGGCGATGCCGTGGCGGGCCCCGGAGAGGCTGTACCTGATGGTCAGGAACGTGTCCGGCCCCGGTGTGATCGCCAGGAGCAGGCAGAGTCCCGCGAACCCTGCCAACAAGGTGATACTCATGGCCGGGGAATCCCTTCTGTCAGCCGCCGACCGTGATGCCGAGTTGTTTTCCGTAGTCGCGCACTTCGGCCCTGGCCCCAGCGAGATCGTCGAGAGCGAGGCCCGGCATCACCGACTCCACGTAGTCTGCCATGGCCTCCTCCCGGTCGATGATGTCCTTGCCCCGCCACTTCCTGGCACGCAGTTCGTGCTCGTGCCGGCTGGGCAGCGACAGCTTGAGCTCATCGGCGTTCACACGGGCCAGTTCCGGGTCAAGCAGCATCTTGAAGTCCAGCGATCCGGGCTCGGGGGACAGCACCTCGACGTCAAGGGAGGCGATGGCAGCGGCCCCTGAGGTCAGCAGGTTCTTCATCGAGTCGATGTTCTCCCGCATCAGTTCGGCGTCCATGCCGAGGTGGCCAATGACGAAGCCGACTTTGAGCAGGAGCCCGTTGTTCCTGGCCGACTGCAACGCCTTCACGTTGTGGTCGAACATTTTCTCGGCCCGGAACGCGGAGTCATGCTCCCGGATCGATACCAGGGGCTTCCGCATCGCCCGCAGGGAGACGGGAGTGCCCGCATCGAGACCGACCATGAGTTGTCGCACGCCCAGTGCACGCAAGGTGGCCGCGTGCCGTTCGTCGGACAGACCGTCCGCCCGCGCGTAACCCACCATCACCGGTCGGTCGTCCTCGGGGAGATCCGCCCACCATCGGGGCGGTTCAGCGGCCATCTCCCTGAGCAGCCTACCGAAGGTCAGGGGCAGTTCGTCGGCGGTCAGGTAGAGGTAGTCGTAGCCCGACGAGTGCGCCGCGCGGATCACTTCCCAGGCTGATTCCGCGTCGGGCACGGAGTTGCGCCACATGCCGCCGAACTGGATCGAGCAGAAGGAGCAGGCGTCGTTGCGGGCAAACTTAATGCAACCTCGACCTATTTCCACGGGCATTCCCGCGCTCACCCTGCGGCCCGTCAGGTTCTCGAAGGTCGGCACGACCCGGCTGCGGAAGTTGTTCCCGTACAGGGACGAATGATCGAAGGCACGATCGATCAGCGAGTAGTCGATCTGACTGTGGACAGGCTCGCTGCGTTGCGCTTGCACCGTCACATCCGTGCCGTCAAACCAAGCGAGGCCGGGATAGACGCCACCTGAGGCTGTGCCGCCACGGCTGAGGGTGGCTATGAGGTCTACGAGGCCGCCGACGACCTCGTTCCCGACGAACGCGTAGTCGATCACTCCTCGCCGAGACGACAGGCACTCACGAGTAAGCGCCGTCACGTGGTCGTTTCCTACGATCGTGACGATCTCGCTGTTCGCACGCTTGGCGGCAGCGCACAAGTGCAAGCCGGCCTCGTACGTCGCGGTCAGGGCGCTGATACACAGTGCGAGGATGTCGCCCGCGTACTCCTCGACGTAGGCGAGGACCTCCGGCCAGGGCGTCACGGTCCCGTCGATGTACACCGGTTCAACGCCGGGGACGGATAACAAAGCGGAGCTCAGGGTGAGGATCCCGAGGTTGGGGAAGTCAGACCAGTCGGTGTGCTCCTCCGGCCGCGTGACAGTGCAAGCAACGCCGTCTAACACGGTGTTGGAGTTCGGTGGGCTCACGACAAGCACCTGCATCCTGCATCCTTCTTCCTCATAGCCGTGCATGGATCATCGGTCCCGCACAGGCGCTGCTGGAGGCGACACAGGCGAGTTGACGCCTCCCCGGGCCGACGAGTGCCACACCGGATCACTGCCCGCAGACGGCAACCGCCCTGTCATGCCTCCTGGAGAAGGAGCTTTGAGAACGTTACGGACGGCAGACCGTGTGCTCCACAGACATTTCGGCCACCTAAGAGCTGTCCCGACCGCGCGATGACATTTGTCATCACGGAGTCCGTACATGCGCCTCTGCCGGGGCCCGGCCCCGACTCCGTAGCGTCATGGACATGAGAGAGACAACGGGGAACGGGGCCGCGGTGGTCTTCACCGGGGCGGTGAAGACCTTCGGCCGGGCCGGGCGGAGCGTGCGGGCCGTGGACGGGATCGGACTGACCGTCGAACGGGGGGAGACGGTCGCGCTGCTCGGCCGCAACGGCGCGGGGAAGTCCACCGCCATCAGCCTGCTGCTCGGCCTGGACGAGCCGGACTCCGGCAGTGTGCGGGTACTGGACCGCTCCCCCGGACAAGCGGTCCGGGCCGGTCTCGTCGGCGCGATGCTCCAGGACGGGCGGCCCATCCAGCGGGTGACCGTCCGCGAGCTGATCACCTTCGTCGCCTCCACCTACCCGCACCCGATGCCGGTCACCGAGGCGCTGGACCTGGCGGGCGTCGCGGAGTACGCGAACCGGCGGATCGACAAGCTCTCCGGCGGCCAGATCCAGCGGGTCCGGTTCGCCGTCGCACTGGCCGGAAATCCGGAACTGATCGTGCTGGACGAGCCGACCGCGGCCCTGGACGTGGAGGGACGCCGCGGCTTCTGGGACTCGATGCGCGCCTACGCCCGGCGCGGCAACACGGTGATCTTCTCCACCCACTACCTGGAGGAGGCCGACGAGAACGCCGACCGGATCGTCGTCATCGACCGGGGCCGGATCGTCGCGGACGGCAGCGGCGAATCCATCAAGGGCGCCGCCGGTCACCACCAGGTCTCCTTCGACCTGGCGGGCCGGCCCACCGAGGGCCTTGAGCTGCTGCCAGGCGTCGCCACCGTCGAGGTGACCGGGGACCGCGCGCTGCTGCACACGGACGACTCGGACGCCACCGTCGTGGAGCTGGCCCGCCTCGGCCTGGTCCGGGGCCTGGCGGTCTCCCACGCCACGCTGGAGACCGCCTTCCTCTCCCTCACCTCTACGGCCGCGGCTCCGGAGAGCCGGACCGGCCGGAAGGAGACCGTCTGATGTTCCAGTACATCGTGCTCGAAATCCGCCGGACCCTGCGCGACGGCTTCTTCCTGATCTTCGGCACCGGGATGCCGGTGATGATGTATCTGCTCTTCACCAACATCGGGGGCGGCGAGGGCGTCGACGGCTGGAAGACCACCGCGATGGTCGGCATGGCCGCGTACGGGGCGCTGGGCTCCGCGATGTCGATCGGTACGGGGGTCGCCTCCGACAAGTCGCTGGGCTGGCTCCAGCAGTTGCGGGTCACCCCGCTCTCCCCGTCGCAGGCGGTCGTGGGACGCGCGGTCAGCGGTTCGGTGACGGTGCTCCCGACGATCCTCACCGTGCTGCTGGCCGGCGGGCTGCTCAACGGGGTACGGCTGGGCGCCTGGCAGTGGGCCGCGCTCGTCCTGCTGCTGTGGATCGGCGCCCTGCCCTTCACCCTGCTCGGGATCGGCAACGGCTACCGGCTGACCCCGCAGGGCACCGGCGTGGTCAACGTCGCGTGCCTGATGGGCTTCGCCGTCGTCGGCGGACTGTGGTTCCCGCTGGAACTGCTCCCCGGCCGGCTGCGCTCCGTCGGCGGGTTCACCCCCGCCAACCGGTTCGCGGAACTGGGCTGGGCCGCCACCGACGGCCACGCGCCCGGCGCCACGACCATCGGTGTACTCGCCGCGTGGCTGCTGCTGTTCGGCACGTACGCCGTGGTCTCGTACCGTCGGTCCGCGAGGACCGTGTGACGGGAGCGAGCATGTTCGGGAACGGATCACAAGCGCGCGAGGTACGGCGAAGGCGGCGTGCGGAGCGACGGCAGTGGCGGAGGGAGCACCGGCGTCCGGGACCTCCCGGGCCCTACGTCCTGCTCCCCTGGCTGCTGCTGGGCCTGGGCGCCTTCTCCAATCTGTTCCAGGGCGATGCCCCCAACCCCTGGATCGGCGGCATCGGCCTGTTCACCTTCAACTCCCTCTACATCTCGGTGGTGTTCCGGGGCTTCGACAAGAGGGCGCGCGAGAGCCCGTTGACGTACGTGCTGCTGGCCGCGCTGACCGCCGTCACGCTGGGGCTCGCGGGCGGGTACGGCGGCAGCTGGCTGCTGTTCTTCCCGCTGCTCTCGCTGGCCTGCGGGACCGTCCTGCGCCGACGCTGGCTGGCGGTCTGTCTGCTCGTGCTCGCCGTGGTCGCCTGCCTCGTCTCTGTGTGGCACAAGGACAGCACCTCGACGCCGTGGACGCTGGCCTACGGCACGTTCATCTCCGGTGCGGTGACGGCCGCGCTGCTCACCCTGTCGGAGACCGTGATGGAGCTGCGCTCCACCCGGCAGGAACTGGCCCGCGCCGCCGTCGAACGGGAGCGGCTGCGCTTCTCGCGCGATCTGCACGATCTGCTCGGCCACACGATCTCCGTGATCGTCGTCAAGTCGGAGGCCGCGCGCAGGCTCGCGCCGCACGACATGGACCAGGCACTCCAGCAGGTCGCCGACATCGAGTCGGTCGGCCGGCAGGCTCTCACCGAGATCCGGGAGGCGGTCACCGGCTACCGCGAGGGGAGCCTCGCCACCGAGCTCGACCGGGCCAGGTCCGCGCTGACCGCCGCCGGCATCGAACCGACGGTCCGCCGCTCGGGCCCGCCACTCGCACCGCAGACGGAGGCGCTGCTCGGCTGGGTGGCCCGGGAGGCCGTGACGAACGTCCTGCGTCACTCCACCGCCACCGCCTGCACGTTCGTGATCGACGGCACCGCGGACCGGGTCCGGCTGACGGTCACCGACGACGGCACCGGCCCGCCGGCCGGGGCAACGGCCACCCCGGGCATCGGCGGCACAGGCCTGAAGGGCCTCACCGAACGCCTGGCGACGGCGGGCGGCTCCCTGGACGCGGGCCCGGGACCGGGGGGCGGCTTCGTGGTGACGGCGGAACTCCCGGCGGACGCGCCGGGCGAGTCCGGTTCCGTTCCCGCCCCGTGACGCCGCGGAACAACCCCATACAGGCCCCAGGGCCGGGCCCGGAACCGGACTCCAGCACCGAGGACTACGGCGTACGACCGACGCCGGTCCCGGCGTAGTACCTGCGAGGGACCCGGACCCGCCTCGCGTAGCTCCTGCGCGGCCCTCGGGGTCGTCCGCGCAGGTGACGACGCCGATCACCGCCGCCGCTTAGCGTGCTGAAGGTAGTCGGAGCCCTCCGACGGCTGTCAGGGGTTCCGGTCGCCTCCCCCTTCACGCCGAGCCGGAGCTTCGCCATGCCCAAAACAACACTCGCGGCCGGTCCCGCGGCCCTCAGCCTCTTACTCGGGCTGTGGGGGATCACCCGCGAGAACAGCATGTGGCGTGACGAGGCGGCGACGTGGCAGGTGGCCCACAGGAGCATCCCCGAGATCTGGCACCTGCTGGACACGGCCGAGGTCGTCCACGGCCTCTACTACCTGTTCGCGCACGGCGTCTTCGCCGTCTTCGGAGACGGCCTCCTCGCCCTGCGGCTGCCCTCCGTCCTCGCGATGGCCGGCGCCGCCGCCGTGATCACCCTCCTGGGCGCCCGGCTGGCCGACCCGTGCACGGGACTGGCCGCGGGCCTGGCCTTCTCCTTGATCCCCGCGGTCCAGCAGTACGCGCAGGAGGGGCGTTCGTACGCCCTGGTGACAGCCTGTGCGGCAGTGGCCTGCCTGCTGCTGGTCGAGGCGATCGACCGGCCGGGCGCGGGACGCTGGGCGGCGTACGGCACGGTTGTGCTGCTGGCCGCGCTGCTCAACTGGTTCTCGCTGCTCCTGCTGTTCGCGCACGCCGTGACACTGGCCCTGTCCCGTCCGCCCCGCGCGACCGTACTGCGCTGGGCAGCCGCCTCGTCCGCCGCCGTGATCGGCGCGCTCCCCCTCATCCTGGCGAGCAGGACCCAGACGGGGCAGGTCGCCTGGATCCCTCCGGTCCGCCCGAGCACACTGCTCGGCCTGCTGCTGACCCTTCTCGCGGGCGGCCTCTGCTCCTGGCTCGCCCGGCCGGGAACGGACCTCCGCACGCCCCGCCGCACCCGGGTCCCGCTCACGGCGATGGCCGCGCCCCTGCTCGCCGTCCCCCAACTCCTGTTACTGGCGGCCTCGCTGGCCCATCCCGTCTACCTCACCCGCTACGTCCTGTTCAGCTACCTCGGGCTCGCCCTGCTCATCGGCGCGGCGTGCCGCGCGCTCACGTTCCGTCTGCGCACACCGCCACACCGGCTGATCGTCGCGGTCATGGCCCTCGCCTTCCTCGGGCTGATCCCCGTCCAGCTGTCACTGCGCGATCCGGCCGGCCGGATCGACGACGTGCTCGCCACGGCGGAAGACGTCGCCGCGGTCCACGAGGCGGGTGACGCGGTGCTGTACATCCCTGCGGCGCGCCGTGACACCGCCCTTGTCTCGCCCGCCGCGTTCACCGGGATCAGGGATCTGGCACTGGTCCGGGACGCGCCGGAATCCGGCACCATGAACGGCGTGGAGGGCACCCCGGCACAGATAGCCGAGGCCATGCCGACGGTGAGCCGCATTCTGGTCGTCAGCGACGACGGTGCGCCATCCGCCAGCACGGATCGCGACCGGGCCAAATGGCGTGTCCTCAAGGAGCACTTCGTCCGCTGCTCCGAGGTCAGCGAGCACGGCCGCCGGGTCACGGTGTACCGGGCGCGGCCGGTACGGGGCCGGTGACGGCCGAGCGGTCGTTCAGCAACCGTCGATGTGTGCCGGGGTCCCTCGCTTGTCCAACCTTCGATCCGAAAGCTACTGACGGGCTATTTGATAGGTGAATCGCCGCTCGTCAACGGCACCCCAAGGGCGTCCGAGTGCGCTGGGGGTACTGATGGCTGTAGCGGCACGAGCAAGCAGTCCGGGGCGATCTTCGAGTTGTCGTACATGGACGCAGTCATCGGAAAATGAGTCGTGCAGGCGAGCGCATTCTCCTATATTTCCCGAATGCAGATCGTCGTGACGCTGGACTGTGTTGATACCGAGGCGCAAGCGAGGTTCTGGCTCGCCGCGCTCGCACCGCTGGAATACCGGCGCGCCCTCGACGCACCTCCTTACCTCAGCCTGACCGGGCCCGCGCCGGCGCCAATTCTGCTCTTGCAGCATGTCCCAGAGCAGAAGCACGGCAAGAACCGAATGCATCTCGACCTCGACTTCGGCACCGCCGATCTGGCCGTCGAGGTCGACCGACTCGAACGGCTCGGTGCCCAACAATCCTCTGGAGAGCAGACTGAACACGGATTCCGGTGGGTCGTACTCACCGACCCGGAAGGCAACGAGTTCTGCGTGTTCTCGCCGCCGTCAGGCGCCAGTACGGCGAAGTAGTCCACGCCCCCGCCTCTCATCACGGAAAGCCACAGAACATCGGATCTGGCACAGATTCTGACCCCGAATGACGCATAAGACAGACCGCCCGTCTCATCGAACTGAGTCCAGACGACTCACTCCGCACAGGTCAGTCAGTGACGATCGACTTCGCTGAGACAGAACAGCGGCACTCGGAAGGCGTGGTGTACAAGGAGGCGCCTGACATGTTTCCATCACGCTGTGACACGGGGTCTGCTACCGGTGACCAACGGAGGAATATGGACTGGGCCCACGCCGCTGGGTACGGCGCTCTGGGCGGCTTACTGGTAGAAGCCGTCACCACCTTTGGCCGCTTGATTGATTGGCAGGAAGCGCGACGCCGCGCCCGTGTAGCTCGACGACGCAGACTGCCACCGATCTCCAGGTTCATGGATCCGATCGCGGACCCCCTAGTCGCCGTGAGCCGGGTTCTTCTTGGCGCGGCCGCCGGCTGGGCGCTCCACAGTCAGGTTGTCGGCGTAGGCGCCGCCATCGCGGCTGGGGCCTCCGCGCCCGCCCTCCTGAGACAGCTCGCGACCAGTCACAGAATTCGCGACACGATCGCAGGGCGTGCCGCGGAGGCCGAGAACGCCGATTTCGCTGCGGCGCTCATGGGCTCCGTACCAACTTCGGCAGGACAGCAAACCGAACGTCGGACCGAGGGGAAGACATCATGAGCGGGCTGGCCAACGGCCTGTGGCACCCGCTGCGAGGAATCAGCAGAGCACCTTTGCCAACCGAACGTTGCTGGCGCGGGCAACCGCTCGGACGCCGCTACCTCGCCTCACTGCTGGACTTCCCCCTACCCAGGCCGGCCTCGCCCGCAACGTCGGCCGCACCGCGCCCCCTCAAGGTAGAAGCCCATGAGACCCGACCGGTCACAGGCGTCGCCATCGTCAGCGTGTTCCTGGTCCGAGCAGGACTCACCGCGCTGATCAATGCCATGCAGAGTGGTCTGCACGTGGTCACCGACGTCGACGAACCGGCAGACCTCCCCGCTCCCTCTCTGTACGACCTTCTGGTCCTCGACCTGGACAGGCTCGATCATCCCTTCGAGGTCATCGAGCAGCTCGCCTCGGAGGTAAGGATCATCGCCCTGTCCGGCTCCCTGGAGTGGGACGATGCGGCCGATGCGCTCCAGGCCGGAGCCCTCGGTTACTTGACCAAACACGATCCGCCGGAAGAGTTCGTCTCCGCGGTGGAAGCAGTCAGGTCCGGCCAGCTCGTTACCTCCAAAGCATTGCGAACTGGCGTGGGCTCAGCCCAGTGAACGGACCTATCCAAGACGACTCTGACGCCGTGATCACACCAGCCACATCTTGATCATTCCATCCGGTACCGACCGGACGGAAGAGCCGTCAGACCTCTGGGATGAAGGACGGCTCGATACCCATCGCAGCGGCTCCCTCACGCACGGAACGGCCGAACCGCTTGATCTCCACCAGAAGAACATCCCAAGCAACGGGCGACGTCCAGAAGCCGGGCGTGAAGTCGGAGCCGATTCGCCAGCCTCCATCGGAGCCAACGATGCGGATCAGTCCCACATCCGCTTGCATCGAGTCGAACTCGAAACCCTCCCGGCCTGCGGCCCGGCTCTGGAACCAGAGCGCCAGATGGTACGCAAGCTCAGCAACGGGAAAAGCCGCCTCGGACCACACCGCCCTCCCCTCTTCCCAGATGGACAGCTCTGCCTCGATGTCAAGGAGAAGCACCTCCAGGGGAGCCTCGTGTGCGGCGGGACCGCGCCGCGGCAGATCCGACAGTCCAAAGTTCCGGCAGACGAACCGCACCGCTCGGCCTCCAGGAAATCCGAGGCCCACTACACCTACCCGCCATCCAAATGTAGAAGACCGTACCAAGTCATGCCGGACACCCTGCTTGGCGAACCATTTGCGGGACAAGCCTTTAGGGTGGCGTCAATCTTGCTCGCTTGGAGGCAAAGGCAACCAGCGGCCCCTGGTAACGACAGGTCCATTGCAAGGGTTCGTTGCGGTGATTGCCCCGGGGCAAGGACAACAGCGGCGAGAAGCACCTGCCTCGGCCCGGTGTACTGACACCCCGTCGACTCTCTAGAGTCGAAGCCTGGACCATATCGAGGGAGGGCAGAGAATGGACGCGGAGATGACCCTATTAGCGGGTACAGCCGGGACGACGATCGCGACGCTGCTGGCGACCGACGCGTGGGCCGGCACGCGAAACGGGGTAATCGCGCTGTGGCGACGTGCCCGGCCGGACCACGAGGAGAACGTCGCTGCCCAGCTCGACGCGTCGCGCCAGGACCTCCTCGATGCGCAGGCTGACGGTGAAGAGGGGACCGAGCGTGAAGTCGCGGCAGAGTGGCGAGGCCGTATCCGCCGTCTCCTCGTCGCCCACCCCGAGCTGACGGCGGAACTGCGCTCCCTGCTGGCTGAACTCACGCCTCATACACACACCACCGCGTCCGTCACCCAACGCGCGACCGCTTCTGGCAGCTCACGCGTGTACCAGGCCGGCCGCGACCTGAACGTCGACGAGCGGTGACCGGCCGCAACGACGGCCAGGCCACCGACCAGGGGCGCGTCTACCAGTCAGCGGGCGACCAGCACATCATCGAGCACCATCATCACGGCCCCGCCTGGACCGGCCCGGACTCGGTGCGGCGTCCGCCCATCGGCCGAGCACCGGCCATCCTCCGGGATCGCCACGAACTCCTTGGGCGCCTGAAGGAGGCGACGACCGGGGACGCCGGAAACACCGTGTTTGTCCTGCACGGCCTGGGAGGATGCGGCAAGACGTCTGTGGCGTGTGCAGTCTTCGAACACGCCACACGGGAACGCGGACGCCTGGGCCTGTGGGTCAACGCTTCGGATCAGGCATCCCTGCGGGCCGGGATGCTCGCGGTGGCCGCCGACCGAGGTGCCGGAGACGGCGAGCTGCTGGCCGCACGTAACGGCCTGCGCGCGGCTGCGGACTTGGTCTGGGACTATCTCGACCGGTCCGACCTGCCATGGTTGCTGGTGTTGGACAATGCCGACGACCCCGCGGTGCTGCGGGACGGTGGGTGGCTGCGTACCAGCCCGCGCGGAACCGTCCTCGTGACCACACGGCAGGCCGCCGGCCACTGGTGGCCCGCCGCCGAGTTGCTGCATGTAGGTGTCCTGCCACGTGACGAGGCGGCCCAGGTTCTGCGCGATCTGGCCCCCGGCACGGGTTCCGCCGACGACGCGGCCGCCATTGCCGACCGCCTCGGCCGCCTGCCACTTGCTCTGACCCTGGCCGGCGGGTTCCTGGCACACCAGGTCATCACCCCCTGGACGATGGAGGAGTACGGGCGTCGTCTGCAGGAGCGTCAGGATCCCATCGAGCTGATCGACCAAGGCGCCACCGACGCGAGCAGCGATTCACGTCACCTGGTGAGCGGAACGTGGCAGCTCTCGCTGAACTCCCTGGTCGGGCAGAACCTGCCCGAGGCTGTCACCCTGCTCCGCCTACTGGCCTGCTGGTCGAGCGACCCGCTGCCTCTGTCGCTGCTGGCCGACGTCCGGCTCGACCTGCCGCTGCCTGCAGACAGGGTGGAACTGGCGCTTCGGGGACTGCTCGACCACTCGCTCACCGAACTCGTTCCCGGCGACATCCGCTGCCTGCGCACGCACGGGGTGCTTCTCGACAGCGTCGCGCGCGTCACCCCGGCCGGTGAACGCGACCGAACCGCTTCAGCAGCGGCCGGACTTCTGCTGCGTTGCCTGCCCGCGTCACCGGAACGGGGTTTGCGCGACGGCCGACTCACGGTTCTCGCGCCACACGTCCTGGGGTTGCTTCGCCGCGTGATCACCTGGCCCGAGATCGCGGTCGGCACCGTCGAGACTGCGGCCACCTGCGCACTGCTCCTGGTGACGGCCCAGCATCGTTCCGGCGACTACGCCTCTGCGCTGGCCGCGGCCGAACAGGCGACGGATCTCGTGCGCCGACGACTGGGCGCTGATCACCTCCTGGTACTGCGTCTGCGGCAGCGGATCGGGAAGGCGACCGATCGTCTGGGACGCCTTGAGGAGGCGGCGAATGTCCACCGCAGGCTGCTCGACGACCTCGAACGGGTCTGCGGGCCCGAGGCTCCGGCTACCCTGACCACCTGCCTCCACCTGTCCCGTCCGCTGACGTGGCTCGACCGGCCCGCGGAAGCGGTGCAGTTGATGCATCGGGCGGCGGCCGGGCGAGCCTCCCTGCTGGGCCCGTGGCACCCGCTGACGCTGGAGGCGAGGGCATGTCTGCTCGAACTGCCGCCCGGACCGGATCTGGAGCGCGAGGCACCGTTGGGACCAGCCCTGGTCGCCGACTGCCTGCGTGAACTCGGCGCAGACCATCCCATCACTCTGTCGGCCGAACTCAACTGCGCGGGGGCGCTGTTCAGTATCGGACACCACGCCGAAGCGCTGCCGTTGGCCCGCCGTGCGCTGGCTGCGCACGAACACCGCTTCGGAGCCGACTACCCCATCACGCTAGCGGCACGAAGCCTGCTCAGTAGTGTCCTGCACGCCGTGGGCGAGCACCGGGAGGCAGTCGAACAGGCGACGGTCGTCAGGGAATGGCGCGAGCGAGTACTCGGTCCGGAGCACCCGTGGACGACGGTGATCAGAGACAAGCTCACGCGGTTCCGCCGTGCTCTGACTCAGGCAACGCCGCCCGACCCGACCTGACATGCGGCGGTTTCGGTATCCGTTCAGGATTCAGAGTCCGCCACGGGTACGGACTCCGTGATCCACACGGGCCCGTCCCCGCACATCATCTTGATTCCGTCCGCCGGCTGCAACGACGTGCGTACAACCCGCAGCCTGCGGTCAGCAACCGTGGCAACCGGGCCGGATTTTCCCGAACTGCCGAACCTGATGGCACGCACCTGGTTGTGGATCTCCTCCCTGGCGGCGCCCCAGTCGATGCACGAGAACTCGGGTTCCATCCATCCCGCGTACGTGGCGGACTCCTCGTCCTGCGCCGTACCGGGGAAACCTGTTACGGCCCGCGAGAGCGCGAGGGGCAGAAGCCGCTCGATATATCGGTCGACTTCTCCCCACAACAACCCGGGGACAACATCGTCACGCAAGACGATCCCGGACTCCTGGGCCAGGATTCCCCCGGAGTCGAACTCACTCTCCATCCAGTGAATACTGACGCCGATTTCCCGATCACCGTTCCTGATCGCCCAATTGATCGGAATAGGACCTCGATACTTCGGCAGCATGGACGTGTGCACATTGATCGCGCCCAGATTCGCAGACTGAAGGATCGCCGATGACAGCTTCCACGGGAAGCCATAGCAGACGATGAGATCGGCCCGATACCCCTCGACGATGTGCGGCAACGCGTTCTTCCGGCCCGGGATCAGCAGATCCATCCCGTCCGGCAGCGCCTCGACGATCCCGCGCACGACGTCGCCGGCACCGCTGCGCGTTGGCCCGCTCGGGCGCAGCGATCGCGCATGCAGATAGGCGACGGGCAGGTGCCCGGCCTGCTCGCAAACCCTGCGCAAGAGGGCGAACCCTTCCGCAGAGTATGAAATCAGGATGATGCGCACATATAGCCTTTAAGTCGTGATTGACATTCGACTGAACCCCTCAAGCCCCAAACCCAGAAGCTCTGTCGCATTCCGAGCACAACGTCTCAGACCTGCTCATCGATCACGTTCGGCGGAGGCAACCGGGCGACGTGACCGCTGAAGAAGTCGCCCAAGGGCTCACCAAATCGATGCATCTCCTGGATCGCCTGCCGACACTCGGAGATGACACACGGATCGTCGAAGCGGATGCCGCCGGCGAGTTTCCCTTCATCGTCGTAGAGCACCTCATACATCACCGAGGAACCAAGGACGACGATCTCAGAAAGTGAACCTCGCCCTTCGTACAAGCGGATTCCATCCCCGGTAAGGACTTTCGTGTCCTCCCCGTACTGGGCCTTGAGGTGCAGCAGATGGAGTTCCCACTGGAGGTACGGGGAGATGGGCTCCTCTACGCAACGAACACGGTGGAGGGAGAATCCGCATCCGGCGATTCGCCGGAAGTACTTCTCGTAGTGACTCCGCTGTCCCTCGATCAGCGTCAGGGACTCGTCCCAGTGCCCACGACGGAACGCTTCCCAGCTTTCCACCCCGGGTTCCCGGAATTCTTGTTGCCGTTCGAGCTTCCAGAACCCCTCGGGGCCGGAGCGCCAGAAATAGCGGTCGAAGTCCTCCATGTAGGCGTCCAGCCCGAGACGCCGACCAGGGCCGTCGGCCCGTGGGCTACGCATCAGGGATGTCCGCCTTCGCCGCAACGGCTGTCCTGCGCGGGATGACAACGATCCGCTCGTCCGGGGCAACGACAAGACCCGGAGGAAGGCGGGTCAGGTAGGAGTCGGTGAGATCACGGCCCACGACGGCGATGTCACCGTTCTCCAGTTCCCAGATGTCCGGGCATCCCTGCTCACCGCCCGTGGTCCCGAGTTCTGCGGGAGATTTCCCCAGGCGACGCGCCAGTGGCGAAGAGGGATCGGCTTCCCAGCCCCGTGTCATCAAGGGTCGTCCATTCGATCCCTGCGAGGGTAACCGAGATCACACCTGACACAAGATCGGATAGCGACTTCCGGCCACCGGACGGAGGCGGTCCGGGCCGCGCGGCAGCAAGGGCGGCTCCGAGGACACCCATTTTGTGCAGGTCATCAGGAACAGCTCCCCACCGACGGCAGCGATCGAACCGGCCTTGGTCTCAGCGCCATTGGGTGAACTCGCGTCGCAGCGCAGCCCCATCGTGCGCTGCACGGTGGGGCTGCGCTGAATCGATTGCTCAGACGGTGCCGAAGTCTCCGGCCTTGACGCCCGCCACGAAGGAGGCGAACGCGTCGGCACGAAGACCCAGAGTGGAACCACTCAGATCCTTGGAGTCGCGGACAGGGACGACGCCGGTAACGGACGCGCGCGCCGGCGCCCACTCGACGCAGGAACCGCCGTTGCTGCTGTAGGAGGACTTGAGCCAGCGGAGGGATTCAGTCGTCACGAGGTACCCCTTCTTATCTTCTGGATCATGGCCACGGATGTCGCTTAGGACAGCGCTCCGACATGTAAACGATGGCAGGGCTGTCAACAGAGCCGCAAGAAGCAGCTATCGCGCTCCCACGTCCCCACACTGAACGGACTCGGCATATGCAAGACAGAAAGAACCCCGCCATGCTCCCGGCTCGGGACTGTGACGGGGTTTTCACTGTTGCGACGCGTACGAAAGGGGCGGTGTACGCCTGCCGTGCAGTCAGATGATGCCGAGGTGACCGGCCTTGACGCCCGCGACGAACGAGGCGAACGACGCGGCCGGGAAGTACAGCGTGGGGCCGCTCAGATCCTTGGAGTCGCGGACGGGGACGGCGCCGGTAGCGGACGCGTGTGCCGGCGCCCACTCGACGCATGTGCCGCCGTTGTTGCTGTAGGAAGACTTGAACCACTGGAGGGATTCGGTCGTCACGGGGTGCCCTTTCGTGCCTCGTTGATCATGGCCACGGACGCTGCCTGGGACAGCGCTTCGGCCTGTAGTTGATGGTAGGCCGTCAACAACGGAACGACCGATGCGATTTCTCGGTCGAGGTGCCCCTGCGTCTGCGACTCGACATAGGCAAGCACCGCACGGTCCGCGAGCGTGAGCAGATTGGTCGGTCGGTCGAGGGTCCTGTGCTCCCCCATGCCATACGGTGCAATCTGCAACACAGTATGAGGAAGCGCCGCGAAATCGACCAGGCGACGCAGCTGGGCCTCCATGACCTCAGCGCCACCCACGATGCGACGAATACAGCTCTCGTCTATCACCACGAGAACCATGGGAGCACGGGGCCGCACCAGGGCAGCTTGACGCTCCGCCAGGAACGAGACACGTTCATCTGCCAGTTCGGGCGTGATGGCCTCTCGCCGCACGGCACTGTCCGCCAACACCCGGGCGTACTGGGGCGTCTGAAGCAGACCGGGAATGATCCCGACCTCGAACACCCGGATCTCCACGGCTCGACCCTCGTGTTTGACGTACTCCGGGAATCCCTCCAGCAGACTGCCGTATTTGATCTCCCGCCATTCACGCTCGAACGACTCTGCGGTGTTCAGCGTGCCTAATGCAATGTCAACCTTGCGGCTGAACGGCAGAGTTGGCGACTTCCGGCTGGTTTCGAGCGCCGAGATGTGCCTGCCGGTACACCCGACCAGCGTGGCGAAGTGATCCTGAGTCCAGCCGCGAGCCTCACGCGTCCTGCGCAGACGAGCACCAAAGGCCGCTTGCGGGCTCGCCTCAGGGTTCAGCTCCTTGCGGTTTACCAATGTGCCCTCCAATAAAGCGACGTTGCAGACAACGCGACTCCAGGTCAATGCCGGCCGCCTTGGTAGTGGAATGACTACGGAGAGGCACGATCGTGTGCGCAGAAAACGGCTCCTTGAGCGGACACGCTCACCACGCACCCACCCCCGGCACACTCATGGTGGACATGGCCCGCGCGAACAGGATCGGGGAGTTCCGAGGGCTCGCCGGCCCGTACTGGTCACTGCGACCGATCTGCGGCGGGCAGGAGTGGGAGGCCGAGCCCGAGCACGTACGTCCCGCGGACTCGATAGAGCGGCTGCGCGCCCAGAACACGCGGTGCAACGCGCGGAGTCGGGGTGAGGTGCTGTGAGCGCCTCGGCGCACGACCTGGCCGCCGAGTTGGACCGTATCGCGTCGGACCCCGAAACCCGCGCACTGTTCCGCGCCGAGCTGGACCGCGCGATTGCCCAACGCCTGGCGGGTTCAGCCGAGTCGGCGGCCTTCATGGAGGCGGCAGCCGAAGCGCTGCAAGCGGGGCTCAGGCTCCCGACCGGGGAGCGCCCCGCGTGAACGGCGTCCCCTACATGGCGGAGATCACCGCGACGACCGGGGGGAGGGCCGTCTCGCTCGGCAGGGCCATCCTCCCGAACCGCCGGCTCGCGCTCCGGTGGCTGCGACGGCAAGCACATCGGCTCGCGGACGGGGGCAGCGCGCCCGAGCCCCAACAGCCGTCCGGCACGCGGGACGTCCGGCGGATCGACTTTCGGAGCCCCGCCGTCCCGAACGGGCTTCGGGCGTGGGCGCACGACCCGGGTCAGCAGGACCACGCGATGGCGCGGCTGGAGGCCGGGGGGCCCGATGTGCTCACCGTGCTCGACCCGGCTGCCGGCCTGCTGGTGACGCTCGCCGGGTGGCCCGTCCGGTCCCGTCGTGCCGTGGCCGGGTACGGCGCTCCCGAGCCCCCTCCCCGTCCGTGTGCTGTCGCGCGCCGCACGGACCGGGTTCCACGTCCCCTCAACCGGAGGCTCAACGGTGATCCACTGCAATTCCCACGCTCTTCCACCCTGGTTCGACACCGCGCAGGCGCATCAGCAGGCGGGTAGTGCGGGACTGCCCCACTCGCTTGTCTGCGAACTGGCCAAGGGGCATACCGACGAGCACGCCGGTCATCTGGAGGACATGGGGCGCGGCACCTTCGACGTATGGGTGCGTTGGGACGACGACCACTTCACGTACGTCTGTGCCGAGCCGTGCGAACGGGTCGACCCCGCCCTTGCCCCGCTACGGCAGCAGGCCTGCACCCTGTTCGTGGACCACGCGCCGGGGCACTCCTGGGAGTTCGAGGACTTCCTGCAGGACTGATGTTCCTGGGCGGATAGCGTCGGATCATGAGACCGCAGACCGATACCGCCGCCGATCAGGCGCCGACCGATCAGGCACCGGCCGATCCGGCCGCCACCGACGACATGCTGGCCACCCAGCCCGTCGGGTACTGGAGTGGCCTCGCCCATACGGTCGTCACCCGGCATCTGCGTGACGCCATGGCCAGGATCGACGTCACGCAACCGCAGTACTGGGTGTTGAACCGCGTGAACGGCGGGTCCGCGGCGCCGCCGAGCCGGGAGGAGCTCGTCATCCAGCTGACGCCGCTCGCGGACGGGCCGGATGAGATGGGGCGGGTCGTCGACCAACTGGTCCACCGCGGCTGGCTGCGGATCGACGCCGGGCACCGCCTGCACCTCACTGATGCGGGGGAGGCTGCCAGGGTGCGGTTGCGCGAGCTGGTGACCGAGCTGCGCACCGTGGTCCACGAGGGCATCAGCGACGCGGAGTACGTGACCGCGCTCAAGGTCCTGCGGAGGATGGTCGCCAACATCGAGAACGACGGGGACTCCTGACAGAGCGGGGGCGCGTGAGACGTGACTCCTCAAGGCACCCGGACCACCAAGGACGTGCCCGGTCGGGCTCGTCCGTGGTGGGTCACGGGACCGTGGGTCCGCCGGTCAGCCCGTCCGGGGCTTCGAAACGCCCGGATGAGGCGTCACCCTCGACTTCGAAACACTCGGCAGAGGAGCCTTCCGCGGAGCCGAAACGCCCGGATGAGGGGTCACCGCAGGCTTCGAGACGCCCGGCCGCGGGTCCTTCGGCGGATCCGAAACACCCGGATGAGGCGTCACCGCAGGCTTCGAATCGCCCGGCCAAGGACTCTCCCCCGGCTTCGAGACACCTGGGCTGGGCAGCTCGGCCGGCGCCGAAATACCGGGCTGAGCACCTCCCGTCGGCTTCGGAATGCTCGCTTTGCTTCCCCCGTGCTTCACCATGTCGTCCGACGGGTCTCCGCTGCCGCCGCCGCTCGACCCGCAGCTGGAGCCGGCGAGGGAACAGACTTGTGCCTCGATACGGCTGGCGATGCTGCCGCCGACTCCGCTCATGGTCAGGGCCAGCACGATCACGGCGACAACAGTGATCAGCCCCAGATACTCCACAGCCGTCTGTCCCCGGTCGCGCAGTAACTTCCGCCGCGCCCCACCTGGCGCGGGAGCGGGTATCTCGTGCGTCAGTGTTTCGGGCTCGGTTCCGGACAAGTGAAACACCCAGCAATCCCTGTAGGAGAGCGCAGCCATCCGGCATGCCGCGCTCATACTGTTACCGCCACACGCCTGGAGTGCGCTCAGTATACGTAGTACTTAATGAGTTCAGCCCCAACGGCAGTATCCAAAGGCCCAGTTCAGGCGCTCGCCTGCCGGTTCGCCTTGTCAGATGGCAATTACACGAACACGGTTCCCGTCGGCGGCGAAGCCATGGTCCGCCGGTTCGCCGTCGGCCTCACGCCCCGGCACGGTGCGTGGATTGGATCGATCCGGCGACGCTCGCGACACTCGCTCGTCCGTAGGGGTACTGCTTCCTGGGAACCGCTCCATCGTCTCGGCGCGGGCGGGCCGTGACGTCAGCCGCAGCTCCCGTTCCGACGGGCGACTCCGGTCGCACGGCGCGGAGCCGGGTCAGCCCTGGGGATGACAACGGACCCTGAGGGAAGGCGAGTTCGCGTCCGAAGCGGCAACACGCGGATCTTCTACGGCTCACCACGGGCACTCGGCATCCCGCCAGATCAACGGAATTGACGATCGATCTGCGGCTTCGGGCAGATGCCCGGATTCACAGGCTGGGACCCGGTGTCCGGGAAGCCGAGGGCGGGACGGCCCGCGTCATGCCGCCTGGAGCACTTCGCAGGGGCAGTGGTGGAATTCCAGGCCGAGTTCGTGGTCCACGACCTCGCTCGAACGCGTGGCGGCCTCGGTGACCTTCTCCCAGGAGCCGTACTTCAGGTAGAGCTGGTCCGGCGTCGGGCCGAGCGGGTTGCCGTACTTCTTCTGGTTGCGCGCCTCCAGTTCCGCGACCTGTTCGGGGGTCATGCCGGCGCGCACGACATCCTTGGCCTCATTGCGCATCCGGCTCAGGGTCCGGGCGATGTCCTCCTCCGAGCGCCCTTCGGCACGCATGGCGCACTCCTTGCGCTCCATGTCCTCAAGGAGGCGGTGGTAGCGCATCCGCTGGTCGCGGGCTACCTCGCGTTCCTGCGGAGTCTCGCTCCGGATCAGGCACACGACGGGTTCGGGGCTGGTGCAGGGACCGTGGTCCGGGGACGCCTGGGAGACAGGGGCGACGACCACCGAACCACAGCCGGCCGACGACCGGCACGGGTGCGCCGAGTGCTCGTCAGCAGAGGCGGACTGGAGGGGAAGGAACGCGGCCTGGGCGAGCAGCAGCGCGGGAACCACGCGACCGGCCAGCAGACGCAGACTGGGTAGTGACATGCGCTCATCGTTGCGGTGGACCACGACGAGACCGAAGCATGGCGGGGCCGAAGTACCCCTGACCGGGGCCAACTCCACCCCGCAGGGTGAAGCGAAGCACAGAAGTACCAACGAACCCGTGACCGAAGCCCGCAGCCCGCACCCCCGCACCCCCGCACCCCCGCACCCCCGCACCCCCGCACCGAATGCGACCCTTCCGTCACCGAGCGCGACGAGTCACGTCCGCGCGCTTCCAGCGGGTGTTATACAGGTAGCAATCAGAGGGGTATCTTGCAGCAGCTCAAGCTCGGAATCATGTCGCAGGCTCGCAAAGAGAACGAGCACCGCCTGCCGATCCACCCGGCGCACTTCGAACGCATCGACGCCGACCTCCGCTCCGGCATCTATCTGCAGACCGATTACGGAGAGCACTTCGGTGTCCCGGACCAGCAGCTCGCACCGCACGTCGCCGGTTTCCGCTCGCGCGACGAACTGATCGCGGAGTGTGACGTCATCCTGCTGGCCAAACCGCTGCACCAGGATCTGGCGGAGCTGCGGGACGGGCAGGTGCTGTGGGGGTGGCCGCACTGCGTGCAGGACGAGAAGGTCACGCAGGCAGCCATCGACCGCAGGCTCACGGTCATCGCCTTCGAGGCGATGCACCACTGGAACCGGAAGGGCGGATTCAGCCTGCACGTGTTCCACAAGAACAACGAGCTGGCCGGCTACTCGTCGGTGCTGCACGCCATGCAGCTCACCGGGGCGACCGGTGACTACGGGCGCCGTCGGCGTGCGGCGGTGATCGGCTTCGGCGCCACCGCCCGCGGCGCGGTGACCGCGCTCAGCGCGCTCGGCGTGCACGACGTGGACGTGCTGACCGCCCGCGGCACCACCGCCGTCAGCTCACCGATCCACTCGGCACGGATCGTGCGCTTCGACCACGACGTGGCCGACGACACCCTCGACCCGCGGCGCAGCATCGCGCTCACCGAGGACGGCCCGGAGCCGCTGGCCGAGTTCCTCGCCGGGCACGACATCATCGTCAACTGCGTCCTCCAGGACACCGCGGCGCCGCTGATGTTCCTGATACAGGAGGATCTGGCGAAGCTCGCGCCCGGCACCCTCGTCATCGACGTCTCCTGCGACGAGGGCATGGGGTTCGCCTGGGCCCGGCCCACGACCTTCGACGAGCCGATGTTCACCGTCGGCGACAACGTCCACTACTACGCCGTGGACCACAGCCCCTCCTACCTGTGGGACGCGGCCACCTGGGAGAACAGCGAGGCGCTGATCCCGTTCCTGCGGCCGGTTCTCGAAGGGCCGGCCGGCTGGGACGGTGACCGCACCCTCAGCCGGGCGATCGAGATCCGCGACGGCGTCGTCCAGAACCCCGCGGTGCTGGCCTTCCAGCACCGCGCCGAGCAGTACCCGCACGCACTGCTCTGAGCAGTACCCGCACGCACTGCGCTGAGCCGACGCCACCCGGCCGGCGGCAGACCCACCCCGGGTCGCGCCGTCGGCCGGGCGTCCCGGGCCCGGTAACGCGCCCCGACGCCCCGCCCGCCATACCCTGTCCCCCGTGAACGAGATGCCGCAGAACCACCGGCCGGTCAAGTCCGTACGCGTGCTGCTCGCCGAGGACCAGGGGATGATGCGGGGCGCGCTCGCCCTGTTGCTCGGTCTTGAGGCGGACATCGAGGTGGTGGCCCAAGTGGGGGCCGGGGACGAGATCGTGGCGGCGGCCGTCGCCACGCGGCCCGATGTCGCGTTGCTGGACATCGAGCTGCCGGGGCGCAGCGGTCTGGACGCGGCCGCCGATCTGCGGGACGAGGTGCCGGACTGCCGGGTGCTGATCCTCACCACGTTCGGGCGGCCCGGCTATCTGCGGCGTGCGATGGAGGCCGGGGCGGCGGGGTTCCTGGTGAAGGACGGGCCGGTCGAGGAGCTCGCGGTGGCGATCCGGCGGGTGCTGACCGGGGAGACCGTCATCGATCCCGCGCTGGCCGCCGCCGCGCTGAGCGCGGGGCCGAGTCCGCTGACCGCCCGGGAGCGCGACGCGCTGATGGCGTCGGTGGACGGGGCGACGGTCGCGGACATCGCGGTGAAGCTGCACCTGTCGGAGTCGACGGTGCGCAATTACCTGTCGTCCGCGATCGGCAAGACGTCCACCCGTAACCGGATGGAGGCGGTCCGGGCCGCGCGGCAGCAGGGGTGGCTCTGAGGGCGGTGCCGGTGTCCCTCATCGGCCGGAACACCGCTTTCGGCCCAATGCGTCGATCTCATAACCGATTTGGTCGAGCATCAGTTTCAGCGCCGCCGATCCGGCGACAATGTGGTCGTGTCCACACCACCTGACATAGAACTCGACGACGGCACTCCCGTCCGCTTCCTGCTCACGCCCGTGCCCGGGACCGCTCCCGCGGCACCTGAGGCGCGGCAGGACGACAGCGACCTTCCCGAAGGCATGGGGAGGGCCGTCCCCGTGGCCGCCGGGGGCCGGTCCGTCGCCAGTTTCGCGGTCGGGTCGCTGCGCGGCGCGCTGAAGCCCGTCGGTCCGCTGCTCCAGGAAGTCCATGACGCGGTGGTGGCCGCTCCCGAGCCACCCACGGAGCTGAGTGTGACGTTCGGCGTCCAGGTCGGACAGGACCTGAAGTTCGGAATCGTGGGCGGCAGCGGCCAGGCCCACCTCACGGTCACCGCCAGCTGGCGGCCGGTTCCGTCCCGGAGGGCCGACGCGACGCCGGCCTCCGAGTGACGCATGGGGTGGTTCGGAGTCACGGGCGCCGCGCACCACGACGATCCGTCCCACCTCGTGGTGACGGTGCGGCGGGCCGATGACAGCGGTACGGCGGGCGCGGGGTTCGTTCTGGGCCCCGACACCATCCTGACCTGCGCACACGTCGTCAACGACGCGCTCGGCCGGCCCATGCTCGAAGCCAGGCCGCCGAGGCTGGAGGAGATCCCGGTCGTGGTGCGCGGCACGAGTGCGGAGCAGTACTCCGCGCGCCTGCTCCACTGGGTCGCCCCGCGGGCCAGGAACGGTGGCGCGGTGCGCGAGGGCGACAACGAGTGGCTCGGTGACCTGGCCGTGTTACGCGTCGACGGACCGGCGGGCGGTCTGCCCGCCGCCCCCGACCGGGCCGACATGTCGACCGACCAGGAACTGAGTGCCTGGCACGGCGGCGGCGCGGGCTCGACGCTGGCCCGGCTCACCGTCGCCTCGCTCCACGCCTCGCTGGGCTATCTGGACGGCGAGGCCACGGGCATGGCGGTCGGCCCGGGATACAGCGGCGGTCCGCTGTGGTGCCGGCGCGAGGGTGCCGTGGTCGGCCTGGTCGTGGCCCATTTCATGCCGCCCCGGGACGCGGCCACCGGGCTGCCCCTTCCGCACACCCCGCAGCACCTCATCCGCCGCAGCTGGGCGATCCCCTGGCAGCGGGTCAGGAGCGAACTGGACGCCGTGGGCCTGCACGGCGTCCTGCCTCCGCGGCTGCCGGAGTCCGAGGATCCCGCGCTCCTCCTGCTGACCGAGGCTGTCGGGGACATGCTGTACTCGCCGAGTGAGCGCTCGGACTGCGCCAAGCGGCTGGCCCAGGCCTGCGGTGTCGGGTGCGGGAGCGACGTCGTACCGCCCACGCCCGAGGATTTCGCCCTGTTCCTGCTCTCTCATCCGCGGGCCCTGGCCGCCTTCTCGGGGATTCTGCGGCGCTCCAGCGACCCGGCGCGTGCCGACCGGGTGCTGGCCGCGGGTTCCCTCTGCGACGCCCCCCGGATGCTGACACCGCAGGAGTACGCGGGACTGCTCAGGCTCCTGCGGCCCATGGGCCGCGACGTGCTCGCCCGGATTCCCGAGGCCGCTCGGGCCGCCCTGCCCCATGTCGCGGCGTCCCCCGGCGGGGAGTCCATGGACGCGCTGCTGAACCGGCTGGAGGCACTGCCCGGGGACGGCCGCTCCACGAACGGGGAGCGCAGGGTCCCGGCGCTGCTGCGGGTCATGGAGTACGTCGGCGCGCTCTCCCCGCCGGCGAAGCGGGCGGAACTGCGCATGTGGGCCGACGGGGTGGCCCAGCGCCTCGGTATCGCCCGGCCCGCCCTGAGCGAGCGGCGGTCGGACGCGCAGGCCTGGGGGCGCTCGGTCCGCGACCGTTCCACCCGGATGCGGGTCCTGGTCCAGGTGACGCTTGCCGAGCGGGGCCGCCACCGGCTGCGGATCTGGTGCGACGAGGGCGCGGGCCCCCGTCAGGTCTCCACGGACAGTCTCGTGTCCTACTCGGCGACGGACGGGGCCCGCGAGGTGCTGCGCGTGCTCGACTCCCTGACGCCGCCGGCGGACGACGAGCGGCCGCCCCTGGTCGAGGTGCTCGTCGACCGGGCGAGCCTCAACCTCCCGGTCGACGAGTGGGCGGCGCACGAGCCCGGCGAGATCGTGCCGGGTGTGCTCGGCGTGGAGTTCCCCCTGGTCGTGCACTGCCCCGAACTCCTGCGCAGGCACGGGAGGTTCGTATCGCACTGGCGCAGCCGGTGGAACCGGCTGGACTCGGGGAAGACCCTGGTCGTCTCGGAGTCCATGGACCCCGATTCCCTCTATTTCAAACTGGTCAACCAACTCGACACGGTGCGCGTCTCCGTGGATGTACCGCCCGGGTCACGGGACGGCATCGTGCAGACATGTCTCGCTGTGGGCATTCCTGTGGTGGTGTGGGACCGCGGCCGGGACGGGGCTTCGCACCTCGTACAGCACATGGCGGCCCTGGCCACCCGGGAGCTGCCCGACGGCGTACGCGACTACCGGGCGAACGCCAAGGCGAGTCCGCCCGAGTTCCCCGGCCGTCCGGTCCTCGCCTGGGCCGACGCCGACCGCACCGTGCCCCGGCTCCACCTGACCGAACCACAGGAGAGCTCATGACATCCGCTCCAGGGGCCGACTGGCGCCTCTTCCGCGGCGACGGGGAACCCAGGGCCGTGTCCCTGCCTCCGGCCCCGCCCTGGCGTCAGTTCACCCCGGGCCGGTCGGCCCATCCCGGCAAGCCCTATGTGATCGAGGAACAGCACGCGAACATCGTGAACGCGGCGCTGCACCTGCGGCGCCCGCTCCTGGTCACCGGACCGGCCGGCACCGGCAAGTCCTCGCTCGCCCACGCGGTCACCCATGAACTCCGGCTGGGCGAGCTGCTGCGCTGGCCGGTCAACAGCCGTTCCACGGTGAAGGACGCCCTCTACCAGTACGACGCGATCGGCCGGCTGCGCGAGACGACGCTGAGCCGGGACCGCGGCGAACGCGAGCCGTCCATCGGCACGTTCGTACGGCTCGGGCCGCTCGGGACCGCTCTCGTGCCGTCGGCGACGCCGCGGGCGCTGCTCATCGACGAGATGGACAAGGGCGATGTCGACCTGCCCAACGATCTGCTGACGGTCTTCGAGGACGGTGTCTACGACATTCCGGAGCTGACCCGGCTCCCGGAGGACATGTCCGACGTGGAGGTGCAGACCCTCGACCACCGGGAGACGGTCCACGTGCACCAAGGGGTCGTCCAGTGCGCGGAGTTCCCGGTCGTCGTGATCACCAGCAACGGTGAGCGCGACTTCCCGCCCGCGTTCCTGCGCCGCTGTGTACGGCTGGATCTGCCCGTACCCGACGAGGAGCGGCTGCGGTCCATCGTCGCGGCCCACCTCGGGGAGGCGGCGCTCGGGGCGGCCGACGATCTCATCGAGGCCTTCCTCCGGCGCCGCGCCCCGGGAGAGCTGGCCACCGACCAGCTGCTCAACGCCGTGTTCCTGCGTACCGGCGGAGTCGACCTGGACGCGGAGGGCCTGCTGGACGCCGTACTCCACCAGCTGACCGGGGCGATGTGACCATGGCCGGCGGCGGTGCACGGCTGGCCGAGGCGCTGCGGGTGCTGTCGGCCTCCGGCCACGAGCTGGACGCGGATCAGCTCCTGGACGTGCTGTGGCTGGCCCGCAGCCTGCCCGCCGGCCCCGGCGCACCGATCAGCCGGGAACTGCCCGAGACGGGTCCGCCCGCCGATGACACCGGTCCCGAGCCCGGGACGGCCCCGGGGTCGGCTCCCCGGCCGGTGCCGGAACCCGACGACCGGGATCTGCCCGACCTGACCGCGCCCTCCCTGTACGCGGCGGCCCGGCAGCCGCCTCCTGTGCCGGAGCCGGCGCCCGCACTCCCCGGCCGCGACTCCCGCAAGGCGATGCCCGTACGGGTCCCGGAGGAGAAGGCCCTCGCCGACGAGCTCGAACTCGGGCGCGCCCTGAGGCCGTTGCGCCGCCGCAGGGACAGCCGCCACCGCACGGAGATCGACGAGGAGCTCACCGCCGCCGAGTTCGCGCAGACCGGACTGGTCGACGTGGTGCAGCGCCCCGTGCGGGAACGCTGGCTGAACCTGGTGCTGCTCGTCGACGACGGTCTGTCCATGCTGTTGTGGCACCGGCTCGGGGCCGAACTGCGCACCCTGCTGGAGCGTCTGGGCGCCTTCTCCACCACCCGCGTTCTGGGGCTCGACACGGGTGACGTACGGCCGCGCCTGCACGCGCGGCCGTTCCGGTCCGACGGCCCCGGACTGCCGCTGAGCACGGTCAACGACTCCTCGGGCCGGACGCTGCTGCTGGCGGTGAGCGACGGGATGGGCGCCGCGTGGCGGTCCGGCGCGATGCACGACCTGCTCGCCGAGCGGGCCGCCCGCGGCCCGGTCGCGGTGCTGCACACGCTGCCTTCCGAGATGTGGGAGGCGTCGGGGATCTCCGCCGAGCCCTGGCAGGCGACCACCCGGCGGATCGGGGGTGCCAACTCCTCCTGGCGGGTCGTCGATCCGGTGCTGCCGCCGGGCATTGCCCGTTTCGAGGGCGTGCCGGTACCGGTGCTGGCGCCGGATCCCTCGTCGCTGGGCGCCTGGGCACGGCTGCTCGCCTCGCCCGGCACGACCATCGAGCTGCCCCTGCTGGTCCGCCCGGGACGGTACGGGGCGGTGGCGCCGGCCCGGAATCCGGGCAGCACCCAGCACTTCCGGGACGCGGCCACTCCGGAGGCGTACCGTCTCGCGGCCCATCTCGCGGCGGTCTCCCCGCTGTCGGTTCCGGTGATGCGGCTGGTGCAGTCCGCGGTGCCCTGGCGGGCCAGCACCTCCCATCTCGCCGAGGTGTTCCTCGGCGGTCTCATCCGGCCCCACCCGGCCCCGGTGCCGGGGCCACTGCCGGCCAAGCACCGGGTCTTCGACTTCTCCGAGGAGTCCAAGACCGTGCTGCTCGACGCGATTCCCCCGGCCGAGCTCCTGCGGACGAGCCGCCGGATCGGCCGCCGCCTCGATGAGCTGGCCGGCAATTCACCCGATTTCCCCGCATGGCTGTCCCACCCGGACGGCTCCGCCCAACTCCCTGGCGCCCAGCAGCCGTTCACGAGCGTGGAGCGGCGGCTGCTCACCCGGTTCGGGGTGTCGTTCGGCGAGCCCTCGCCCGGTCTCGGCCCGGACCCCGAACGCGAGGTCCCCGATGTCCACGGCTGGGGTCCGCTGCTGCCCGAGGATCCCGACCGGCTCGGCGACTTCGTGCTGCGCGGCCGGCGCCGCGGACGCCGCACCGTGGTGTACCGGGGCTTCGACCGGCAGGGCACCGAGGTCGCGCTGCGTGTCCCGCGCCCCGGTCTGCCCCCGGGCACCGGTCGGCTGATCGACGTGGAGGCGGAGGTCCTGACCCGGCTCCAGGGGCAGTACGCGCCCACCCTCCTCGCCACCGGGACACGGGAGTCCGCACCCTGGCTGGCCATGACCACCATCGCGGACGGGCCCGCCGGAGACACCGAGCCCCCGCGGCTCGACGAGATCTTCAGCCAGGCGCTCATGGAGGCCGTGGCCCCGTTCGACACGCTGCGCGGGCTCCTCGTCTCCTTCTACCTCGCGAACGCGCTGGCGCTCTGCCACGTCAACGGGGTGGTGCCGGCGGACTTCGGCGCCGACAGCGTCTTCGTGCTGCGCCGTACGGTGGTGCTGGCCAACCTCTCGGACTGCGTCGTGGACGGGGAGTACCTGGAGCCGGGCCCGGTGCCGACGCGCGAGGACAACGTGCGCTCCCTCGGAGGACTCCTCCAGCTCATCAGCAGCAAGGCCGGCCTGGACATGCCGAACATGCCGGAGGGAATGCACCTGTGGCAGGGCGACACCTGGGAGCAGTTGCACCGTCTGGTGCTCCGCTGTCTTGACGCGGACCCGGCCCGGCGCCCCACGGCGAGCGAGGTCGCGGAGGTTCTCGGCAAGTACATCGCCCGTACGCGCACCCAGCGGGGGGACGCCGGGGCATCGCCCCCGCCCGCCGTCCTCCGCCGCCTGCCGCCCGCTCCACTCGACCTGCCACCGCGCGGCGAAGCCTCCCCGGCCGGCGGCCCCGGGCCGCGTCTCGCCCGGTTCGGGTCCGCCCGCCGGAAGGCGGAGGGGCAACTGAGGCGTCTGCGGGTCCCGATGTCGCACAGCCGGCGGCTGGCCCTGACGGGCCCCTACCACTACAGCGGCCGGGCCACCACGACGATGGTGCTCGGCAACCTGCTGGCCGCGGTGCGGGGCGAACCCGTCCTCGCTCTTGACGCCGCCGCGTCCGTGGGGGCCCTCGACCCGTTCCTCACCGTCCGCAACCGGGCCGTCCTCCGCAACGTGGCGGCGCTGCCGCACTCCGCCTCGTACGAGGACATCCGCGCACGCACGACACGGCTGCCCTCGGGCCTGGAGGTGGTCGCCCATCGCCGAGGTCACATCAGTACGAATCCCACGCACGCACAGGACTACGCGCAGTTGCTGGCGCGGACGGCGCCGTACTACTCCTTCGTACTGAGCGACTGGGCCCCCCTTCACCTGAACCGGCGGGCGGACGTGCTCCTCGAACACGCCGACACCCTGATCATCTGCTGCAGCACCACCGAGGTCTCCCTGGCCGCGGCGGTGAACTCGCTGGCGGGCGTGCGGGCGGAGCGGGCGCACCTGGCGGACCGGGCGGTCGTGGTGGTGACCGAGGTCGACGGTCCCAGAGGACGGCGGATGCCGGCCGGTCTGGCCGACCGTCTGCGGGTCGATCCGGCCCATGTGGTGCGCGTCCCGTTCGACTCCGTGCTCCAGTCACCCGACTGGGACCTGGGCCGGCTGCGGCCGGCCACCACGGAAGCCTTTCTGGACCTCGCGGAGCTGGTCATGCCTCCGGTGGCGGAGCCGTCGTCCTGACCGTCCCCGCCGGTCTCAGTCCTGCACGGAACGGTGGCGCGGCAGCCAGAGGATCATCAGCAGCAGGCCGCCCAGCAGCACCGAGCCCGACGTGCGGAAGGCCAGGGCGTAGCCGGCCGTGAGGTCCGCCGGGCCCGTCCCGCCGGCCGTGCGGGCCGCTGCGACGGTGGAGAGCACGGCCAGGCCGAGTGCGCCGCCCATCGTGCGGGAGGTGTTGACGAGTCCGGAGACGAGGCCGGACTCGCCGGGGGCCGCGCCCGAGGTGGCCAGGGAGGCGAGCGGGGTGGCCGCGAGGCCGGTGCCGGTCATCATCAGTACGCCGGGCAGGCAGATCGAGGTGAGGTAGGAGCCGTCGGCGGTCATCGTGGACTGCCAGCCGAAGCCCGCGGCGGCGACCACCGTGCCGACGAGCGCCAGGTTCTTCGCTCCGACGCGGGCCATCAGCCGCGGGGCGCACTTGGAGCCGACGACGATGGCCACCGAGGTGGGCATCAGGGCGAGTCCGGCCTCCAGCGCGGTGTAGCCCAGCACGTTCTGCGCGTACACGGTCATGAAGTACCACATGGAGAACGTCGCCGAGCCGGTCAGGAACATCGCCACGTTCGCCGAGGCGACCGCCCGCGCGCCGAGCACCCTCAGTGGCATCAGCGGCTTCGCCGTGCGGGCCTCCACCAGGACGAACAGGGCGAGCAGGGCCAGTCCGCCCAGCAGCGGGACGAGGGTGGCGGCCGCGGTCCAGCCCGACTCCTCGGTCTGCACGATGCCGTACGCGGCGGAGGCGAGGCCCGCCGTGACGAGCAGCGCGCCCGGAAGGTCGATACGGCTCCGCTCGCCCGTCCGGCCCTCGGCGAGCCAGATCGCGGCGCCGGTGAGGACGAGGACGCCGACCGGCACGTTGATCAGCAGGACCCACCGCCAGGAGAGCGTGTCGGTGAGTGCCCCGCCGATGAGTCCGCCGGTGGCGCCGCCGCCCGCGCCGACCGCCATCCAGGTGCCTATGGCCTTCGTCCTGGCGGGCCCCTCGGGGACGGCGGCGGTGAGCAGGGTGAGGGTCGCGGGGGCGAGTACGGCGGCGCCGAGCCCCTGTGCGGCGCGGGCGGCGAGCAACTGCCAGCCCTCCTGGGCGAGTCCGCCGGCCAGGGAGGCGGCGGTGAACAGGCCGAGGCCGACCAGGAACATCCGCTTGCGGCCGTAGATGTCGGCGGCCCGCCCGCCGAGCAGCATGAATCCGGCGAAGGCGATCGAGTAGGCGTTGAGCACCCATTGGAGTCCGGCGGTGCTCAGCCCCAGGTCGGTGCGCATCGACGGGAGGGCCACGTTGACGACGGAGACGTCGAGGACGACGAGGAACTGGCCGACACAGGCGGCGAGCACCACCGCCCACGTGCGGGTACGGGTCCGGGGGGTACGGCGTGTGGGCGTCGAGACGTCAACCATGGCGTCATACTCGCAGCCGCCCGGCACCCCGTACATCGGTTTCCGGACCGTACCGCCCCCCGGTCCGGGGGGGGCGGGACCGGCGCCCCACCGGGCCCCGCGGACCCGCCCGTCCTCAGCGGCGCAGAAGTGTCACCACGGCCGCGCCGCCGAGCCCGATGTTGTGGGCGAGTCCGGTGCGGGCGCCGGGCACCTGGCGGGCGCCGGCCTCGTCCCTGAGCTGCCAGGTGAGTTCGGCGGCCTGGGCGATTCCGGTGGCGCCGAGCGGGTGCCCCTTGGAGATCAGGCCGCCCGACGGGTTGACCACCCAGCGGCCGCCGTGGGTGGTGGCGCCGGACTCGACGAGCGCCCCGGACTCGCCCTCGCCGCACAGCCCGAGCGCCTCGTAGGTGAGGAGTTCGTTGATGGAGAAGCAGTCGTGGAGTTCGATGACGTCGAGGTCGTCGGCTCCGATGCCCGCGCTCTCGTACACCTGGCGGGCCGCCTCCCGTGACATGGGCAGGCCGACCGCGTCGATGCAGGTCCCGGAGGCGAAGGAGTCCCCGGTGTCGGTCGTCATGGCCTGGGCGGCGATCTCGACGGCCCGGTCGCCGAGCCCGTGCTCCTCGACGAAGCGCCCGGAGACGACGACGGCCGCGGCCGCGCCGTCGGAGGTCGGTGAGCACTGGAGCCGGGTCAGCGGGTGGTGGATCGGTTTCGCGGCGAGGACCTCGTCGACCGTGTACGGGGCCTGGAACTGGGCGTACGGGTTGCCCGTCGAGTGGCGGTGGTTCTTGGCCGCGACGGCGGCGAGCTGCGCCTCGGTCGTGCCGTACTTCTTCATGTGCTCGCGGGCCGCGTTGCCGAAGATCTGGGCGGTGGGCGGGGTCATCTCGAAGCCGTGTCCGGCGGCCATGATCCCGTAGTGGCGGGCGACCGGGGACGTCTTGAAATCACCCGCTCCGCCGTCGGACCCGCCGCCGCCGAGCGATCCGCGCGCCATCTTCTCGAAGCCGAGCGCGAGGACGCAGTCGCTGCCGCCGCCCTCGACGAACTGCCGGGCCATCATCAGCGCGGTGGAGCCGGTGGCGCAGTTGTTGTTGACGTTGTAGACGGGTATCCCGGTCAGCCCGAGCTCGTACACGGCGCGCTGTCCGGCGGTGGAGGCCTGGAAGCAGTAGCCGACGGCGGCCTGCTGGACGTCCTCGTAGGCGACACCGGCGTCGGTGAGCGCGGCCGTGCCCGCTTCCTTCGCCATGTCCCAGTACTGCCAGTCGCGGGTCTCGGGCTTCTCGAACTTCGTCATCCCTACGCCGACGATGTATGCCTTCGCGGCCTTCGCTGTCATGGTGTGTCCTTTCGGAGGGGCGGTGGCCCCTCTCAGTCCCTCGGCAGGCCGAGGATGCGCTCGGCGACGACGTTGAGCTGGACCTGGGTGGTGCCGCCCGCGATGGTCAGGCAGCGGGACATCAGGAATCCGTGCACGGCCCGTTCGCCCGCTCCCTCGGCCACCGCGCCTGCGGGGCCGAGGAGTTCGAGGGCGAGTTCGGCGACCTTCTGCTGGTGGGCGGTCTGGATGAGCTTGCGTACCGAGGCGCCGGCGCCGGGTTCGAGGCCGGAGACCTGTTGCAGCGTGGTGCGCAGCCCGATGCAGGCCAGTGCGTGGGCCTCGGCGGCGAGTGCTCCGATCCGGGCCCGGCAGGCGCCGTCGAGTCCGGCGGAGCGGTCGATCAGGGCTTCGAGGCCGGTGTCGAAGGTCATCTGGTCGGCCATGTGGACGCGTTCGTTGCCCAGGGTGTTGCGGGCGACCTGCCAGCCGCCGCCGGCCTCGCCGACCAGGGCGTCGGCGGGCAGCGTCACGTCGTCGAAGTACACCTCGTTGAAGAGGGAGTCCCCGGTGATCTCCTTCAGCGGGCGGATGTCGATGCCCTCGGTGTTCTTCATGTCGACGAGGAAGTAGCCGAGGCCCTGGTGCTTGGGGGCGTCCGGGTCGGTCCTGGCGAGCAGGATGCCGTGGTCGGCCCACTGGGCCGCGCTCGTCCAGACCTTCTGGCCGTTGATCCGCCAGCCCTCCGGGGTGCGTTCGGCCCGGGTGCGCAGCGAGGCGAGGTCGGAGCCCGCTTCGGGTTCGGAGAACAGCTGGCACCACAGGAGTTCGCCGCGCAGGGTCGGCAGCAGATAGCGGTCCTGCTGCTCGGGCGTCCCGTGTGCGAGGAGGGAGGGCACCACCCAGGTGGCGATCTGGAGGTCGCTCAGTTTCACGCCCTGTTCGCGCAACTCCTGTTGTACGGCGAGTTGTTGTACGGGGCCGGCGTCCAGGCCGTAGGGCGCGGGCAGATGCGGGGCGGCGTAGCCGGTGGGGGCGAGGGCGCGGCGGGCCGCCTTCGGGTCCAGGCCCCGGGCGGCGGCGACGGCCTCGCGGGCCGCCGTGCGGTGTGCGGCCGCCTCCGCCGGTAGTTCCAGGGTGAGTTCGCGGCGCGCCCCGGCGGCGGCGAGCCGGACGGCGCGCTGCCGGTGGACGTCCCCCGACCCCAGCAGTTGGCGGGCCACCAGGGCGCGGCGCAGGTACAGGTGGGCGTCGTGCTCCCAGGTGAAGCCGATCCCGCCGAGGATCTGGATGGCGTCCTTGGCGCAGGTGTACGCGGCGTCCAGGGCGGTCGACGCGGCGAGGGCCGCGGCCATGCCCCGTACCTCCGGTGCCTCGTCGGCCGCGCGGGCGGCATCCCAGACCAGCGCGCGGGCCTGTTCGACCCGTACGAGCATGTCCGCGCAGAGGTGCTTGACGCCCTGGAACTGTCCGATGGGGCGGCCGAACTGCTCGCGGACCTTGGCGTGTCCGGTGGCGGTGTCCAGCGAGCGGGCGGCGGTGCCGCAGGCCTCGGCGGCGAAGAGGACGGCGGCGAGGTCGCGGACGAGTCCGGAGTCGGTGGGCAGCAGCCGCCCGGCGGGGACCAGGACGCCTTCGGCCCGGACCTCCGCGGTGGGGCGGGTCGGGTCGGCGCCGCGGTGCGGGCGTACGGCCAGTCCCCGGGTGCCGGTGTCGACGGCGAACCAGCGGGTGCCGGTGACCGTGGCGGCGGGGAGCAGCAGCAGGTCGGCCCCGGCGGCGGAGAGCACCGGCGGGAATTCGCCGTCCAGCAGGTGGCCGTCCTCCTGTTCGACGGCGGTGAGGCTGCCGGGGCCCAGCGCGACGGCACCGATGCGGCGGCCCGCGGCGAGGCCCCGTACCAGGGCGGACGTGTCCGGCGCCGAGGCGTGCAGCACCGCGGAGGCGAGGGCGCTCGCCAGGAAGGGGCCGGGGAGCGCGGCCCGGCCCGCCTCTTCGAGGACGACGGCGAGATCGAGCAGCCCGCCGCCTCCGCCTCCGTCCTCCTCGGGAAGATGGATGCCGAGCAGGCCCTGTTCCGCCAGCCCGTCCCAGTAATCGGGGCGTGCGCCGGTGGCGGTGGGGGCGTCCGCGTCAAGAATTTTCCGTATTTCCCCGGGCGGTACGGTCCGCGCGAGCCACCCCCGTACGGCCTGCGCGAGCTCCCTGTGTTCTTCGGTGATTCCGATGCCCATGCGGATCCTCGCCGGTCGCAGCCACTGGAACGGCGCAAGAGTAGAACACGTTCCAATCTGACGGAAGGTCAGATGCGCATCTGTTTCCGGCCGGAGGCGCACTCGCGGCCGCCGCCGTGTCCTGTTCGCACCTCGTTCACCGGAATACCTCGGACGTGCGGAAGGTTGCACCCTGCACACACTTGGCGGGCGACGCTGCCCGCAGCACGGCCCGCACGCCTTCCCGTCCCTCCCTCTTCCGCTGCCCGGAGGCCGCACGTATGCCACAGACGACGCACGAACAGCAGCCCGCGGAGCTTCCCTCGCCGCGGACGTCGAAGACGGGCAAGGGGATCGTCCCCGTGCTCGCCTTCGCGGGTATCACCGTGGCGGTGATGCAGACCCTGCTCGTCCCCGTCATCAAGGACCTGCCCGCCCTTCTCGACACCGACCCGTCCAACGCCACCTGGGTGATGACGGCGACCCTGCTCGCCGGAGCCGTCTCCACACCGATCATGGGGCGGCTCGGAGACCTCAACGGCAAGCGGAGGATGCTGCTGGCCAGCCTCGCCGTCATGGTCGTCGGCTCCCTGATATGCGCCTTCACCGATGACCTCGTGATCATGATCGTGGGCCGCGCGCTCCAGGGCTTCGCCATGGGCGCCATCCCGCTGGGCATCGGCATCATGCGCGACGAGCTGCCGCGCGAGAGGCTCGGCTCGGCCATGGCCCTGATGAGCTCCTCGATCGGCGTCGGGGGCGGACTCGCCCTGCCCGCCGCCGCCCTGGTCGCCCAGCACACCGACTGGCACACCCTCTTCTTCGGCTCGGCCGGCCTCGGCGTGCTCGCCATGGGGCTGACCGTGCTCGCGGTGCCGGAGCCCGAGCTGCGGGCCCCCGGCCGGTTCGACGTCACCGGCGCCCTCGGCCTCTCGGCCGGACTGGTCCTGCTGCTGCTGCCCATCACCAAGGGCAGCGACTGGGGCTGGACCTCTCCCACCACCCTCGGGCTGGTCGCCGCCGGACTGCTGGTGCTGCTGCTGTGGGGCGTCTTCGAGCTGCGCAGCGACGCGCCCCTGGTCGACCTGCGGACCACCGCACGCCGCGAGGTGCTGCTCACCAACCTCGCCTCGATCATGGTCGGGGTCGCCTTCTACGCCGTCTCGCTGGTCCTGCCGCAACTGCTCCAGCTGCCGCTGTCCACCGGCTACGGCCTCGGCCAGTCGATGGTGGTCGCCGGGCTGTGCGTGGCGCCGCTGGGCCTGACGATGATGCTCGTCGCCCCGCTGTACGCCCGGCTGTCCGCCCGGTACGGCCCCAAGGTCACACTGATGCTCGGCATGGCGGTCATCGCCGTCGGATACGGGGCCGGGCTCGGCCTGATGAGCGCCGCCTGGCAGACCGTCGTGATCGCGGTGGTGCTCGGTGCCGGCATCGGGCTCGCCTACTCCTCGCTGCCCGCACTGATCATCGGGGCCGTCGACGCCTCGGAGACGGGTGCGGCCACCGGGCTCAACACCCTGATGCGCTCGATCGGCACCTCGGTGTCCAGCGCGGTGATCGGCATGGTGCTGGCCCACACCTCCGTACAGACGGGGCCGGTCGCGGTGCCCAGCATGCAGGGCTTCCGCACCTCGTTCATGATCGCGACGGGTGCGGTGCTGGCCGGACTGGTGCTGGCCGCGTTCCTGCCGTCGCAGCGGGCGGCCGCCGCGCCGGTCCTGCTGGCGAGCAGCGCGGGCGACGCGACGGCCCGGCTGTCCGGCCTCCCGCTCCCGCTCCCCGGCTCCGGCTTCCGCGGCCGGGTCCTCGAGGCCGACGGGACCCCGGTGGCCGGCGCCAACGTCACCCTGATCGACCGGCAGGGCCGGCAGGCCGGGCTCACCACGACGGACGCGGAGGGCCGGTACGCGCTCGCCGCCCCGGCCGGCGGCAGCTTCGTCCTGGCCGGATCGGCCGCCGGATACGCGCCGCGCGCCTACCCGGCGGCCCACCCGGCGAGCGGCCGGCCCGCCGAGGCCGATCTGGTGCTGTCCCTCAGCGCACCGGCGCGTCGAACCTCGGTGCGGTCGTGAGCAGATGAGAGACGTCCGTCCCCGCCGGGAGCTCCTGCGGCCGCGCGCCGCGGGTGAACAGCCGCGCAGGGCGGGCGCCCTGGACCCGGGCCTGGCGCCCGTTGACCCGCAGCCATGAGCCCTCGCGCAGCCCGAGCACCGGGACGTCGTTCTCCTCCAGGAACTCGGTGAGCCGTTCCTCGCGGGTCTCGCCCTTGTGGGTGCTGTCCGGGTCCGGGTCCAGGTAGTGCGGGTTGATCTGGAACGGGACGAGGCCGAGCGTCTCGAAGGACGGCGGCTGCACGATCGGCATGTCGTTGGTGGTGCGCAGGGTGGGCGACGCCATGTTCGTGCCCGCGCTGGCCCCCATGTACGGCAGCCCGTCGCGCACCGCCTCGATCACGGCGTCGCGCAGCCCGGTCCGGTAGAGCGCGCTCAGCAGCCGGAAGGAGTTGCCGCCGCCGATGAACACGGCGTCGGACGCGGCGAGTTCGGCGACCGGGTCGGCGTTCTCATGGACGCCGCGGACGCTGATGCCGGCCGGCTCCAGGGCGTCACGGACCCGCGCGGTGTACGTCGTGTAGTCCGCGAGCGCGTACGGCACGAAGGCCAGCCGGGCGTCGGAGGGCAGGAACGCCCGCACCGTGTCGAGGGCGTGTTCCAGGTAACCGCAGCCGTGCTGGGTGGAGTTGGAGAGCAGGAGCAGATTCACGGGGTTCCTCTTGGGTTCTCTTCGGTTCAGGTCGTGCGGGTGGAGCGGGGCCCGATCGCCGGTCAGGTGGTGCGGCGGGACCGGGGCTTGGGGCGTTGCGGCGGGTGGGTGAGGCGCCTCTCCAGCATGTCGGCCGCCTTGCGCAGCGCGTCGATCCGGTTCTCCGGCGCCCCCTCGAACCGTGCCTCCGCGCCGCCCAGACTGAGGCTTCCGTACGGCTCGCGCCCGAGGAAGACCGGTACGGCGAGGGTCGCGATGCCGGTGTCGTACTCACCGACCGTCCAGGCGTACCCCTGGGCGCGCACCTTCAGCAGCTCCCGCTCCAGCAGGTCCGGATCAGTCACCGTCCGGTCCGTGAACCGGGCCATCGGGCGTCCCCGGAAGAGCCGGTGGCGCTGCTCGTCCGGCAGGTAGGCGTAGAACGACTTACTGGTCGCCCCGGCGTGCGCCGGGTAGAGCTCACCGACCAGGGGGTAGTAGCGCAGCGGCCCGGTCTCGCCCTCCTCGGCCGCCACGCACCGCATGTGGAAGCTGTCCGGCAGGCAGAACAGCACGGTGTCGCCGGTGACCCGGCGCAGCTCCTCCAGGACCGGCCCGGCGAGCAGCTCCAGCGATCCGGAGCGCTCCCAGAGCCTGCCCAGGCGCAGCACGGCGGGGCCGATGCGGTAGCGGCGGGTGGCCGGGTCGGAGACCAGGAAGCCGCGGCCCGCGAGGGTGGCGAGCAGCCGCTGGGCCACCGAGGTGTCCCAGCCGAACTCCTCGGCGACCTCGGTGACGCCCCAGTCGGGCCTGGTCCGCTCGAACGCGAGCAGCACGAGAAGCGCCCGGTCGACGGTTTGCAGGGCTCCGGCGGGCGTCCGCCGGTCAAGATCGAAGTCCGCCATCGTCATCTCACCCTTCAGACCCGAGTTGCAAATAACGGGAAATGGTTGCGCTCAACGCTATCGGATCCCGAATCTGCTCTCAGCACCCCGTCCGGCGTCCTTCTCCCTGCCGGGCGCCGGACGGGTGTGATGGATGCGCGAGAAAGGCCCCCCATGTTGAAGTACGTACTGGACATCGTCGACCTCCTCGACGACCCGCAGGCCAATGGCAAGACGGTCGTCGAGTACCTCGACGCCGTGGCGGGGGCCGAGGGCTCGTCCGCGGAGGTCACCACGGTCACCGGCGAGCGGGGCTCGACGGACTTCGTGATGGTCCGCATCCCCGGCTCCCGGGGACGCACGGCCGGGGGCACCGCCCGCACCCTGGGCGTGGTCGGCCGGCTCGGCGGCATCGGCGCCCGGCCCGAGGTGACCGGCCTGGTCTCCGACGCCGACGGGGCGGTCTCCGCCGTCGCCACCGCCGCGAAGCTGCTCGACATGCGCCGCCGCGGCGATGTGCTGCCCGGCGATGTGATCGTCGCCACCCACATCTGCCCGAACGCGCCGACCGAGCCGCACGACCCGGTGCCGTTCATGGGCTCGCCCGTGGACATCGCCACCATGAACCGCCACGAGGTGACGGACGCCATGGAGGCCGTGCTCTCCATCGACACCACCAAGGGCAACCGCATCATCAACCACAAGGGCCTCGCCCTGTCGCCCACCGTCAAGGAGGGCTGGGTGCTCCGGGTGAGCGAGCAGCTCGGGGAGCTGCTGGCCGTGGTGACCGGTGAGCCCTTGGTCACATACCCCGTGACGACTCAGGACATCACGCCGTACGGTAACGGTGCACATCACATCAATTCGATCCTCCAGCCCTCCACCGCGACGGCCGCCCCCGTCATCGGTCTGGCCATCACCTCGGCCGCCGCGGTGCCCGGCTGCGGCACGGGCGCGAGTCACGAGAGCGACATCGCGTCCGCCGCCCGCTACGCCGTGGAGGTCGCCAAGGCCTACGGCGCGGGCCACCTGGACTTCCACGACGCCGTGGAGTTCGACAACCTCGTCAACCGCTACGGGTCGCTGTCCCACCTGCAGACCTTCGGCCGCACACCCCAGGAGTCCTGATGGCTGCCGCCCCTCCGGCCGACGCCGCGGTCAACGAGACCAAGAGCATCGGCAGCGACGACTACTCGCTCTCGCGCGTCCCGCGCGACAAGCGGTTCGGCTTCTGGTCCATGCTGCTCCAGTGGCTGGCCCAGTCCGGCTCGATCTCGCAGTTCACGCTCGGCGCCACCATCGGCGTCGGCATGACCTTCGGCAACGCCTTCCTCGCCTTCACGCTCGGCGCGGTCATCCTGGAGATCGTGATCTTCGCGATCGGCCTGGCCGGTATGCGCGAGGGTCTCGCGACCCCGATGCTGACCCGCTGGGTGGGCTTCGGCCGCAACGGCTCCGCGCTGGTCAGCTTCGTCATCGCGGTCAGCCTGGTCGGCTGGTTCGGCGTCCAGAACACGATCTTCGGCAACAGCGTCTCTGCGCTGGTCGGCGGACCGTCCTGGATGTGGTGCGTGATAGCGGGCATCGCCATCACCGCCCTGGTGATCTTCGGCTTCAAGTACATGGCCGTCTTCGCGAAGATCGTCACCCCGCTCTTCTTCGCGATGGTCGCCTGGTCGGTCATCACGACGCTGAAGGACCACTCCCTCAGTGACCTGATCAACTCGCCGCCGCCCGGCCAGACGATTCCCCTCGCGGTCGCCGCCACCGCCATCGCGGGCGGCTTCATGACCGGCGCCATCGTCGCGCCGGAGATGACCCGCTACAACAAGAAGGGCTCGCACGTCTTCGTGCAGAGCGCCTCCTCGATGATCCTCTCCGAGTACATCGTCGGCATGACCGGCGTGCTCCTGGGCCACCTGGTCAAGAGCAACGAGGTCTCGCACATCGTGCTCTCCACCTCCGGCGCCTTCGGCGTCATCGTGGTCCTGATGTCCACGGCGAAGATCAACGACTGGAACCTGTACGGCTCCTCGCTCGGCGTCGTCAACTTCTTCCAGGTCGTCTTCGGCAAGCGGATCCACCGCGGCGCCGTCACCATCGTCCTCGGCATCGCGGGCACGCTCCTGTCCGCCGTCGGGATCATGACCCACTTCACCGAGTTCCTCACGATCCTCGGCGTCGCGATCCCGCCGATCGGCGGCATCATCGTGGCCGAGTACTGGGTCGTGAAGCGGATGCGCAAGCCGCTGGACGAGACCCGCGAGGCCGAGACCCTGCCGAAGTCCTCGCCGACCTGGGTGCCGATGTCCATCGTCATCTGGATCGTGGCCTTCTGCGTCGGCAAGTTCTACGACGGCGGCATCCCGGCCCTGAACTCGCTGGCCACCGCATTCGTCCTGTACTGCGTCCTCGGCCTGCTGGGCTGGGTGAAGCCGTACGGCACCTCCACCACCGAGGACGACGAGGACAACGCGGTCCCCGACGCCCCCGCCACCACCCCTGTGGGAGCAGCATGAGCACCCCCGAACCCACCGCCGCCGCCCTGGTCCCCGCCTCCGACGAGGCCCAGGCCGAGGTCATCGACCTCTGCGCCGAACTGATCAGGTTCGACACCTCCAACCCCACCAGCAACGAGCGCGCGAGTGCCGACTGGGTGGTGGGCCGCCTCGCCGAGGTGGGCATCGACTCGGAGCTGATCGAGTCCGCCCCGGGCCGGGCCAGCGTCATCGCCCGGATCGCCGGCCGTGATCCCGAGCGCGGCGCCCTGATGGTCCACGGCCATCTGGACGTCGTCCCCGCCGACGCCTCCGAGTGGCAGGTGCCCCCGTTCTCCGGTGAGATCCGGGACGGCTACCTGTGGGGCCGCGGCGCGATCGACATGAAGGACACGGTGGCCGTCATGCTGGCCACCGCCCGGCACTTCGCCCGCACCGGCACCCGGCCCTCGCGCGACCTGGTCCTGGCCTTCCTCGCCGACGAGGAGGCGGGCGGCAAGTTCGGCGCCCACTGGCTCGTCGAGCACCGCCCGGAGCTGTTCGCCGGGGTCACGGAGGCGATCGGCGAGGGCGGCGGGTTCTCCTTCGCCCTCGACGACACCCGGCGCCTCTACCCGATCGAGAACGCCCAGCGCGGCATGGCCTGGATGGAGCTCACCGCGACCGGCCGGGCCGGCCACGGCTCCTCGCCCAACGACGAGAACGCGGTCACCGACCTCGCCGAGTCGCTGACCCGGATCGGCCGCGAGACCTTCCCGATCCGGCTGATCGAACCGGTCCGCGCGCTGCTCGAAGAGGCCGCCCGCCTCTACGGCGTGGAGTTCGACGAGGACGACATCGAGGGCAGCCTCGCCAAGCTGGGCCCGGTCTCCGACTTCATGCAGGTGGTCCTCCGCAACTCGGCGAACCCCACCATGTTCAACGCCGGTTACCAGACCAACGTCATCCCCGGAAAGGCCACCGCCCGCGTCGACGGCCGCTTCCTGCCCGGCCACGAGCAGGAGCTGATCGACACGATCGACAGGCTGCTGCTCCCCTCCGTCAGCCGCGAGTGGGTCAACCACGACATCGCGATGGAGACCACCTTCGACGGCCCGCTCGTCGACGCCATGTGCGACGCGGTGCGCGCCGAGGACCCGGACGGCCACCCCGTGCCGTACTGCAACCCCGGCGGTACGGACGCCAAGGCCTTCACCCACCTGGGTATCCGCTGCTTCGGGTTCAAGGGCCTGAAGCTCCCGCACGACCTTGACTACGGCCGCCTGTTCCACGGCGTGGACGAGCGCGTCCCGCTGGAGGGACTGCGCTTCGGCGTCCGTGTCATGACCCGACTCTGGCAGAGCTGCTGACCACTGCGTCACGGCTCCACCAGGGGCCCGCCCCGACCCGGGCTCACCCCACCTGCGCCCCCGCCGACACTCTCGGCGGGGGCGCAGGCATTCCCCCGCGGCCCGGACACACCCCCGCGCGCGCCCCCGGCCCGGACGTGCGGCACGATGGGGCGCCGTCGACATGCCCCGTCCCCGCATCCCGCCCCATCAGGAGGAACCCCGTGGCCGCCGAGCCCCAGCCGGAGATTCTTGCCGCGTTCCAGGCCGCCAAGGGCTTCATGCCGGTGGTGGAGGGGCTGGCGCTGTACGCGGCCGCCACCGAGGCCGCCGCGCTCGGGCTGCCGCTGCTGGAGGTGGGCACGTACTGCGGGCGCTCCACCCTCCTGCTCGCCGACGCCGCCCGTGCCGCCGGGGCAACGGCCCTCACCGTCGACCACCACCGGGGCAGCGAGGAGCAGCAGCCCGGCTGGGAGTACCACGATCCGACCGTGGTGGACCCGGAGGTCGGCCGGATGGACACGCTGCCCACCTTCCGCCGGACGCTGCACGCGGCCGGTCTGGAGGAGCACGTGGTGGCGCTCGTGGGGCGCTCCCCGCAGGTCGCGGCCGTCTGGGGCGGGCCGCTCGGCCTGGTCTTCATCGACGGCGGGCACACCGACGAGCACGCGAACGGCGACTACGAGGGCTGGGCGCCGCATGTCGCAGAGGGCGGGCTGCTCGCGATCCACGACGTGTTCCCCGACCCGGCGCACGGCGGCCAGGCCCCGTACCGGATCTATCTGCGGGCGCTGGCCTCCGGGGCGTTCACCGAGGTCTCGGTGACCGACTCGCTGCGCGTCCTGCGGCGTACCGGGCCCGGCGTCTGAGGCCTCCGGACGCCGGACGGGCTCCCGGATAGCATCGCCGGGTGCGTGACGACGAGAGCGTTCCCCCCACCCCGCGCCGCCCGGCCCTGTTCGCCGCCGCGACGCTGACCGTGCTGTGCCTGGGCGCCACCGGCTGCGGCGGCGGCGATGACACCGCGCAGGCCCGGCCAGGTCCGGCCGGCACCACGGCCACCGGACCGGCCCCCGCGCAGGCCTCCTCGCCGGCCCCGGCCTCCCCGTCGCCGGTGCGCAGCAGTCCGGCCGCCCCGCGGTCGCCCTCCCCGTCGGCGTCCGCGCCGGACGCCCCGTCCGGGCCCCTGTCGGGGAAGACGGTCGTCATCGACCCCGGGCACAATCCGCGCAACCACCTGCACACCGCCGAGATCGGCCGCCAGGTGGACATCGGCACCACGCACAAGGAGTGCGACACCACCGGAACCTCCACCAACTCCGGTTACGCGGAAGCCGAGTTCACCCTTGACGTGTCGCACCGGATGCGCGCACTGCTGCGAGCACAGGGCGCGAAGGTGGTGCTGACGCACGACGACGACCGGCCGTTCGGCCCGTGTGTCGACGAACGGGCCCGGATCGGCAACAAAGCCGGGGCCGATGCCGTCGTCTCGGTACACGCGGACGGATCGGCGGCCGGCAACCGGGGCTTCCATGTGATCCTTCCCGGCCCGGTGCGCGGCGGCGACGCAGACACCTCGGAGATCGTCGGCCCGTCGCGCGATCTCGGTACGCGTATCGCCGGACTCTTCGTCCGCGCTACCGGAAGTGCGCCTTCCAATTACATCGGCGGCAATACCGGACTGGACACCCGCAAGGATCTCGGCGGACTTAATTTGTCTACCGTGCCCAAAGTGTTCATCGAATGCGGCAATATGCGTGATCCGAAGGACGCGGCCCTGCTCACCAGTGCGAGCTGGCGCCAGAAGGCGGCGCAGGGGATCGCCGACGGCATCAGCAGCTACCTCAACGGGTAGTAAGAGGTGGTTCTGCGATGAATTCGGGAGGATGCCGGCCCAACGTCCGGACGGGGGCCACCACCCGACCGGGCAGACGATAGATTCATCCGTACGATGGGGAGCCGCCCCCGAGCTTCGCGCCGTGCCCGCCCGTACCGGTGGCAGCGACGACCGCCCCGACGAGACGACCGACTAAGGACCTTCACGTGAATATCCGCTCCCTCACTCGAGGCGATGGCGTGGTGATCGGAGCAGCGGTCGTGCTGTTCATCGCCTCTTTCCTCGACTACTTCTCCTATGGGAACTCCAGCATTGACGCGCCGAACTCCTGGGATTCGCTGGGCAACGCGATCGGTGTCTACATGGTCGGGGTGGCCGGAGCCGCGCTGATCGTGCTCTCCCGTTCCCAGCCGCAGCCGCGCAAGGTCGCCGGTCTGGATCTCGCCCAGTTCGGCGTGGCCGCCACGGTGTTCACCGCGTGGAACCTGTTCTGGACGATCATCGACCTCGGCCAGATCGACGCCGGTGCCGGTCTGATCCTCGGCATGATCGCCGCTCTGGTGCTGGCCGCCGGCGCGGTCGCCTCCCCGCTGCTCCCCGCGCTCAAGGCCCCGCTCATGGGCGCCCCGAAGCCGCAGGCCGTGCACCCGCCGTACGGCGGCCAGCCGCAGCCCGGCCAGGGTTACGGCTACCCGGGCGCGCAGCAGCCGTCCTTCGGTGGTCAGCAGCCGGGCCAGCCGCAGCCGTACGGTGCCCAGCAGCCCGGTCAGCCCGAGCCGCAGCAGGCCGGTGCGCCGGCCCAGCAGACCCCGGCGGCCGGCGGTGCGCCGGCCGGTGAGTTCACCCCGTTCTGGTTCGCGGTTCCGGTGGCCCGCCCGCTGTACGGCGAGGACGGTTCGCCGTCCCCGATCGCCGAACTGGCCCCGGGTACCTGGTACCTGGCGGTCGAGCAGCGCGGTCCGGGCCTCATCGCCCAGACGCAGGACGGCCGTCGTGGCGTGCTCCAGGACACCACGGGCATCCAGCGCGGCTGACGACGCGGCGCGCGGACAACCGACAGCGGCCCCCCGCCCCTTCCGGGCGGGGGGCCGCTGTCGTACCCTCCGGCTATATCTGATGCATCGTCAGAAATGCTGGGAGGCACCGGAATGCGGCTCGGACTCGCTCTCGGATACTGGGGCCGCGGCCCGAACCCGGCCCATCTGGACCTCGCCCGCGAGGCGGAGGACCTGGGCTACGCGTCGGTGTGGACGGCCGAGGCCTGGGGTTCGGACGCCTTCACCCCGCTGACCTGGATCGCCGCCCACACCTCCCGGATCCGGCTGGGCACCGGCATCGCGCAGATGGCGGCGCGCACCCCGACCGCGACCGCCATGCACGCCCTGACGCTCGATCACCTCTCCGGCGGCCGGATGATGCTGGGCCTCGGGCTCTCCGGTCCACAGGTCGTCGAGGGCTGGTACGGGCGGCCGTTCCCCCGCAGCCCGCTGACCGCGACCCGGGAGTACGTCGACGTGGTGCGCCAAGTGCTCAGCCGCGAGGCACCTGTTGAGCTGGACGGCCGGTTCCACTCGCACCCGTACAACGGTCCGGACGCCACCGGGCTCGGCAAACCGCTGAAGCCGATCACCCATCCGCTGCGGGCGGACCTCCCGGTGCTGCTCGGCGCGGAGGGGCCGAAGAACATCGCGCAGACCACCCGGATCGCGGACGGCTGGCTGCCGCTGTACTGGTCGCCGATGCGCGCCGACGTGTACGAGACCTCGCTCACCGGCCTCCGCGAAGGGTTCATGATCGCGCCGATGGCCCGTGCGCAGGTCTGCGACGACGTCGCGGAGGGACTGCTGCCGGTGAAGGCGATGCTCGGCTTCTACATCGGCGGCATGGGCGCCGCCGCCCGCAACTTCCACGCGGACCTGATGGCGCGGATGGGGTTCGGGGAGGAGGCCCGGCGGATTCAGCGGCTCTTCCTGGAGGGGCGCAAGGAGGAGGCCGTCCTCGCCGTGCCGGACGCGTTCGCCGATGAGATCTCGCTGGTCGGCCCCCGCGAACGGATCGCGGAACGGCTGGAGTTGTGGCGCAAGGGGCCGGTCACCGACCTCCTGGTGACGGCCCCCGACCCGCACACCCTGCGGGTGCTGGCGGAGCTCAACCAGTAGCGCCCGCGGGAAGCCGTCCCTCCCGCGTCCAGGCCGTCAGCTCGTCGGCCGTCCACGTCGTGACGACGCGTTCCGCCGGGACCCCGCACTCCTCTGCACGGGCGCAGCCGTGGATCTGCCAGTCCAGCTGTCCGGGCGCGTGCGCGTCGGTGTCGACGGCGAAGAGCGTGCCCGCCTCGACGGCCCGGCGCAGCAGCCGCCTGGGCGGGTCCAGCCGCTCGGGTCTGCTGTTGATCTCCACGGCCGTGCCCGCCTCCGCGCAGGCGGCGAAGACCTCGTCCGCGTCGAACTGCGACTCGGGCCGGCCCCGGCCGGTGATCAGCCGCCCTGTGCAGTGGCCGAGGACGTTCGCCCGCGGATGGCGGACGGCCGCGAGGAGGCGCCGGGTCATCGGTCCCGGGTCCATCCGCAGCTTGGAGTGGACGGACACCACCACCAGGTCAAGCTGTTCCAGCAGCTCGTCCTCCTGGTCGAGGGTGCCGTCGAGATTGATGTCGCACTCGATGCCGGTCAGCAGCCTGAACGGGGCCCACTGCTCGTTGAGTTCGGCCACCTCGGCCAGTTGCCGGCGCAGCCGCCGGGGCGAGAGTCCGTTGGCCACGGTCAGTCGGGGCGAGTGGTCGGTGAGCACCGCCCAGTCGTGGCCGAGCTCGGCGGCCGTGCGGCCCATCTCCTCGATCGGGCTGCCGCCGTCCGACCAGTCGGAGTGCAGGTGGCAGTCGCCGCGCAGCAGCGCGCGCAGCCGTTCACCGCCCTCGGCGAGCGGCCCGCTCTCCTCGGCCTCGGTCTCCAGCCGCTCCAGATACGCGGGCGCCTGCCCGGCCACGGCCTCGCGGACGACCTGCGCGGTCCGGGGGCCGATGCCCTTGACGCGCTCCAGCGAGCCGTTCGTCACCCGCTGGACGGCCTCGCCCTCGCCCATCGCGGCGACGGTGCGGGCGGCCGTGCGGAAGGCCTGGACGCGGTAGGTGTCGCCCCCGCCGCGCTCCAGCAGGAAGGCGATCCGCTCCAGGGCCCGGACCGGGTCCATCGGCACCTCCTCGCCGGACGGGACGGGCTGCCGTTCCAGCTTGGCCCAGCGGCGCCCGCCCCGCACACCGGCCGGAGCCGTCGCGGCCCCCGCCCGTCAGCCGAAGGACGACCGCGCCAGCCAGAAGTCCAGCAGCGCCGCGTCGCCCAGGACCTCCACCCGGTCGCTGTCCGGGGCGAGGCGGCGGTTGAAGACCAGCATCAGATCGGTGAGCGGCCCGCGCAGCGCCACGGTCGCCTTCTCGTGCGCGCGGCGCCAGGTGAAGCCGTCCTCGCCGAACTCGATCAGCCATTCGGCGCCGGGGGTGTCGGTGGCGTGCAGATGGATGGAGCGCCCGGCGCCGCGCAGCTCCGCCGCCTCCCGGTCGTCCCCGGCGGCCTGGGCGAACGCGACGATCTCCAGCCATTCGTCGATGGTGTCCGCGGCCAGGTCGGCGGCCATCGCATAGGGCACCTTCGCGGTCAGGGCCGCGTCCGCCTGGTGGACGACCGTCTCGATCGCCATGCGGCGGGCCCAGAACCCGGTGCTGTTGTCCCGGAACCAGGACCACACCTTCAGCCCGGGTCCCGCCTCCCGCAGCGCCCCGGCGGTCAGCGTCGCGCCCTCCGCCAGCCAGGCGTCCAGCACGGCGGGGTCGTCGCCGTCGGGGGTGAAGTGCGGCACCTTCTCCTCCGGGACCGCCTCGGTGGCCCGGGTGCGCACGATCTCGGCGGCCCAGCGGTGGGCGCCGCCGACGTGGACGGCGAGGTCGCGCAGGGTCCACTCGGGGCAGGTCGGCACGGTCGCGTCGAGGTCCGCGCCGCGCACGGCTGCCCTCAACGCCTCGGTCCTCAGGACGATTTCGTCGCAGTAGCGCTCATGGGGAAGAAGGCTCATGCCCGCACCCTAATCGGGGCCTGAGCCGTCCCCCCACGGGTTATCCGCCGAGCTGCGAGGTGGACGGCACCTTGTCCTTCACCTCGGCGCCCGCGCTCTTCCCGGCGTCCTTGATGCCGCTGATGACGCTCTCGAAGGCGCCGATGTCGCCTCCGCCCGCCTCGCCCTTGCTGAGCTTGCCGGCGAGGCCCTTGAGGGAGGCGATGCCCGCGGTCAGCGGGGCGACTGCCTTCGAGAGGAGCGGGTCGCCCTTGGCGTTGTCGGCGGCGGCCTTGAGCCGGTTGTAGGCGAAGCCGCCCGCGAGTCCGGCCTTGACGAGCGCGAAGGTCCGGCCGTCCGCGCCCTTCTTGAACTTGCCGGCGCGGTACGGCTTGACGACCCACTGGTACGTGGCGCCCGCGGCCAGCCCCGCGTTGGTGACGAAACGGGTCTTGGCGAACTTCTGCGCCTCGGCGGACGACGTGCCGGAGGGGGACGCCGAACTGCTCGCGGAGCTGTCGCCGTCACCGCCGCACGCGGTGGCGCCCACCAGCACGGTGCAGGACAGCAGCAGCGCCACCACCAGGCGGCGGAGCGGTACGGAACGGGGCACGGCGGGCCTCCCTGACCGGGCACGTCACGACGGGGCGCCGGGGCCCGGCACTCCCCCGCCAGGCTTGCCCCGGCCCGGACGGTCCGCCACCCGGGTACGCCGTCCGGGTACGCCGTCCGGGTACGCCGTCCGGGTTTCACCCGGCGGAAACCGGCAACCCGGTGTCCATGGCGTACAGAAGAGGCAACGGAAGCAGCACCGCCGCGCGTGTCATAGCCGTCGTGGCCGACATCATGGCCTTCATCATCGGCCTGTGGATTCTGATGTACCTGCTCGATGCCAACCGGGGCAATGACCTGGTCGAATTCGTGCGGCACACGGCACGCTGGCTCGCGGGCTGGTCCTACGACCTGTTCACGTTCGACAGGACGTGGGCCAATGTCGTCGCCGGATACGGCCTCGCCGCGGTCGTGTACCTGTTCATCGGGCACGCGGTGGCCGGCCGGATCCGACGCTGAGGAAGCCCGGTCGGGACGTCAGCCGCAGCAGTCCGGCTCCAGCCCCTTCGGCAGCCGTTCACCGCTGAAGACCGCGGTGGTCGCCTCGTCCCCACCGAGCGCGGCCACCGCCAGCAGCAGCGAACCGGCGGTCCAGGCCGTGCGCTCCTCCGGCCAGAACGCCCGGTTGCCCTCGAAGACGTACCCCGTCCAGTACATCCCGTCCCCGGCCCGCAGGTGCTGGATGGACTGCAGGACCTCCAGGGCCCGGTCGGACTCGCCCATCACCCAGAGCGCCAGGGCGAGTTCGCAGCTCTCGCCGCCCGTCACCCACGGGTTGGGCAGCACGCAGCGCACCCCGAGGTCCGGGACGACGAAGCGGTCCCAGCCCTCCGCGATCCGCTTGGTGGCCGCCGGTCCGTCGAGCGCGCCGCCGAGGACCGGGTAGTACCAGTCCATCGAGTACTGGCTCTTGTCCAGGAAGCGTTCCGGATGGCTGCGGATCGCGTGGGCGAGTGCGCCGGTGGCCAGCTCCCAGTCGGGCTGGGGCTCCTCGCGGCGTTCCGCGATGGCCAGCGCGCAGCGCAGCGCCTGGTGGACGGAGGAGGAGCCGGTCAGCAGCGCGTCCTGGACCGGGGTGCCGTCGGCCTCCCGCTTCCAGCCGATCTGGCCGCCGGGCTGCTGGAGCCTCAGCACGAACTCGACGGCGGCGAAGACGGTGGGCCACATCCGGTCGACGAACGCGTCGTCGCCGGTGGCCAGGTAGTGGTGCCAGACGCCGACGGCCACGTACGCGCAGAAGTTGGTCTCCTGACCGCGGTCGGTCGGCTGCCGCGGGTCGCCGTCGTGGTAGGCGGCGTACCAGGAGCCGTCACCGTTCTGGTTGCGGGCGAGCCACTCGTAGGCGCGTGCGGCGGCGTCGTGCTCCCCGGCGGCGTCCAGGGCCATGGCGGCCTCCGTGTGGTCCCACGGGTCGAGGTGGTGCCCGCGGAACCAGGGCAGCGCGCCGTTCTCGCACTGCACGGCGAGCAGCGCGGCGACGGTCTCGGTCGCCTGCCCGGCGGTGAGCACTCCGGGCAGCACAAGGTGTTCGGTCCGCTCGGGAAGTGTCACGCCTCGGCCTTGGCGGAGTCGTCGGCCTTCGCCGGGGTGTCGGTGGCCGGGACGGCGGGCAGGTGCGGCTTGGTCGCGTAGGCGACGAAGCTCTTGCCGACGACGGGGTTGAGCAGTTGCTCGGCGACCCGGGTGGCCATCGGCTTCTTCATGATGTCCCAGACCAGCAGCTTGTGGTACGCCCGCACCGGCAGTGCCTTGTCGTTGTCGACGCCGAACGCGCACTTGAGCCACCAGTACGGCGAGTGCAGCGCGTGCGCGTGGTGGGTGCCGTACGGCTTGAGGCCGGCGCCGCGCATCCGGGCGAGGAGCTCCTGCGCCCGGTAGATGCGGATGTGGCCGCCCTCGACCTCGTGGTAGGCGTCGGAGAGCGTCCAGCAGACCTTCTCGGGGCCGTAGCGCGGCACCGTGACCGCGATCCGGCCGCCGGGCCTGAGCACCCGGACCATCTCGGCGAGCACGCCCTTGTCGTCGGGGATGTGCTCCATCACCTCGGAGATGATCACGACGTCGAAGGACTCGTCGGGGAACGGCAGGTTGAGCGCGTCGCCCTCCATCGCGGTGGCGGTGGCGCCCTCCGGGGCCTCCCCTGCCTCCTTCATCGCGGCGAACCACTTCGCGACCTCGCGGATCTCCTCACCGTTCCGGTCGAGAGCCACCACCTGGGCGCCGCGCCGGTAGCACTCGAAGGCATGGCGTCCGGCGCCGCAGCCCAGGTCGAGCACTCGGTCGCCTGCGGCGAGCGGGAAGCGGGTGAAGTCCACGGTCAGCACGAATGCCTGCTTTCGCGGTCGGGGGTTCGAAGGGGGCGGGAGAACGGAGACGTCAGGGGTGGGGCGGTGTCACCGACGGCCGTCGGGTCCGGTGGCGGCGCGGGCGGCGATGGCCTCCCGGTAGCGGGCGGCGGTACCGATCGCCGCCTGCTTCCAGGTGAACCGGGCGAGGACCCGCGCGCGGCCCGCCGCCCCGAGCCGCTCGCGCAGCGCGGCGTCACCGAGCAGCCGGCCGAGCGCGTCGGCCAGGGCCCCGGCGTCGGCGGGCGGCACCGCGAGACAGGTCTCGCCGTCCGGTCCCGCGACCTCGGGGATCGCGCCGCCGGTGGTGGCGACGAGCGGGGTGCCGGTGGCCATGGCCTCGGCGGCGGGCAGCGAGAAGCCCTCGTACAGCGAGGGGACGCAGGCGATCTGGGCGCCGCGCACCAGGTCGACGAGTTCGGCGTCGCTGATGCCCTTGACGAACTCGACGGCGTCCCCGAGCCCGTGCCGCTCTATGGTCTGCGCGACCGGCCCGTCCTCGGCCCGCCGGCCGACGACCACGAGGTGCGCCGCGGGGTTCTCGGCACGGAGTACGGCGAGCGCCTCGACGAGGTGGACGAGGCCCTTGAGCGGTACGTCGGCGCTGGAGGTGGTGACGATCCGGCCCTCGACCTCCTCGACGGCGGGGTCGGGCGACCACAGGTCGGTGTCGGCGCCGATGTGCACGACGTGGACGCGGCCGGCGCTCACCCCGAGGTGCTCGACGATCTCCTGCTTGGAGGAGCCGGAGACGGTGAGCACGGACGGCAGCCGGCGCGCGACCCGCTTCTGCATACGCGTGAAGGCGTACCAGCGGCGTACGGAGACGCGGCGGCGGCGGGTCGGGGCGGCGTCCAGGTCGAGTTGCCGGTCGACGGTGATGGGGTGGTGGATCGTGGTGACGAGGGGCGCGCCGAGGTCGCCGAGGAGCCCGTAGCCGAGTGTCTGGTTGTCGTGGATGACGTCGAACTCGCCGCGCCGGGCGGCGAGATGGCGCCGGGCCCGCAGGCTGAAGGTGAGGGGTTCGGGGAAGCCGCCGGTCCACATGGTGGCGACCTCCGCGGCGTCGATCCAGTCCCGGTACTCGCCGCGCCCCGGTGTGCGGAACGGGTCGGGGTGCCGGTAGAGGTCCAGGCTGGGCAGCTCGGTGAGCGGGACGCCCTCGTCGAGCACGGGGTAGGGCTGGGCGCCGATGACCTCGACGCTGTGGCCGAGGCGGGCGAGCTCGCGGGCGAGGTGGCGGACGTAGACGCCCTGGCCGCCGCAGAAGGGATTGCCCTTGTAGGTGAGGAGGGCGATGCGCAACGGCCGCTCGCCGTCGGGCCCTGCCTCCGTGTCCGACGTACCGACGCCCGTGCGGGGGCCCGACTCTATGGCCTCAGCGGTCACACTCGGCCCCCTTCTCACTGCGTGTTCGCCGGAGCGTAACCGCTCGCGCTAATCTAGAACAAGTTATAGACCGGATCGTTCAATGAGCTACGAATCTACCGGCAGGTAGCGTCGGTGCAACGGCCGGATCAGGTGATTCGCGCCACGACACACACCCTGGCATGCTGTGCGCCGCCGGACCGGCCGCCGCGTCCTCGCGGTCGCGGTCAGAAGCCACGGGGATGGGACACATGACAGCGGAAGCCAGACCGGCATCGCCGCCCCTGACGGAACGCCAGGAGGCCCGCCGCCGCCGCATCCTGCACGCCAGCGCGCAGCTCGCCAGCAGAGGCGGTTTCGAGGCCGTCCAGATGCGTGAGGTGGCGGAGGCCGCCGGGGTCGCGCTGGGCACCCTGTACCGCTACTTCCCGTCCAAGGTCCATCTGCTGGTCGCCACCATGCAGGACCAGCTCCAGCACATGCACGGCACCCTGCGCAAACGTCCGCCGGCCGGCGCCGACGCGGCGGACCGGGTCGCCGACACCCTGATGAGGGCGTTCCGGGCACTCCAGCGCGAACCGCACCTGGCGGACGCGATGGTGCGCGCGCTGACCTTCGCGGACCGCAGCGTGAGCCCCGAGGTGGACACCGTCTCGCGCCTCACGACGGCGATCATCCTGGACTCGATGGGACTTGAGCACCCGACGCCGGAGCAGCTCTCGGCCGTCCGGGTGATCGAGCACACCTGGCACTCCGCGCTCATCACCTGGCTGTCAGGCCGGGCGTCGATCGCCCAGGTGAAGATAGACATCGAGACGGTGTGCCGGCTGATCGACCTGACGGCCGAGGGCCCGGTCCGCTGACTCCCGCGGGGCCCCGCCCCGGCCGGGGTCCTGCCCATGTACGGCACCCACATGGGTCCCCCGTCAGGTGAGGTGCCCTGCACCATATCGACGACGGCACGGTGTTCATACGGTTCGGCGACATCACAGGAACTCGCCGAGGAGCCGGTCACCATGCGTCGCAGATCCAGCAGGGCCAGCAGGGCCAGCAGGACGAACGGAACCGTTGGAGCCGGCGGGGACACCCGCACCGCCCGGCCCACCGCCCTGTCCGCCGTCGCCGTACTGGCCGCCGCCGGCCTGCTGCTGACCGGGTGCAGCGCCGCCGGCAAGGCGGGCAGCGCCGACTCCGGGGCCGGGAAGTCCGGCAGCGGCTCGGCCGTGAAGGTCGGCCTGGTCTACTCCAGGACCGGGCTGCTCGCGGACTACGGCAAGCAGTACCGGGACGGCTTCATGGCGGGCCTGGACTACGCCACCCAGGGCACCGGCAAGGTCGCCGGCCACCGCGTCGAGGTCACCGAGCAGGACGACGCGGGCGACCCCGGCAAGGCCGTCTCGGCGGCGAAGAACCTGATCGGCAAGGGCTACAAGGTGCTGGCCGGCACCACCGACTCCGGCGTCGCCCTCCAGATGGCACCGCTCGCCGCCCAGAACAAGGTGCTGTTCATCAACGGCCCGGCCGCCACCGACGCGGTGACCGGGATCAACGGCTACACCTTCCGCTCGGGCCGCCAGTCCTACCAGGACATCCTCACGGCGGGGGCGATGCTCGGCGACGCCGAGGGCAAGAAGGTCACGGTGCTGGCCCAGGACTCCACGTTCGGCCAGGCGAACGTCGCCGCGGTGAAGGCGGTGCTCGGCGCGAAGGGCGCGAAGGTGGGCTCCGTACTGGCGCCGCCCAGCGCGACGGACCTGACGCCGTTCGCCCGGCAGGTGAAGGCGGGCGGGCCGGATCTGGTCTTCGTGGCCTGGGCCGGTTCCACCGCACCGGCGCTGTGGACCGCGCTGGACCAGCAGGGCGTGCTGGGCGCGGCCAAGGTCGTCACCGGGCTCGCCGGGACGGCCTCGTACCCGGTCTTCGGGACGGCCGGCGCCAAGGTGTCGTTCCTCGCCCACTACTTCCCCGGCGCGGGCGGCGGCAACGCCGCGGAGAAGGCCATGCTCGACTCGGTGACGAAGGCGGGCGGCACCCCCGACCTGTTCACCCCGGACGGCTTCACCGCGGCCCAGATGATCGTGCACGCCGTGGCAGAGGGCAGCGCCACGGACCCGGCCGCGATGGTGAAGGCCCTGGAGGGCTGGACCTTCGACGGGGTGAAGGGCAGGACGCGGGTCCGGGCCGAGGACCACGCCCTGGTGCAGCCGATGTTCGTGGCCCGGCTGACCGGCAAGGGCGCCGCCGCGAAGCCGGTGCTGCTGGACACCGAGCCGATGGACGCCGTGGCGCCGCCCGTGAAGCCCTCGGCGGGCTGAACCATGACCGCACCGCACACCCTCGGGCGCCGGGACGGCCGGGCACGGTCCGCGGCCCCCGTGCTCCGGCTGGACGGACTCGGCTGGAGCATCGGTGGCGCGACCATCCTCCAGGACATCACGCTCGGCGTCCGCGAGGGCGAGTTCCTCGCCTTCATCGGCCCCAACGGGGCGGGGAAGACCTCCCTGTTCAACCTCATCAGCGGCACTGCCATGCCGACCGCCGGCACGGTCACGCTGGACGGCGCCGATATCACCGGCCGGCCCGCGCACGTGCGGGCCCGGCGCGGGATCGGCCGCACGTTCCAGACGTCCAGCCTCTGGCCCGCCATGACCGTGGCCGACCACGTCCGGCTGGCGGCGCAGGCCGCACGGGGCGGCTCGTACCGGCTCTGGCGGCGCGCCGACCCGTACACCGCGGAGGTGGCCTCCGTACTGGAGCGCACCGGTCTCGGCCACCGGGCCGGGGCGACGGCGGCCGAGCTGTCGCACGGCGAGAAGCGGAAGCTGGAGCTGGCCGTGCTGCTGGTGGGCGAGCCCCGGCTGATGCTGCTCGACGAGCCGATGGCCGGGGTGAGCGCGGAGGAGGTCCCGGCGCTGACCGAGCTGATCCGCAGCCTGCACCGGGACGAGGGGCGCACCGTCCTGATGGTCGAGCACCACATGGACGTGCTCCTGGGCCTGGCCGACCGGCTCGCGGTGATGCATCACGGCCGGCTGCTGGCCCTGGACACCCCGGAGGCCGTCACCGCCGATCCGACCGTGCAACAGGCCTACCTCGGGGAGGGGTTGTGAGCGAGCGGGTCCTGCTCGCCGTACGGGACCTGCGGGTCCTGATCGGCGGCAGGCACATTCTGCACGGCGTCGACCTGGACGTCGCCGCCCACGGCGTGACCGCGCTGCTGGGGCGCAACGGCGCCGGGAAGACCACGACCGTACGGGGCGTCCTGGGCCTCGTCCCGCGCAGCGGCAGTGTGCTGCTGGACGGCGAGGAGACCGTGGCCCTGCCCACCCACGCCGTGGTCCGGCGGGGTGTGGGGTACGCCCCCGAGGACCGGGGCGTCTTCGCCGGGCTGACCGTGGCGGAGAACCTGCGCCTGGCGGAACGGCGCGGCGCGGGCGGCCCCGACTACCCCCTGGTGCATGAACTCTTCCCCGAACTCAAGCAGCGGGCACGGCAGTTGGCTGGAACTCTCTCTGGCGGGCAGCAGCAGATGGTCGCCATCGGCCGCACCCTGCTCAACGCCAACCGGCTGATCATCGCGGACGAGCCCACCAAGGGCCTGGCACCGAAGGTGGTCACCGAGGTGGCGCAGGTGCTGGAGCGGGCCGCCGAGGCGGTGCCGGTGCTGCTCGTGGAGCAGAACCTCGCCGTCGTACGCCGGCTCGCCGAGCACTGCGTGGTCCTGGCCGACGGCCGGACCGCCCACCGCGGCCCGGCCGCCGCACTGCTCGGCGACCCGGAGGCGGCCCGCCGACTGCTCGGTGTGGGGCACGGCCCGGCCGCGGAAGCACTCTCCGTGGAGGCGGATTCCTGATGTCCACCCTCGTGCTGCTCACCATGACCGGACTCGGTCTGGGAGCCCTCTACTTCCTCATCGCGTCCGGACTCTCGCTGATCTTCGGCCTGATGGACGTGCTCAACTTCGCGCACGGGGCGCTGCTGTCCATCGGCGCGTACGGCACCTGGTGGGCGGCGTCCGGCCATCTGCCCGGCGCGGGACCCGGCGGGGCCGGCTTCGTCCTCGCGGTGCTGTTCGGCACGGCGGTGGGCGCCGCCGCCGCCGTGCTCCTCGAACTCGCCGTCGTCCGCCCGCTCTACACCCGGCCGCGCGAGCAGGTGCTCGCCACGGTCGGGGTGGGGCTCGCGGTGCCCGCGCTGCTGTCGGGGATCTGGGGTTCGGACGCCCGGACCTTCCCCGGCCCGGAGGCACTGTCCGGCACCTTCGGGCTGCTGGGCGCGCAGGTCCCGGTCAACCGGCTCGTCCTGGTGGCGGCGGCGGTCGTGGTCCTGGTGGCGCTGCGGCTCTTCCTCGGCCGGACCCGGCACGGCCTCGTCGTACGGGCGGGGGTCGAGGACCGGGCGATGGTCACCGCGCTCGGCATCGACGTCCGCAGGGCGTTCACCCTCGTCTTCGCGATCGGCGGGTGCGCGGCCGCACTCGGCGGGGCGCTCGGCGGGCTGTACTTCGGCTCGGTCGACCCCCGTCAGGGCACCTCGCTGCTGATCTTCGCGTTCGTCGTCGTGGTCACCGGCGGCATGGGTTCGGTGACCGGCGCCGCCGTGGCGTCCGTGGTCATCGGCCTGGTCCAGCAGTTCGCCAACTACTACACCGCGGCGGGTCTCGGCGATCTGGCGGTCGTCGTCCTGCTCGCCGCGCTGCTGCTGATCCGCCCGCGCGGACTGACGGGGAGGCTCGCGTGAGCACCGCCACCGAGACACACGACCGCACCGACGGCAGCCCCCGGGCCGCACCGGCTCCTCCCGGCCGGTCCCGGCGACTGCTGCGCTGGTGGCCCGCCGCCGTCCTGCTGGTCCTGGCCGTGGCGCCCTACAGCGCGCTGCCCGTGCCCGGGCTGCTGGACGGCCCGCTGGGCAGTGCGGGCAGCCTGCAACTCATCGCCACCTGCCTGCTGTTCGGCGCCCTGGCCACCGGGTACGACCTGCTGCTCGGCCGCACGGGGCTGCTCTCGTTCGGGCACGCCCTGTACTTCGCGGCGGGCAGCTACGCCACCAACGTGTTCCTGCTGGAGGCGGGGCTCCCGTTCGCGGCCGCCGCCGTCCTCGGGCTCTGCTTCGGGATCGCACTGGCCCTGGTCCTGGGGTCCGTGAGCCTGCGCGTCACCGGCATCGGCTTCTCCATGGTGACGCTGGCGTTCGCCCAGGCGGGCTCGATCCTGGTCGCCCGCAACCCCGGTGGCGTCACCGGCGGCGAGGAGGGCCGGGCGGCACCGGCGGACCTGCTGCCCTCCTGGCTCGTCGGCATCGACAACACCGCGAACCTCTACTGGATCGCGCTCGCCTACCTCGTCCTCACCCTGGCCGTCGTCCACCGGGCGGTCCGCTCCCCCACGGGACGCGTCTGGGAGGGCATCAAGGAGAACGAGCGCCGGGTGGAGGTGCTGGGGCTGAAACCGTACGGATTCAAGCTGACGGCCTTCGTCCTCGCGGGCGCGCTCGCCGCGCTCGGCGGCATCGTGCACCTGCTGCTGACCGGTGGTTCCACCCCGCAGACGACCACGTCCGACTTCACGCTGTCGCTGCTGGTGATGGTGGTGCTGGGCGGCTCAGGGACCCGCTGGGGCCCGATGGCCGGCGGCGTCCTCTACACCTGGGCCGACCACCGGCTCGGCGACCTGGCCGGCTCGGGCGCGGTCGCCGGTCTCCCGGCGGTGCTCCGCGTCCCGCTCTCCCAGCCGCTGTTCCTGCTGGGCGTGCTGTTCGTGGCCGTGGTACATCTGCTGCCGGGCGGACTGGCCCGGCTGCCGTCCAGACTGGCCGCGTCGCGCCGAAGCGGGCCCGCACAGGAGATCCCGCCCCGGAAGGAGAACGGAAACCCGTGATTCCGTACGAAGAGATCAAGGTCCCGGTCGCCGGGGGCGAGCTGGCGGCCGTGCGCTGGCCGGCCGGCGATCCGGCGGCGCCGGTGGTGGTGGCGCTGCACGGCATCACGGCCAACGCGCTCTCCTGGGGTCCGGTGGCCCGGCTGCTGGCCGGCCGCGTCACGCTGGTCGCGCCGGATCTGCGAGGCAGGGCGGGGAGTTCGGGGCTTCCCGGCCCGTACGGCATCGCCGCCCACGCGGACGACGTCGCCGCCCTGACCGAGTCGCTGGGCCCGGACCGGGTGGTGCTGGCGGGCCACTCGATGGGGGCGTTCGTGGCGGCGTTCGCCGCGGTACGGCACCCGGAGCGCTTCGGGCCGCTGCTGCTCGTCGACGGCGGCATCGGCTTCCCGGCGCCCGTGCACCTGTCGCCGGACGAGCTGATGACGGCGGTGATCGGTCCGGCGATGGACCGGCTGTCGATGACGTTCGCGGACCGGGCCGCCTACCGCGCCTTCTGGCAGGCGCACCCGGCGTTCGCGGGCGCCTGGTCGGACGAGGTGGACGCGTACATCCAGCGCGACCTGACGGGCACCGAACCAGCCCTGCGCTCGACGTGCCGGATCGAGGCGGTCCGCACGGACGGCATCGGCCTCTTCGACGAGGAGGTGCTCTCCGCGGTAAGGAGACTGCCGGTCGAGGCGACGCTGCTGTGGGCGGCGCGCGGCCTGATGGACGAGGAGCAGGGCCTGTACGACGAGAAGCGCCTCGCGGCGGCGGACCTGGCCGGGACCCGGCTGACGCCGGTGGCGGTGCGGGACGTGAACCACTACACGGTGCTCACGGGTGACCGGGGCGGGCGGGAGATCGCCGACCGCCTGGTGGCGTACGCGCGGCAGGGCGGCCGCCGTTCCGGATCAGCCGGTGCAGCCGCTGTCCGCGATCACGAAGTACCCCGCCGGTGACTCCTTGAGGGTGTGCGTGACGAAGACGTTGTAGAGGCCCATGTTCGCCTCCGAGCCGTTGGCGTAGACGTACCCGCCCGTGGTGCGGGCCCTGCCCGCCGCCACATGCGCGTAGTTGGTGGCGGTGAAGCACCGCGCGGTCGCGCCGCCCGTCGTGACCGCCGTCACCTGGGCGGACGTGGTGCCGGCCGTCCCCGATCCGTCGACCGCCGCCACGGTGTAGCGGTAGGTGGTGCCGGCGGTCAGGCCGGTGTCCGTGTACGCCGTACCGGCCGGGGACGCGACCTTCGTACCGTTGCGGAACACCGCGTACGAGGCGGCGCCCTCGACCGCGCTCCAGGACAGGGCCGCGGTGGTGTCGGTGACGCCGGTGACCGTCACGCCCGCCGGGGCCGGCAACCGGTCGCCGCCGCCCGGGGTGCCGCCTCCGTCGAGGCCCCAGAAGACGCCCGTGTAGTACGTCGAGCAGATCGTGTTCAGGAAGTACGCGGCCGCCGTCCCGCACTGCTCGGCGCCCGTACCCGGGCCCACGGGAAGGCCGTGGCCCATGCCGGAGACGGTGTACGTCTCCACGGCCGGCCGGCCCGCGGAGTCGTTGTAGACGGCGCGTGCGGTGTTGCCGGGGAGGGTGTCGGTGGACGACGGGGTCTGGCCGATGCCCCAGACGTCCGTCCACTGGTCGCGCAGGGCCGTGGCGTTGGCCGGGTAGACGGTGTAGTCGGCGGTGCCCTGCCAGATCGCCACCCGGGGCCACGGGCCGCCGTATCCGGGGTAGGCGCCGCGGACCTTGTCGCCCCACTGCGCGGGGGTGAGCTTCTGCGGGCCCGTCTGGCAGCCCGAGGCGGCCGCCTGGCTCGTCGCGCACTGCGCGGGCAGCCCCGAGGCCACCGCGCCGCCCGCGAACACGTCCGGGTAGGCGGCGAGCAGGTCCGCCGCCATGCCGCCGCCCGCCGAGAGGCCGGTGACGTACACCCGTTGGCCGTCGGAGCCGCGGCTCTGCTTCGCGTGCTCCACCATCTGCGCGATCGACGCGGCCTCGCCCTTGCCCCGGCTGTCCTCGGACGCGTCGAACCAGCCGAAGCAGGAGAGCGCGTTGTTCGCGGACGTGGTCTGCGGGAAGACGACGTCGAAGCCCCACTGGTCGGCGAACTTCGGCCAGCCGGAGTTGGTGTAGTACGCGTCGGCCGTCTGGGCGCAGCCGTGCAGGGCGACGACCAGGGGCGCGTTCGCGGGGAGACCGGCGGGGGTGTACTCGTACATCTGGAGGTTGCCGGGGTTGGAGCCGAAGCCGGTGACCTGCTGGAGGCCCCCGGCGGCAGTGGCGGGGGTCGTGGTCAGTGTGGCCGCGAGCAGGCCGAGGACGGCCGTGGACGCGACGCGGCGGAACAGGCGTCTCAGGATCGGTGGGCGCACGGGTGCCTCCCTGGTCGGTACGTGCGGGTACGGGCTGCTGCCGGAACCTATGAGCAGGGGCGCCGCACGCCCATGTGGCAGGCGGACACCCGTGGGTGCGGGGTGTGTGCGGCGGGTCCCTTGTGCGGGCCGCCCGCCGTGCGGCGGGGCCGCCCGCCGCCGCACCGCACCATGTACGCCGCCACCATGCCGGGGCGGGAGGGTGTGTGCACCGGCCCCGTGTGACACGGGCCGCCGCGTACCTACGGTGACGGCCATGGAGACTTCCCGCAGACCCGACCACGAGCCCCCCGCCCCCTCCCCGGGCGGCGGACCGACGCAGGTACCCGCAGTACCGTTCCTGGCCGGGCGGACCGCGCTGGTGACCGGTGCGGCGAGCGGGATCGGGCGGGCCTGCGCACAGGCGCTGGCGGCGGCCGGCGCCCATGTGCACGTCGTGGACAAGGCCGGTGAGGCCGCCAGGAGCCTGGCCGGGGAGATCGGCGGGACGGCCTGGGTGGTGGACCTGTCCGACCCCGGAGTCGTCGACACCCTGCCGGCCCACGCGGACGTGGTGGTCAACAACGCGGGGCTCCAGCACGTCGCCCCCGTCCACACGTTCCCGCCGGAGCGCTTCGCGCTGATCCAGCGCGTCATGGTGGAGACCCCGTTCCGCATCTTGCGCCGGACCCTGCCGGGCATGTACGAACGCGGCTGGGGGCGCGTGGTCAACATCTCGTCGGTGCACGGGCTGCGCGCGAGCCCGTACAAGTCGGCCTATGTGACGGCCAAGCACGCACTGGAGGGGCTGAGCAAGGTGGTGGCGCTCGAAGCGGCGGAGCACGGGGTGACGAGCAACTGCGTCAGCCCCGGTTACGTGCGCACCCCGCTGGTCGAGAACCAGATCGCCGACCAGGCCCGTACCCACGGCATCTCCGAGGAGGAGGTGGTGGGGCGGGTGATGCTGGAGCGCAGCGCGATCAAGCGGCTGATCGAACCGGCGGATGTCGCCGAGGCCGTCCTGTGGCTGTGCGGTCCGCGTACCGGCCACATCACCGGTACCTCGCTCTCGATGGACGGCGGCTGGACCGCCAACTGACCCCCTCGCCGTCCCTGTCTACGAACGCTGGCCGCCATGTCTGAACCGTCCCCCTCCGCCGCACCCCACCTCCGGCACCTCTTCGACCTGCTGGCCGACGACGCCCCCGCGGAGGCGCTGGGCGCGGTCCTCCCGACGGCGCGGGCCGACGGGGTGGCGGAGGGCGAGCTGGCCGAGGTGGAGCGGGCCACCGCCGTCGCGCTGCGGATCAGGGGCGCCCTGCGCCAGCACCGGCGCCGCGAACTCCAGCTGACCGCGCTCTTCGACACGGCGGGCGACCTGGCGGCCTCCCGCGACCTGGACGACGTGCTGAAGGCGATCGTGCGGCGGGCCAGGATGCTGCTGGGGACGGACACGGCCTACCTCACGCTCCCGGACGAGGAGGCTGGCGACACCTACATGCGGGTGACCGACGGATCGGTGTCGCTGCTTTTCCAGCGGCTGCGCCTCGAACTCGGCGAGGGCCTCGGCGGTCTCGTGGCGCAGACGGCGAGCCCGTACGCGACCCCCGACTACCGCACCGACGAGCGCTTCCGCCACACCCACAACATCAACGCCGGGGTCCTGGACGAGGGGCTGGTCGCCATTCTGGGCGTGCCGCTGCTGCTCGGCTCCAGCCGCGGGGGCACGGGGAAGGTGATCGGCGTCCTCTTCGCGGCGGACCGGGCGCCCCGGGTCTTCAGCCCCGACGAGGTCGCCCTGCTGTGCTCGCTGGCCGCCCACGCCGCGATCGCCATCGACACCGCCCGCGCCCTGGCCGACACCACCTCGGCCCTCGCCGAACTGGCCGCGGCGAACGCCGAGCTGGCCGAGGCCAACGCCTCCGTACGGGCCCACTCCGCGGCCATGCGGCGGGCCGAGGAGTCGCACGACCGGCTGACGGACCTGGTGCTGCGCGGCCGGGACGTCAAGGACGTGGCGGCGGCCGTCGCCGGACTGCTCGACTCCCCGCTGACCATCCACGACCCGGGCGGGCGCCCGCTGGCGGCGGTCCGCCCGGACGGTACGGGCTTCGCCGCCGACAGCATGGACGCCGGCTGGCTCGCGGAGGCGGCAGAGGAGTCCCGTACGGGGGCCCGCGCCGTGCACCGCGACGGGAGGGTGGTCTGCGCGGTGCTCGCCGGGCAGGAGCTGCTCGCCGGTCTGGTGCTGCACCGGAGCCGGCGGCTGGACGACTCCGACCGGCGGCTGTTCGAGCGGTCGGCGGTGGTCACCGGGCTCCTTCTGCTGCTGCGGCGCACGGTGGCCGAGACGGAGAACCGCATCCGCGGCGAACTGATCGCCGACCTGCTGACGGACAGCGGCCGCGACCCGGCGGGCCTCGCGGAGCGCGGCCGCCGGCTGGGCATCGACCTGGACCGCCCGCATCTGCTGCTGGTCGCGGAGACCGGCGCGCGGGAGCGGCTGGCCCCGGCCGCGATGCGCTATCTGTTCGGCGGGGACATCCACGGCGTGAGCGCCGAACACGCGGGCGGGGTCGTGCTGTTGATCGAGGCGGACGGCTCCGGCCCGGCGGCCGGGACCGTGGCCCGCTCTGCGGCGGCCCAGCTCGGCCAGTTGGCGCAGGGCCCGGTCACCGTCGCCGCCGCGGGCCCGGCCCGGGGCCCGCGGGAGCTGGCCGCCGCGTACGCGGAGGCGGCGCGCTGCCTGCGGGCGATGCGGGTGCTGGGGCGTACGGGCGAGGGCGCGTGCGTGGACGAACTGGGCTTCCTGGGCGTGGTGCTGGGCAACGGGCAGGACGTCGGCGGCTTCGTGTCGGCGACGCTGGGGCCGCTGCTGGAGTACGACGCCCAGCGCGGCACCCACCTGGTGCGAACGCTCGGCGCGTACTTCGGCGCGGGCGGCAGCCTGATCCGGGCCAAGGACGAGCTGCACGTACACGTCAACACGGTGGTGCAGCGGCTGGACCGGATACAGGTGCTGCTGGGACGGGACTGGAACGAGCCGGACCGCGCCCTGGAACTGCAACTGGCACTGCGCCTGCACCTGCTGTCGGGGGTCCCGGAACGCTGACGGTGCGGCCGCGGCGTGTTCCGTCCGTCCTGCTCTCTGCCGGGCCGGAGCGCCGCCGGGGGCGCGATTATGCTGAGGAGATGGCTGAGTCGTTGCCCTCCGTGGTCGCGGGCCGGTGGCGGCCGGGTGCCGGGCCCGTCGTCCGCGTCGGGCGTCGCACGCTGGTGGAATCCCTGTATCTCCTCACCGCGCCGCTGAGCGCCGCTGCCGGTCTGCTGCTGGTGGCCGGCGGCCTGTGCGCCGGAACGGCCGGTTCGCTGGTGCCGAGCGGCTCGCCCGTCACGGCCCGCGCCCTGGCACTGGCGCGGTGGCCCGGCGATCTGGAGTGGTGGCGGATCGGCGCGGTGCGCTCCGGGACCGGCAGGACGGGCGGCGCGGGCCGGCGGCCGAGGTCGAAGGAGCCGGACGGCGCGGCCGACCCGGAGCTGTGGCTCGACCTGGCGCACGCGGTGCTGGTGCTCCCTCTCGTCCTGGTCACCTCGGTGGTGACGGCGCTGTGGTGGTTCGTGGGGGTCGCGACCGTCACGTACCCCCTGCGCAACGAGGTCGCGCCCGGCTCGCTGCGGCCCATGACCCTGTACGCGGGCAGCGACCGGTCCCATGTCGCACTGAGCCTGGGGCTGACGTCACCGTCCGGGCGGGTCGCGTTCGTCCTCTCGATCGGGGTGCTGCTGCTGTCGACCCTGCCGCTGGTGACCCGGGTGTGCGTCGCCGCCCAGGCGGGTCTCGGGCAGGCGCTCCTGTCCCACATGTCCGCGCTGCACCGCAGGATCAGCGGGCTGGAGCAGGAGCGCGACACCGCCCGCGCGCAGGCCGTCGCGGCGGTGACGGCGGAGACGGCCGCGCTGCGCCGGCTGGAGCGCGACATCCACGACGGGCCCCAGCAGCAGCTGGTCCGGCTGGCGATGGAACTGGGCCGCGCCCAGCACCACTTCGACCGGAATCCGAAACTGGTCAGGGCCGCGCTCGCCGACGCGGTCCTGCGGACGCAGGAGGCGCTGGACGAACTGCGGGCCCTGTCGCGGGGCATCGCTCCGCCGGTCCTCACCGACCGGGGGCTGCGGGAGGCGCTGCGGGCCCTGGCCGCGCGCAGCGTCGTGCCCGCCGAGCTCGACGCCGCGCCCCTGAGCCGCCGGCCGGAGCCCGGCGTCGAGACGGCCGCGTACTTCGTGGTCGCCGAGGCGCTGACGAACGCGGCCAAGCACAGCCACGCCCGCCGGTGCACGGTCGGCATGCGTCACACCGGGGGAATCCTGCGGGTCTGGGTGACGGACGACGGGGTGGGCGGGGCCGTTCCGGCCGAGGGACACGGGCTGCGGGGCCTGGCCGACCGGGCGCGGGCGGTCGGCGGCCGGCTGCGGGTCGACAGTCCGCAGGACGGCCCGACGACGGTCACGGCGGAGCTGCCATGTCGCTGACCGGGGAGGGAACAGCACCGGGTGTGGCGGCCGGAACCGGGGTGAGCGCAGGGGACCCGGTGGTCCGGGAGCCGCTGCGGATCGTCGTCGCCGACGACTCGGTGCTGCTGCGCGAGGGGCTGGTCCGGCTGCTCTCCGAGGACGGTCACCAGGTGGTGGCGGCGGTCGGTGACGGCCCCGCCCTGGTCGAGGCGGTGCTCGTACACCGCCCGGACGTGTCGGTCGTCGACGTGCGGATGCCGCCGACGCATACGGACGAGGGTCTGCGGGCGGCGGCCACCGTCCGCGGCCGGCTGCCGGGCACCCCCGTGCTGGTGCTCAGCCAGTACGTGGAGGTGTCGTACGCCACCGATCTGCTCGCGGACGGCTCCGGTGCGGTCGGCTATCTGCTGAAGGACCGGGTCGCCAGGGTCGAGGAGTTCCTGGACGCCCTGGTCCGCGTCGCCCGTGGCGCGACGGTGCTCGACCCGCAGGTCGTCGCGCAGTTGCTGGCCAGGCAGCGGCGGGGCGACCCGCTGGAGAAGCTGACCGCGCGTGAACGGCAGTTGCTGGCGCTGATGGCCGAGGGCCATTCCAACACGGCCCTCGCCCGGCGCATGGTGCTCTCGAACAGCGCGGTGGAGAAGCACATCGGCAACGTCTTCGCGAAGCTCGGCCTGCCGCCCGACGACACGCGGCACCGGCGGGTGCTCGCCGTCCTCGCCCACCTCGGCGCCTGACGGCGGTGCCCCTCACCAGCCGCCCTCGAAGAAGGCCAGGAGCGCCGGCGCGGGGTCGGCCGTGGTGGCGGTGTTCGCCGCGGCGATCACGAGGACGGCCGCCGCCAGCAGGGCCGAGAGCAGACCGGCCGACCTGAGGACACGCCTGGTCCGCCGGTCGGACGCCGCCGTTCCCGCGAACCTCCGCCACGACAGCGCGCTGAGGGCGGCGAGGGCGAGGGCCACCACCGTCGCGGCCACGGCCACCACCGCGTGGTAGCGGCCGAAGTCGCTGACCATCACCTTGAGGGGAGGCGCGGTCGCCCCGCCGGCGTCCGGGTAGCCGGCCAGTTGCTGTCTGATCCGGTCGAGCACGTCGGCGAGTTCGCCGTGGGACGCGTGGACCGGCAGCATCGACATCAGCGAGGAGAAGGGCGCCACGGCACCCTGGATGTTGGCCACGGCCAGCGCCAGGGAGAACAGCGCGAGCGCCGTGACGACCACCCCGGCGGACGCGAGAGCGGCCCTGCTTCCCGCCGTGAGCGCGCCGCCCCGCAGGAACGCCTTCCAGAGCAGCGCGCCGAGCGCGATGAGCACGGCCAGCAGGACCGCGGCGACCACGGCCTTGACCACGTGGTAGCGGGACCAGTAGTCGACGACGCCCCGCAGAGCAGGGGGAAAGCTCCGCTCGCCGGATCTCCAGTAGTCGACGAACGACGCGGAGAGACGGGCGTCGAGACCGCGCCGACCGCCGTAACCGCCGCCCGGCATGCTCCCCGCCACCGGGCCGGGGGCGAGGACGAAGGCGAGGCCGAGGGCCACGGCGAGGGCGGCGAGCGCGGTGACGGCGCGAGCGGGGACAGCGGTGGTTCCGGGGGATGTTCCGGGCGTGCGGGTGGACCGTGAGGTGGTGGACATGCCGGTGACGATGTCGCACCGGCACCCACCCGGTCACTGCGGTCCGCCACCCGTTCGGGGTGTGGCAGGCCACACCCCGGGCGGGTCAGCGGGTTCACGGAACGGCTCTCAGTCCTCCGGAGGGAACACCACTTCTCCCGAGTCGGCCAGGGCGACCGTGATCGCCTCGACCGGGCACCCCTCTGCCGCGGCGAGCACCCGCTCGTTGGCGTCGGTCTCCGGGCCGACGGGATGCGACTGCCGGGCGGAGTCCAGCCGGAAGCCGTCCGGTGCGTGGTTCACGCACATCCCCGACCCGATGCACACCCCGCGGTCGACCTCGACGCTCCAGCGGTCGCCCATCAGGCCCCTCCCCCGTACCCGGCGGGCAGGTGGATCATCTTGTGCTCGAAGTACTCCCCGTAGCCCTCGGGCCCGAACTCCCTTCCCAGACCGGAGTTCTTGTAGCCGCCGAACGGCCCGAGCATGTCGAGGCTGAAGGTGTTCACGCTGTACGTGCCGGTCCTGACCCGGCGGGCGATGTCGATGCCGCGCTCGGTGTCGGCGGTCCAGACGCTGCCGCTCAGCCCGTACTCGGAGTCGTTGGCGATCTTGACGGCCTCGTCCTCGTCGCCGTACGGCAGCAGGCAGACGACCGGGCCGAAGATCTCCTCGCGGGCGATGCGCATGGAGTTGTCGACGTCGCCGAAGAGCGTCGGCTCGACGTACCACCCGCGTTCCTGCGAGGCCGGACGGCCGCCGCCGGTGAGGATCTTGGCCCCCTCCTCCTGTCCGATCCGGATGTAGTCGAGGGAGCGCTGCTGCTGGCGCCGCGCGACGAGCGGGCCGAGTTCGGTGGCCGGGTCGAGCGGGTCGCCGACCTTCAGCGCACCGGCGGCGGCGGCGAACGCCTCGGCCATCTCCGCGTAGCGGGAGCGCGGCACGAGGATCCGGGTCTGGGCCACACAGGCCTGCCCGTTGATCATCCAGGCGAAGGGCACGATGCCCGCGACGGCGGCGTCGAGATCGGCGTCGGGGAGGATCACGGCGGCGGACTTCCCGCCGAGCTCCAGGGTGACGCGGGTGAGGTTGCGTGAGGCGACCTCCATGACGCGCCGTCCGGCGGCGACGGACCCGGTGAACGAGACCTTGTCGACGCCGGGGTGCCCGACCAGGTACTCACTGACCTCGCGGTCGGCGGGCAGGATCGACAGCACGCCCTCCGGCAGCCCGGCCTCGGCGACGATCTCGGCCAGGATGTAGGCGTCGAGCGGCGATTCGGGCGACACCTTCAGGACGGCCGAGCACCCGGCGAGCAGCGCGGGCGCGAGTTTGGCGGCGGCGGTGAACTGCGGCACGTTCCACGGCACGACGGCCGCGACCACCCCGACGGGCTCCCGCCGCACGAGCAGCGGCCCCAGCGCCCCGTCCCGGCGCTCCTCGTACGGGAAGGTGCGGGCGACGGTGATCGCCGCGTCCCACACCATCATCGCGGCGAGGGCCTGCACCATGACGCTGGAGCTGTACGGGGTGCCGTTCTCCGAGCTGATGACCCGGGCGATCTCCTCGTACCGGACGGCGAACGCGTCCTTGATCCGGGTGACGACGGCGATCCGCTCGTCCAACGTCATCCGGGGCCAGGGCCCCTCGTCGAACGCCCGCCGGGCGGCGGCGACGGCCCGGTCCACATCCCCCTCGGCGGCGTGCGGCACCCGGCCGATGACCTGCTCGGTGTGCGGGGAGATGACCTCGATGACTTCCCGCCCGAGCGGATCGACCAACTCCCCGCCGATGAACAGTTTTCCGTGTTCGACAAGCTCGCTCATGGCTGCTGCCTCCCGCGACGCGGCATGTGACCCGACTCGTTGACTGGTTCCGAGTCCTGCGTTCCGGGGCTCTGCTCCCGGTCCACATCTGACTCCATGTCAGAACTGATACCAGTTCCAGTTCCAGGAGTCCACGGATGGGCCACACGCACCGGGGCGGCATGCCGGACACCTCGGCGCCGTCCCGCGTCAAACACCCCCGACGCGACGGCAATTGGTCTGTACCAAATCTGGCCACACTCTTGCCAGAATCCGCGCGCCTGGGCAGGATTTGACTGGCGATCAAGCAGGTAATCACCCGCTTTCGCCTCTATTGTCGACGCCTTGGTGTCTGCCGGCGTCCGTGGCACCCCACGGAACCCCGCCCATCGAAGCCGGATCGGTCCGCTCGACGCTCCACCCGCACATGTCCCTCTTCCCGCTCACGCATCGTCATCGGATGAAGGAGTCACCCATGTTCGCGAAGCCCCTGTCCAAGAAGCGCTGTGCCGCCGTGGCCGTAGCCGCCGCCGCGGCGGGCATCATGCTGGCCGCGGCGCCCGCCGCCCAGGCGGCACCCGGCAACTGCACGATCTCGTCGGGGAGCAGCCTGTCCAGCCTCTGCACCAGCGGTACCGGTCAGCACCGGATCCACGCGGTGCTCAACCCGCTCGACCCCAGACTTCCGCAGCGCATCATCCTCGGTAACTGGGCCCCGGTCGGGCAGGCTTCGGTCGCCTCCAACCCGTGGGGCGCGTCGTACGTCGTGAACGCCTGGACGGACCTCGCCGACTAGGAAGTGCGCGAAGTCCCGTCGGGCGCACCCCCGGCGTGCGACGGGACCTCGCGGCCCGGGACCCGTCCGGCGGCACTCCGCCCCGAACGGACAGGTGCCCAGGGCTACCACTGGAACAAGTTCTCGTTACAGTGGACGCGGCGCGTCGTGGCCGTACCCCGCACGCCGCCGAGACCGCGGAGAGATGGGGAGTCCATGACGCAGGTGATGAACCACGGTGGAGGCGTCCACAGCATCAAAGTCCCCATCCCGGACAACCCGTTGGGCCACACCCTGGTCCATGTCCTGGAGACCGGCCGGGGGCCGGTCCTGATCGACACGGGCTGGGACGACCCGGAGGCCTGGGACACCCTGACGGCCGGGCTCACGACCGTCGGCGTGGACATCGCCGATATCCACGGCGTCGTCATCACCCACCACCACCCCGACCACCACGGCCTCTCCGGCCAGGTGCGCGAGGCCTCGGGGGCCTGGATCGCGATGCACGCCGCCGACACGGCGATCGTCCGCCGCACCCGGGAGTCGGAGCCGGGCACCTGGCTGTCGTACCTCGCGGCGAAGCTGGCCACGGTCGGCGCGCCAGAGGACCACATCGCCCCGCTGCTGGCCGCCCGCGAGAAGGGCGGCCGGATGCGCACCCTGCCCGGTCTGCGCGCCGCCCTCCCGGACCGCGAGATCGTGCCCGGCGAACTCCTCGACCTCGCGGGCCGCGAGCTCCGCGCGATCTGGACCCCGGGCCACACCCCGGGCCATGTCTGCCTCCACCTGGAGGAGGACCACCCGGCCAACCTGCCCGGCCGCGGCCGCCTCTTCTCGGGCGACCACCTGCTCCCCGGCATCAGCCCGCACGTCGGCCTCTACGAGGACCCGGACAGCGCGACCGAGACCGACCCGCTCGGGGACTACCTCGCCTCGCTGGAACGGATCGGCCGCCTGGGCGTCGCGGAGGTGCTGCCGGCCCACCAGCACGCGTTCCCGGACGCGGCGGGCCGGGTGCGGGAACTCCTCGACCACCACGAGGAACGCCTCACCGGCCTCCTGTCCCTGCTGGCCGAACCGCTGACGCCCTGGCAGCTCGCCGAGCGGATGGAGTGGAACCGGCCCTGGGAGCAGATCCCTTACGGATCACGGAACATCGCCGTCTCCGAGGCAGAGGCGCATCTGCGCCGACTGGTGAAACTGGGGCGCGCGGAGGCGGTCACGGGAAGCGAGCCGGTGACCTTCGTGGCGGTGTGACGCACCGGCCACCGGAGGGCCGTCCGCCGGCCTGCGGCCTGTTCGAAGGCCCAGCCGATGCTCGAGCGGCTGTGAAGCGGAAGGTCCGGGACCCGGCGACGGGCCGCGCCGGTCGCGACGCCTGCGTCACCGTGTGCACACGGAAGAAGGTTTCGGTCAACCGCCCCTGCCCGGAGGCGGGGTGTTTCGAGCCGCGCGCCGGGCACTGAGGACCGGCGCGGTTCCCCGGCCTCGAACCGGCCGCCCCGGGCTCTCCCGGTACCCGCCCGGTAGAGTGTGCGAGTCGTCATCATGCCCGTTCAGGGGGAAGCCGGTGCGAATCCGGCGCTGGCCCGCAACCGTGTATGCCGCCTCTCCGGCGGCCAGCCGGAATGCCCTGTCCGTGTCGTGACCGGCTCGCGCCACCGGGACCCCGGTGGCCGGCACCGTCGAGGTATACGGAGCCGGAGCCTGGTGCCTGTGTGTGCCTGTGCCCGGTTTCCCGCAGGAGAGGCCCCGCCCGCCATGACCGTACGCCGCAGCGCAGCCGCGCTCGCCGCCACCGCCACCGTGCTCTGTGCGGCCGCAGCCCCGGCCGCGGTCGCCGCACCGTCCCCCTCCCCGTCCGCGGCGCTGCCCTCGGGGCTGTACGGCACGACCGACCCCACGTACGACGGGGTGTGGCGGCAGTCGCTGGCCTTCGTCTCGCAGCGGGCCGTGGGCGTCACGCCCGCCGCGAAGGCGGTGGACTGGCTGATCGGGCAGCAGTGCGACAGCGGCGCGTTCCCCGCGTACCGCCCCGACTCCTCCGTGCCGTGCGACGCCAAGACCGTGATCGACACCAATGCGACGGCGGCCGCCGTGCAGGCGCTGCACGAGGTCGGCGGGCACAAGGACCTCGTCGCCAACGGGGTCCACTGGCTGAAGTCCGTGCAGAACGAGGACGGCGGCTGGGGGTACAACGCCGGCGGGGCCAGTGACGCGAACTCCACCTCGATCGTGATCGGCGCCCTCGCCCGCGCCGGGCAGAAGCTCGGCGACGTGACGACGGACGGCGGCCGGACCCCGTACGCCGCCCTGCTCACCTTCGCCATCCCCTGCGGCGGCAAGGACGGCGGCGCGTTCGCCTACCAGCCCGACAAGGCCGGCAAGCTCGTCGCCAACGGGGACGCCACCGCGGCGGGCGTGCTCGGCTCGCTCGGCAAGGGGCTCCTCGTCGGCAACAACGCCGCGGTCAAGGACCCCAGCTGCCACAAGGGCACCGCGCTCCGGCCGGAGCAGGCCGCCCAGAACGGCGCCTCCTACCTGGCCGGGGCCCTCGCGAAGACCGGTCACCTGGACCAGCCGCCGATGCCGGGGGCCGAGGACAGCACCCCGCAGCCCGACTTCGGCAACACCGCCGACGCGGTCGTCGCCCTGTCCGCCGCCGGGCACAAGGACAAGGCCGCCGCGTCCGTCAAGTGGCTGGCGAAGAACTCCGCGGGCTGGGCCGAGCAGAGCGGCCCCGCCGCCTACGCCCAGCTGGTCATGGCCGCCCACGCGGCCGGCGCCGACGTGCACGACTTCGGCGGCGCCGACCTCGTCGCGCAGCTGAACGCGACCGGGCCCGCACCCGCCGCCGTGAAGAAGCCGACGGCGAGCGCCACCCAGGACGAGGAGAAGAAGGACAGCGGCGACGGGGACGGGATCGGCGGTGTCTGGTGGTTCGTCGGAATCGGGCTCGCCGTCGGCGCGGGCGCCGGATTCCTGATCAGCGGCCGCCGCAAGAACCAGCAGTTGTGAGAAGACGTGGAAGGGCCACCGCGCTGCTGGTGGTCCTGGGCGCCGTTCTGGCCGTGCTCGGCACGGGCACGGCCCAGGCGGCGGGTTACCGCTACTGGTCCTTCTGGGAGGGTTCCGGCAGCGGGTGGGCGTACGCCACCCAGGGGCCGTCCCTGGTCCGGCCGGACGACGGCGCGGTGCAGGGCTTCCGGTTCGCCGTGAGCGCCGACTCCCAGGACGCGGCGAAGCCGCGCCGCTCCCCCGACTTCTCGGAGATCTGCGCGGGCACCCCGGCCCAGAGCGGCACCAAGCGCGTGGCGCTCGTCATCGACTCCGGCACCGCCGCCGACGCGCCGGCCGGGGAGACCCCGCCCCCGCCGCGCACCGCGTGCGCGCAGGTCCCGAAGGACGCGAGCAGCGCGGTGGCGCTCGCGTCGGTCGCGAAGCCGCTGCGTTACGGAAGCGACGCGCTGCTCTGCGCGATCTCCGGCTATCCGGTCACCGGGTGCGGTGAGCAGATCTCCGGGAACGGGAACAGCAGTCCACGGGCCACGGCGGACGCGTCCCCGCCCCCGCCCACGTCCGCGTCCGCCGCCGGCGACAGCGGTGACGGTTCCGGCGGCGGCGGGCCGTCCGCCGGGGTGCTCTTCGGGGTCGGCGCGGTCCTTCTGCTCGGCATCGCCGCAGTCGCGCAGGCCCGCCGCCGCCGCGGATGAGCGGCCCGACGGCCGGCGCCGGGGAGGACCCGGTGACCGGCACCGCGGGCCGTGCGGCGTCCGGCCGCTCCCCGGTCCCCGCCTGGCGCGCGCCCGCCGCGACCCGGAGCAACGCGCTGCCCGCCGGGGCGTGGTGGCTGTGGGCGCTGGGGCTCGCCACCGCCGCGTCCCGGACGACCAACCCGCTGCTGCTCGGCCTGCTGGTGGGCGTGGCGGGGTACGTGGTGGCCGCGCGCCGGACGGACGCGCCGTGGGCCCGGTCCTACGGGGCGTTCATCAAGATCGGGCTGTTCGTCATCGGGGTGCGGCTGCTCTTCTCGGTGTTCCTCGGCTCGCCGATCCCCGGCACGCATGTGGTGTTCACGCTGCCCGAGGTACCGCTGCCGGACTGGGCGAAGGGCGTCCGGATCGGTGGCCGGGTCACCGCCGAGCAGCTGCTCTTCGCGCTGTACGACGGGGCGAAGCTGGCCACCCTGCTGATCTGCGTCGGCGCGGCGAACTCCCTCGCCAACCCGGCCCGGCTGCTGAAGTCGCTGCCCGGCGCGCTGTACGAGGCGGGGGTGGCCGTCGTCGTCGCGATGACGTTCGCGCCGAACATGGTCGCCGACGTGGTGCGGCTGCGCACCGCCCGGCGGCTGCGCGGCCGGGCCACCGGCGGGGTCGGTGCCGTCCTCCAGATCGGGCTGCCGGTCCTGGAGGGGGCACTGGAGCGGTCGGTCGCGGTGGCGGCCTCGATGGACGCGCGCGGCTACGGGCGCACCGCGCGGGTACCGGCCGCCGTCCGGCACACCACGAACGTCCTCACCCTCGGCGGGCTGCTCGGTGTCTGCGCCGGTACGTACGGGCTGCTGGCGGCGCAGGGCGCGGTGTACGGGCTGCCGCTGCTGATCGCCGGGCTGGTCGCCGCGATGGCCGGGCTGCGCCTGGGCGGGGCGCGTTCGGTACGGACCCGCTACCGGCCCGACCGGTGGGGCGTACGGGCCTGGCTGGTCGCGGGCTCCGGTGCCGCGGTCGCCGTCGCGATGATCCGGGCGGGCGGCGCGGATCCGGCGGCGCTGCACCCCGGCGTCGTACCGCTGACCGCGCCGGTGCTGCCGCTGTGGCCCGCCGCCGCGGTGCTGATCGGTCTGCTGCCCGCGCTGGTCGCGCCCGTCCCGCCTTCCCCCACAGGCTTCGAGGAGCAGGTGTGATCCGGTTCGACGATGTTTCCGTGCGGTACGAGGGCGCGGAGCGCCCCACCCTGTCGGGGGTCGATCTGACCGTTCCGGAGGGTGAGCTGGTGCTGCTCGTCGGTCCTTCGGGGGTCGGCAAGTCGACTTTGCTGGGTGCCGTGTCGGGGCTGGTACCGCACTTCACCGGGGGCCGGCTGACCGGGCGGGTCACCGTCGGCGGGCGCGACACCCGCACGCACAAGCCCCGTGAGCTGGCCGACCTGGTCGGCACGGTGGGTCAGGACCCGCTCTCCCACTTCGTGACCGACACGGTCGAGGACGAGCTCGCGTACGGCATGGAGTCGCTGGGCCTGGCCCCGGACGTGATGCGGCGGCGGGTCGAGGAGACCCTCGATCTGCTGGGCCTCGCCGGGCTGCGCGACCGGCCGATCGCCACGCTCTCCGGCGGTCAGCAGCAGCGGGTCGCGATCGGCTCGGTCCTCACCCCGCACCCCCGGGTCCTGGTGCTGGACGAGCCGACGTCCGCGCTGGACCCGGCGGCGGCCGAGGAGGTCCTCTCCGTGCTCCAGCGGCTCGTCCACGACCTGGGGACGACGGTCCTGATGGCCGAGCACCGGCTGGAGCGCGTCGTGCAGTACGCCGACCAGGTCGTCCTGCTGCCCGCGCCGGGCGCCGCCCCGGTGATGGGCACGCCCGCCGAGGTCATGGCGGTGTCGGAGGTGCATCCGCCGGTCGTGGCGCTGGGGCGGCTGGCGGGCTGGGACCCGCTGCCGCTCTCGGTGCGGGACGCCCGGCGGCGGGCTTCGGGGATGCGGGAGCGGCTGGCGGACGTGGAGCCGGGCCCGGTCGGCGGTGCGGCCGGGCCGGCGCTGCCGGCCGAGGTGACCGCCGCGCCCCGCCCCGCCGCGCGCCGGAGCGCCCTGGCCAGGCTGTTCGGCCGGGGGCCGCGGGAGAGCGCCGCCCCCGGGCCCGTCACCGACGCGACCACCCGGATCGAGCGCCTCGGGGTGCGGCGCGGCCGGGTCGAGGCGCTGCGCCGGGTGACCCTCACCGTCGCGCCCGGCGAGACCGTCGCCCTGATGGGACGCAACGGCGCGGGCAAGTCCACCCTGCTCGCCGCCCTCGTCGGCATGGTCGAGCCGACCTCCGGCAGCGTCCTGGTCGGCGGCCGGACCCCGCACCGGACCCCGCCGCGCGAAATGGTGCGCCGGGTCGGCCTCGTACCGCAGGAACCGCGCGATCTGCTGTACGCGGACACGGTCGCCGCCGAGTGCGCGGCGGCGGACGCCGACGCGGGCGCCGCGCCGGGCAGCTGCCGGGCCCTGGTGTCCGAGCTGCTCCCCGGCGTACCGGACGACACCCATCCCCGTGATCTCTCCGAGGGGCAGCGGCTCGCCCTGGCGCTCGCCCTCGTGCTCACCGCCCGGCCCCCGCTGCTGCTCCTGGACGAGCCGACCCGGGGTCTGGACTACGCGGCGAAGGCCCGGCTCGTCGGGGTGCTGCGCGCGCTGGCGGCCGAGGGCCACGCGATCATGCTGGCCACGCACGATGTGGAGCTGGCCGCCGAGCTGGCGCACCGGGTGGTGATCCTCGCGGACGGGGAGGTGGTGGCGGACGGGCCGACCCCGGAGGTCGTGGTGTCGTCCCCGGGGTTCGCCCCGCAGATCGCCAAGATCCTGGCCCCGCAGGAATGGCTGACCGTGACGCAGGTGCGCGAGGCGCTGGGGGGCGCCGCATGAGCGGCACGACCGGGCGCGGGGCGCGGCCGGTGCGGCTCGGGCCGCGGGCCGTCGCCGCGCTGGTGCTGATCAGCGCGATCGGTGTGGTCGCGTTCGGCTGGCCGCTGCTGGCCGGGGCCGACTCGGGTCTCGCGCACTCGCGGGACGCGCCGTGGCTGTTCGCCGCGCTGCTGCCGCTGCTGGTCGGGGTGGTGGTCGCGATGATCGCGGACGCCGGGCTCGACGCGAAGGCGGTGGCGATGCTGGGGGTGCTGGCCGCGGTCGGCGCTGCGCTGCGGCCGCTGGGGGCGGGGACGGCGGGCCTTGAGCCGATGTTCTTCCTGATGGTGCTGAGCGGGCGGGTGCTGGGGCCCGGCTTCGGCTTCGTGCTCGGCTCGGTGACGATGTTCGCGTCCGCGCTGCTGACCGGCGGGGTGGGCCCGTGGATGCCGTTCCAGATGCTGTCGATGGGCTGGTTCACGATGGGCGCGGGCCTGCTGCCGGCACCGGACCGGCTGCGCGGGCGCGCCGAGCTGCTGATGCTGGCGGTGTACGGGGCGGCGGCGGCGTTCGCGTACGGGACGGTCATGAACCTGTACGGGTGGACGATCGTGCCGGGCCTCGGTTCGGGTATCTCCTTCCGTCCCGGTGACCCGCTGTCCGAGAACCTGGTGCGCTTCCTCGCGTACTGCACGGCCACCTCGCTGGGCTGGGACCTGGGCCGGGCGGTGCTCACCGTCGTACTGACGCTGACCGTCGGGGCGGCGCTGCTGAAGGCGCTCCGCAGGGCCACTCGCCGCGCCGCGTTCGAGGCCCAGGTCACATTCGACGTCCCGGAGGAGTGAGGGCACCCACAGGACCTTGGTCCTCTACTACGCGTGATAGGAGCGGCGGCGGCGGTGCGCGGCCCCCCGTCCCCTCCCCTCCGACCTGCTATGAAGCGTTTTGGGGCGGTTCGGGACCTTTGGTCCTGGGTGCGAAGCGGGGTCGTACCGGGGGTCATTGCGGTGGTCGAAAAGCGCCGCTATCACTGGAGATGTCGCCGAGCACCGCAGCGTCCACCGGAAACGGACAGCGGTCAACGAGCACCGGGCCAGGCAGGATTCGGACCGGCGGGCGACTCATCCGTTCCCGATGTTAGGTTCTCTGTGTCGTTCGCCAGCACCCTTCTCGCCAAGCCCCGCAACGCCCGTCGCAAGACCGTCATGGCCGGCGCCGCCGTGCTCCTCAGCGTCGGCGGTGTGGCCGTGGGCGCGACCTCCGCCATGGCGGCCCCGTCCGCCGCGCCGGCCGCCGCCGGCGGCAGTGCGCAGGACACGGCCCGGCAGCTGATCGGTGACGAGGCGCAGTTCCAGTGCTTCAGCAACATCGTCAGCCACGAGAGCGGCTGGAACCCGAGCGCCACCAACGCCTCCTCCGGCGCCTACGGCCTGGTCCAGGCCCTGCCCGGCTCCAAGATGGCGTCCGCCGGCTCCGACTGGCAGACCAACCCCAGCACCCAGATCAAGTGGGGCATGGACTACATGAACTCCCGCTACGGCAGCCCGTGCGGCGCCTGGTCGTTCTGGCAGTCCAACAGCTGGTACTGAGCCGGCCCGGACTCCCTCCGGCAGTGACCGACAGCCCCGACCGCGACGCGGTCGGGGCTGTCGGCGTCCGCGCGCGGGGTCAGCGCCGCGCCGCCGCGGCGTCGAACCAGCGCACGATCTGCGGACCCGATTTCAGGAACGTCTCGTTGTGGCTGGTCGCTCCCTGGTCGATCACCGGCGCCCGGACACCCCGCTCCGCCAGGTCGGCCGCGCAGCTGCGGGCGTTGGCGAGGGGCACGTCGGTGTCGCCCGACGAGGAGTAGAGCCGTACGGGGACGCCGGGCTTCCAGGCGCAGGTGCCGTCCTGGGCGCGGATGACCGCGCGCAGGGCACCGGTCGGGTGCTGGATCTTCCGGTAGAAGTCGTCGGTGAGCAGTTCCTTCAGCGTCGCGGGGAGGGCCGGGATGATCTCCTCCTCGAAGTGGTTGGTGTCGAAGAGGTCGTCGACGATGTCCGCGTACGGCTCCCGGAACGCCTCGGAGGGGTCCTTCCAGAGCGGGTGGAGCCGGTTCTGCGCGGTGAGGAAGTACGTCATGTAGAAGAGGGCGCTGGTGGCGTTGACCCTGCCGTCGAAGATGGCGGGCGTCTCCGCGTGCTCCAGGTCGTAGGGGCCGGACACGGGGGCCAGCGCCCGCAGGGTGAACCGCCGGTCCGCGCCGTTCCGGAGCTCCCTGCCCAGCGCCATGGCGACCTGGCCGCCCTGCGAGAAGCCGCTCGCGTACACGTCGCCGGTGAGCGGGCGGCCGAGCCGCAGGGCGGCGGTGCGCGAGGCGCGGAGCATGTCGAGCGACGCGGTGACGGCCGAGCCGGTGTCCATGTACGGGTGGCGGCCGGGGCCCTTGCCCAGGCCCAGGTAGTCGGGGGCGGCGACCGCCCGGCCGGCCGAGGCGTGGAGGTAGGCGGCGTAGCGGCCGGAGTCCTCTGCGACGGAGGGCGCGTAGTCGCGGTGGGCCATCGTGCCGTGGGTGTCGGAGACCAGGTCCAGCCGGCGGGCGCCGCCCTCGGGGAGCACGAACAGGCCGGTGGCGGTGGTGGGCCCGCCCTGCGGGGTGACGGTGCGGTAGGTGAGCCGGTAGGCCCGGACGCCATGTCTCACGGTGGCCGTGTCCATGCCCCCAGAGGCGAGAAAGTCCGCGACGCCGTCCCGGCCGACGTGGGCGAGGGGCGTGAGCGCGACGAGTTCACCGCGTGCGTCGTGCCGCTGGGCGGTGGATGCGGGTGGCGCGGCGGCCGGGCGGCCGGGCGTCGGCTGCCCGGCCGCCGCGGCGGGGACCGCGCTCAGTGCGGCGAGGACCACCACGGTGGCGGCGGCCAGGAGTCGTCGAGTGCCGTTCTTCCGGGCGGAGTTGCTCGCGTTGTTTTCCATGGCCATGACGCTAGGCAACGGCGGCCGGGGCCGACATCCGCGTACGCCCCCGGCCATGGGTGTACCTGACGGCACCATCGGGCGGGGGCGTCCCCCCGCACCGGCCCCTTACAGCCGCTGGATGATCGTTCCGGTGGCGAGCGCTCCGCCCGCGCACATGGTGATCAGCGCGAACTCCTTGTCCCTGCGCTCCAGTTCGTGCAGGGCGGTGGTGATCAGCCGGGCCCCGGTGGCGCCGACGGGGTGTCCGAGCGCGATGGCGCCGCCGTTGACGTTGACCTTCTCCAGATCCTGTTCGAAGACCTGGGCCCAGCTCAGCACGACGGACGCGAACGCCTCGTTGATCTCCACGATGTCGATGTCCTTGAGTGACATCCCGGCCTTGCCGAGCACCGCGCGGGTGGCGTCCACGGGGCCGTCGAGGTGGAAGTGGGGGTCGGAGCCGACCAGCGCCTGGGCCACGATCCGGGCCCGCGGCTTGAGCTTGAGCGCCCGCGCCATGCGCTTGGACGCCCACATGATCGCGCAGGCGCCGTCGGATATCTGCGAGGAGTTGCCCGCGGTGTGGATGGCGGTGGGCATCACCGGCTTGAGCCCGGCGAGCCCCTCCGTCGTGGTGTCGCGCAGCCCCTCGTCGCGGTCGACCAGCCGCCACATGCCCTGCCCGGCGGCCTGTTCCGCCTCCGTGGTGGGCACCTGGACCGCGTACGTCTCCCGTTTGAAGCGCTCCTCGGCCCAGGCGGCGGCCGCCCGCTCCTGCGAGAGGAGTCCGAACGAGTCGACGTCGGCGCGGGTGAGGCCGCGCTTGCGGGCGATGCGCTCGGCGGCCTCGAACTGGTTGGGCAGGTCGACGTTCCACTCGTCGGGCCAGGGCTTGCCCGGCCCGTGTTTGGAGCCGCTGCCGAGCGGCACCCGCGACATCGCCTCGACGCCGCAGCTGATGCCGACGTCGATCACTCCGGCCGCGATCATGTTGGCGACCATGTGGGAGGCCTGCTGCGAGGAGCCGCACTGGCAGTCCACGGTCGTCGCGGCGGTCTCGTACGGAAGCCCCACGGTGAGCCAGGCGTTGCGCGCGGGGTTCATGGACTGTTCGCCGGCGTGGGTGACGGTGCCGCCGACGATCTGTTCGACGCAGTCGGCCTGGATGCCGGTCCGGCCGAGAAGTTCACGGTAGGTCTCACCCAGCAGATAGGCGGGGTGCAGATTGGCGAGCGCGCCTCCGCGCCTGCCGATGGGAGTGCGTACGGCTTCGACGATGACGGGTTCCGCGGCCATGAGCTCGTCCTCTCCTCGCACTTCCGCAGAGGCGTCCCGGCGCCCACGGAAGGAACTAGTACGCGTTCTAGTTCTGTGTGCAGTCTTATGAGGATTACCCCGGGTACGCAAGGGGCTTGCACGCACCTTGCCCATGCTTCAGGGGCAGGACCCACCGCAAACCGGCCGGGTTCGCCGAGGCTTCACGCAACAGATCCGGCCACGCCTCTTGTCAGTTGTAGAACTCGTTACTACCTTTCGGGCAACTTCTGATGGGTCGTCAGACATCGCTCGGGCGGCTCTCGGACCGACCTGGAGTTGCCGATGCCCTGCCCCCATCTGCCCGAAGGGTTCGACTTCACCGATCCCGACCTGCTCCAATCCCGCATACCGCACCCGGAGTTCGCCCGGATGCGCGAGACCGCGCCGGTCTGGTGGTGCACCCAGCCAGCCGGTATCTCCGGCTTCGACGACGAGGGCTACTGGGTCGTCACCCGGCACGCGGACGTCAAGTACGTCTCGACCCGTCCCGAGTTGTTCTCGTCGAACACCAACACCGCGGTGATCCGCTTCAACGAGACGATCAGCCGCGACCAGATCGACGTCCAGAAGCTGATCATGCTGAACATGGACCCGCCCGAGCACACCCGGGTCCGCCAGATCGTCCAGCGCGGCTTCACTCCCCGCGCCGTCCGCTCCCTGGAACAGGCGCTGCGCAGCCGGGCGCGCTCGATCGTCGAGACGGCGCTGGCCGGCGCCGACGACGACGGCTCGTTCGACTTCGTCAACAACATCGCCGTCGAACTGCCGCTTCAGGCCATTGCCGAGCTGATCGGCGTACCGCAGGAGGACCGGACCAGGATCTTCGACTGGTCCAACAAGATGGCCTCGTACGACGATCCGGAGTACGCGATCACCGAGGAGATCGGTGCGGAGGCGGCCATGGAGCTCGTCTCGTACTCGATGAATCTCGCGGCGGCGCGCAAGGAGTGCCCGGCCAAGGACATCGTCTCCCAGCTGGTCGCCGCCGAGGGCGAGGGCAACCTGCTGTCCGACGAGTTCGGCTTCTTCGTCATCCTGCTCGCCGTGGCCGGGAACGAGACCACCCGCAACGCCATCAGCCACGGCATGCACGCCTTCCTCACCCATCCCGAGCAGTGGGAGCTCTACAAGCGGGAGCGGCCGGAGACGACCGCGGAGGAGATCGTCCGCTGGGCGACGCCCGTGGTCTCCTTCCAGCGGACCGCCACCCAGGACCTCGAACTGGGCGGTCAGCAGATCAAGAAGGGCGACCGGGTCGGGCTGTTCTACTCCTCGGCCAATAACGACCCCGAGGTCTTCGAGAGCCCGGAGAAGTTCGACATCACCCGCGATCCCAATCCGCACCTCGGCTTCGGCGGCGGCGGCCCGCACTTCTGCCTCGGCAAGTCCCTTGCCGTGATGGAGATCGACCTGATCTTCAACGCCATCGCGGACGTGCTGCCGGACCTGCGGCTGGTCAGCGATCCTCGGCGGCTCCGGTCGGCCTGGCTCAACGGCATCAAGCAGCTCCAGGTGAGCACCACGAGCGGCTGAGACCGGCCAGAACTCGGCGCCGGGCGGGACCTGTTCGACCGGTTCCGGTACGCCCGTCCGCACCCTTGTGCGAGGGACGGACGGGCGTGGCGGGATCATGGCGGACATGCACGCCCTGCTCTCCGCCTTCGCGCCGATCTGGATGCTGACCGCTGCCGGATACGCCGTCGGCCGCAGCGGCCTCCTGGGGGCGCAGGCAGAGGCGGTGCTCGGCCGGTTCGTCTTCCATGTCGCCATGCCCGCCGCCCTGTTCGGCATGGTGTCGAGGTCCCGTCCGGCCGGCTTCGGCCATCTGCCGGTGGTGGCGTTCGCGGCGGCCACGGCGCTGGTTTCCGGTCTGGGATACGTGGTGGCGCGGCGGTTCTTCGGCCGCGGGAGGGCCGACGGGGCGATCAGCGGCATGGCGTCCGGCTACGTCAACTCCGCCAACCTGGGCATCCCGGTGGCGGTGCAGGTGCTCGGCGACGCCTCGTTCGTCGCGCAGGTCATCCTCTTCCAGGTGCTGCTGGTCTCACCGGTGATCCTGACCCTGCTGGACTCGGGGACCCGGGCGGCCGACGGGCCCGGCGGCGGGCGCCCCGGCGGCGGGCTGCGGCGGATGCTGACCATGCCGGTGCGCAATCCGGTCATCATGGCCTCGCTGCTCGGAGTCGCCGTCTCAGCCACCGGTCTGCGGCTGCCGGCCGCCCTCACCCACTCCTGCGACCTGCTGGGCGCCGCGGCCGTACCCACGGCCCTGGTCACCCTGGGCCTGTCCCTGCACGGCGGCCCGGCCCGCGGGACCGGACGTGTCGCGGGCCGGGCGGAGGCCGGGACCGCGGTCGCGCTGAAGACGCTGGCGCAGCCCCTGGCCGCCTTCCTCGTCGCCGGTCCGCTCCTGGGCCTGCCGGACCACCAGGTGCTGGCCGTGGTGCTCTGCTCGGCGCTCCCGACGGCGCAGAACGCCTTCGTCTACGCCCGTGAGTACGGCCTGGACACCGGCCTCGCCCGCGATTCCGTGGTGGCCTCCACGGTGGTGTCGATGGCCACGCTGTCCTTCGCCGCCTGGGCGCTGGGGCCGGCCCGCTGAGCCGTTCGGGTGGCGGGCGGTGGCTACGGCTTGCCGGCCACCGCTTCGCCCTCCACCGCCGGTACGGGCTCCGGCACCGACATCCCGCCCGGCGGCGGCCCGGCCTCCGGGGGCTGCTTGACCGGCGGCGGCGCGGCCTTCGCCCCCTTCGCCACCGGCTCCTGGAGCCTGCGCGGTCCGGCCAGCACGTAGGTCAGTCCGAAGCCGAGCGCGACCACCGCCGCGCCGCCCACCGCGTCGAGCACCCAGTGGTTGCCCGTCGCGATGATCGCGGAGACCGTGAACAGCGGGTGCAGCACGCCCAGCAGCTTCATCCAGACCTTCGGCGCGAGCATCACGATCACCACACCGCACCACAGCGACCAGCCGAAGTGCAGCGAGGGCATCGCGGCGTACTGGTTGGTGACTCCCGTCAGCGTGCCGTAGTCGGGCTTCGCGAAGTCCTGGACGCCGTGGACCGTGTCGATGAACCCGAGCCCCGGCATCAGCCGGGGCGGGGCCAGCGGGTAGAGCCAGAACCCGACCAGGGCCAGGAGCGTGGCGAAGCCGATGGAGCTGCGCACCCAGCGGTAGTCCGCCGGGCGGCGTGCGTACAGCACACCGAGGATCGTCAGCGGCACGATGAAGTGGAACGTCGAGTAGTAGTAGTCGAAGAAGTCCCGCAGCCAGCCGACCTTGACGACCGCGTGGTTGGCCCAGTGCTCCATGTCGATGTGCAGCCACTGCTCGACCGCGTGGATCTGCCGCCCGTGGTGCTCGGCGGTGGCACGGCCGGCCGTCGCGGCCAGCCTGACCTGCTGGTACGCGGAGTAGACGACCCTGATCAGCAGGAGTTCCAGCAGCAGGTTGGGCCGGCTGAGCACCCGCCGCCAGAACGGCAGCAGCGGCACCCGGCTCCAGCGGGCGGGGACCGGGGCCGCGTAGTCCGTGGGGACTGGCTGCTGCCAGTGCGGCGAGGTGCGCGGCAGGAACGGGGCGAGGCACGCGGCCGCGAGCGCGGCGATCAGCAGCACGTTGTCGCGTACCGGGAACACCGCCTCGATGTTCGGCAGCAGCATCTTGCCGGGCAGCGTGATCACGAGGACCACGACGGCCGGCCACACCAGCCGGTCCGAGGCCCGCGTGCCGACCCGGCCGACCACCGCGAGCAGCACCCACAGCAGCTGGTGCTGCCAGGCCGTCGGCGAGACGGCGACGGCGACGCAGCCGGTCACGGCCACGGCGAGCAGCAGCTGACCGTCGCGGGCGTACCGTGCGGCGCGGCGCAGACCGACGAAGCAGACGGCCGCGGCCAGCACCACGAAGAGTGCGATCTCCAGCGGGCCCTCCAGCCCGAACCGGAGCAGCGCGCCGTGCAGGGACTGGTTGGCGAGGCTGTCCGCGTGGTCGCCGAGTCCGGCCCCGGCGACGTGGTGCACCCAGTACGTCCACGAGTCGTGCGGCATCGCCGCCCAGGCCAGTGCCGTGCAGGCGGCGAACGCGGAGACACCGGTCACCGCCGCCCGGCGTCTCCCGGTCAGCCAGAGCAGCGCGGCGAACAGCAGCACGGTCGGCTGGAGCGCGGCCGCGATGCCGATCAGGACGCCCGAGGCGCGTTCCCCGCGGACCACGAAGCAGCCGACGAGCACCAGGAGGACCGGCAGGATGCTGGTCTGGCCCAGGTAGAGGGCGTTGCGGACCGGCAGCGAGAGCATCAGCAGGGTGATCGCGACGGGCGCCGCGAACAGGGCCGTACGCCGGTTGACCGGGCCGGGCAGGGCGCGTGCCGCGATGACGCCGAGCGCGGCGACCAGCAGCAGCGAACCGAAGGTCCAGGCGACCCCGAGGCTCTGTTCCGCGGTCCGGGTGAGCGGCTTCAGCACCAGCCCGGCGAAGGGAGTGCCGGTGAACCGGTCGGTGTCGTAGAGCGAGCCCGTCACATGAAGCACACCGTTCTCACCGGTCCAGGTCTCCAGATCGGTGAGCCGTTCGCCAGGCGGCTGCCGCAGCACCACCGCCATCTGCCGGACGGCCAACGCGGCCACAACCAGCCAGAGAACCACCCGGGCCGCCCCGGTCCTCGTCCCTGCCGTCGCATCTCCGCGCACACTGTGCTCCGCATTCGCCACGCTGCGCCGACCCTCCCGCCGTCTTGTGCCGGCCCTCGATTCGGGCATGCTGTGAAACCTTCGCATTGCGCTATGAGGTAGACCCAATCAACCCCCTCTTCACCTGACTGTCATCCGGCTTTTGTCCGAAAGAATGCCCGGAGGGCCGGCCGGGCCGGGACCGAACCGCCGGAACCGGCCGGGCAGCCCCCACGCCTGAACCCGTGACCAGGGCCGACGGGGGAGTAGCCGGGACATGCGGTGGGCCGGGACGGATCGGACGGGGCAAGGGATACGGGCCGGATCGCGTGCGTGGGCGGTGCGCGCTCTCGTTGCTCATGATGCTGGTGGCGCTCCAGATCGGCTCGCTGATCGCACCGGCGTACGCCTGTGGCTGCGGGGCGATGGTGGTGGACCGGAACAGCCGGGTCACGGTCGAGCGGGAGACCTCCGTGGTCAGCTGGTCGGGCGGCACCGAGCAGATCGTGATGCGGCTCACCGTCCGCGGGAACGCCCGGCGGCCGCGTGGATCATGCCGGTGCCGCACCGGGCCTCGGTCGAGCTGGGCGACGCCGCGCTCTTCTCCGAGCCCGAAACCCTCACCGCGCCGGTCCGCGAGACGCGGCACTGCTTCTGGCCACGCGCAAAGGACTCGCCGTTCGGCGGTTTCAACGCTGCGAGCGTGCGTGCCCAGCCCCGTGACGCCGCGGGACAACCCGATACCGGCCCGAGGGCCGTTCGACGTGGCCCGGCTCACCGCGACCGACCCGGCGGCCCTGGAGGGCTGGCTGACGGAGAACGGCTTCGAGCTGCCGGACCGGCTGTCGACGGCGCTTTGGCCCTACGTCGACCGGAAGTGGGAGTACGGGGCGATCCGTCTCGCCCCGCAGGAGAAGGGCAGTCCGCTGCGCGGCCGGCTCGACCCGCTGCGGCTGCGTTTCGCCGGCGACGGGCCGGTCTACCCGATGCGGCTGTCCCGGCTCGCCAGGACGCCGCAGTCGCTGGGGCTGTACGTGCCGGCCGCGAACCGGATGGAGCCGCGCGGCGCGATCGGCGGCGCGCCGCCCGAGGTGACCTACGCGGGGCGGATCGGCGCCGGGCGGGAGAAGCGTGCGTACCCGGCTCTGGGGGCGCTGACGGGCGGGAAGCCGGTGTTCGTCACGGCGATCGACCAGGCGTTCCCGCGGCCGGAGCTGATCGACGGGGACCACGAGCTGCGGGCGGCGGCCGCCGACACCCCGTACCGGACCACGTGCTACCGCGACGAGCTGCCGACCGCGGGGCCCGTCCCGGCCTGGGTGCTGTCGCCGCTCGGTGCCGGGGCGGTGGCGGTGACGGCGGTGCCTCTGGTGGTGCGGGCCCGGCGGCGGCGACCGGTCGCACCGCCGCCGCGGTCACCGTGCCGCCACCCCTGCGGTGAGCGCGGGGGTCAGCCCTCCACCGGGGTGTCCGCCTGCCAGCCCGTGAAGAGCGGGACCTCGCCGCTGCCGTCCAGGACCACGATCCCGAACGGGCGGTCGAAGGCGATGTGCAGGAAGCGCTGCCGCACGGGCGCCGCGCCGCCCGGTGCGGCGATGACGGTCACGGCGGCGGCCCGCACGCCTTCCTCGGCGACCTTCACCACGGCCTCCTGCACCACCTGGGAGATCAGCAGCGGCTCGGGCGACATCCAGCCGAAGTCGGCGGCCGCGCTCGTCGAGACCCGGATGCCCAGGGCCGCCAGCTGTTCGGTGACCTGAACGTTCGTACGCAAGGTGAATCGCGGGACGGCGATACTCAGGACGTCCGCGTCCAGCGGGGTGCGCAGCGCCTGCGGCGCCCAGGCCGCGGGCAGCACGTCCGCCGCTCCCGCGCCCGGCTCCCCCAGCACCAGCCGGACCCGCGCCGGGGCGCCGCCGGGGCGCTCGGTGCGGCAGCGCAGCTCGACGACGTGGGTGCCGCGCACCGTCCAGCCGTCCCACGGCCCACGTGTGGCGGACATGGTCGGGACCGCACGGCTCACTCCGGCCGCGTCGGTGAACGGCCGGTCCCAGGTCTCCCCGGGGTCGAACGGCTCGTCCCAGCGCGCCTTCAGCGCCAGCACGTTGACGAGCACCAGCAGCATCTCCTCGCTGATGTCCAGCGGCAGCCGCTCGATCAGACCGCCGGTGGCCTCCCGCACCCACGCGTCGACCCCGGTGGCGTCCATCGGCCCGAACCCGATGTCCGCCAGCGCCTCCCGGTACTCCCGGTAGACCGGCACCCGGGTCCACACCCGGGTCGCCACCCCCAGCGCGTCGGTGGCCGCCAGCTCGCGCGCCCCGGCCGTCACCGCGTCGGCGGCCTGCCGCTCCGCCACCCCCAGCACCGCCCGCAGCTCGTCGGCGGTCTCCCCGCGGGCTCCTGCCGCGACCGTGGCCAGGGCCAGCCAGAGCCCGGCCGGCGAGCACACGAAGCTCCCGCCGCCCGGCCCGGCCAGCTCCCGTATCCACCTCTCGCCGAGCCGCTGGACCGCCCCGGCCCTCGTCGTCGAACCCGTCTCCCGCGTCATCGGTGCCCCCTGCGAGCAATTCGTTTCTCCGCACAGCTGTGCGGAAGTCAGAATGAACCAATGACGTGGACCGTGACCCCAGAACGCTTCGACTCCCCCGACGCCGCCCTGCTGCGCCGGGACTACTACGACGAGGTCGCGAGCCGCTACTGGGGGCGGCCCGCGACGGTCGAGGAGATCGAGGAGGGGCTCACGGACGACGGCGCCGAACTGCTCGTTCCGCCCACCGGTGAGTTCGTCGTCGGCCGGTTCGACGGGCGGGCGGCGGCGTGCGCCGGGCTGGTCGTGACGGACGCGGGGGTCGCGGAGCTGACGCGGGTGTTCGTGCGTCCCGAGGCGCGCGGCACGGGCGGCGGCGGGCGGCTGCTCGCGGCGGTCGAGGGCCGGGCGCGGGACCTCGGCGTACGGACGCTCCGGCTCGACACCCGTGACGACCTGGTCGAGGCCCGCGGGCTGTACGCGAAACACGGCTACCGGGAGGTCCCGGCGTTCCACCGCCGCAACCAGTACGCCGAGCACTGGTTCGCCAAGGAGCTCCGCACCACCGGGTGACCGGCCCCGCCGGCGGGAGCGTCAGGGGGCGTGGTGGTCCCGCTTCGGCTCCGGGCTGTGCGGCCGTTCCCTGCTCGATCCGCTCGTCTCGGCCGTCAGCTCCGACACCAGGGCGACCAGGTCCGTCGGCCGGTCCGGACCCCACCAGTCGCCCAGCAGCTCCGCCAGGGACTCCTCGCGGGCGTGCGAGAGCTTCACCACCGCCTCCGCGCCGGGTTCGGTGAGCACCAGCTGCACGCCCACCCGGCGGGCCAGCCCGAGTTCCTCCAGCTGCCGGCCCGCCTCGCTGATCACCCGCAGCGGCACCGGGGCGATCTCGGCGAGCCGGGCGGGCTCGACGGTCCCGTGCCGTTTGATGCGCAGCAGCATCCAGCTCGCGGCGGGCAGCAGGTCGAGCCCGGCCTTCTCGGTGATCTTCACGTAGACCTCGCGGCGTCCCTCCCGGGTGGCGAGGACCGAGAGGGCGCGGGCGCATTCGTCGTACGAGGACCGCTCGACCGGGTTCGACGCCAGGGTCTCGCTGGGGTCGGGTGCGGTCACCGAGCCGCGCAGCTTGTCCTCCTTGAGCAGCCAGGCGAAGACGAAGGCGATCAGGACGACGGGGGCCGCGTACAGGAACACATCGGTGATCGACGTCGAGTACGCGCTGAGCACCGGCTGCCGGAGTGCGGGCGGCAGCCCGCTGACGGCGCGCGGGTCGGAGGCCAGTCCGTTCGCGCTGATCCCGGGCGGCAGCGCCCGGCCGGAGAGCGCCGCACCGAGCTTGTCGGTGAGCCGGTTGGTGAAGATGGTGCCGAAGATGGCGACACCGAACGAGGCACCGATGGAACGGAAGAAGGTCGCCCCCGAGGTGGCGACGCCGAGGTCCTGGTAGCTCACGGCGTTCTGCACGATCAGGACGAGGACCTGCATCACCAGACCGAGTCCCGCGCCGAAGACGAAGAAGTAGAGGCTCATCTCCAGGGTGCTGCTGTTCTCGGTGAGCCGGTGCAGGAGCAGCAGGCCGGCCGCCGTGATGCCGGTCCCGAGGATCGGGAAGATCTTCCAGCGGCCCGTACGGCTGACGATCTGGCCGGACCCGGTCGAGGTGATGAGCAGGCCGAACACCATCGGGAGCATGTGGACGCCGGACATCGTCGGCGTGATGCCGTGCACCACCTGGAGGAAGGTCGGCAGATAGGTCATCGCGCCGAACATCGCGAAGCCGATGACGAAGCTGATCACGGCGACGAGGCTGAAGGTCCTGATCCGGAACAGCTTCAGCGGCAGTACGGGTTCGGCGGCGCGCCGCTCCACGTACACGAAGGCGATCAGCAGCAGCACGCTGACGGCGGCGAGGCCGATGATCTGCGTCGAGCCCCAGGCCCAGGTGGTGCCGCCGAGCGAGGCGACCAGGACCAGGCAGGTGGCGACCGAGGCGATGAGGAAGGTGCCCAGGTAGTCGATGGTGTGCTTCGTGCGGCGGACCGGGATGTGCAGCACGGCGGCGATCACGGCGAGGGCGACGACCCCGATGGGGAGGTTGATGTAGAAGACCCAGCGCCAGCTGAGCTGTTCGGTGAAGAAGCCGCCGAGGAGCGGTCCCAGGACGCTCGTCGCGCCGAACACCGCTCCGAACAGGCCCTGGTACTTGCCTCGTTCGCGCGGCGGGACGATATCGCCGACGATCGCCATCGACAGCACGATCAGGCCGCCGCCGCCGAGCCCCTGGAGGGCGCGGAAGCCGATCAGCTGCGGCATGTTCTGGGCGATGCCGCAGAGCGCGGAGCCGATCAGGAAGATGACGATGGCGATCTGGAAGAGCCGCTTGCGCCCGTACTGGTCGCCGAGCTTGCCCCAGAGCGGGGTCGCGGCGGTCGATGCCAGCAGATAGGCCGTGACCACCCACGACAGGTGCTCCAGACCGCCGAGGTCGCTGACGATGGTCGGCAGTGCGGTGGAGACGATGGTCTGGTCGAGTGCGGCGAGCAGCATGCCGAGGAGCAGCGCGCCGATCGCCACCAGGACCGACCGCGTGGAGCGGTTTTCGCCGGGGGCCGGGGCCGGAGGGCTCAACTGCTGGGCCATGAAACATCTCCTCGGATCCGCTACTCCCCCATCCTGTCTGTTCTGCACCGTTATGGCCTGCCGAGGGGCCGGATGATTGGGCTTCCCGGCGGCGGGCTGCATAATCGCAGGCAGTTCAAGGGGAGGGGACCCACAATGGCCGGACATATATGCCCGGAGTGCGGTACGGACGGCAGACCCGGTGCCGGTCCGGGCTGCGGCTGCGCGGCTCGGCACGGCGCCGGGCGGCGGGAGCCCGCCGGACACCAGCACGTCACCGAGGGCCAGCGGGCCGCCGAGCAGCAGCGCATCGTCGAGGAGCACCACGCCGGACGGTCGGCCGAGTTCGCGGCCGCGGAGGACTTCGACCCGCTGCGCATCCGGCCGTACGTGACGCTGGGGGGCGAGGAGACGGCGGTCGGCGGGGACGGGCCGGCGGGTGAGGTGACGGACGGCCATGCGGGGGACGCGGCCACCACGATGCAGCTGTTCCTGGACCCGGCGGGGCCGCCGGCCCCGCTGCCGGCCGCCGCCGGTCCGGACGCGCGGGACGACCAGCCGGTCGTCCCGGTCCTGATGACCGGCCCCGACCCCGTGCAGCCGCGTCGCCGCGGGCCCTTCGCCGCGCTGGCCGTGGGGGCGGCCGTGGTCGCGGTGGTGGGCACGGCGGCCTTCGTGGGCGGGCTGTTCAACGGGGACGGCGACGGGGACACCACCCTGGATCCGGTCCTGCCCTCCGCGGTGACCAGCCTCCCCGAGGAGAGCGCCGCGCCCTCGGCCTCCACGACGGCGTCCGCCTCCGTGTCACCGTCCCGGCCGGCCGCGGTGTCACCGTCGGCCTCCGCGACCGCTTCCGCATCCGCATCCGCGACCGCGTCGCCGTCGGCGAGCGCCTCGGCGTCCCGTTCCGCGTCCGGCGGGCCCTCCGGCCCGTCCGCCGCGTCCTCCCCGGCGGCCACGGCGGACGCCGAGGGGCCGCAGAAGCCGGTGGCCCCGGTCGCCCCGCCGCAGGACGGTTCCACGCTGCGGCGCGGCGACCACGGCCCGGAGGTGGCCGAGCTGCAGCGCCGGCTCCAGGAGATCGGGCTGTTCATGAGCCCCGCCGACGCCGACTACACGGACCGCGTCGAGGACGCCGTGCACCGCTACCAGACGTACATGTACATCAAGGGCGACGACGACGGGGTCTACGGACCGCACACCCGGCGGGCACTGGAGGCGATCACGACGGGCCGCGGACGCTACTGACCCGCCGGGCACACCCGCTCCGGCCAGGGATTGGCTTTCCCGGACAGGTTTTTGTATCGTGATGGAACAAAGTGGCCCCCAAACGCACTCCCTGACCGGCGGGCGGGGGCCGCTTGATCTCTTTCCGGGGTCCCACGTGTCCCCGCGCCGTCACCCCGCCCTGGAGCCCGCCCATGCCGGCCACCGTTCTCACCGCCCGCGCCCTCCTGCTCGACATGGACGGGACCCTGGTGAACTCCGACGCCGTCGTGGAGCGCTGCTGGCGGCGCTGGGCGCTGCGGCAGGGCCTGGACCCGGAGGCCGCGCTCAAGGTGGTCCACGGCCGCCAGGGGTACGCCACCATGGCGGTGCTCCTCCCGGACCGTCCGATGGAACAGAACCACGCGGACAACCGGGTGATGCTCGCCGAGGAGACGGCCGACACCGACGGCGTCGTCCCGATCGGCGGCGCCGGCGCCTTCATGGACGCGATCGCCGCGCTCCCGCACGCCCTGGTCACCTCGGCCGACCTGGCCCTGGCCCGCGCCCGGATGACCGCGGCCGGACTGCGGATGCCCGAACTCCGGGTCACCGCGGAGAGCGTGGGCGCCAGCAAGCCGGACCCGGAGGGCTTCCTCAAGGGCGCCGCGGGGCTGGGCTTCGATCCGGCGGACTGCGTCGTCTTCGAGGACTCGGAGGCGGGCATCGCGGCGGGCCGGGCGGCGGGGATGCGCGTCGTGGGCGTGGGCCCGCGCGCCGCGGCACTCTCCCCGGACGCGCACGTCGAGGACCTGACGCGGATCCGGGTGGAGTCGGCGGCCGACGGCTCGGTCCTGCTGCACATCAGCGCCCGATAGCAGAGGCCCCTTCCCCGGTACGGCGGAGCCGGCCCCGCGCCACCAGTTCCAGCACGGTCGCGACGGCCGCCGCCTGTACGGCCATCAGCGCCACCAGCACGAACAGCTGTACGGCGCCCGCCTGTACCGGTGAGGCGCCGCCCAGCAGCATGCCGACGAAAGCGCCGGGCAGCGTGACGAGCCCCACCGTCCGGGTCTGGTCGAGCCCCGGCAGCAGCGCGTCCGACGCCGCGGGCCGGGCGATCTCCAGCCGCGCGTCGCGGTCCGAGAAGCCGAGCGCCATCGCCGCCTCCACCTCCCCGTGCCGGGTCGCGAGTTCGTCGAGCGCCCGCCGTCCGCCGAGCACGGTCGCGGTCAGGGCGCCCCCGATGAGGATGCCGGTCACCGGGATCAGCGCGATGCCCCGGACCGGCACCAGCCCGGTGAGCAGCAGCACCGCGACCACCGGCACGACCCCCGCCCCGATCGGCACGGCCGCCCACCGCCAGGTGCGGTTGTCGGTGACCCGGTGCCCCGCGGTCCACACCGCCACGCCGAACATCAACGCGATGAACGCCAAGGTCGGCGCGGCGGCGTGGACCACCCAGCCGATGAGCGAGGAGACCGCGGCGAGCTGGACCGCCGCCCGCAGCCCCGCCAGGACGATCTGGCGCGACCGGCCGAGCGAAGCGAGAGCGGCGATGCCCGCGGCCGCCGCGAGCAGCAGGGCGAGGACGACCCCGAGTGTGATGGTGACCGGTAGCAGCACCCGGCCACCCTAGGTCTTGTACCGGGTTGTCCCGCGGCCGGTCCGGCGCCGCCGACCGGAGTCCCGGCGCCGGTCGCGACCGGATCCGGCCCCCCTTTCCCCAGCGTGGAACCGCCGCCTCATCAGTTCCGTACGCCCGCGCACACCCATGCGCACGCCCCCGCACACCGACCCTCTTCGTCAGACCCCTTGATGTGACGTGCCCATGTCGCCACTCTGTTACCTGGCGCCCACCCCACGGAAACCTCGCGCCGCCACGATGGCCGGGCCGTTTCGCACGACCCGCCCAAGGTCCCCCCACATCAAGGGAGTTCGCATGTCAGGTGTCTACGCGCGTCGCATCGCCGTCCTCGCCGCATCAGCCGCCCTCGCCGCGACCACCGGGCTGCTCAACGCTCCCGGCGCCCAGGCCGCCATGCCCACCCCGGTGGCCGCGTCCACCGCCCGTACCTATCTGAGCCAGCTGACCGTGCAGGCGGAGGGCTCGTCGAGCGGATACAGCAGGGACAAGTTCCCGCACTGGATCACCCAGTCGGGCGCCTGCAACACCCGCGAGGTGGTGCTGGAGCGGGACGGCACGAACGTCACGCAGGACTCCAGCTGCGCCGCCGTGAGCGGCAGTTGGTACTCGGAGTACGACGGGGCCACCTGGACCGCCGCATCCGATCTGGACATCGACCACATGGTCCCGCTCGCCGAGGCCTGGCGGTCCGGCGCGTCGAGCTGGACCACCGCCCAACGGCAGGCGTACGCCAACGACCTGACGCGGCCCCAGCTCATCGCGGTCACCGACAACGTCAACCAGTCCAAGGGCGACAAGGACCCGGCGAAGTGGCTCCCGTCGCGCACCGCGTACCAGTGCACGTACGCGCGCGCCTGGGTGCACGTGAAGCACTACTACGACCTCACGGTCGACTCGGCCGAGAAGGCCGCACTGCAGACCGTGCTCAACGGCTGCTGAACGATCACTGAACGGCGGCCGTCCCGCTGACCGCCGCCCCGGAACCGCCCCGGAACCGCCCCGCGCTCCCCCGTCGTTCCGTACGGTACGAACCCGCCGTACGAACAACGCGTACGGCACCGTCCGTACGGAACGACGCGAGGAGCACCACATGGCCGGGCTGCGCCTGGGACCACTACTGCGGTACGTCGACTGGGAGACCGCCTCCACCGCGACCGTCTGGGTCGAGGCGGACCGGCCGTGCACGGCCGTGGTCCGCTGCGCGGACGGGGCCTCCGGCTCGTCCCGGACCTTCGCGGTCGCCGGGCACCACTACGCCCTGGTGGTGGTGACCGGTCTGACCCCCGGCTCCACCACGGCGTACGAGGTCCTGCTCGACGAGCGCCGGGTGTGGCCGCCCGAGAACCACCGCTTCCCGGCGAGCACGATCACCACCCCGCCGATATCCGCCGGCGGCGACGAAGGCCGCGAGGAGAGGGAGGAGGGGAACGGCGAGGCCGGCGGGCCGGGGACGGTCCGGATCGCGTTCGGCTCCTGCCGCTGGGCGGCTCCCCCCGCCGGCGGACACGCGTCCCTCCGGTCCGATCCCGTCGGGCCGGACGCCCTGGACACCCTCGCCGCCCGGCTCGCCGCCGACCCCGACGCCGTACGCCCCGACGTCCTGCTCCTCCTGGGCGACCAGGTGTACGCGGACGAGACCTCGCAGGCGACCCGGCGCAGGCTCGCGGCACGGCGCGATCTGGACGAGCCGCCGGGGGCGGAGGTCGCGGACTACGACGAGTACACCTGCCTGTACGACGAGTCGTGGCGCGACCCCGAGGTGCGCTGGCTGCTCTCGACGGTCCCCAGCTGCATGATCTTCGACGATCACGATGTCATCGACGACTGGAACACCAGCGCCGCCTGGCTCACCGAGATCCGCTCCACGCCCTGGTGGCACGAGCGGATCGTCAGCGGACTGATGTCGTACTGGGTCTACCAGCACCTGGGCAATCTCTCCCCCGCCGAACTCGCGGCGGACCCGCTCTACGCGGCCGTGCACGCGACCCCGGACGGCACCGAACAGGTGCGCCGGTTCGCGGCCGGGGCCGACGCGGACCCCACCGGTACCCGCTGGAGCTACCGACGCGTTTTCGGCCGAGTACGGCTGCTCATGGTGGACAGCCGCGCGGCCCGGGTGCTCGACGAACAGCAGCGGGCGATGCTCCACCCGCAGGAGGCGCGCTGGCTGCGCGAGGAGGCACTGTCCGGGCCCGGTTCTTTCGACCATCTCCTGATCGGCACCTCGCTCCCGTGGCTGCTGCCGCCACTGGTACACGACGGGGAGCAGTGGAGCGCCGCGCTGTGCCGGGGCGAGCGAGGCGGGCCGGACGGCCGCTGGGCGCGCGTCGGCGAGTACCTGCGGCAGCGCTCCGACCTGGAGCATTGGGCCGCGTTCCCCGATTCGTTCGGGCAGCTGACGGAGCTGATCCGGGAGGTGGGCAGCGGCCCGGACGCACCGGCGACGGTATGCGTGCTGTCGGGCGATGTGCACCATGCGTACATCGCGGAACCCACCTGGCCGGCCGGGGTCCCCGGCGGTGCGCCGGACGCCCGCGTCCTGCAACTGACCTGCTCTCCCGTGCACAACTCGATCCCCGGCCCGCTCAAGGCCGCCTTCCGTTTCGGCTGGAGCCGGGCCGGACGGCGGCTCGGCCGGCTGCTGGCGCGACACGGGCGCACTGGTACACCCCCGGTCCGGTGGCACAAGACGGACGGGCCGTGGTTCGGCAATCAGCTGATGACACTCACACTGCATGGCCGGAAAGCTGCGCTGTCATTGGTTCAGGCCAAGTCAAGGAGGACAGGGGCCCAGCTCCAGACGGTATTCGATCGCTCGTTGACCAATGACGGGCCGTCTACTTTCAGCCAGTCAACTAAACGTTGAACTTGCAAGTATTGGTGAGGTTTGCCTAACCTGTAGCGCTCAGTCGGTTCACGTCCCCACTAGACCGAAGGAGCCTCCCCCCATGTACACACGCCTGAATCGGGCCCAGCCCTACGCCCTCGCGCTCTTCCGAATCGTCGTAGGCCTGCTCTTCGCCTGCCACGGTGCCGCCTCGATCTTCGGTGTCCTGGGCGGCGCCATGGGCGGCGGATCGATACCCGCCGGCACCTGGCCGGGCTGGTACGCGGCGGTCATCCAGCTCGTCGGCGGCAGCCTCGTGGTACTGGGCCTCGGCACCCGCATCGCCGCCCTGGTCTCGTCCGGCTCCATGGCGTACGCGTACTTCAAGGTCCACCAGCCCGGGGCGCTCTTCCCGCTGCAGAACGGCGGCGAGCCCTCAGCCGTCTACAGCTGGGTGTTCCTGCTGCTCGTCTTCACCGGTCCCGGCGCCCTGGCCCTGGACCGGCTGTTCACGTCCCGCTCCGCCGCACAGCGCGCCGAGGAGCGCGCGCCCGAACCGGCCGCACCGGCTGAACCGGCCGCACCGATAGCCGCCTGACCCGTACGAACCACCGGGTCCGCGCCGACCGGGCCCGCCGCACCGGCTCGGGGGTACGCCGGGAATGCCGCTTCCCCGCGTACCCCCGAGGCACCGCTTCCCCGACCCACCCCCGAGGCACACACGAGTGACGCACAGGGCTCATGTGACACACCCGTGAGGTGCCCAACATCACGCATATATATGGATCTCCAGGTGAACGGCAGGCGTACGCTGTACAGCTGGCCCTGCCGCTCCTGCCGCTCCCCTGCGACGTCGCGGCGTTGTCACTGAAACGGGGAGTAGAAGTGCTTGAGAGTGTGGGTGCGCTGACCGGCAGCCCATGGATCTACGTTGTGGTCGCCCTCTCGGTGCTTCTGGACGTCTTCCTCCCCGTACTGCCCAGCGGTGTCCTCGTGATCACGGCAGCCACGGCCGCCGCCGCGGGCACCACCACGGTGGCCGCCGACGCCGCGGGCGCCGCCCGTCACGTCACCGAGGTCCCCTCGCTCCTGGTCCTGATCCTCTGTGCGGCCAGCGCCTCGGTGCTCGGCGACCTCGTCGCGTACCGGCTGGCCTGGCGCGGTGGCGCACGCCTGGACCGCGCCATCGCCCGCTCCCGCCGCCTCACCTCGGCGCAGGAACGCCTCGGCGCGGCGCTGAGCCGCGGCGGCGGCGCCCTCGTCGTGATCGCCCGCTTCGCCCCGGCCGGACGCTCGGTCGTCTCACTGGGCGCGGGCGCCTCGCACCGCAAGGTGAAGGAATTCCTGCCGTGGTCCGCGGTGGCGGGTGTGGCCTGGGCCGGTTACAGCGTGGGCCTCGGCTACTTCGGCGCCCAGTGGCTCGGCGCGAGCTGGCTGGGCACGGCGGTCTCGGTCCTCGCGCTGTTCGTCGCGGGCGCGTTCGCCGCGCTGCTGATGCGGCGCCCTGCGGCGGCCGCGGCCGCCGCGGCCGCTGCCACCGTCGCCCCGGCCCCGGTCCCTACGGGGTCCTGACACCTCCCCGCACTTCCAGACCGTCCAGCAGCCTGGCGGTCGACGCGGCGATCTCGTCGACGGCACGGTCGAAGACTTCCCTGTTGTGCGCGGCCGGCGCGCGGAAGCCGGACACCTTGCGCACGAACTGCAGGGCGGCGGCGCGGATGTCCTCCTCGGTGGCCTCTTCGGGGAGGACGGGCGGGCGGAGGGTCTTGATACTGCGGCACATGCCTCAAGTGTGGACCGCGCCACTGACAACGTCCCGGGCAGCGGCGCGCGGCAGGTGGGAGATCGGGTCGGGGCACACCAGGAGTCGCCGGCATGCGGGCCGGTCAGGCACTCCGGCCCCGCACGCCGACGTCGTCCCGTGAAGCTTCAGGAGCCGCTGTCAGCCGTTCTCAGCCGCTCTCAGATGAGCGACTTCGAGCGATCCGTGCACAGGGCCCAGATCACGAAGGTGTCGATGGCGAGGGAGACCACGGCCCAGATCGGCTGGTAGGGCAGCCACATGAAGTTCGCGATCATGTTGAGCGCCGCGAGCGCGACCCCGATCCCGCGGGCCCAGCCGAAGCCCCTGAGGATTCCCCAGCCGACCACGACGAGGAGGATGCCGAGAGCCACGTGGATCCAGCCCCAGGCCGTCACGTTGAACTTGAAGACGTAGTCGTTGATCCGGGCGTAGACCGTGTTGGACGCGATTCCGGCGATGCCCTTGATGGCCCCCAGAACGCCGTCGACCATGAGCAGGACCCCGGCGAACATGACCCCGCCGGCCGCCCAGGGGTTGACGCCCCCCGGATCGGCGGTGTGCGAGTGAGACGTACCCGGTGTGGGCGCTGACTGTGCCATGGGAACTCCTCGGCCGGTGGAACTGCACGTCAGACCGACCCTGGTGGGCACTGACGGAGGCGGCCACGTGGGCGCGGCCGAACGGGTGAGGGCGGCCCGGAACCGGGGGCGCCCGGCCCCGGCCCGCCCCGGGAAATCCGCTTGGCAGGGGCCTCTCCGGAGGGAATCCTTTCCGGTCGGAGGTGGTGGCGATGACCGACGTCGTACTGAGGCTCTCGGCCCGCGATCTGGTTCCCGGCGATCTGGAGTCCTGCGGGTGGTCGGGCTCGGCGCTCCACGTGGAGAACATCGCAGGACAGCTGGCACGGGCCCGGCGCGGCGAGGTGGACTACCTGGCGGTGTGTCCGCCGTCGGGCATCCCGGTGGCGATCGGCGGGGTCGACTACGGCGCCCGGAAGGGCGCGGGCAGGCTGTGGCAACTGGCGGTCCATCCCGCGCTCCAGTCCTGCGGGATCGGCACGTTCCTGATCACCGCGGCCGAACGTCGGATCGCCTCCCGCGGCCTGCGGCGGGCCGAACTCGACGTGGAGGACAACAACCCGCGTGCCCGCGCGCTGTACGAGCGCCTGGGGTACGTGGCGTACGGCCGACAGCCCGACTCCTGGGACGAGTTGGCCCCGGACGGCTCGGTTCGCCGTTACGAGACGATGTGTACGCAGATGGCCCGGGACCTCGACGGGACCCCGCCGGCCGGATAGGGACAGCCGGACGAGCCCTGCCGCGCCCCGCCCACCGGCACTTGCTCACCGGCACTCGCTCAGCGGCACCCGGCACCTTTCAGCTTTCGGACACCACGCGTTCGTAGGCCAGGGTGAGCTCGGCGAGGACACCGTCGGCACGCTGCGGACGGCCTTCGAGGTGCAGGGCGCGGAGCTCGTCCATGAACCTCTCCCCCATTTCGGGGCCGCCGCGGGCGAGGAGCTGGGCACGGATCGACAGCTCGGGTGTGGTCGGGAGCCATCGGGAGCCCCAGTCGCCCAGCTGCGTCATGAGCGGGACGAGCTGGATCGATGCCTCGGTGAGCCGGTACTCGATCTTCTGCCGGTGACTCGGGTCGTCGTGCCGGGTGAGCAGACCGGCGCCCACGAGCTTCGACAGCCGGGCGGCCAGGATGTTCGACGCGATGCCCTCGACCGAATGCGCGAGGAGCTCACGGAAGTGCCGGTAGCCACCGAACATGACGTCCCGCAGCACGACCAGGCTCCACCGGTCGCCCAGCAGCTCGACGGTCAGGTTGATCGGGCAGCCGGATTTCCCTTCCGGCACGGGCAGGCGGCCCGTCTGTTCTGGTTGCGGCATACCCCCAGCGTAGTACGCTGCAACCGGTTGCTGATTGCAACCGGATGATGTCGGACGACGCCTGTCGGTGCCCAGAGGGGGATGCATGTCACAGCTGTTGCGGGTGCAGTGCTTCAACGTGTCGCGGGACGGTTTCGGGGCCGGTGAGGGCCAGAGCCTGGAGCGGCCCTTCGGCCACGGGGACCCCACCGCCCTGTTCTCCTGGGCGGGTGCCACCGCCAGCTGGGTGAACCGCACCGAACCCGGCGGCACGCGAGGCCTGGACGACTACCTGACCCGCGACCACACCCGGAACATCGGCGCGGAGATCATGGGCCGCAACAAGTTCGGCCCCCAGCGGGGCCCGTGGGAGGACCACGAGTGGCAGGGCTGGTGGGGAGACAACCCGCCGTTCCACACGCCGGTCTTCGTGCTCACCCATCACGAGCGCCCCTCCTTCACCCTGGCCGACACCACCTTCCACTTCCTCGACGCGAAACCGGCCGAGGCGCTGGCACGCGCGAAGGAGGCCGCCGACGGCCGGGACGTGCGCCTCGGTGGCGGGGTTGCCACCGTCCGCGAGTTCCTCGATGCCGACCTGGTCGACACGCTGCACATCGCCGTGGCGCCCGTCGACCTGGGCCGGGGCGAACGGCTGTGGGAGAGCCACACCGAACTGCTCGACCGCTTCCACGTCGAGTCGGTGCCGAGCCCCAGCGGAATCACCCACCTCCTGTTCTGGAGGCGATGACCACGATCGATCCCGGCGATCCGGTTGACCGGTAGCGGCGGGGGCGGGGGCTGCCTCGACCACCGGGCCGTGAACGGCCCGGTGGCGACAGAACCTCCGACCAACCCCACCCCGCCCCTCCTTGCTCCCCCGGCTCCGCCGAGTCCGTGGCGGGATGCCGACTTCCGCCGGCTGTGGGTGGGGCAGACCGCCTCCCGGTTCGGGGCGCAGGCCGGTCAGGCGGTCCTGCCGCTCGTCGCCGTGGTGTCGCTCGACGCGGGAGCCGGGCAACTCGGCGCCCTGCGCGCGGTGGAGCAGGCGCCGATCCTGCTGCTCTCGCTCTTCGTCGGCGGCAACAGCTCCCTGCGGGCCGTGGGCCTGGCCTCGGCGCTCTATCAGTTCTCCTTCGCCGCTCTGATCGCCGTCTATCTGTTCCACCTCCCCCGCGGACTGCGTCCGCCGGGCACGGCCGACGGCCTGGCGCTCGCGGCGACGGGCCCCGGCGCGGTCGTGGGCTCACTGCCGGCGGTGTGACTGCCGGGGAGATTCGGGTTCGGCCCGGTGCTGGTGGCGTCGGCGGTACTGGCCGACGCTGTGATGCTCTGCGTACCGGCGCTGCGCGGCTCCCCTGCCGTGACACTTCCGGCGCTCATGGGGATCAACTTCCTTTTCGGTACGTTCAGTCAGCTGGTCAACGTCACGACGACGGCCGTACGGCAGGCCGTCACGCCCCTCCGGATCCAGGGCCGGGTCGTGGCGACGATCAACTTCGCCGGCCTGGGCCTGACGCCACTGGGTTCGTTGCTGGGCGGCCTTCTGACCGTTCAGTGGGGGCTGCGTACGAGCCTGCTCCTCACCGCCGCCGCCGTGGCGCTGTCCCCGCTGTTCATGGCCCTGTCCCCGCCGGCCCGCCTGGGCACGTCACTCCCGGACCAGCACCGACCGACAGGCGGACGGAGGGGATTGGACCGGATGGACCGGGCAGCACGTGGCCGACCAGACCAGGCAGAACACACGTGACCGACCCGACCAGGCAGAACAGCAGTACCGAGCCGACCCCTTCCCCCTTCCGATATATGCCGGTGAGTGACTTATCATGCGGGCATGAGTGATCGTGCGATGCAGGAACCGACCCTGCTGCTTTTGACCGCGCTCGCGGACGAGCCCCGCCACGGCTACGCGATCGCCCGTGAGGTCGAGAAGATCTCGGGCGGCCGGGTCACGATGCGGACCGGCACGCTGTACGGAGGCCTGGAGCGCCTCCTGAACGAGGGGCTGATCGAGGTGCACGCGGAGGAGGTCGTGGACAGCCGGCTGCGCCGCACCTACACCCTCACCCCGGCCGGCCGGGAGGGCCTGGCCGCCGAGGTGCGACGGATCGCCGCCACCGCGCGTGAGGCCACCCGGCGCCTGGGCGTCGCGGGGAAGCCGGCCACCGCATGAGCGCCCCGCTGCTGCGCCTGTACCCGGTCGGCTTCCGGCACGCCTTCGGGGACGAAATAGCCGAGGCCTACCGCGAGGCGACCGAAGGGGCAGGCAGGATCGCCCGGTTCCGGGAAGCCTGCGACATCGCGGCGCACGCGCTCCGCCTCCGCCTGGGCCTGGGGTCCACCCAGCGCGGCGGACGCCTCTTCGCGGCCGCGGCCCCCTTCGCGCTGGCGGCCACGGCCACGTACTCCGCCTTCGCGCTCCTCTCGGTGATCGGCGACCGGATCGCCAGCGGCGACCCGGACTTCCTGGTTCCGCTCAGCTACGTCCTGGGCGGCTGCAACCTGCTGGCCCTCATCGGGGCGGTCGTCGCGCTGGGCGGGCGCTTCCTGGCCGGTGCGCGGTGCGCGTTCGCGGGTGTGCTGGCCACGGCCGTGGTCCTGCTCGCGCTTCTTCTGCCGGCCGGTGCGTCCATGCCCCTGGAGTTCACGGCGTACCTGCTGACGCCCGTGGTCGCGGCCGTCGTCCCGCTGATCTGCCCGCCGGACCTGCGCCCGCCCGACCGGATCCGGAGTGCGGCGGGGATCGTGGCGCTCGCGATCTGGGCCCCGCTCTCCCTGGTCGTCCTCGCCATGGCCGATGCGCACGGACTGGGGTCCGTCATCCTGTGGCGCCTCGGCGCCCCGATGGTCGCCGCCCTGGCCCTGACGGGCCGCCGGGCACCGGCCGGCATCCGTACCACCGGCCAGTTCGCCCTGGCCTGCGCGCCCTTCGTCGCCATGGGGTACTGCACCGGGGTGGTAGACCGGGACACGCTGCTTCCGGTCGCCGGCCTGCTCGCCGGCGCGGCCGTGGTCATGCGCCTGTGGCGGATGCGCGACAGGGACTCCGGCACGGCGGGCACGCGTTGAGGCTGCCGGGGCTGGGGCCGGGGCCGGGAGCCGGTCACGTCATCCGGCGCTGACCCGGATCTTGGACTGCCCGTGGCCGAGCTTCTCCCAGTCCTCCATGAACCGCGCGGCAAGTCCGTGCCGGGCGGCGAGGTCGACGAGGGTCTGGGTCCGGTAGTAGAAGTCCTCGCGCAGGACCTGGTGTTCGGCGCCGGTGGTGCGGTCGAAGGTGAAGTCGAAGTGGCCACCGGGGGCCAGCACCCGGCCGACGTGGGCGAGACACTCGTCGATGATCTCGATCGGCGAGTGCGAGAACACGCTGTGGGCGTGGACGACGTCGAAGTGCGCGTCGGGCAGGAAGTCCAGCGTCAGGTCCTTGGTGATGGTCAGATGCGGGACCTTGGCCTGAAGCCCCTGCGCCGTAAGCGTCTGCTTCGCGGCGATCAGGATGTCGGGCGAGATGTCGATGCCGTAGTAGTGCCCGGCTTCGAGGTGGTCGATGAAGCGCCAGCCCGCCCGGAGGTTGCCGCAGCCGATGTCGAGCATCCGGGCCCCGGGGGCGAGTCCGTGCCCCAGGAGGTAGTCGAACTGCATCTGCCCCAGCGCGAGCCAGCGCTCGTGCGTCTGACTGCCCACGGCGGCCTCGGGGTTGCGGCGGGTGTCCGAGGCCATCACGGCCCGGTAGTAGTTCACGTGGTCGGGGTGCTTGAAGGCCAGCCAGCGGTCACGAGCGGCCCGCTTCAGATACGGGGCTATGCGGTCCGGGCGGCTCGCGGCGTATCGGGCCTTGTGGACGAGAGATTCACGGTTGGCGACGAGGTTCTTCTTGCTGGCCATGGCTACTCCATCTCCGTTGCGGGGCTGCGCGCCGCCCCCGGGTGAGTCGCAGCTTCGACCGACCCCGGGGGTCGGAGCTTCACGGGGGCAACTATAGGTCGGTCACCGACATATACAAACCAGCGGGGTATGCAGGGATTCACGCAGCCGGGCACCGGACACACGCGCCCCCTCACCGGCGGCTCACGCCCGCTCGATCCGGTACACATCGCGTACGCACGCATTGGCCAGGGTGGCGGCGAGGATCACTCCCGCGCACACCAACAGAATGTGCCGGCTGGTCCAGTGCTTCGAGGCCACCGCCACCAGCAGGTACGCGATCGGGACGGCGAGGCGTTCACCCACGGCGTTGAACGCGCCGAGGCGCCCCAACTCCTCGTCACGTAACTGCTGTTGCATGACCGTGGACCAGGAGACGATCGCGACGTCCAGCCCGATACCGGCGAGAACGGCGGCCATGAGCACGCAGGCGAGGGGCAGTTCCAGCCCCAGCGCGGCCAGGGGAAGCATGATCCCCGCGCTGGTCACCACGCAGACCAGCATCAGCCGTCGCGGCTTCCAGGCCAGGCAGAGGAACGTACCCGCGAGCAGTCCGGCGGCGAAGGCGCCCTGCACCAGCCCCCACGAACGGGCACCCGCGTAGCTGTCGGCCGCCACGAGGGGCCCGAGCAACTGGTACCCGGCCAGCCAGGCCGCCACGACCGCGGTTCCGGCCACGGTGTAGGTCCACAACCAGCTCCGCGAACGGAACCCGGCCCAGCCCGCACGGAGATCGCCCACGACCCCGCGCCCGGTGGGGACGGAGCCGACGAGCCGGAGCCCGAGCAGGAGAAGGGCGGCGGCCACGAACGTACCCGCGTCCCACCCGAGCGCCCAGGCGGGACCCGCGAACGCCACGACGAATCCGCCGGCGACCGGCCCGATGACCTTGACGGCGTTCCCGGGAACCCGGACCAGCGCGTTGGCCTGTTGCAGTTGCTCCTTCGCCACGAGCCGAGTCGCGATCCCCTGGGCGGCGGGCGCGACGAAGGCGGCCGACACCCCGGAGAAGCAGGCGCAGACGCTGATCGCGAGTGTCGTCGCCGCACCTGTCGCCACCAGAATGCCGACTGCGGCCTGCGCCAGCCCGGCACCGAGATTCCCGAGGAAGAGGATCCGGCTGCGGGACATCCGGTCCGCCAGCACGCCGCCCAGAAGAAGGAGGACCAGGGTCGGCACGGTGTTCGCGGCGAGCACGATCCCGAGCGACCGCGCGCCCCCGCCCTGGTCGATCACGGCGAACGCGAGCGCCACGGGCGCCATCGCCGAACCCGTCGCGGATACGAGGTGGGCGAGCAGGAACCGGCGAAAGGCCGGTAACCGCAGCGGGGACACGGCACGCGCCCCCTGCTCATGCTCCTGTCGGGCGGTGGTGGTCATGGCCCTCCTGCCGGGTGGCACCGCAACCCGGCGCCGGGAGAACGACGGAGCGGCGTATCGACAGAATGGCCCAGCGAAAGCCACGGAGGAGGTGAAAGGCGTGGAGAACGCGGAATACGCAGAAGACGCGCGAGGTGCGGGAGGTTGGATCGTCGACCGCCAGGCCCGCAACACCGACTGGTGGCGCGCGCACCGCGGCACGTCGGCAGCCGGGATGGCCACGGAGGGCCGGATCACCGAGCGAATCGCCTGGTCACACCGCGAACACGCCTTCACGACCGCCACCGCGCCGCGAACACGCCTTCACGAGCGCCCACCGCGCCGCGTTCACGTCAGCACCGCGCTGAGACGTCCGCCCCCGGGCGAAGCAGGCTCTGCTCCGCCCAGCGGACCGCCGGGCCCCGGGGCCCTCTCACGCGCAGCTTCCCCGGGCCATCCGGCTTGCCGGCCCGTCGAGAGCCGTCAGGCGCTCTCGACGAAGCGCACGCACCAGGCGTAACCGCTCAGGTTGTCGTGCGAGACCCGCTGCACCTCTCTGACCTGGCAGCCGTCGTGCGCGTACTTATGGGCGAACCGGTCGAGGCGCTGTGCGTCGGTGAGATCTTCCATGGACAGCGGTGCTCCGACAACAAGGTCTTCGTGAAGGACTGAGTCCGGCGTGGCACCGTCCACGCAGGCCGAGCAATGGTGCGTTCTAGGTAGGGCCATACGCCCAGTGTGCCCCTACCTGGGCTGTTCCGACTCCCACAGCCAGATCGGCCGCTCGACTGAGCGCCCCGGACCGGCCCGGCGGACCGGCCCGGCGGACCATTCAGCGGGGGTCCTGGCCCGGCTCCGTCAGCGCCTTGAGCCGCGCCAGGTCGGCGGCAACCATGTCGGCGTCGCGCCGGAGGTCGGAGTCGCTCATTCCTGGCCGTCGACGAAGGGTGAACACCGGGCCGGAAACGTCGATCACCCGACCCGCGGCTGACTTCGGCATCCCGAACAGCGGAGCAGTTGCCGCATCGTCAAGTTGGTCCGCCCGTACCTGGCACCAGTAACACTCGGTCCTTCAGCGACAGCTTCCACGGCCGTCCCGCCCCGGGGAGTTGGCACCCTCACGACGTAGCGCGGTCACCAACTTGGCGAAGACGCGCGGGCTCAGCCCGGTGAACGGGCTGTCCAGGTCGGCTCGGACGCCGTGATCACACCTGACATGATCAAGTTCATCGCGGAGCAAGATCACTTACGGGACAGCCTTTGACGGCCGCCCGTTCCGACACGCGCCTCGCGGTTCGGGAACGCCGACCGGGCAGGCGAGGTGAGCGCGGATGTCCCTGACCCCCGGCGGAGGCGGTGGGGTTCCCCAGGGCCGGCGAAGGTCCACGGCGAGCGGGCGAGCGGGCGAGCGAGCGGGCGAGCGGGAGCTGGGTGTGAGCGACGATCAGGATCCAGGTCCAGCGGTCCGCCACCTCGGGAGCACGAAGTTGCCCTCACGGCCTTCGTCGTGACCACGTGAACCTTGGTCGGAGCACGTGATCAGACGAAGGCCGCCCCCACGTACGGCGAATCCCCAGGTGAGCAACCCCGTACGAGACACCGTTCGAGGCCGGAAGAACCGGTCGGCCTACAGGTACTCGAGCAGCCAGCCGACGGGGGCGTTGTCGACCATGTCACCGGCGCTCTTCTTCACCCGCCCGATGCTGACCTTCTGGATTCCCGCGGGGAGCTTCTCCGCGAGCCGGCCGTCGCCCGCGATGATGTCCCAGTTCTTGACGACGGACCAGGTCGTGCCGTTATGCAGGGCCACCCGCAGGCGCACGTCGGCCCAGTCGGAACCGAAACTGAGGTAACCGTCGCCCCAGACGGTGCTGTTGCCCTGGTTGGGGTTCGGCACCGCCAGCACGATGGCGTGCTTGTAGTGAATGAGTCCGCCCGACTCGTTGATCGCGAAGCCGTGCGGAACCTCACCGGTCTGGAAGTGGGACTGGGTAGCCACTGGCACTCCTTGTCTGTCCGGCGAACGGGCCCGATACAGATGGCCCACAACAGTCGGACCGTCAGATGCTGCGCTTGCGATCAGCGCACCCTCACTATGCGAGCGGCGCCACCACTATGGAAGTCTTTATGGCATTCAAGGCAAATACATGACTTATAACCGATGAGCGATTTTATGTACGAATTAGTCACTCTGGAGCAGTACCTCGCGATCGCCCCTTCCTGGGTTATTGAGGACGGGGGCCCGCCTCACGGCGGCGGTATCACCGCAAGGCGGTTCGAGTTCGCCAGGCCCACGACATGCAACCGCCCCGGTACGAGCACTGAGCGGCTCATGCCGGGGCGATGACGTGCGATTGTCACCCAGAACGAACCCACGCGAGGCACGGAGATCATCGCCCCCCCTTGCCAGCCCGGAAGGGGCGCGCCATCCGCCGGCGCCACAGAGGTCGCCTGGTATGTGGCTCGGGGCCTCCCCGACCCATCAACGACCGCCAGCCCCGCCGGGGCGAACTTTCCGCCGCTGACGACGATCACGGGCCGGCCGTAGCGGTACTCGATCGCCAATGCCCCGATGTCCTCGGGCTTGACGTCTTCGGCCGGGATGAGCTGGGGCGCTTCAGAGGTCGGAGCCGCGTCGGCCAGGGATTGGTGCAGCCATGCCGGCACCTGGGCCGGGGCCGTTCTTTGTCTTCGGCCGTCTCGGCTCATACACCCTCAATCTCCCTCGCGTGGTGCGTCGCTAGCTCGCAGGCCGGGGACGAGGTCACGTGAGGCCGCGGTGAACGCTGTGCTATCCAAGGGCAGTGACGACTACCAAGATCGCCAGTAGGCCCTTCGACGCGGTGCTGTGCGACCTCGACAACGTGATCCGCTTCTACGACACGACGCAACTGTCAATCCTGGAGCGTGGTGCGGGGCTGGCAGAGGGCACAACCGAGAGGGTGGCGTTTGCGCCGGAGACAGACCTGCCGCTGCTCCTCGGGACGATCACCAAGCAGCAGTGGGTGGAGTCCATAGTGATCGGCCTCACAGGTCAGGTGCCGGAGGCCCAAGCGCACGAGCTGGGTGCCGCACTGGCCAAGGCGCCGTTCTGGGCCGACGAAGTGGTGGTGGCCATGCTCCGTCAGGTGCGGGCACACGTGCCTCTGGTTCTGGTGACCAATGCGACCGTGGAGCTGGAGGACGACCTGGCCTCGCTGGGTCTGTCGGATTTCGCCGACCACGTCGTCAGCAGCGCACGGGTGGGGGTGGCCAAGCCGGACCGGAAGATCTACGAGATCGCGGCCGGGCAAGCGGGTGTCGACATGAGCCGGTGCCTATTCGTGGATGACCGGCTTGAGAACGTCGAGGCTGCGGTCGGGCTCGGGATGACCGGCGTGCACTACCGCGGACCGGCCGACCTCCGTGGGCCGTTGGGCTTCATGCTGGAGAGCTGAAACCGCCGTGAGCACTCGCTGGGCCGTACCAGGTGAGGCAACACGGCGAGAACGCCGCTACGCCCTTCCGGATCACCGTGTTGGGACCCGACAAGACCGAGTGATCCGGGGGTACCTGGCTCCAGGAGAAATCACCGGGCACCCCGCTTCTTCTAGCCTCGGCCACTGTCCTGTCTTCTAGCCTCGGCCACTGTCCTGCTCGCAGAGGACGGCCGGTCGTCCGGTGGCTTTCCCCACGTCGTCGAGGTTGCTACTGGTCTCTGGACTCGCTGTGCGTCGACGCGAGCTCGACGCCGCGAATTCTGCGGAGCCAGCCGACGAACAGCCGGAGCGCGATCCCGCACCCGGCACACCACCCCCAGCCCTCGGTGACGAGTGCGTGCACACCGTCCTCGTGCTGGATGTACAAGATCTGCGCACCCACGGCCAGCGCGATGAACCCGTGCGTACGCGACTCCACCGACAGCAGCCAGTCCACCGGCGTCCACAGTGGAGCAGCGAGATCACTGATCCGCATCCGGAGCGCCGCCCAGAGGAAGCCGAGGGCATAGCGCATCCTGCGGCGTGAAGAGAGGACGACGCCGTTCCCGGGGTCGCCGCCAAGGATTGCGGCCCACTCCTCCCGGAGGTGTGCCCTACGGTCTCCGGCGACATAGGAAGCGAAGCCCACAGTCCGAAGGCCGGCCCTGCTGTCCGGGGCATCCGTGGCAGCAGGGGCGGTCTCAGGCTCCCCCTCCACCGCCTGCGGGCCCTCGCGCAGAGCGGCGAACAGGAGACCGACCGCGGCGACCAGGAGCGCTACCGCCGATACCCCGCCGAACACCCAGCCCCCGGCGAGCACGGTCCGGGCGATCGCAGGCTCTGGGTCGAGCGTCTTCAGGATGTAGCCGACGAGCAGCAAGGCGATGGCCAGCGCGCCGGACAACACCGGTGCCAGCACGGCGACAACAGTCACCACGCCGGCGCCGACGACCTCGGCCGGGCGCTCGTCGGTACTCACGACGCGCCCCCTTCGGCTGCTGTGCGCAGCCCGAAGAGTCGAGGCTGCCGCTCCCTGGCCTGCTGGGCCGCACGCTGACCGGTGGCGGTGAGTTCGTAGTAGTACCGCTTCGGCCGCCCCGGGTGCTCAGCCGTCCCCTCATACCGGGTGGCCCATCCCGCGCCGACCAGACGCTCAAGGATGGGATACACGGTCCCGGACCCGAGGACGGCCTCCTCACAGATCTTCAGCCCCCACGCCGGATCATCGGCAGTGGACGCCAGCAGCACCTTGATCACCTCAAGTGTGGTGCGGGTAAGACGAATTGATGCCATGTCACGAGCGAAGCACCACACCCAGCATGTGTCGAGTACGACATTCGATCGCTCGGGCCCCGTGTGGCTGCGGCAGAATTGGAGTGCGTGCCGGCAGCACGTTGGCCAGACTCGCAGGCATGACTGAGAAGATCACCCGCATCAACCCCGAGCAGTTGCACCCAACGCCTGGCTACCACCACGTCACCGTGGTGGAGTCCGGCCGCACCGCCTACCTCGCAGGACAGTGTCCGCTTGATGGAAACGGCGACCTCGTCGGTTCCGGCTCTCTTGAGAAACAGGTCGACCAGGTCGCGGCGAACGCGTTCGCCGCACTCGCGGCCGTGAGCGCTCAGCCGCGGCACGTGGTCCGGTCAGTGATCTACGTGCGGAGCGACGACAGGGACGATCTGGGAGCCGTGTGGCAGCAGCTCACCGAGTCGTCCATCGGCCAGGCGTTCACAACCGCCAGCACACTCCTGGGCGTTGCTCAATTGGGCTTTACCGGACAACTCGTCGAGGTGGATCTCACCGTGGCGCTGCCCGACTGAGGCGGCTCGCCGCCCGCCCCCGAACAGGGTCTCGAACCCGGGGCCATGCCGGGTATGCGCAGGACGCCGAGGCGGCCTCCGTCCGGTCACACGGTGCACATGACCACGACGAATGCGCCGCGGAAGGGATGAGTCGGCTGCCTGACGCTGCCCGGAGGGGTGCGCTCGCCGAAGCGTCACAACTGTTCGGGGAAGCGTCACGGCTGTTCGGGGAAGCGTCACGGCTGTTCGGGGAAGCGTCACAACTGTTCGGGTGCACCTTCCCGAACGGGCTCCGCGGACTCCGGGTGGCCCGGCCCGCCGACAGCGGCCGCGCCACGCAGCGCCGCCTCGACCCGACGGTTGCCGGTCATGCTCGCCGTGACGGCGGTCATGGTGAGGAGGAGGCCGGCGGCGGCGTAGAGCGGGGTGCGTATGTCGTACGTGGTGGCCAGCCAGCCGCCGAGGAAGGCGCCGAACGGGGCGGCGCACATGGCGAGCATGCGGGAGGTGGAGGCGACCCGGCCCATCAGGTGGGCCGGGACGATCGCCTGCCGGAGGGAGGGCCCGAGCACCATCGTCGCGCCCATGCCCGCACCGCAGACGGCGAGCGCGAGCCCGGCCACGTACGGATTCGGGGCGGCGGCAAGCCCCAGGACGGCAAGCCCCTCGACCGCGGCCGTACAGGTCAGCGCCGTGCCGGTGCCGAGCCGTCGGCCGAGGAAGGAGGCGATGCCCGCGCCGAGCAGGCCGCCGGTGGCCTCCGCCGTGAGGAGCAGGCCGAAGCCGAAGGTGTCGATGCCGAGACGGTCGTGCGCGAAGAGGGCGAGTACGGTCTCCACGGCGAGGAAGGCCACGTTCCCGACCGCCGGACGGAGCGCGAGCCCGAGCAGCAACCGGTCCCGGAAGACGTACGAGGCCCCGTCCCGCGCCTGTCCAAGCAGCGACTCGCGCGCCTCCGGTCCGGGCCGGGGCGCGGCGGGCAGCGACCGTACGAGCACGGCGGAGAGCGCGAACGACACCGCGTCCGCGAGCAGCGGAACCGCCCGCCCGAGCGCGAGCAGCGCACTGCCCGCAGGCGGCCCCGCGAAGCCGGACGCGGCGGTCTGGGCGCCGCGCAGACGGGAGTTGGCGCGCGCCAGGAGTGCGGGGTCGCGGCCGAGCAGATGCGGCAGATAGGCCGTGGCGGCCGTGTCGAAGAAGAGTCCGCCGAGGCCGAGCAGGAAGGCGACGGCCGCGAGCAGCGGAATGCTCAGCACATCGAGCGCGGCGGCCGCCGCCGGTATCGCGAGCAGCGCCGCACGTGCCGCGTCCGCGACCCACATCGTGCGCCGGCGGTCCCAACGGTCCACCAGCGCACCCCCGAGCACCCCGAAGAGCAGCCACGGCAGCGTCCCGGCGGCCGTGACGACGGCGAGCGCCATCGGATCCCGGGTCAACGTCAACGCCAGCAGCGGCAGCGCGGCGTGCGTCACCCCGTCGCCGAGCGAGGACACCGTCTGCGCGGTCCACAGCCGCCCGAACCCGGTCGGCAACTTCCTTATATCTGCCGTCACTTGGCGTCCCCCTCGACGCGCTCGCCCGGCGCCGGCCGGAACAGCGCGAAGGCGAGCGACACGTCCGGCAGCGACGGATCGGACACGTCCCGGTACTCGTCCGCCAGTGCCTCCATCCGCTCCCCCAGCTCCGTGAACTGCTCCTCGGTGAGCCGCAGATGCGCCATCCTCACGTACCGCTCGCCATCCACCGGCGCCGCCTCCAGGTCCGCCACCGCATGCCGCATCAGCACATCCGGCCCGCCCGCCCCCGGATCCGGCAGCACGATCGCCCGCGCGGCCATCGCGTAGTACCGCTCGGTGACGCCTCGCACCTTCCGCGTCCGCACCACCTTCACCAGGCCGGCCCGCTCAAGCAGCCGCACGTGATAGCTGGAACTCCCCTTCGCGAGGCCCACCCGCCCGGCGATCTGCGTGATCGTCGCCGGCTCGAAGCGGAGCACGGCCATGATCCGGTGACGCGTGAGATTGGAGACGGCGCGTAGCTGCTCGTCAGTGGTGACATGAATCGTCTCGGGAAGATCATCGGCAGACATGCACTCAATGGTCAACGATCGTTGACCATTGAGCAAGCAGGTTTCGCACGACCGTCCGAAATCCGCTGCCCGGTGCGGGTCGCCATCGCTCCCGCATGGCCGCCCAGAGCTGCTGAACGACACCCGTCCACCTCACCCGGAACCGCCAACGCAGCGCAGTACGGGCGACGTTGATGGCAACTCACGCTTCTACGGGCGGGAATGCGAGAGCCCCCGAGGACAGCGAGGGCCCGTGGCGGCCGACCCATCGCGGCTTACGGCGCGATCGCCCACATGCGGGCGGCGGCGCACCGGGCGCACCACTCGCTCTCCGCACCGAGGCCACTGCTCCGACGGGGCCGTCGCGGTGAGCACCGAACTCGTCGTGAAAACGGGTTGCCCCCTGCAGAAGCGGCTGTTGTTCGCCTTGGACGGGCGGATGCGCTTCCTCATCCGCTGCCCCCGAGCCTTGCGCCCAACTGTCCTGGCTTCGTCCGGGGTCAGACGTTGAAGTCGGCCTCGTGCGCAACCAGGGTGCGTTCGCCGGTGAGACTGGCACCGTGGGCCTGTTGCTGCATCACCATGATGCGCGCCTTCGGCACGAGGCGGTCGGAGTCGTCGAGCACGGTCTTGCGCCGGTCGACGAAAGGCTGTCCGCCGCCGAGGTCGGTGGGCTCACACCTGCTGTTTCCTACTGCGGGCGCGGGGCGGGATCGAACCGCCGGCATCTGCCCTGTAAGTCTGACAACGACATCTGGGCCATCACCACAGCTCAGTCTGTCTGTCCGTCTGTGGGCTGCGATGGCCGCACCGGCTGCGGACTCCGTGACGTTCCCCAAACGACAGCGGCTGACCGCTTGAACCCCCGGCCCGGGCATCTGAGCGAGCACACTCGAAGGAACACCCGATTTGTAAGTTCGACCGGCGACGGTCAAGCAGCCTGGCGCGCACCGCCGCGGCTGCCGTCCAGGGCCCTCCAGAGCTGCCGTTGTGCGCCGTCGTTGATGTCGGCAGTAGATGTCAGCTCACGGCTTCGGCATCTGCTCGTCGGCTGCCCTCCGCGGTCGTGTCAGAGCTGCCGCAGCACGCCTGTCATCTGCATGCTTCTGCTCTATTGAGGCTCGCAGCTCCCCAGGGGTCGGCCATGGCGCCCGCCGGTGGATCATGCGGTGACAGTTGGCGCAGATGAGGGCGAGATCGCTGAGCTTGGTCCGCCCCTCCCCCGCTACGTGGAGCGGTAGGACGTGATGACACTCGATGTACCCGGCACCACGGCCCCCGTAGACCTTTTCGAAGTCGAAGCCACACGACTCACAAGCGAGCCGTCCGCCGCGCTGAAGAACGGAAGCGATCTTCTTCTTGCGCAGAGCCTTGTTCCGCTCACGGCTCCGGTGCCGGCTGAGCAGCAACCTGCCTTCCGGGGCACTGTAGTCGTCTTCCTCCTCGGCCTCGGGTGGCAGGTCCTGGAACTCTCCTGCGCCGAGTCCTTGCCGGATGCGCCGGGCCACCTCTGCCATCTCAGCCGGTCGGGCGAGGAAGTCGTTCATGACTTCGACATCCAGGGCGTTACCGTTAGTGGGCTTCCCTGTGTAGTCGGGGTGTCGGGACGTAATGTCAACCGTTTTGCGTGCTACCCCGTTGGGGTTCCGGAACAACTCGTTACGTAGTTCTTCAGGGTGGATCGGCATGGTCTGAAGCAATGCAGACAGTTCGACCACACGCAGGTCGTTGAACTCCAGTCGCTTCCAACCGTTGGCCATGGCCAGGTCGCAGGCAAGGATGATCTCGTCGCGCGTCCAATCGGGGCTCCGAGACGAACGGATTGTGAAGCCCAGTTGGGCTAGCCACCTGGCGGCATGGGACCGTCCGCCGATCAGCTCGTCCGGCTTCAGTGCACGGCCGTGATCGAACTTGTGAGCTACGCCGGCGATGGCTTTCGAGTCGTAGGTTCGCTCCTCATGCAGGAGGAGATACCCGGTTGCCGGCTTGTACCCGTACTTGGACAGAAACCCGTCTTGCCCCAGCTCGTCGTACTCTGTCAGAGCCTTGAAGACACCGTCTCGGCTGATCGCACCTTTGCGCATGACGGAAGCCTACGGGCGGCCACTGAGAGCAGGTCAGTTGCGCACCGCAACCCACCACTCGCCCCTCTCTCCCATCCCGTCCGCCTTCGACCCACACATCGCGGAGCGGGCATGGTTCATGGCGTCAAGGTGGAACGCGCCACTATCTCTTCCACCTCTGGCGCGAGAGCGATGGCCCCAGCGGTCCGGCTCCCGTCACGAAGCATGAAGACGGTCCCAGCCTTGATGGTCGACAACAGGAGACCGGCGGGGGCGCCAGTCCGCGGGATGCTCAAGTTCTCGAATCGCGAGGCGTTCAGCTTGAGGACCACCTCGCACTTGCGAACTTCGTAGCCGGGCCACCTGCAGCGGGTGGGACTACCGCCTCCCGGTCCGGTCCGGGCCGGCCGTCAGCCAGCCAGCCTGAAGCATGGTCGCGCAATCGCACCAAGACTCGCGGTCGTAAGGAGCAGCGAGCCAGCGCCCGACTGCACCCGTTAATGTCAGATGGAAATACAAAAGGCCCCCAACCAAGATCGATTGGGGGCCTTTGCACTGGTGGGCGCGGGCAGTTTCGAACTGCCGACATCTGCTTTGTAAGACGAGAGGGATTCCTCTGGCTCACTCCGGGAGACTCCAGGGGGGCCGATTCACCTGGCATTTCCTCAGCCACGCTCCGGTCCGCACCGGAGATTCTGGCCCTATCTGGGACCTCCGCTCACGCACCGCTCACGCAATCCGTCTCCCCCGTAAGGGGGGTGACCTGCGCAGACTCCAGTATCTCGTACCAGGTCGCGCACGACAATGGGCACATGAAGAAGCCCAGACCGCGCGTGGTCGGGGCTCTTGCCTGCCCGCACCCCGGCCGCCGCCGGCCACGGGTACGGGCAGGAGCTCAGCGGGTAGGGCGGTGCGGGTATGACTGTGGGTGCGCCCGGGACCTGGTGCACGGCGCCTTGTGGATGTAGATCGTGGTCCCGGGGCCGGTGGCCGCGTGGATGTCGATGGGCTCGGCCTCGTCCGGGCGCATCGGCCGGTCGCAGCGATCGCAGATCACTGCGTCTCCGAGCGGGGGCTCATCGGCGGGCCGCCCGCCAGGCGCGGCCGAGGTGGGCGGCGGCGGCGCAAGGTGCCCCCGCGAGGCAGGTGGTGCACACCAGGGTGTGGCCGAGCCATGTCCGGTACGCCGTGTCGGCCTGGTCGGTCTTCGAGAGAGTGATCACGACCGGCCGCCCTGCTGCTGGCAGTTGCGGCACGAGCGAGGGAACCACATGGCCGCGGACCCGTGAGCGTCGATGCGGCGCGGGCCGAGGTCGACAGCTGTGCGGGCGTTCAGAGTTGCCGAGCAGTGGACACATGCCGCGCCGCGCTGCTGCCGGTCGGACAGCGACGCGACAGGCGGTACCTTGCGGGGGGCTGTGGTCGTCACGCGGTCACCCCCGCCCAGACCATGCTCAGCACCGGGCCAGCGAGCAGAGCGATAAGGCGGTCGCGCAGCGCCTCGGCTTCGGTCCGGGAAAGCACGAGCGGTACCTCGGCCTGCAACTCGTCGAGGTCGTACAGGGCGACAGGTACCCGTACCTCACCGGTCGTGGAGTCGCCGATCGGTAAGGCGGCCTGCTGTGGTGACGCGTGCCAGGTCATGACGGACACGAGAGCCCCCTGCGGTAGCGGTTGACGGACCGTCACCGTAGGGGGATGCGTGAGGCAGAAGGGGGACAGTCTGTCCCCCTGTCCCACACCGCCCCTGTTACCCGACGGTAGCTACGCCGACTGCTTTCGCGAGCAGCGACGTCTCCGCGCGCATCGACCGCGGGCTGTTGCGCCAGAGATCAGCCGCCACCACTCGGGCCGACGGGGTGAACGCCACTGTCTCCGCGCCGATCTCGTGCGCCTTCTGCATGACGTGCAGCGCCGCCGTGCGGTCGCCGCGGTGCAAATGCCCCCGCGCCACCTCGACCCACAGCCGGGCCCGGCGCTCAACGGAGGGCATCACGTCCGGGTCGAGGTCGTCCGCGGTACCGAGTGCCTTCTGCGACTTTTTCAGGTCGGTCAACACGCTGACGGCGTGGAAGTCCACGTTGGCTCGGCCGAACACGGTCGACGGGTGGACGTACGCGGCGGGCAGGGACTTGGCCACCTGGTCGCCCTTCCCCCAGTACCGCCACGCATCACCCTCAGATCCCTCGCGCGCCGCCGTAACCGCGGCGTGCAGCTGGAGCGCGCCGTAGATCCCGCGCCAGTCGTCCGGCGCCCCGTCGAGGTGCGGGCGGATCAGGTCGGCGGCCTCCTGGACCACGCGCAACGCCTCTTCGGGGTACGACGTCTCACGAAGGATGTTGCCCATGTTCCAGGCGCTGGCCGCTATGGCGGCCGGCTGGTCCGCATCCTGCGCGGCTGACAGAGCCCTGTCGGCCACCACCCACGCGAGCTCGGCCGGTGCCACGTAGGCAGTCGCCTGCCCGGTGAGGCGGTAAATATCGGAGAGGGCGACGAGCGCCGCGCGTCGCTGCTCGCCGTCGAGGGACCGGGCAGCGTGCTCGCCATCCCGGATGAGTGAGGGCAGCAGCGCGCCAACCTCGGTCCTGTTGCGGTTGGAGGTGTGCCACAGGCGCCACGTCTGGTCAGCGCGCCCCTGGAGGACCGTCGGGTCTACTGCCCAGGCCGCCGGGCTGGCAAGGGTGCGGGTCATTACTGCGGACCAGATCGCGGGCATACCGGGGTGGGAAAGGCGGCCGAGGGGGACGGGCTGCGCGGTGCCGCCAGCGTCGGTGCCAGTGATGACGGACAGGTCTGAGATCTGGAGAGCGGCAGCGAGCTGGAGCAGCAGGGTATGGGAGCGCAGTTCGCGTTCGCCAGATTCGATCTTCTTGAGCCAGTCCGGGCCGCGGCCGCACAGCCCGGCGAGGACTGGCCGGGACATGCCGCGGGACTCACGCAGTACGCGGATCCGCTCGCCGGTCGTGAGCTCATCGGGGTTGTCCATTGGTGCCCCTTCTGCCGATGCCGTGTCGCCAGGGTACGGCCGGGCGACGGCTGTTGGGGAGGCCGCAGAGGGCTGAACGCGCGAAGGCGCCCCCTGCCCCGGCCGAAGCCGGGCAGGGGGCGCGTGCGGGTTCAGCGGATGAGGGCGAGGACCCCGGTAGCAGTGCCAGCCACACCAGCCAGCACACCGATCGTCGGCAACGGCCACCGCCCCCGCTCCAGAGACCGCAGCCGGGTCTCGTGATCCGCGACGTCCGTGCCAAGCTCGGTCAGCCCCTGGCCGATCCCGTCGAGTTTCGTCTCCACCCGGACCATGCCATCGCTCAGGGATCTCAGCTCCTGGTACATCTGCCCCGGAGGGATGTACACCCCCGGGTCCTGCGGCGTCACGGCTACCCCACCCGGCCGGACGCCGGGTCCGCCGTCGCGGACAGAGTGGACGCCGTACCCCTTCGGCCGAGGTGGCCAGCGATCCAGCCCTTCGCCGCGGCAAGGACGAGCGCGGCCGGCGCCGCCCACCACACCGGGAGGTCCGCCACCTCCACCGCGACCAGAGCGACCGCGGCCTGCGCGCCCGTCCACCCCGCGCGCTCGCCAAGGTCCAACAGCAGCTGTGCGTTCATCGGTCAGGCCTCCGGGATGGTGTCGAGTGCAGCGCGGACAAAGCAGTCCTTCGCCTCCAGCAGCTTCCGCAGGCCGGCCGTCAGCTCGGGCCCGTCCGGTAGCGCGTCAGCCAGCTGCTGCGCGAGGTCCCCGCACGGCTTGCTCACGGTCTTGAGGTGCGGGGGCAGGTGACCGTACTCGAAGTAGCGGAGGAGGTGCGTGGTGCCGGGGTGGCGTTCGGTCATGGGTCAGCCCACCTTCTTCGCGAGCGCGGTGACGGCCGCGGTGAGGGCGGCCACGTCGGACCGCAGCGCGGTCACCTCCGCCGCCGTGGCGGTGACCGCGTTCTCGATCGTGTCGACTACCTTCTTGGTGTTCCGCAGGTAGGCGTAGGCGTCCGACGTCTCGCCCTGCGCCACGTTCTTGTACGACCAGAGATCCTTCGGGGTAGGCATGTCGTCCTCCTGGTTGGTGGTGGCCCCGGTCGCGCGGGCGACGATGCCGGGGAAGATCACGTCGTGGAACTGGCGGACCCGCGCAGGGCCGGGGCAGCTGTGCGCGTCCGGATTCCAGGCGGTGTGCAGGCGGTGGTAGCCAAACCCCGGGTCGCTGGCGGTGCGGCAGATCCGGAGCGGGATCCCGTGCTTCTCGTGGAGCCACACGCCGAGCCGGATGATGGACTCGACCTGGGCGTCCGTCCACGGATCCGACGCCTGCAAGTTCGAGGCGGACTCCAGCGACACAGCGCCCGTACCGTCCGCCCTGCGGTTTGCCGCGCCGGTCGCATCGGCGCGAGTCTCGGTCCCGATGTACTGGGCGAGGCTGCCGTCGTACCCGAGGCCGAAGTGGCTTTCCAGATTCGTGCTGTCGCGCCAGTACTCGTAGGTCCGCTCGGGCGTCCACGGCGCGACGATGCTGTGCAGGATGAACTGCGTGGGCTTGATGGCAGGCTGAGCGTCGGACTCCGGCTGGAGCTCCATCTTCTTGGCACCTGAGTACCAGACCATGCGCTTCTCCAGACATGACGAAGCCCCGGCCGGATCGGCGCGGGGACGGGTGAAGGGGTTGAGGTGCTACGCGACCCGGACGAGCTGGCCGACCTGGCACTGAGCCGAGTTGGCGGCGGTGGCGGCGCTCCACTGCGCGGTGACGACCAGGGCCTGACTGGACGTGCTGTCCCGGGTGACAGGGGCGTCGGTGAGCTCGTGCTGAACCGCGCCGGTGGTCGACGCGAGGTGGTGCGTGAGCGTCGCGCCTCCGGCCCAGGTTCCGGACGCCCCGAGGGTGACGGGCAGCAGCGAGCCGTCAACCCGCCACCCCCGCCCGGCGATCCCGGCCGAAGTCGGCACCGCGGTGAATGCCGCGATGATGGCGCCGGCCACACCGCCGAGCCGGATCCGAATCGTGAGCGTCGGCGTGCCGGTGGTCGAGGCGACGCCCTGCGCGGTGTACCGGTACGCGCAGCGGTCGGCCGCGTCTCCGGCTGGAATCGACCAGGACGCGATCACCGTCTCGGCCGTGGTGTTCGCCGCGGTCGCGACACTCTGCGCGGTGGGTGCGTCCCCGGTGTTGTCCGAGCGCACGGTGCCGGTGACGGTCGAGCTCACGCTGATGTTGGCCGTTGAGCAGTTCCGGGTACGCACGCCACGGATGACCGGGCGGGCGGTGTTGGCGCTGATCTGCACCCCAGCCCCGGTGAGGTCGTGCAGGTCGCAGTCCGTGATCGTCACGTCCGCGCCGTCCCAGACGCTGACACCGTTCGTTGTCGTCGCGGTGATCATGCAGTCCGAGATCGTGACGTCCGTAGCGGTCGCGGACGGGGTGGCACGGGAGTCAAGGCCGATCCCCGCCCCGGCCGCGCCGTTGATGGTGCAGCCCTGCACACGTCCGCGCCGGGTGCCGAACTGACTGATCGCTGTGGCCCCGCAGTTGAGCGCGACGACCTGCTGCACGCTGTAGTCCTCGACGTACAGCAGCCGGACCGCCGTGCCCGCGATGTCCTTGCACACGATGTTGTCGATCGCGAGCGTCCCGACGTAGCCGGTTTCCTCGCCTTCGGCCCGGATGGCGGCGTCGAAAGTGCCGCCGCCGATCATCGTGACGTTGCTGATGCTGTAGCCCGTGACCGGCTGGGACCCGGCGATCGTCGGCGTGGTTCCGCCGGCCGGGGTGCGCTGCGAGGCGGTGGCCGAGGTGAGCGGCCGGATACGGATCCCGCCCGCGCAGTCCCGCATCTGCACGTTGGAGATGACGATGCCGGACCAGACGTAGGCGCCGATCGCGTACTGCAGGCAGCCCTCGAACCTGCAGCCGATGATGCGGATGTCGCGGTGCTGCTTGTCGGGCGAGGCCGAATGGGAGCCGATCCCGCGCGGCCACGATGTCGTCCCGGCGGTGCCGGACGGGCCGACGGTGCAGCCGGAGATCAGGATGTCCGTGCACGGGGTGTCGTCGTACGGTCCGAACGGGCCGAACTCGTCGTGGCTCTTTGCGAGGTCGATCTGAATGGCCTCGCTGAAATCGCGGTTCCCCGGGTTGATGTAGCCCCGGAACACGGAGTCGAGCACGCGGCCGTTCTTGATCGCGTTGAACTCGACCCCGTGGTAGCCGGGCAGGTCGAGCACGGTGATCCCACGAACGGTGATCCCGTCGGCGTGCCCGAACGACATGCACATCGAGGACGCCGTGACGATGGTGCCCTGCATGTCCCACGTGCCGCCCTCGACTGTGATCCCGCCGTGCCCGGTGTAGATCCCGAAGTCCTGGCCGGCGTCGCCGTTGACGAGCATCGTTGTCGCAGCCGCGCGCACCAGACGGGCCCCGGGCAGGGAACGGAGCGTGGTGTTGCGGTAGATGCGCAGCGGGAGCGAGGCGAGGCGGTATGTCCCGGCAGGGATGAGGACGGTTCCGCCGCCGAGGTCTCGCGCCTTGTCCAGTGCCCCCTGGACCGCCGGGGCGTCGTCTGCGATGCCGTCGCCCTGCGCGCCGAGGTCGCGCACGTTGTAGATCTTCGCGCCCCAGAGCGCGGCGCCGCCGGGCTGCCCGTTCACGGTGAGGACGCCCTCGATGTCGAGGTCCCCGGTGATTGTGCCGCCGGAGCGGTCGAGTTTGTCGGCGAGGCCGGCCAGCGCGGCCGCGCCGACTTCCCGGCCCTGCTCGAACCAGCGCACCGGACCAGCAGCGTCGTTGTATTCGTACTCGATCCCAACGACGCCGTCGACCTTGAACGTCCGGATCGCGCCCGGGGAGTCCTGCCCTGCTGCGTTGCTGCGCAGGGCGCCGATCGGCGTGATGCCGTCGACCTCGAACAGGGCGGTGACTGGCTGGCCAGTGCCTGCGACACGGACGTTGACCGGGTAGTCGGGAACCACGTTGCCGGCGGTGTCGACCAGGACGGCCGCGCCGTTTCCGCCGTAGGTGTAGAGCGCCATCTCAGTCCATCCAGTAGTCGCCGGAGATGTCCACCCACGGGGTGCCGTCGGTGGCCTGGTACCACCACAGGACGTCGCCCGCGACGCCGTAGGCGGACGACGTGTTCAGCCCGATGATTTCGATCCGCCCTGCTGCGTCTGTGGTGGCGCCGCCGAGCGAGCAGCTGCCCGCGTAGGTACGCAGCCCGGACGGGACGCAGTCCGAGGGCACCGCGCCGAGGTTCAGCGCGAACGGGTCGTTGAGGTTCGTGCCGTCGCTCTTGGCCACGCGGCCCTTCAGGGACACCCGTGTGCCCTGGCGTCGGCGGACACCCAGTGCGACGTCCCCCTCGACCATGCCGGTGCGCAGGGTGAGTGGGCGCCATGCCGGGATCGGTTCGTAGACAGCAGCCCACGTCGATGTCGTCGCGGAGGTCTTGATCCAGAGTGAGCCGTCCTCGGCGGTCACGGCGGTGTGCAGCGGTGCGGTTCCGTACAGGCTGTCGCGCTCGGCTTTGTCGGCGACGTGCTGCATCAGGTGCGGGTCGATGGCGAGGGCGAGTGCAGCGAGCGCGCCGGGGCCGGCGGGGGCGTCGCCGCCGCCGGGGATCGGGAGTGCCGCCAGTCCTACGGTGGCCATGTGGTGACCCCCTTCTACGCGGAGAATTTGATGGTGATCGTGCCGCCGGTGACGCCCATGTAGTCGTCCCGGCCGGTGGTGTAGATGGCCAGGCCCCGGGCGCTTCCGGAGGCCAGCGCGGACCGCCAGGAAGCGGGGAGTACCGCGGTGCCCTTCGCGCCTACCGAGAGGCGCAGGAGCTCCTCGGGGCCGGCGCCGAGGCTGAGCTGTCCGGAGGGCGGGGAGGTGTAGCCGTGCAGGTACAGATGCAGCGGCCGTTTCCCGTTGACACCAGATCCCGTCTTGCGGGTGAAGGCGACGGTCATCGAGGAGACGGTCTTGCCCGCGCACGCGGTCTGGATCTTCATGCCGTAGAACCAGGCGCCCCTGCGCGCGCCGGATCCGGTCCAGTCGCCCTGCATGGGGGATGAGGCGTACTCGTCGGGCCGTCCGCTCCGCCAGCTGCCGGAGTCCGTGGCGGTGATCGTGGCGTTCTTCGGCGGCCGCGTCGCCGGTGGTGTCGGTGACGGGGTGCCCGGAGCGGCGATCTGGGCGTACAGCTGCCCGGTGCCGTTGCTGTCCGCACGGGTCCACAGAGCTGAGACCTGCTGCCACTCTGAGCCCCCCGGCGCTGCTGTACCCCATGTGAACGCGGACACAGGGATCATGTCGCTGGCGACGTCGGCGGCGATCTCCCGGATCTCCGCTTCGGTCTCGTCGCCCGGGTCGTCGCCGAGCCGCCACAGCACGACGGGGCGGGGCCCGGTACGCACCGCCACCCAGTCGCCGGCCTGCCGGCGGCGGTAGGAATCGGAGCACTGCACTTCCAGCTGCAGGACCCCGTCCAACATGAGGTTGACGCGGCCGGACTCGGTGACGTCGTCGACCTGGGCGGAGACGATCGCCCCGCCCAGGTCGGTTGCGGCGGCCGGTGCGCCGAGCTGGCGGGCGAGGTCGCGGGCCGCTGCGCTCATTGCAGCCTCCTCGATGTCGTGCGTGTGGTGCAGGCCTGCGTGATGCCGCCGAGCGAGTAGGGGCAGGAATCGATGATGTGGCGCTGCCACTCACCGGGCCGCACCTCGGCCTCGATGACGTCCCCGGCCTCGAGCCCGGGATGCCCCACCGCGGTGAAGGACAGCGAGGACTGCACGCCGAGCGAGGCGGCGAGCAGGGACTGCCCGACGTCGTACGCCTGCCCGGCCCCGGTGATCAGCGCCGAGGTGTGGCGCTGGGCCCGGACGCGGACGTGGGCCAGGCCCAGGCGCTGCGGGGCGCCCGGGTCCTCGACCGGGTCGGGCCCGGCGTAGGTGATGCTGCGCGGGTCGCTGTCCCACGCGAAGATCGGGCCGACGACGGGGGCGCCGTCGCCGCCGTCGCCCACGACCGTCCACAGATTCACCAGGCCCTCGGCGGTCTGCTCCTCGGCCGGCTCGACCAGGGCGGTGCCATAGGGGACGCGCCACACCGCCTCGTCGTCCAGGGTCGGTGTCGGACCCAGGGTGAGAACGCCGCGAGCATCCACCCACACCGATCCGGCGAGCGCGGCCGCAATGTCGGCCAGGGCAGCCCACCGGTCTTCGTCCACGGTCGTGCGCGGGATGCGGGTGTCCGGCGTGATGCCGGGCCGCCACGAGATCGGAATGCCGGGCAGTGCCTCGCCGGCCAGCTGCTCGACCAGGACGCGGGCGGTGTCCGGCCCGATGGTCCGGGCGACGGGCAGGCGCGCGGTTCGGATCGCGTCCTCGAGGCCGAGGAGCTCCAGGTCTGCGCCAAGCCGGGTCCGTGAGATCCGGTCCACCACGTAGGTGCCCGCAGGCACCCACACCACCTCGGAGCGCGGAGGCTGCAGGCCCTGCCACAGCCTCACCCGGGTCACGGCCGTGTTCACCCCGGAGCGGCCCAGGGGCACACCGAGCAGGTCGACGGTGCCGGAGTAGCGGCACTCGGCGCCGGCATCCGGCCGGACCTCCCCGCCGCCGACCTTGGGCACGGGCATCCAGGTGCGGCCACCGTCGTTGGACCATTCCGCCCGCACGGGGCGAGCGGCCGGGCCCGTGAGCGCGGCGAGCGCGCCGGCAGGAATCGGGAGCATCAGGTGACTCCGTTGGTGGAGAGTGATGCCCACGACGCGTAGGAGGCTGCGACTGCGTCCCACGTGGGGACGGTTGCGGCGAGGGTGTCCCAGGACCAGTTCGGCAGGCGCATCGGCTGGTCCGCAGTGGCAGGTCTGGCCAGCGGCTCGACGGTGAAGGTGAAGCCGTAGCCCCCGCTGCTGCCCAGCCTGCCGGTGGGCGTCGGGCCGGTAATGTCCCCAGGCACGAAGTACGCGTCCGGGGTGAGGTAGCCGGGCCGGACCTGGGCCAGGAGGATGCCGGAGCGCAGGAGCTCGCGCACCCGCTCGACCGCCTCGGGAGGCACGTCGATGGAGACCTGGGCGGTCTCCGCGCCGTGCACGTCGTAGGCCAGCGCCCGGTACACGGCGCCCTGGACGTCGGCGCTGCTCTGCCGTCCGGCCGACGCCTTCTCGCCCCAGGACGTGACCATGACGCGGGTGGACAGCCCCGGTACGTCCAGCGACTTGATCCACAGGTCTTTGCGCTGCCCGGGCGCGGGGGCGGGCACGGTGACGGCGAGCATGGTCTGCGGGCCGGTCGTGCCGTCCTCGTAGATCGGGGTGCCCGTGTAGACGACAGCCACCCCGAGCGGCGCCTCATGGTCATAGGCAGTTCCCACGCCGCCGATCGCCCATGCCGGATCGGCGGACCGGACCGGTACCGGGGCGGCGCCCGGGTCGGTCCGCATGATCCGCACCTTGCGGATCGCACCCGGGTTGAGGGCGGTGGTAACCCGGCGGGACGTCGAGGCGTTCGACGCCCCGTCCCACACACATCCGGGCTGCGAACCGTCCACGTAGGGGTGAGCGGTGGGGCCGACCTCGGCCATGGCCGCGTCAGCCCACCACGTAACGGGCCCGGTGCCGGCTGTGGCGACCGCCGCGACCCGGTCGCAGGTCTGCCCGGCGGCCACGGTGTACGAGCCGGAGACATGGGCCCACGCTCCGGGAGCTGCGCTCGCCAGGACAGGCAGGGCAAACAGGTTCGTAGTCTGCGACCGCCACCACAGTTCCAGCGCCACCACGCCCGTCGCCGGAATTTTCACCCACACCGAAAATTGCACCGCGCTCCCGGCAGCCACCGGTTCGATGTTCCAGTTCGTGCCGCCCTGCGCTGCTGCCACGGTGATGGCGTGCTGCACGCTGTACTGGCCTATGCGGGCCTCGGCGCTGACTCTGGTCCGGGTGCTGTTGGTGCCGTACCCAGACGTCTCGGTCGTGAGCGCCGCCTCGAAAGACGGGTTCAGTACCAGATTCCGGGCGGTGTCGGCTGGGGTGGCGTAGTCGACTGTCAACGTCACCCCCGCCCACAGGTCGTCCACGATGGCGGCCAGCCACCCGTCCGGTGACACCACCCGTTCCGGTGGCGTCACCTGCGGCGCGTTCGGGTCCACGATCATCGGCACGGGCGCTCTCCTCTCAGTTCCTGCCCGCGCGCAGCGTGCGCCGGACGGTGGACAGACCGTTTTCTACGCGGCGGTCGACGACTGCCTCGAACTCGCTCTCGCCGATCCGCAACACGACGGTGTCGCCCTTCAGCAGGGCACCGTCCTGCTGCGCAGTCGCGCGCCCGGAAGTGACCGGGACGACCGCGGCCCGAGGCACAGCAGCAGCGGCCATGCGTTCGGCCTGTGACTCGACGCCAGGCACCATGCTGGCCATGCCCGCGACGACGCCGGCCCCGACGTCGGCACCGGCCTGAGCACCCTTCCTGCTCGGCGAATGGGCGTCGATGCCCTTCTTGCCGCGGACCGCCTTGATCGCGCCGTTGCCCAGCTTGATCATGGCGTTCTGGATGTCCTTCTCCTGGCCCAGGAGCCCTGCCAGGAAGCCCTTCGACGCGTCCTTGCCCGCGTCGAACATCAGGTCCGCCAACCCGTTGCCGTAGGCCTTCGACAGCGAACCCCCCGACTTCACCAGGGCATTGATCGACTTAAAGTCGGCGGCGTTGGACCCGGCGACAAGTCCGGCCAGCGGACTGTCCGGGCCCATCTCGGCGAGCTGGTCAATCAAGTCCTTGGACCCGCCGCGCTTTTGCACCTTGGTGAGCTGGGCCTGGAAGCCCTTCGCGGTGTCCTGTCGGCCCTTCAGTCCGGAGATCAGATCCCCGACCGACGCGACATCCCCGACGTTGGACAACCCGAGATAGTCGGCCATCGAACCGGTCTTGTCGGCGGCGTAGCTCTTGGCCTCCTTGATCTTCGCGGTGACGGCGTCGCGTCGCTTCGCCATCGTCTGCAGCTTGGTTGACGCTGCTGTGGTGGCCTTCGCCAGCGTCTTGCCGGCCTTGCCCGCCGCAGTGAGATCGGTCGTCAGCTTCTTCGCCGCACTGGCGATCTGCGCCGCCGTACCGGTCAGCGAGGACTTGAAGGTGTCCAGATCCGTGGCGATCTTGCTGGGCCTCTTCACCGTGGCCTTGGTCTTGGTGCCCTTCGCGAACCCGCGCAGGGGGCCGAGGCCGGCCGCCATGCGCATGGACCTCTGATGGTCGTAGACCTCGGTGTCCCCGCCGCCGAACCTGAGTAGCTCGGGTCCGCGCTCGCCGACCCAGGCGAGCTCACCGCGGCGCGGCCGGCCGCCGTCGGCGAAACCACGCAGGCCGTACCGGTCGGTGAACAGCGGGTCCATGTACGAGCGCGCCCGAGCGCCGACAACGACACCGTCGCCGCCACGGCTCTCCACATTGACACCGTTGATAGTGCCCGCGGTGTGGCCTACGCCGCTGTTGGTGATGCCGATCATGTACGGGCTCTTGGCGCCACGGACCCAGCCGGACGGGGCCTGGTCACCGGAGAACGCCCCGGTCGCCCAGCGACGATGCGGCTTCTCCCCACGGATCACGGACTCGATCGCGGACACGAACCCGCTGCAGTCCCAGCTGGGATCGCCGTTACCGCCCCACTGGTACGCCTTGCCTGCCTGGGTGCGTGCCCAGGTCAGGGCGGATTTGAAGCCCTTCCCGCCCACGCCGGCCTTCTCCAGCGCGCTGTCGGCCGCGCCGGAGTAGCCGATGATCTCCTTGATCATCCGCTTGGGGATGCCGGTGATCATGTCGCGGTACATGGACGCGGACCCGCTGATCTTGTTGATCAGCGGTTTCACAACCGCGTTCAGTCCGGCCTCGGCCGAGGCTTTCATACCGTCTTTGAGCCAGCCCACGCCGGACTTCGCGAGGTCGACACCCTTCGACGCGGTGTTCTTGACCCAGCCGAAGATGCCGCCCTTGGCGAATCCCTCGCCCTGGAACTGGCGCAGGCTCCGGCCCTGCATGGCGGCCTTGTTGACCGCCAGGAGCCGGGAGCGCTCGTAGGGGTCGCGCATCGCTTCGGACACCGCGACACCCTCACCGCGGCGCATCGGGACCAGCTGGTCGTCACCGTCGCGGTACGAGGACTGCCCCGGCAGAACACCACCGCGGGCGAAGCCGCTGAACTTCGGCAGCTTCGGTGCGCCGAAAGCGCCGGCCACTGTGTTCCAGACGCCTCGGATGCCCTTGTTGTAGATCGTGTCGATCACGAACGAGATGGGCTTCTTGGCCTTGTCGGCGATCGACTTGAACGCCTTCCCGACGGCGTCCGCGCCTGCCTTGAACGCCTCGCCCAGGGTCTTCGCCAGGGCCCGCGCCCGGTCAATCGGGGGCTTGAGCCCCTTCTCCCACAGCCATTTGGCCTTGTCGCCGATCGACTGCAGGGCGGGCCGCGCGTAGGTGGCCCACAGCATCACGACTGCGGCACCGAGCAGACGGAAACCGATCTTCGCCAGCTCGAACGCGGGCTTGATCTTCTGCTGCCACAGCCACACCGCCTTGGCGCCGATCCACCCGAACACGGGGCTGAACACCTTGGACCACAGCCACATGCCGACCACGCCGACAGCTCGGATCTGGCTCATGATGGCGGCGCCCATGGGCTTGAAGCCCGCGTTCCACAGCCACATGGCCTTGGCGCCGATCCACCCGAACACGGGGCTTAGCACGGTGCCCCACAGCCATGTCGCCGTAGCGGCGAAGAGCTTGAAAATGATGATCATCGGCATCAGCGCGATGACGACCACAGCAGTGAACAGGACCTTCGCCGCTGTGCCGATCCACCCGAACACCGGGGACAGCACGGTGCCCCACAGCCAGGACGCGGCCGTTCCCACGGCGCGCAGCCCGGTCATGAAACCGTCGATGCCCGGCTCGAGGTACGACCAGAGCACGGCCCAGCCGGTCTGGATCGCAGACCAGACGCCCTGGACGATGGTCCGGAACGTCTCGCTCTTCTTGTATGCGACGACGAGTGCGACGCCCAGCGCAACGACACCGGCGATCACGAGGAAGATCGGATTGGACAGCCACACGACCCGCAGCGCCATTTGTGCAGCCTTGAAGGCGTTCGTAACAACCGTCGCCGTACCGGTCACCGTGGCCCACGTCGCCGTTGCGGCCGTGTTCACCGCCGCGGCGGCCGCGCCTGCATACAGCAGCACAGCCAGCGTGCCCAGGCCCGCGCCCAGCGGCGTGAACCACACGCCGTACTCCTTGACCCACCGGCCGCCGGTCATGAACGCGGCACCCAGATTCTTCACCGCCGGCACGACGCGGGTATCGACGAACCCACCGAACTTCACCAGCTTGGGTAGGACGTCGGCGTTCAGGACGCCGCCGAACTTCATCAGGCGAGGCAGGACGTACTTGGCGGTGGTGTCCCCGATCGCCATCAGCGCCTTGCGCTTGAAGGACTCGAACTTCGCGCCGGCGTTGTTGCGCAGGTCGTCTCCGGCCTGCTTCGCCGCGCCGCCGACCTTGCCCAGGTCGGCCACGGCCTTGGACGGGTCCAGCTTGAACAGGGCCTGACCCATGTCCTCGGCCTTGGTGCCGAACAGGGCCACCGCGGCCGCGTTGCGGTCGACGGGGTCCTTCATGCTGCGGAGCTTGTCGAGGATGCTCTGCAGGCCGTTGGCGGCGCCCTTGCCACCCTTGGCGAACATCGCCGTCGCCTTCTCGGCGTTCATCCCGAGGAGCTTGAACCCGGCCGCCGACGCGGTGCTGCCGTCCGTCGTGCGGATCTGGAATTCCTTGAGCGCGTCGGCGACGACGTCGGTGTCCCGGGCGCCCGCCTTCATGCCCTGGGAGAACAGGCCGGTGGCCGTCTTCATGTCGATGCCGAGCGACCTGAAGATGGTGGAGTACTCGTTGAACGTGTCGGCGAGGTCGTCGGCGCGCGGGCCCATGATCTGGAAGCCGCGGTACATGACGTCCAGGGCCTCGGTGCCGTTCTTCGCCAGCCCGTTCTTCACGGCCTGCCCGGCAGCGTTCGCGGCCTGGCCCAGGTCCACTTCGAACAGAGTTGAGAGGTCCTGCACCTTGGTACCGAGCTGGGCGAGCTGCCTGGTCGTCGCCTTCGGCGGGGCGAGGCCGGCGGACATGGTTGCCCGGATCGAGGCCGCTGCCTCGTCCACGGACTCGGTGACGGTGTCCCCGTACAACTTCCCTGCGGCCTCACCCGCCCGCTTCGCATCCTTCGCGGTCAGGCCGAGCTGGGCCTTGAGCTTCCCGCCGGCCTTGGTCTTCTCCATCGACTGCTCGAGGCCCTTGACGAGCACGGCTCCGGCGGCCGCCCCGACCGCCGCGGCACCGACCAGCACCTTGGCCTTCATGCTGGACATGAGACCTTCGCCGCCCTGGGCGCCCGCGCGGGCGGACGCCTGGGCAACGGGCTCGCCGATCTCGCGGTCCAACTGCCGACCGAAGTTGGACATGTTCGGCAAGACGTCGACCCACACGGCACCCGCACGGGGCATGAGATCACCCCTTCTTGGTGCGCTACGCCTGGTCGGCGTACTGCGGTGTCATCTGCGCGACGATCCGCCGGTAGCCCTCGCGGGCCTCGCGGGCGGCCTTGGCCTCGGCCTTGGCCCGTTGCTTCGGCGACGGGTCCCCAGGGCGCCAGACGGGCTCTGGGTAGGGCTCGGCGGCCGTCTTCTCGGACCGGTTGGCGTTCCGGAAGTCGGTGGCCATGCGGGCCTGCTGGTCGGCGAGGTTGGCCAGCAGGTAATCGGTGCTGGTCCACGGGGAGCGGGACGCGGCGCGTGCCAGAGCTCCGTCCGGCGGCAGGTGCTCGACCATCACGCGCAGCTTCCGCAGCGTGATCTCCCTACGCCAGAACTCCCTGATGGGGTCGCGTGGGGCGTAGTGGTGCAGCAGGTCAGCCTCGACGGCCTCGGGGTAGTGCCCGAGGACGTCTAGGACCGTGTAGGGCGGCGCTTGATCTGGCCCTGCATGTCCTGCTGCACGGCCAGGAACAGCAACCCGATGTCACCGTCCGCGTGCCCGGCCGCCGCGTACAGGTCGTACTGCTCGCTGCCCAGGATGGCGAGAGCCTTGTCCTTCGAGGACTCCGCGCCGTCGACCGCTTCGGTCCAGTCATCGTCCGCGAACAGCGGGTGGGGGAAGGTGAGGACGTCGCCCTTGTCAGTCTCGAACTCGACCTGGTCGCCGCCCACCGCCTCGGTGTACTGGGCCTTGACCTCGGACAGCTTGTAGCGCTTGCGGTTGGGCTTGCTCATGGTCTTCTCTCGCTTCTGGGTGGGCTGCGGGTGAGCGGGTGAGGGGTGCGGGGCGGCAGGGCTCACCCGTGCCTGCCTCCCCGCACCCGGCTTGCGGGCGGCAGTCACGAACCGCCGCCGGAACCGCCGGACTGCGCGGCGAACGCTCGCCAGCCGGGGCCGTCGATCCAGGTCTTGACGTCAGTGCCGACCGCCTCGTCCACGTAGGCCTGGTAGGTGACGCCTCGGGCGATCTCGGCGGTGCGGGTCCACTGCTCGTCCTCACGGCCCGAGCGCAGCGCGCTGGGGAAGTGACGCACGATGTACAGGGGTTCGCCGGTGAGCTTGTTGAGGTCCTCGGCGACGAACAGGAGACGCCGGTAGAGCGTCGGCGGAACGAGCGGCCGGGACCAGGTCCACGCCGCCGTGCCGATGTCCGGCAGTGCGTCGACACCGGACAGCGGCAGGTTCTCGTAGAGGGCGAGCGCCGCGTTGTTCGTCTCCTGCGGGACCCACTGGGCGGTCTGGATGTCCGTCTCGACGTCGGACCGGGTCGGGCTCGCCGACTGCCCGGACTCGACGTCCGAATTCGACAGGTCGCCGGAGAACGTCACGCCGTCGGTGGTGGTGAAGCCAACCGGGTGGTATCCGGCGGGCAGGGTTTGCAGGATGCCCGCCGGATCGAGCGGGGTCTCAACGGCGGGGGCGTCGGCATCCGCCGCGAAGATCGCGTACCTGAGCGCCTTGCGGATGAGTGAGGTCTTGAGCGCTGCGAGAGCAGTGAAATCGGCGGCCGGCATACCGGGCCCCTTTCATGACGATGGCCCCGGGCGGACGCCGCGGGGCCGGAGTGTTGGGCTAGGTCAGGTGGCCGCGCGCTCGCGGGTGGCCACCTCGTAGGAGGCGACCGCGCGCCGCACTCCGGGATTGCCGTAGGGGACCTCGGCCGGGCGGGCCGCAGTGGTCACGTCGTCGATGACCACGCGCTGCCCGGAATCGTGTGTGGCGGCCAGGGCGTGCACGGCGGTACGGGCCTGCTCGGCGAGCTCCCACATAGCCGCCCTGGTCGCGGCGAACGTCTGCACGTCCACGGTGGCGGTGTCAGTGACGCGGTCGTCGCCGCCGCCCATGACCCGCACCCACACCAGCGGGAGCCGGGTCTCCAGTTTGTCGGGCAGCTCATCCGTGACCCGCGCCCCGGGCAGGCGCGCGCGGACACCGCTGATCACGGCCAGCTCGATGTCCGCCCACATCACGTGACCCCGTCAATGCGGGTGTGTGCGGCGCGGCCCAGCACCCGGCGGCGCGGGGTGCTCGAGGTGCCGTGCTCGTGGTCGGTGGCGTCCTCCCGGTCGGCGACCACCGCGGCCGTCGGCCGGCCCCGGGGCCGGATCTCCTGCACTACCTCGATCGAGGCGGCGAACTCCTCGCCGATCTCGGACCGTGCGATGGACCGGGCCAGCGACGCGATGCGGTCCGCCTCCTGTTTGAGCTCGGCGCGCACCGGCTCGGAACGCATGATCTCGGGGAGGGACCGCGGGTCGAACTCGAAGCGAATGCCGCTCATCCGGTCACCACCTTCAGGGATGCCTCAATGTGGTCGAGCAGGCCACCGAACGATCCGAATACGCCGGGCTCGCCGTCGACTTCGTACAGCACGCCGCCGTGCCTGACCTTGGACATGTTCGTGAGGCCCATGTCCGGGGGTCCGGCCAGGCGCCACCGGGTGACGACCTGGACCCGGTCATCCGTCGCCTCGGTCGAGGAGACGGGTTGCATGTTGCAGTGGTCGACGTCGCGCTCCTGGTCCTCGTAGACGTCCTGCCCGCGCTCGTCCTCACCGACCAGCACGCGAGTGATGACGGTGACGGTGTCCCGCCGCAGCGGGTTGTCGATCGTCATCAGGCGTCGTCCCCCCGGTTCAGGCGGTTCGCCTCGACCGCAGCCTGCCACTGCGAGGTGATCCCCACCGCCGCCGTCGCCGCGAAGCTGACGGATTCGGTGCCGGTGGTGATCTGCTGGATCGCCGGGTCCAGGCGGTAGATCGCCCGAGCCTGGTCGATGACCGCCTCGGCGACTTCCTCCGGGACGGTGGCGTGGCCGTGGTCGTAGGTGACCGTGATCTCTGCCCAGTCCGGCCAGCACCCGCTCGGGTGCAGCAGCACGCCCGAGCGGCGCTTTGCCCGTACGCCGTTGAGCAGCTGCTCGTCGACCAGGACGTCACCGAGCCGGACGACCGGGGCGGCCGGCAGATGCAGGAGTGCCCGCCCTGTTCCGTCCAGGTGCACCGTGTCGTCGGTGACCAGGGAGACCGGGTGCCGGACCGCGCCGCGGAACCGCCGGGTGGCGGCCCGCAGCGCGGCCAGCAGCCGCAGGTCATCGGGCGGGAGTTTCAGGAACGTGGCGAGCTCGGCGGGGTCAGCCAGGTACGGCTCGGCCGCCGCCATCTCAGGTCCCCGTGATGATGCCGCGGGTGCGGAGCACGGCGAGCAGGGCGTTGAAGTCGGTGACGGCTCCGGCCGCGTCGGTGGCGGTGGAGTTGTTCACCGCCGTCGCTGTGCCGGTGAGCAGCCCGGTGTGCGTGTGGTTGCCCGCGGCCGCCGAAGTGGCCGCGGTGCCCAGGGTCCGGATCGAGGCTGTACCGGCCGCCGCGTCGGCGGTCAGTCCGGTGTGGGTGTGGTCACCGGCAGCGGCGGTGGTGGCCGCGGTGCCGATCGCGCGCACCGTGGCAGTCGCGGCCGCACCGGCGGTGAGCCGAGGGTCGTTGCCCGCGACCGCGGTCGACGCTGTCGCGCCGATGGCGGGCGGGAACGTGGCCGGCTTCCCCGTGATGTCGGCCCACGCTGTCGACCCGCCACCACCACCACCACCGGCACCGAGGCCGACCGTGCGCAGCGGAGCGACCCGGATCATCGTGCCGGGCACCGACCCGGCAGGGGCGACTCCCACGTCCAGGGCCATGGCCACGGCGTACCGGTCGCCCTCGGCGACCGGCACGGCGCGGCCAGCAGCACCGGCCGCGACGAAGTCGCCGGGGGCTACGGCGGCTCCGGCCTCGACCTGCCAGACCGCGCGGCCGCCGATGACAAACCGAAACTCAGTCTCGTCGGCCATGTCGGTGGCGTCGGTGACACCGACCGGGATCTCTCCGGCGATGGCCAGGCGCATGACCGCCTGGCCGCCGACCGCGGTGTCCGCCGTGAGGAACCGGCGCTTCGGCGCGGCTCCGTCCAGCGTCACCATGAATGCGTCGCTCATGCGCCAGCCTCCAGGATCGTCTTGCGGTTCTTCCCGGCGGCCTCGGCGGCCAGGACCCGCTGCGTCTCGTCCTCGTCGGCGTCGGCGAGGTGTGCCAGCACGGCAGGCACGTCGTGCGCGGCCGGATCGAACACGGCCACCGGGGCGGCCGGTTCGGCCTGCGCCATGCTGAGCGGCCCGTCGGCGGCCGGACGGGCGTGCGCCCGCGGGGCGTCCTCCGGCCGGTACCGGATCCCGTCGACCGCGATCATCTTGTGGGCGGGCATCAGCTACCAGCCCCCGCCGGCTTCACGACGATCATCCGGTTCGGCTTCCAGATGACCTGTGCGGCGCGCAGCTCGGCGCGCACGTACACGAGGTTCCGCTGCGCGTAGTCCCGGTGTTGATTGAACGCCATCACGGACAGGCCCTCGCGGTCGAGGAGCGCGATCTGCCGCCAGTCGCCGAGGATGACGGTTCCCGGGGCGAGGCGCTGCGAGAGGGCGCGGGTGCGGCCCCAGCTGGTGGACGGGCCCTGGCCGAAAGGGCCCTGACCCATGAACCGGTCCGTAGTGTCCTGCAGCAGGTCCCACGCCTCGTCGTCCTCAGGCGACATCAGCGCGGCGGTGACGTTCCCGCCCGGCAACGTGGTGATCTTCGTGATCGCCCGGCGGATCGCCTTGACCTGGGACATGGCGTCCGAGCCCGGGGTGTACTCCAGCTCCTGCACACCGGTGGTGTGGAGCAGGCCGCGCGGCTCACCACCCGTGCCCGTGCCGTTCAGCAGCTTGTCCTCGATGACCGAGTCCAGGCTGTATTCCAGCTCGCCGTCCATGTAGGTGGCGAGCGCCGGGGCGTCGGACAGCAGGGAGTTCGTGACGTCGTAGCCGTCGGCGTAGGTGTAGACCTTCGCGTCGGCCAGCGAGGTCTGCATGGTGCTGGTGGGCTTCACGTTCGCGTCGCCCGGCAGGATCTCGTCCGCGACCACAGAGGCGTTGCGGGTAACTCCGGTGACCTGCAAGTACTCGAAGTTCCCGGCGGTCTCACCGCGGCTGATGAGGTCGAGGATCGTCAGGTTGTCGCGGTCGACCTGGTCGACCATCGGCATCCGGATCGGAGCCACGTGGCCGAGGGCGACCTGCAGCGGGGAGGCGGTGGCCTTGCGGGAGGCCAGCCACTCCTTCATCGTCCCGATGCGCACGCGGCCGATGTCGACCGGGGAGCCCCGCCCGACCCCGGACGGGTTGGACTTGCGGAACTCCTCGTACAGCCCGGACTTGGTGAACCGGCCGCCGAACGTGGCGACGTCGGCCGCCTCGTCGCGGTCCTTCACCCCGCTCAGCTTCGGCGCGGGCCGGTCGGCGGCCTTGCCGGCCATCTCGGCGGCCGCGGCCTGGGCGTCATCGGCGGCCTTGACCTTCACGGCCAGGTCGCCGGTCTCGGCCTTGAGCTCGTTGATCCGGGCCACCTCGTCCTCGGTGAACTCCCGGCCCTCCTCGGCGGCCGCCTTCGCGACGATGTCCGCCGCTTCCTTCAGCAGCGCCTGCAGCTTCTCGCGCAGCGTCATCCTGTACTCCTCATGGTCATCAGATTCTGAGCGGTGACCCATGCGGATACCTGGGCGGGCGTGAGCGCGGGCGACTTCGCGGCGGCCTCATCGGCGGCGGCGGTCTCCTCGGGCGACTGCTGGCCGGTCTCCTGCTCGGGTGTGGCCCCGGCCGCGGGCGCGGGCGGGGAAGTCTTCTGCCGGGTCTTCTCCGGTGTGGCCGAAGCGAGCACGTCACCGATCGAGTCGTAGGCCGCGGTGAGCGCGTCGTAGTTCGACTGGCTGAGCACCCGGCCGGCCTTCGCGCCGCGGACTAGATCGGCAGCCTTCGCGGCGAGCAGCTCGGTCTGCTGGTTCGCACCGACCAGGCACGGGCCTACCTCGTACAGCGCGGCGAACCGCTTGATCTCGTAGTACTCGCCCCACGGGAATCGGGCGGTGTCGTCGGTCTCGACCCAGCCGCCCTCGGCCACCTCGTAGGCGAACGAGAACTGCTTGATGCGGCGGCCCTTCAGCAGGCCGTGCACGTGCTTCGCGGTCGGGTTGGTGTCCATGTCCTCGATCTGCGCGAGGACCTCCAGGCCGTCCGGCGTTTCCTTCGCCTCCAGGACGCTCCCGATGTGGGAGAACGGGTCGGCCCACCGGTGGGACCACACGACCGGGATCGGATCGCCGGACGCTTTCCACTCGGCGAGGACCTGAGCGAAAGCGCCCGGGGTGATCACGTCGCCCATGGAGTCCTCGTTGCCGAACACCGAGACGATCGCCCGGAACTGGCCCGCGGCGAGCCCGTCGGCAGGCCCGGCGGCCTTGATCCGGGCGGTGCATTCCTTGGTGCGGGGCACGGTCAGCCCTCCTCGCGCTCGGGCCAGTGCCAGGTGCCGCCGGTGTGATCGGCCTCGTCCTGCAGGCACAGCCGGTTGAAGAACAGGCCCCCGGGGTTGAGGACCGCCAGGTCTGCGAAGACCTGCCCCGGTTCGGGGACGTCGTCAGGGGTCGGGTCTGTCGCCGTGACGATGGCGGCCCGGCACTGCGAGGTGTACTCGCCGCCGGGGGTGCCGTAGCTGACGTAGTGGACGATGCGGCCGACGCTGGGCTTGGTCATGGTCAGGGCCCCTCTCGGGTGTAGTCGAGTCGGCAGTTGCAGTTCGCGGTCTCGGCCGCGTCCCCGTTCGCGTCCCCGGGCCAGCGCAGCCCGTTGCCGAACGTGGTCCCGAGCGGGACGGAGTCGCCGTTGAGGCGCACGTGCGAGGCGCGCGGGTTCGTCCCGCCGAGGACCCAGACCTTGTGGGACAGGCCCGATGCGCCGGCCGCGTCGTGCGAGCCGAACGACCTGGCCTCGGTCGCCGACGTCACCGCCCGCACTGCAGCAGCCGTCACCCAGTGCCCCAGCCCGGTACGGAGGTTGTCCCGCCAGTCGCCCTCATCGGCAACGGCCGACGTCGCCGCGGTGTACGCCGCGCCCTCGTACTCGGCGGCGTGCGAGGCGGCGGCCTTCGCCAGCCACGCCTCCATCACCACCGGGTCCCAGCCGTCCGCCTCGGGGTTCCAGACGCCGAGGACGTCCCAGGCGCCGATCTGCGCGAGACGGAACCCGTACCCCTGCATCAGCGCAGCGAGCTGCGCCTGCCGCTCCGGCGATGACGCGGCCCACAGGCCGTAGAAGTCCGGCGGGCCGTCCGCCTTCGCGTCGGCAGCGGACAGCAGCGCGTCCGCCTGGCGCTGCGCCCACCCGGTGAGCGCAGCGGTGTACGCGTCCCGCTCGGCCGCGAACGTCCCCAGATCCTCCGGCCGCTCCTGCGCCTTCACGCGGGGCGGCCCTGACCTTTTGGGAGCGACGGCGGCGGAGCCGTGTCCGTCGGCGACGCAAGGCCGCCCACCACCACGTTCAGCGGCGTGATCAGCTCGTCGGTGCCCTTGAGGTACGGCAGGTTCATCGTCGCCCGCGCTTCGGCTCGAACCATGTATGGGCCGCCGACCGCGGTCTGCAGCAGCATGGCCTGCTCGGTGAAGCTGCCGCGCAGCTTCGCCTCGACGTTCGCCTCGATGTAGAGGTTCGAGCCGGGCCCGGCGATCAGCGGGACGAGCATGGTGTTCAGGACGTCCTGCAGCATCGTGATGTCCGGGCCGATGCTGTGCGTGTAGAGCATCTGCCGGAACGCGTCCAGGTTGGAAAACGTGCCCTCGCGCGCGCCGACCAGCTCGGGCGGAATGTGGTACGAGCTGGCCACCTCAGCGTCGGTGAGCTTGCGGCCCTCGATGTCCTGCGTGTCCACCGGCTTGAAGGCTTCGACGGTCACCAGCTTCATGCCGTCTTCCAGAATCGGCGTTCCGCCGGCGGCCGAACCGCGGCCCATGAATGTGTTGAACGCCGCCTGGAATCTCGCCTTTGCCGTCGCTGACCAGCTCGGTGCGTCGGCTGGGCGCTCGATCACGGCCGGCACCCGGGCGCCGTTCTTCCACACCGAGCGGCGGTACTCCACAGCCTCGTTCTGTTCAGCCAGGATCTGACACAGGGTCTCCATCGGCGACGTGCCATCGGCGCCGACTGTCGCGTACCCGTGATCGAACAGGTACGGGGCGGGCAGCGGGACCACCTGCGCGGGCCCGCGTGAGGAGATCAGATACAGGGCGTCGGGCTGGTCGTCGTCGTCCGCCAGGACGTGCATTCGCCGGGCTGGCTTCCGGCGCAACTCCCACCCCGACGGTGTATCGGCGTTGGGCAGGACCTGCATGCACCACCGGTCGTGGATGAGCCAGTCCACGATGACCGAGTGCCACAGCCGCGACGGCGGGACCGCCGGGGCCGGGTTCGCCAGCAGCAGGGCCAGCGGGTGATCGGTGACCCTGCGCCGGTCCGTGTCCGAGACCCGCTCATAGACGTTCCAGGGGATCGTCGACAGGGCCCTGGCGATGTAGTCGACGACCTTGCGCACCGACGGCTGGGTCTGCCACACGTTCATCGCCGCTGCGGTGCCCGCGTAGTTGGACAGCGGAACGCCGGGGTCCACCACCCGGATGCCATGATCGGTGACGTACCGGCCGAGCTCGGCCAGGTCGTCGAACTGCTCGCTCTTGATGGGGACCAGGGCGCCGGACTGGTCGATGACCTGACCGGAGGCCCCCTTACTGCGACGCCACCAGGGCATACGCCGCCTCCTCTCAGATCACTTCGAACTCGGAGTCCTCATACGCGCTGACGCGTTTCGGCGGCCGAGCCAGGACCTCGGACATGGCGTCGCACAGGGCACTGACGCCGTCGATCTTGTCTCCGGCATTCGCCTTGTCCGGCTTCACGTTCCCGGCCGGGTCCATGGCGACCGCGAGGTTGTCGACCATCCACGCCATGACCGGGTTCCCGCCGTGCCGCAGCATCGGCCGCGCACCCGCCGCCGCACCCTGCAAGAGCAGCCGCTGTACCGCCTTCAGCGCGGGCGACATGCTCTTGTACCCCTGGCCCACACCGACCATCGGCGCCCGCTCGCCTTCCAAATCATTGGTCAGCGGAGTGGATGACCAGCGGTCAAAGCCCAGCGACCTCACATCGAAATGGCCGAGGTCCTTGCGGATCTGAGTGCCGATCACGGTGTAGTCGGTGACGTTGCCCGGCGTCGTCTTCAGCCAGCCCTCACGAACCCACACCGAGGCGTTCCCCGCCGTCCGACGGTCCAGCGCCTCGATGTTGTCCTCGGGTGTCCAGAAGCGGAGCACCATGTCCAGGCTGTCGTCCCGGTCGTCCGGGAGCAGCCAGCAGAGCGCGTTCAGGTCGGATACGGCGCCGAGGTCGAGGCCGCCGTAGGCCTCGCGCCCCTTCAGCTTCTCCTCGTCGACCAGCGCCCCGTTCGCAGTCCACGACTCCAGGGTCAGGAATTTGGTGACCTGCTTGGTGCGGATGCCGAGGTGCAGGCGCAGGAACTGGGCGAGCTCGGCCGGCGACTGCTTGGCCTTGTCGGAGGCGACCGCCAGGGCCGCCCGCGTCGGCGACACCCCGTAGCCGGGGTTCGCCTTCTTCCACGTCGACTCGGCGTGCGGATCGTCGCCCTTCTCCGCAGCGAACACGACACCGTAGACCGCCGGGGCCTCGTAGGCACCGCGCGCCAGCTGCTCAATGCGGTCCCGCTTCCGGGAGTACACCGACTCCCGCTTACCCGCGTCCGCAGTCGTGATGATGAAGATCAGCGGCTGCCGCCGAGAGCCGGTGCCGGTCTCGATCGTCTCGACCAGCTCGGGCGTCTTGTGCTCGTGCAGCTCGTCGACGATGCCGCCGTGCAGGTTCAACCCGTGCTGCGCGCCCGCGAGCGATGACACCGGCTTGAAGTAGGAGTCCGACTTGGGGTGCAGGATCACACCGGCCAGCGGCTGCATGACCCGCTTGAGCGCCGGCGACTTCTCCACGATCGCCTTGACCGGGCCGAACAACAGCCGCGCTTGTTCCTTCGTCGTGGCCGCGGTGATGACCTGCGCGCCGGGCTCGCCGTCCGCCGCCATCAAGTACAGGGCGATCCCGCCGGCCAAGGTGGTCTTGCCGTTCTTCCGCGGCACGTCGACATAGACCTCGCGGATGATCCGCACGTGCATCGCCGCGTCGTCGTCCCACCGGACCCAGCCGAAGATCGGGGCGAGGATGTACGCGACCTGCCACGGGTCCGGGCGCAGCGGTTGACCGGCCAGCTCCCCCTGCGTGTGCCGTAGCTGCTGGAACGCGTTCAGCACCTTGTCGACCCGAGCCGGGTCGAACTGGGCGCCGGGGACGTCCCGCGGCTCGGGGGTCTTGATCAGGGGCGGGCAGTCGGGCAGCGGGATCCCGCGCTCGACCAGATACCAGGCCACCTCGGGTGACAGCTTGAGCCGCTCCAGCAGCTCGGTGTCCAGGTATGCGGCGCGAGGGTTCTTACCCGAACGGGTTGTCGGGGTCCGGCTCATTCTCCGACCCCCTCGCCAGGGCCTGTTCCGTGCTGGGAGTCAGGCCGAAGTGCGCGGCCCACGCGCGCAGCTCGCGCCCGGCCGCTCGCGCAATGCCGACCGCCGGGTGCGCGAGGGTGCCCTGCTTCGCCTCGATCGTCAGCCCGTCCCGCTGCACCGTCTCGGTCGCCTCGCGGAACATCGCCCAGGCCTCGCAGTACGCGGCCAGCGCCGCCCGGTCCTCGGGCTTGAGCAGCTCCAGCCGGGACAGCCCCGGCAGCACGCGGTCCCACTCGGCCGCGGCCTCTTCGCTCAGCCACTCGGGAGCCGCGGGCGGGATCCGCTTGAAGGCCGGCCCCGGGTTCACCGTGCGGCCGGCGGCGTCCTTGCCGTCCGAACGGCCCTTCAGGAGGCGCAGTTTCGCGGGCTCGGCGGTCCTCGCCATGACAGACCCCCTATGCGGCTATCTGTTCACGCGTGTCCCGAGCTGACGGCGCCGGGGCCCCAGACGATCAACCTCAAGATCTGGACTCCCCTACCCCCGGGGGAGCTAGCTCGAAGCCGTCCGGGGCACCGCTGAGCAGGTGATCGCTGGCCTTGCGCAGCATGCCTCCGAGAGCCTTGTGGAGGTCGTCCAGGGCGACTGCGCCGTCCCTGACGGGCACGGTCAGCGTGCCGATAGCGGTCTCGATGACCTCTCCACCTGGGATGAGGGTCGCCAGGCGGACCGTGGTGGTCATCTGGGCGTTCATTTTGGCCTCCTGGACGCTCGTTTTTGGGCTCAGCGGGCCCGCTTTCGGGCCTGATTTGCTCTCAGGGCCTCTGATTTGCTCTTGAGGGTGTCGCAGGGCTCGCAGAGGAGTCCGAGATTGTCCATGTCGGTCGCTGATCCGCCCTCGAAGATGGGCGTGATGTGGTCGAGCACGTGGTCGAGCGCCTCGGGATCGTCGCGCTTGATCTCGGCCTGGTCGATGCCGCATCGGTAGCAGCAGCCGTTGTCACGTCGTGTGACCTTGGCTTTGAGTGATCGCCATGAACCTGAGCTGATGCCGTATCGGGCTGCCTTGTCGTCCCTGCCTCCCCATGGGGTGCGCTGGTGAGCCTCGCAGCGGCCCTTGGGGACAAGGGTGGAGCAGCCGGGCTCAGCGCACCGGGTGGGGGGCCGAGTGGGCATGGGGGGTCCCCTGGGGGTGCGGTGGGGCATGGGGGCCCTGGGTGTGGGGTGGTGGGTCAGAAGCGCCCTGGGGCGGTCCCGATCATGGAGGGGTTGGCGTACTGGTCCGTGAAGTCCCCGCCGTGCATGGCCTTGAGGACCTCGGTGATTCGTTGGGCGTCCAGACGTGTCTCGAAGCCGGGCAGGGTGACCACCGCGAAGTCGGTGAGGCCATGGAGTGCGTCGGGGTTCTTGGCGATGAGGACCTGCCGCGGGTACAGGTTGTGCTTGTTGACCCACTGTTGTGCCTGGTGGCCCGTGGCTGCGCAGACGACGATGCGGATGGGATCCGGGGACAGGGTCCGGAGGCCCTCGTTCGCGACAAGGGTCTGGGCGGCGCTCTTGACGAGCTCATCGACCAGGTCGAAGGTGAGGCCGCCGTCGTTGAGCTCTCTGCGATAGGCGATCAGGTGCTGGGCGGTGGTGGTCATGGGGTGAGCCTCCGGGCATGGCGAAGGCCCCGTCCGTGTGGGCGGGGCCTGTGGGGTGTCGGCGGTGTGTAGGCATGCCGGACGCCCCTTGAGTGTTACACCGGCTGATCGTGCTGGTCAAGCTGCCTCGGCGGTGAGGGTGGCGGGGAGTTCGTTGAGGTCGATGAGGGCTCGGCCGGCGCGGTCGTGGCCGTGGTGGGTGAGCTTCCTGCGGTGGAGCCAGACGCGCAGGGTGCCGGGCTTGATGCCGGTGGCGGCTTGGGCGGCATAGAGGTCGACGAGGAGCGGCATGCGTCCAGTGTGCCGCTTCCGCGCGCGCGGAGGCCCCGGCCGTCACTACAACGGCAGGGGCCCCGGTGTGGCTACACCTACTTCGCCTCGGCAGCTTTCTCGGCGTCCCTCTGTTGTTGCGACTCCTCGTTGCGGCGCCGGAGTTCGTCGATGGTGATCGGGTCGAGTGCCATGATCGTGGTCCTGTCTCGTGGTTGGGGATGGGGCCCGGGGCGGCCGGTCGCCTGGCAGTGAGTCGGCCGCCCTGGGTGTGTCAGCTGTTGCGGGTGTACGTGAGGACGATGTCCGTGGGCTGCATGTCCTTGCCCTTGCAGAAGCCGAGGACCATCGCCTCGGCCTCCCTCGGGGTTTCCGCTTCGACGGCGCCGGATCCGGTGGCGGGCTCTCCCGTCTTGGTGTCGGTGCCGGTGGCGGTCCACTGGTAGTTGGTCAGTGCCATGGGGTTCTCCTTGGGTGTGATGCGGGGCTGGCTGGCCCCCTCACCGCCCGTCTGGCACGGGCGGATCGGGCAGCCGTCAGGTCAGCGGATGGGCGTGTATCGGATGAGGCCACCCATGGGGTGGGGGTTCTGCATGACGACGACGCCGTCGCGAATGCCGATCGTGAGATTGGCGAGCAGGGTCTCGGTCATTTCCAACTTCAGGTGCTCGCCCCTCATCTCGGGCGCGTCCTCCCACGTGGCCCCGCGGTCGTAGCTGCGGTCCTTGCGGTACGGGGCGGCCGGGTCGATGTCGGTGACGGGCGCGCTGTCGTAGATCCGAAACCAGTCGGTCTGGCGGCTCATCGGGCCCTCCTTGGGTGGTCTACGGGGCGGTCTACGCACGGTCTACGGCCTCTTCTGTGGACTGCTGACCTGCGTCTACAGCCTCGGAAGGGGCTACTACGGGTGCGGGGGAGAGCAGGGCTTCGATGTCGGCGGCCTTGATGCCGCTGTTGCCGGTCTTGGTGGGGCTGACGCGGACGCTGCGGTGGATGGTGATGCCGCAGCCGAGGAGGACGGCGCGGAGCCGGGTGTCGTCGAGGTGGGCGGCGGCGGGGCGGGCCCGGAACGCGTCGTACACGTCGCGGACGAACACGGCGGGGTCGTCGCCGAGCAGCTGCTGGACGCCGAGGACGACTCGGCGGCGTAGCTCCTCTTCGGTTGGTGGGGTCGGGGGGACGGGGCGGCCGGCCCGCCAGGCGGTGACGGTGTAGGCGCTGGCCGCGAGGGCGAGGAGCTGGGGCTGCTGGTGGCCGGTGCGCCATGCGAGGAGTGCGGCGAAGGCGAGCCCGGCGGTGCGGGCGGTGACGGTCTTCCCGCGGGCCGGGTGGCCGGCGGCGATCGTCCAGGCGCGGAGCCGGGCCCACTGGGTGAGGTGGCCGCGGGCGAGGCGCCGGGGGTGGATGCGCTGGGCTGCCCACCGGGGCCGCCCGGTCCCGAACTCGGGGACGGGCGGCAGTTCGAGGGTGTCGGCCTCGGACTCGGTGGTCATGGTCAGGCGTTGCTGGCGAAGGAGGCGATCATCTGGGCGAAGGTGCCGAACAGCTGGTTGACCATGGTGCCGATCTGGGTGCCGGACATGGACAGTCCGAGGCCGACGCAGACGAAGCCGGGCATGAGGTGGAGCTTCTTGGTCTTGTCGCCGTGCTTGAACATCCACCAGGCCACACCGGACAGGGCGATGATCAGGAGGACGGAGATGGGGACGGATCCGCTGGGGGCGCCGGCGGCGGGCGGGGCGGCCATGGTGTGGGTGTGGGCGGTGTCGATGGCGGCGAGGAGCGACGTCTTCACGGTGTGGTCCTTCAGTACGAGAGGCCGACGATGGCGGCGGTGATGAGGAGCGAGGCGAGGAGCGCACGGGAGAGCAGGCGGTGCGCACGGGACCCGTTGGGCAGCAGTGTCAGGAGGAGGACGGCGCCGAGGGCGGCGAAGAGGCCGTAGTAGCCGAGCGAGTGGTAGGTGATCATGACCGGCCGCTTCCGACGACGTCGCGGCGGAGCTCGGTCGCTTCGCGGCGGGAGAGGCCGTACTCCTCGCGGAGGCGTTCGATGGTCACGGGCTTGTTGGTGGTGGTGACCACTTCCCGGTTGAGCTTGCGGGCCTGTCGCCGCAGCTCAGTGGGGGTGATGGTGACCGGGACGGTGACCACTTGGCGGGGCTCTGCGGCGGCCACGCTGCCGGTCAGTTCGGCCGGGCGCTGGTGGTCATCGGTGGTGCCGAGGGATGACCAGTCGAGCATCTTCCACGCGGTCTCGATGGCGGGCCGTGTGACCGCCTGCTGGGGCTCCTCGGCGACGCGTTCGATGGTCACCTCGGTGGTCACCGCGGGGGCGACGATCGGGAGGAAGTCGGCGCCGGCGGGTACCACCTCGGGTGCCGGGCGGATGACCACCGGGTCGCCGTACCGCTGGGGTGCGGGCGGCTCGACAGGGTGGTCATCCACGATGGCCGTCACGACCGTGGTCGGCTCCGGCTCGCCAACCGTGGCCGTCTCTGCCACGGCTGGTTCTTCGCTGAGCCGGTGGACGCGCCACAGGACGAGCGGGGCGATCGCGGACACGGCGACGACGAGCGGCCACTTCACCGGAAGGATGTCGGAGCTCACCAGGTGCGAGGCGGCGTTCACGAGGATCAGGGCGATGACGGCGGCGGTGACGTCGCGCTTCGCCCGTAGTGCCTTGACGGCGTAGATGTCGAGGGCGCCGGGCACACCGGCGGCGACGTAGGTTCCGAAGCCGCAGGCGCGGGCCAGGTCGTACTCGGCGGAGGCGAGGACGACGAGGACGGCGACCAGGGCGCCCCACAGGAGCGGGTCCTTCTTCATCGGCCGGTCACCTCGGCCCGCAGGCTGATCAGCTGGTCGACCATGGTGTCGATGTGGTCGGCCTGCTTGCGGAGGGCGGCGGCGATCCGGTGTGCACCGGTCGGGCCGACCTCCAGGTGCCCGTCATCCGTCTCGACGGACAGGCAGACCTGCGGGCGGTCACTGAACGGCCACTGCACGAGGGCGACCTCGACGAGGCTGGTCGGGCCGTGCTCCGGGGTGTCCGCCAGGGCCCACACGGGCTCGCTGTTGTGGGTGATCTCCGCCTTGGCCGGCGGGAAGCGGTAGCCGTGCTGGAACGTGCACCACGACGGGCACAGGAACCGGACGTCTCCGGCATCCAGGGTGGTGACGGTGACCGTGCCATCCGAGTTGCGGCGTGGCAACGGCGCCACGGTGGGGGTGTCGTCGCTCATCGGCTGGCCTCCTTGTCGAGGGCGGCGACGAGGGCGCGGAGACGCATCCCCAGGTGGACGGCGGCGACGAGCATGGCGGCGGGGTCGTGGATGTTCGCGGTGCCGTGCTCGGCGAGGGTCGCGCGGGCGAGGTCGAGCGCAAGGTCGAGCGGCGGAACCCAGGGGGCGGGGTCGTCCGCAGGATCGAGCAGCGGCTGATGCAGGGCGCTGGTGTCAACACTCATGCGCTCACCCCCTGAGCGATGAGGCGGAGGAGGGCGGCGTACTCGCCGCGGGTCTGGCTGTGCCGGACGGGCGGGGCGGCGGCGAGGAGGTCCTGCTCGGCGGCGAACGCCTTCTCGGTGGGGCCGTACAGCTGCTCGGCGAGGACCAGGCAGCGGGCGAGGCGGATCTCTTCGTGCATCTCGGCGTTCGGCCGCTGGGTCTGGAGGGTGGCGGCGAGGCGGCCGAGGAGGGTGCGGGTGTCGTCGCTGAGGACGAGGGGCGTCGTCATGCCGCGACCGCCGGGCGGCCGGCGCGGACGCGGCGGAGGGCCTCGTCCATGTCCGGGTCGGAGTCGCCGTTGCCGATGGCCGCGGTGCGGAAGCCGGTAGCGGTGGGGGTGTACGTGCCGCCGGGGCCGGTGCACATCTCGCGGTTGCTGTACTGCCAGTGGCCGGTGTCGGCGGGGACCTCGGCGGTGTTCCTCTTCGCCCGGTAGTGGGCAATGACCGTGCGCCTGGCGAGGGTGGCGAGCCATCCGTACAGCTGGGCGTCGGTGGTGGCCTGGCACTTGTGGAAGTCGAGCCATGCCCGGTAGAAGGCGTCGGCCGTGAGGTCTTCGGCGAGGTGCGTGTTCCCGCCGCGGACCTCGCGCTGGACGAGGTTGACGATGCGGGGCTGGAACTGGGCGTAGATGGTGGCGAAGCGCTCGTTGAGCTGCTGCGCGGGGGTCATCGCGGTGGTGGCCGCGGGCATGGGAAGATGCCGGTTGTCCATGACGAGGTCTCATCTCGTTCGTGGGAAGTGGTAGTCCCCGGCGGGCGGTAGGGTCGCCTGGCCGGGGGCGGCCCGCCTGCTGCGGGCCTTATGCAGTTGTGGTCGGGGAGTCGGGTGACCGTAGGGTGGCCGCCCCGTACTCGCGGATGGATCTTCTTACTGCGCTCACGTCGATGCCGACGGCTCGCGCCACGGCGCTCTTCGTTCCGAGTTCCGCCACTCCCTCTTCGAGAGCTGCGGCCCGTCTTCGGGCGCTGGCGGAGATCTCTTCCAGCAGGTCGCGGTGTCGCTGTTGCTCAACCTCGAACCGTTCGCGCCATGTATTCTCTGGCACGCGTCCGACTCTATAGGACACTACTGTTCCAGGGCAAGCGTCAGGCAGCATTATCGGCCCGCGCGTCCTCGGTCATCCATGCCTTCAACTGGCCCCAGACGTAGGGCGGGTACCGGGTGTCGCACCACTCGCACCGCACGGCCTTCTCGCCCCGGGGCAGCCACAGCACGGCGCCGCACAGCGTCCCGGACGGATCCATCGCAGGGCAGTTCCCGATCCGCCGGCCCCGGTCGACGGCCGGGTCCGGCGCGATGATCGAGCGCACCGAATCCGTGAGCTCGCGGATCTCCGCCGCGAACGTGCCGGCCTCCGACCACGACACCGCGACCCACGGCATGTTCGACAGCAGCCCGGCCACTGCGGCGGCCAGGCGCCCGTCGACACCGCCGAGACCGGGCGCCCGCATGCCGCGCTCCTGACGGA